>NZ_ACFY01000001.1 GCF_000174195.1 Roseburia inulinivorans DSM 16841 | reverse complement strand
AGCAAAAATGCACAATATTCCTCATGCATCTCTGCAATAATTATTGCATAGTGTCTATATAATTCCATCAAAACCGCAATAATTATTTTATGCAACACAAAAAATATTGCATTTTTCCGGTGCGAATCATCCGCTTTTTCATGTTCGCTTATGATCCGCACCGCTTTAAAATATCAGCGTATTTTCTACTGATATTCCTTTTTTTACACCCAGACATTCTATTTTCTGTTTTTGTTTATCGTTTAAATAATAAATACGAATGCTGTCTTTTTCTTCGTCTATAATTTCCTGTAGTTTTCCTTTCAGCATGCGACACTGGGCACCATCTACAATACATTCAAAAACAGAATTTTGTACTCGTACTCCATAGTTTACACATTGTTTTGCTACTTTACGAAGTCTGCTCTTTCCTGCTTCATTTTCTGTATTAACATCATATGCAATCAATACAAGCAAAATATCACCTCTATTTCCACAAAAATGGCGGATATGCATCAATGTCTCCACGTAAATATCTTGCCAAAAACATTGCCTGCATATAAGGAACCATTCCCCACTGAATCTTTTCTTTTAAATATGGATGTATTATCTGTTCCTGTTTTCGCTTCTGCCATTCGTCAAGCACTCTCTTTCTGGCATCATCTGTCAATAAGATTGCTCCATCTTCTTTTTCTATAAAATCTGTTTTGCCCACCATCCTTTTATTAATAAGACGCAAAACAAAACGATCAGCCAGCGCAGGCCGAAGTTCTTCCATCATATCCAATGCCAGTGAATATCTTCCAGGTCTATCTCCATGTAAAAATCCGACACATGGATCCAGTCCAACTGTTTCTAACGATGCTGCCATCATGCTTGTTAATAGTGTATATACAAATGATAATAATGCATTTACCCTGTCCAGAGGTGGTCTTCTGTTTCTCTCATGAAAATAGAAATCTTCTTTTTGCTGTAAAATCAATTCATCAAAAACAGAAAAATACTGTGACGCAAGTTCACCCTCTATTCCCCTGAGTTGATCTTTGTTGTTACTGATTCTGATATCAGGTATTTTATCCCGAAGCCTCTCTGAAACAATTTTTAATTTATCTGCATCTGTCTGTAGTGAATGATCTCTTATGGTACGCTCGATTACCCACCGTCCATTATAAACTTTTCCGACAATCGTATTGCGTGCAATCTTTAGGCTTTCCTGCTCGTCTGCTGCAACTTCATACTGTTTCTTCCTCAGAAGCACATTTCCTTTTGTCTTTCCTTCTACCCTTGCCAGGAATGAGCCGGACGGCGTCAAAAATACAATTGAAATATTATTATCTGCACATTTTCCCATCAACGCCGGACTGGCTCCTGCTCTGCTAAACGTTACAATCATTTCAAGATTATGAAGTGGCATTCTTCCAAGCTCTGCACCTTCCTCTTTAATCACCACATTTTCTCCATCCAGAGATAAATATTTATTCTCGGATGTGATATAGAGAGTATTCAACAATTTTTTCATGTGTTATCCTCCAAATCTTCTGCCAATATATTATTCATGTATGTTTCAACATTTCCCGTTTTTTCCAGTTCCGGCAGACACAAATCTTTTAAAGAACACACATAACATGCTTTCTTCTTTTTTGCTTTTGGTGTATAACCTCTTTCATAATATTGATGCATTTCATCAAACATATCTTTTACGTTCTGCTTGATACCCTCTGTAATCTGAATATTAACACGATGCTTTATCTCTCCATAATACAATGCGCCCTGTGTAATTGTACAATCCAACATTTCTTCCAGACACATGGCCTGTGCAGCTACCTGCAGGATATCCGCATCATGATCTTTTGGTTTTCCTCTTTTATATTCTATCGGTAATGGCGTATATTTCCCACCAAATGTACGTATCAAAGTACCAGACTCATCTGCATGAAATTCCACAATATCACAAATCCCACTCACACCCATTATTCGTGAGAAAACCGGCATTCCACGAGAAATGATGATATCTTTTCTTTTCTCGTGGAATGCCCCATTATGCGCCTGTCTGTGCATAAAGTTTCCATCCATTGTCTTGTAGTTTTCAGTCCATTGCTGTTCCAGATGAATCAATGCCCATTGTCTTCTACAAAACGCAAAATGCTGTATCCCGGAGATCATCAGATAATCGTCTTCTTTATATTCCTTCAATTATTTCCACTTCCAATCCTGGTAAAGAATTTAATGTAAATTCGTAATCATCAATACTTTTTGGAAATTCTGTCTTCTTCTCAATTTTCAGTAAGCGATGAACTTTTGCAGAAGAATATTGTCCCATCGGGCAATTATGTTTCCACCAGTAAACCCTTACCACTTCCATGCTTCCGTCCGGTCTTGCAGATGATGCATCATTTTCAAAAAGCGTCCTGAGCGCTTCTTTTATCTTTTCCGCATCTTCATCTGAAAATCCTGTCTTTTCTGCAAGCTGATGATTAATACTTCCCTTCACGGTATACATGGCAAAATTAACACGATGCTTCATTCCCATCGTATCTGCCCCTCTTTTATCGCTTGTTTCTGAATTTACACTTTTCGTGATCTGTATGCTTTCAATATCAATAGGATCTACGCTGAATGCTGACTGAATTGTTACAGGTCCTCTCACTCCAACTGATACGGAATTTCCTTTGAAAGCAAATACCTGTCCAAATGCTCTCACATCAATCCACGTCTTACATGCAGCTTTTGCATATGCCTCATTATCCTTTGCTTTCAATGCTTTCTGCATCTCATCATTTGTCTTTGTCCTGTCTGCAAGACTCTTGCATCCATCATCACAGCGTTCTTCGCTTTGTATAAAAATTTTCTCTCCCATATCCTGCAGACGATTTCTGATTTTTCTTTTCAGACATACATCCGAAATCTCTCCGAATCCGTCAAAATCTTCTCTTGGACGATTTCCATTCAATGGATCCCCATTCGGATTTCCATGATTTACCATAATCACCACTTCAAAATCAATTTTGTTTGTAAATGCTCCCATTACTCTTCTCCTCCTTCATTCGACTTTTCGCCTTTTGATTTCATTAATTTTTCTCTTTCCTCGTAATAACCAAGTAAATATCTTTCATTCAAAGGATTGTTGTTGAATCCATCTGTTTCCCGAAGAACATTTATGATCTGCATTATTTCGTTTTCTATTTTCGCTCTTGCACCCGGATTTAACCGTTTCAGATATGCTCTCACTATATGACTATAGAGTCTTTCATAAGTGATTGCCGGACGTCTGGTATACACATTCCACATTTTCTTTGCATTGGTAAGTCTGTCATCTGTTTTACTTTCCTGTAAATATAGTGCTCTCTCCTCGACTTTTTCAAGGATAGCAAGTAATTGTCCAAACAGATAGCTTCTGTCTTTCTCTAGCTCCATACTATTCACCTTCCCATCAAATTCATTATATTTTATCATTGCACAAGCCACCGGCGCCACACAGTTCTGCCACACAAAAGAGCTGTATGCCTGTGGATTTGAAGCCCTGTTTACAGCAGCTTTCACAATATCGGCCGGTATTTTCGGGCTTAATCCGATAATACACGGTAAAATTCTTCGGATTGTAGTTTTTTTCAGTTTATCACTACATGCCAGATATCCTTTTTCCTGTTCTGTTCCATACGCAGCAAGTGCTATCTCATTTGGTGATGGCGCTGTGTTATTTATGAACACCCATTTTTTTGTTTCATGTAATTTTATCCATCGTGGCCAGGTACAATTCTGATGCCAGTGAAGAACTCTGTCTATAAATTCATTTCCCGGAACTTCCTGATAGTAAGTAACAGCTAACCTTCCTGTTGTTGCTGCATCAACCGACAAAATGATTACTTCATCATCCGGTTGGAGTTTTGCCCGGTATCCAGCCATCGCCTGATTCAATTTCTCTGCAAATTTTCTGTCGAGTTCTATGTCATCCTCGTCCCTGCATTCTGCTGCCCAGTCAAAATCTGCCAAAAATGTTTCCTGTGTATCTCCAAATAAATCAACTACATCCAACGCCAGATTAGAATCTTTTTCTTTTAGATTTTGTGGAAGCTTCCACACCACAGTCATCTCACCGTCTATATATTTTCCCTGCCTTGCTAATAGCCAGCGCAAAGCATTATGTGCTTTCTGCGAAGTTTCATATCCAATACTGGCAACCTGCTCACGATTCGCGAACCTTCCCCGGTAAGTAAAACCAGAGGTATCATTTGCCGAAAAAATCTTTGCTTTATCCCCGGAATTTCTGATTTTCGATGGATGTTTTTCAGAACATTGTATCTTTTCACCCGTCACATAATCTATATTACAATTATGCAAATTAGTCTTGTAATACTCGATAAAAGAGTGATACATTTCCGGCTCTTTCCACAATTCATGTTTTTCTCCATTATCCCATACTGCAAATCTTACCATCGCATCTTTTTGGGCAACTGACTGAATTTTATTTTCATTTTCGGACAGAAAACCATCTTCAGCCAATACCAATAATTTTGCTTTTATTAAATCCTGAATCAGTGTAGCTTTTTTCAAATAAAGATATACACATTGCAGCCACTTATTGGAAAATTCAGAGCTTGTCCATTTTCTCAAACTATTAATGTAATCATTATAGTATTCTGTCTTGTCCTCGTTTGTGTATAATGAATAATCTCCTGCAACATAGCAAAGTTTGTCACATAATGCATGCGGACAGCTTCCATTACTTCGTGAAGCCGAATCCTCGGTTACTGGGATAATCGTGATTTTATCTTCCCCATCCTTTGGAATGATTCCGGACAAAGCCGGCATAAATTTACCTTTTAGGTCAATCGTCACTTCTATCTGCGCATTTGCTGTAGAATGCGAGATTGGAAGTAAGATTGGATCTTCATTTACCTTTTTCCCCACAATCGCTTCGCATGCGTCATATGTTTTTTCAAGCATTTGTATCCAGCCCAAAAAGATTCCCCCTTTCAAATTCCCTTATTCCACAGAAATTTTTTTCGTCAAATGTTTTCATTTCCATTTCCGCAACTACTTTTCTGATCTGACATTCTTCCGGTTCCGGAAATCTAATCACTCCGTCTTTCATGTATGCATTCCATAACCGGATCGTCATATGCTTTTTCTCATTCTCCCTGACTGCTTCATCCGAATATGTAATTCCATGTACCATGATTCCAAAAGAAATATTTCCATCATTGTCATAGAATCCTTCTCCTTCCATCACTGTACAGGGTTCTACATATCCCTGACATTCTCTTGTTCCAAGAAAAATATCTCTCCTGCCTCCTCTTTCTAACATTCTTTTTGCAATTTGATAATGCTTATTCTCATTCCGGTCATTTACAAGATCCAGTCTGTTTTCATTCCATACAAAATGTGCTTTCACCCGGTATTCTACATCTTTTAAATATGTGTAAGATGCCAGATCGTTTCCTCCCTGATATTTTATCGGGCGCATTCCCTTTGACTCTGTCCGTATTGGATGCATCACTCTGCACTCATCAATCACCCACGTAAACGTAGGTTTCCAGTAAATACTTTCTGTGATTCCTTTCAATGCCTGATACGTTGGCACCTGATATGACAGTTTTTCGCCTCCTGTTTTCGTTAATGGATCGGTGAAAAGTGCATATTTCCCATAGACTTTATATTCTATTGCATTTTCTCTTTCCATTCTTCTTTCCCCCTTTTTCAATAATATTGTAATACAAGTTCATTGAGCAGTCCTTTTTCCATATCATAATTTTTAGCTACATATACGTCTGGTAAAAGCCTGCTTTCTTCTATCACTCCATTTTGTAAGCATTCTTTTAATTTATTTTCATAAACAGACACCGTATAACGCTGTATCTTTCTTAATAATCTTTTTTATCAGATACCGTCTGCGCTGTTTCCAGTTTTTCAAGGATATCCATTCCCTCTTTATATGGAACTATCACTGTTTTTCCCTCTTCCTGAATCGGTCTGTAGTTTTCTCCTGCTGTTTTAAATGCCTGTCTGATGAAATGTTTCCGTTCTCCCGGAAATCCACTGCTCAATAATTTATATATTGTTTCGCCTTTTCCTATATCATAATCCATTTTATTGCTGACTTCCTTATAATAAATTTCATAATACCAATCCATCCACTCTGGGAAAATAATACTCTCCGTACTATTGGACTGATTATATTTTTCACAGACTTCTTCCGTTTTCTTCTGAGCTGTTCGAATCACCTCAAATTCATCTCCAACTAATTGAATTACAGTAACCCTCCCCTGCTCCATTTCCCCGTTTCGGTTGCAACGACCTGCCGCCTGTGCGATATTGTCCAATCCTGCAAGTGAACGATAGACATGATTGACTGACAGATCCACTCCCGCTTCTATCAGATTTGTACTTATAATCAAAACTTTTTCTGTACTATTTTTCAGATAATTTTTTATGCTTTCCAATTGATCACTCCGATGTTCCGGACATAAGTTTGTTGTCAGATAAAAAATCTTCACATCTTTCAATTCTGCTTTTATGTAATCAAAAAATGTTCCAACCGTCTCTTTTTTATTCAAAATTAGAAGTATTGTCCGTTCTTTTTGGAAATCATGGCTTATCCTCTCTCCCAGTGATTCAAATGTGTCTGGCTCATTTATTTCAAAAGAGATGTTCGTACGCTGAAAACGCTGAAAAATATCACACACTCCTGTGACCATATCCTTAGGCGCTGTATATAGAATCTTTCTTTTTATATTGCCAGATGCCAATTGCGGTTGGGTGGCTGTACACAAAATAATAGTCGCATGACATACATAACATAAGAAATTCATCATAAGATTAAATGTGTGTATTGTCTGCACCGGCAGTGCCTGCCCTTCATCCACAATAATCACTGAATTTTTCAATTGATGAAAACGGCGGATGCTTTTATTTTTCTGTGAAAACAACGTATACAAAAATTGAATCATAGTTGTACAGATAATCGGTTCCTTCCATGCAGTATCTATCTGCTTCTCCTGTTCATCAGAATTGCTGACATTTGAGTGATGTTCCATCACCCATTCTTCGTTTCTGACTGCTTTCTTTATCACTTCAGTGCTTTGTTCTGTGATGGATATGAATGGTGATATGTAAAATATATGGGAAACTTCCGGTGTTTTTCTCTCTGCTGCCACTTTCAGTGCATATCCCAAAGATGCTAACGTCTTTCCCGCACCTGTCGGAAGTGATAACCGATATATTCCATATGATGTCTCTGAGAAATTCATACATTCTTCTCTAATCTTTTTTCGCAGTTCGAAGATTTGTTTTTGTTTCTCTGTTCTGAGACTTTTCTTTGCTTCTGTTTCCAGCTTATCCATATATTGCTGATAATTTTTCAAGGCTTTCTGATATACGTTTGCAGTATCCATATTATCATCAAGCATACTGTCACCCATTGCTCTTGCCGTATCTGTCCAGTCAGAATCGATTTGCAAAGACAAAAGCAATCGTTCCATACAGCTCATATAAAAAATCTCTCTGTGCCTTCTGTCTGTCCATTCTGACAGATTTGTTTTAATGGTTTCAAAAAAGCGGTTATGAATTCACCATATGCCTTTCTCATCTGACTGCATAACATATCTTTTGTAAAATGCATTTCTTCAAACCACAGTCTTGCAATTTCATCCAGTTTTTCTTTTTCAACCACATTCAATCTGACTTCAAACTTGTCTTCGCCATCTTCATCTATGCAGTCATAAATTCCATGATGTGCCGTAATCGTATATGAAATAAGCTCTATCAAAAGCCTCATATCTTGAACTGAATGATAGGGACTGTTCTTAAATTCCTGCATTAATAATTCAGCTCCTGCAGAGCTATGATTTACTGCTCCCCTTTTGGGTAGATCATCTTCTTGCTTGATATATGCCTGAAATTCAGTACTAAACTTTCCTGCATCATGCAATTGCAGACAAAGTGTAGCTAATGTTCCTATTCCTATCTTTTCTCCTTCACTCTGTGCATACTGTCCCGCTTCCAGTAAATGTACTGTTAATTCCTGCTTTTTTTCATTTTCCTTGTGTGCCAGATACATTTTTCTTTCCTCCTATCTTCATATTATTCTTTCATATCCTGTTTGTCAATATATTATCCATATTATAGAATAATATTTTTTACCAATTGACATTCATACGTTATTATTTATAATAAAGATTGTCGTATTTTACTACGCGGATTGAAAATATAATATGGAGAATATTGTTCTCCTTCAGCAGGGTTTTCCCTGCTGATTTTTCATTACTGA
>NZ_ACFY01000002.1 GCF_000174195.1 Roseburia inulinivorans DSM 16841 | reverse complement strand
GTATGTTATAATAAAATGTACTTTTTCCGCTACCTCTGTAAATGCTGTAGTTCCCGGTTATTACTTGGTATGTTATAATGAAAAACCCGCGACCGTTGGGACATTATGAGCTGTAGTTCCCGGTTATTACTTGGTATGTTATAATCCGATTATATCGGAATTATTCAGTTTTATAGCTGTAGTTCCCGGTTATTACTTGGTATGTTATAATACCTGTGTGGCTGTGTTCTCTGCGCCTCCTGCTGTAGTTCCCGGTTATTACTTGGTATGTTATAATGGTGCTGCTTCCTTGTAGTCATCTGTTGTGGCTGTAGTTCCCGGTTATTACTTGGTATGTTATAATAGGGAACGGAAAACCCTGCATAATCCAAATGATTATGCAGGGTTTTAACTTTCAAAAAAAAATAAAAAATGATTATAGTAGACGGAAAAAACACATTTTAAGAAAAAATCAAGAAATATGAAAAGCATTTTCCACTATATCCCTAAACAAAGCCGTACTTGCCTTACTCGGGCATACGGCTTTTCGCTTTATATCTATGCTACCTATTAAAAGACCTTATTTTGATACTCGTTTTTAATAGCGGAAATGTTCTAAGCAATTCATTATTGAATATTTTCGATGTGTAACCATAGTTCTAACTTCTGTGGTTTAAATATTTAAATAGCAATTTTTTGTTGATTCAAATTAAAATGTACAAATTATTGGACAGTTAAAGTGCTATATCTTCAGTAATGAAAA
>NZ_ACFY01000003.1 GCF_000174195.1 Roseburia inulinivorans DSM 16841 | reverse complement strand
TTATAGGATATTCTTCATGAACCGGCATTTTACGCTTCCTGATTCATATTCGCCAGCTTCGCAGCCTGGTCGGCTGCGATACATGCATCGATGATCTCCTGAATATCACCATTCATGATCTTATCTAATTTGTAAAGTGTCAGGTTGATACGGTGGTCTGTCACACGTCCCTGTGGGAAGTTGTAGGTTCTGATCTTTTCAGAACGGTCACCGGTACCGATCTGGCTCTTACGAAGTTCAGCTTCTGCATCATGTGCTTTCTGCTGCTCTAAGTCAAATAACTTTGTACGGAGCAACGCAAACGCTTTTGCCTTGTTCTGGATCTGCGATTTTTCAGTCTGGCTGTAGATCACGATTCCAGTTGGAATATGTGTTAAACGAACCGCAGAGTCTGTGGTGTTGACACACTGTCCACCTGCTCCTGACGCACGGCAGACATCGATACGGATATCTTTCTCATCAATCTGTACGTCAACATCTTCCGCCTCCGGCATCACAGCTACTGTGATGGTAGAGGTATGGATACGTCCGCCGGATTCCGTCTCAGGCACACGCTGTACACGGTGTACACCGGATTCGTATTTCATAACAGAGTAAGCTCCTGCTCCTGTGATCATGAATGTCACACTCTTCATGCCGCCGATTCCGGTGTCGTCACATTCCATGATCTCTGTTTTCCAGTTCTTTGTCTCTGCATAATGCTGATACATACGGTAAATCTCTGCCGCAAATAATGCCGCCTCATCTCCACCGGCACCTGCACGGATCTCCACGATAACGTTTTTGTCATCGTTCGGGTCTTTTGGTAAAAGAAGGATTTTTAATTCATTCTCTAATTCTGCGACACGGTTCTTTGCATCGTTTAACTCTTCTTTTGCGAGTTCGCGCATCTCTTCGTCAGATTCTTCCTCCAACATGGCAAGCGAATCCTCGATGTTCTGCTTGCACTGTTTGTATTCTTTGTAAGCCTCCACGATCGGTAAAATATCGCTCTGCTCTTTCATCAGCTTACGGAAACGTTCCGGATTATTTGCCACATCCGGCTCACTTAATTCACTCATCAACTCTTCATAACGGATAAGTAAGTCCTCTAATTTATCAAACATATTTCTCCCTCATTTCTAATCTGATCAACATTTGTTGTTCGTCAAATGCAGCTAAATCTGCATTTTCCTCTGTTTCGCTCTTTATATCTCTATGCCCTGACACCGCTACAACATCCCGGTCACAACCCTGTCATTTCCTGCAAGGTCTTTTTTCACACAGACATCGGAAAATCCTGCATCTGTCATCATTTCAGACACATCTTTTCCCTGATCGTAACCAATCTCAAACATCAGATAACCGCCGGGATTCAGATAATCCCTGCTCTGTTCCACGATTTTCCGGTAAAAGTAAAGTCCATCCTCTTTTCCGTCTAACGCCTCAACCGGTTCAAACACCTGCACCTCCGGCATGAGCTGCGGGATCACATCTGTTGGGATATAAGGCGGATTTGACACGATCACGTCAAACTTCTCCGTGACCATCTCAAAAAGATCACTCCGCTCAAAAAGAACCGGAACTTCATTTAGTTTTGCATTCTCTTTTGCAACGTTGACCGCCTGCTTGGAGATATCAACTGCATATCCTTTCACGCCCTCAACGTTATGCAAGATACTGATAATAATACAACCGGAACCGGTACACATATCAAGTACTTTCATTCCCGGCTTTACCTTTTTTTAATGCTTCCTCCACAAGTGTCTCTGTGTCCTGTCTCGGAATCAGGACATTGGAATTTACCTTGAACTTCAGCCCCATAAATTCCGTCTCGCCCACAATATACTGCAGCGGGATATGCTCTGCACGCTTTTTGACGGCTAGTTCATATTCCTTCAGCAGATCATCCGGAAGATCATCTTCCATATGCATATAATAAAATTTACGGTCTATCTTACAGCCCATTTCCAGCAGCAGCCATGCATCTGTTTTCGCATCTGCAATATGCGACAGCTCCAGCACTTTTTCTCCATGGGCAACAGCTTCCCGATATGTCATTCTTATCTCACGCCCTTCTACTTCATTTCCCGGCGGATTTCTTCCACATAAGGTTTCCAGTCAAAAACGGCCTCCACAGAGGCAATTCCAACCTCGATCATCTCATCATCCGGTTCTTTTGTTGTCAAACCCTGCAGCCATAATCCCGGCTTGCTCAAAAGATTCACAACTGCATTATCGCTTCTTCCCGCCAGCCGGATAAATTCATAGGATACACCTGCGATCACCGGGATCAGAAGCAGACGCAAAACCACACGGAGGATTGGAGAATCCACGCGGATAAACATAAAAAACAAAATGCTGACTAACATTACGATCAAAAGAAAACTTGTTCCACAGCGTTTATGAAATCTGGAACTTTTTCTCACATTATCCACGGTAAGATCCATGCCATGTTCAATGCAGTTAATACATTTATGTTCTGCACCATGGTACATATAAACACGCCGGATATCCTTCATCAGAGAGATAAGTGCTACATATCCGATGAAAATCACCAGACGGATCACTCCCTCTAACAATGCGATCACCCACTGGGATGTAATTACTTTCTGAAACAGAGTCGATAAATAATATGGAAGCATCATAAATACTGCCACAGCAAGAACGATCGATAATACAACGGTTCCGCCCATCATGGCATTTTCCTGTTTCTTCTCTTTCTGCTCCTGTCTCCTGCGCTCTTCTTCCGTCATCGGCTCTTTTTTCTTCTCATCCACTTCCTCATCCTACAAAAAAAGAAGCGGAATAGGTCAATGTCTGCATTCCGAGTACAAGCGACTCTATAAAACTGAATACACCTCTTAAAATCGGCATATTTCTTATTTTCTTATTTCTGATGATCCCAGTATATTCTGAAACCTTCACTTCAATCTCATGGTCAGGCTTTCTCACTGCAACAGCGTACTTTTCCTGATTCTTCATCATCACGCCTTCCATGACAGCCTGTCCGCCAATTCCTGAATATTTCATTTAAATAACCATGTCTTTCTCATAGAGTTTCCATGTTCTAAAAAAGGTTGAGATTTAATAACCTCAACCTTATCTGTAACCACTTTTTTCTATTTGTTGATACCGTATTTCTTGTTGAACTTATCAATACGACCATCAGCTCTGTTAGCTTTCTGCTGACCTGTGTAGAATGGATGGCATTTAGAACAGATCTCAACGTGGATGTCTTCCTTTGTTGATCCTGTAACAAATGTATTTCCACAGTTACATGTAACAGTTGCCTGATAATAATCTGGATGGATTCCTTCTCTCATGATTTTCACCTCTTCTATTCTTATCGTTGATTTGTTGCGCTTGTTCTATATTCTTTATGCCCGTATACCCGATTCGCATATGGCACTTACTGCAAGAATATACACGATATAAAAACTGTCCAGAATCTGTAAAAGATTCTTTATCCCGATAAACAGCTTTTAAAGTATAGCATACGCATCATAGTAAATCAAGATATTTTTTTAAATAATTCTATTTTTCTTTACCATTGCGATATATTCTTTATTATTCTTTGTGCGGGCGAACATATTTAAAATATTCTCCACTGCCTCATCTGCACGCATACCATTGTAAGCCTTGCGCATGATCTCCACTGCCTCTAACTCATCCGGGTCAAGCAGCAGGTCTTCTCTTCTGGTTCCTGACTTTACAATATCGATTGCCGGGAATACACGTTTTTCGGAAAGCTTGCGGTCGAGTACAAGTTCCATGTTACCAGTTCCCTTAAACTCCTCGAACACAACGTCGTCCATCTTACTTCCGGTATCTACCAGTGCTGTTGCAAGAACGGTAAGGCTTCCGCCCTCTCTCATATTTCTGGCTGCACCAAAGAAACGTTTTGGCATATGAAGGGCTGCCGGATCAAGACCACCGGATAACGTACGTCCACTTGGTGGAACTGTGAGGTTGTATGCCCTTGCAAGACGTGTGATACTGTCGAGCAGGATCATGACATCTTTATGATGCTCCACGAGACGTTTTGCACGCTCAATGACCATCTCAGATACTCTCTTATGATGTTCCGGTAATTCGTCAAATGTAGAATAAATAACTTCTACATTATCCCCTTCAATCGCTTCCTTGATATCGGTAACTTCCTCCGGTCTTTCATCGATCAGTAAAATGATCAGATGCATGTCCGGATTAGATGCTGTAACCGATTTTGCAATCTCTTTTAACAGAGTTGTCTTACCTGCTTTCGGCTGGGAAACGATCATACCACGCTGTCCTTTACCAATTGGCGAGATCAGATCCACGATTCTCATCGCAACACTGCTGCCCGGTCTCTCCAAACGGATTCTCTGATTTGGGAAAATCGGTGTAAGATCTTCAAAATTCTTTCTCTGCTGGATCACGCTTGGATGATAACCGTTGATCGTTGTAATATATAATAATGCAGAGAACTTCTCCTGCTGTGTTTTGATTCTTGTGTTACCACAGATAATATCACCTGTTTTCAGATTGAACTTACGGATCTGGGATGGAGACACATAAACGTCATTCTCCCCCGGCAGATAATTGTCGGAACGGATAAATCCGAATCCATCCTGCATAACCTCAAGAATTCCATTCACAGTGATTCCGCTGTCAAGATTCTTGATCGTATCATCCTGGCTTGCTTCCTCACGCTCTCCCTCTTTTGATCCCTCTTTGGCTGATTCTGCTGAATCTGCTCTTTTTCTCTCCGGTTTCTCGGAAGCAGCCGGCTGTTCCGTTTTTTTCTCTGATCCTTTTGCCGCTTTTTCTTTTTCTTTCTTTGCATCCTCTGCAAGCATCGCTTCTACAAGATCCGCTTTCTTCATTGTAGAAGTGCTTTTAATTCCTCTTGATTTTGCTAAATCACGCAAAACCGTTGCTGATAAGCTTTCATATTTTTCTCTCATTCAATGACTCCTTAATCATAATTGTATCATTTGGGAACAACGTCTGAATCGACTAAATGAATCTATAACTGCGATTTATTATACAACACTTTTTACGAAATAGGAAGTCCTAATTTTCTTGATTAATAAAAAAGGAAATGTTATCATTACTTTCAGAGTTTTAAAACAAACATTTACATAAAGGAGACAGTTCATATCATGGATTTAAAAGACAAAGCATTAGCCATGCATAAAGAGTGGAATGGTAAATTAGAAACTATCGCAAAATCAAAGGTCAATTCCAGAGAAGACCTTGCGATTGCATATACGCCGGGAGTCGCCGAGCCATGCAAAGTCATTGCAGAAGATAAAGAGGCTGCCTACACTTATACAATGAAAGCAAACACCGTTGCCGTCATTTCCGATGGAAGTGCCGTCTTAGGACTTGGCAATATCGGACCATATGCCGCTATGCCTGTCATGGAGGGAAAATGTGTGCTTTTCAAAGAGTTCGGCGATGTGAACGCTGTCCCGATCTGTTTAGACACCCAGGACACCGAAGAGATTATTGCAACCATCAAAAATATCGCTCCGGCATTCGGCGGAATCAATCTGGAGGACATCTCCGCTCCACGCTGTTTTGAGATTGAGGAACGCTTAAAGGAAATGCTCGATATCCCGGTATTCCATGATGACCAGCACGGCACCGCCATCGTTGTCCTTGCCGGGATCATCAACGGTCTGCGTGTCACAGGCAAGAACAAAGAAGACTGTAAAGTTGTTGTCAACGGTGCCGGTTCTGCGGGTATTGCCATCACAAAACTGCTCCTCACTTACGGTTTCAGACATGTGACCATGTGCGACCGCCAGGGTATCATCGGAAAAGATTACCCGGATTTAAACTGGATGCAGAAAAAGATGACCGAAGTGACAAATTTAGAAAATGCTTCCGGCACACTCGCAGATGCATTAAAGGGTGCTGATATTTTTGTCGGAGTTTCTGCTCCAAATATCGTAACTCCTGAAATGGTTGCCTCCATGAATAAGGACTCCATCCTTTTTGCAATGGCAAATCCGGTACCGGAAATCATGCCGGACGTTGCAAAGGCAGCCGGCGCAAGAGTTGTCGGAACCGGAAGAAGTGATTTCCCGAACCAGGTCAACAATGTGATCGCATTCCCTGGCATTTTCAAAGGTGCCCTGGAGGGACGCGCCACACAGATCACTGAGGAAATGAAGCTTGCCGCTGCCGAAGCTCTGGCACATCTTGTTTCCGACGAGGAATTAAACGATGAATTTATCATGCCGGAAGCTTTCGACCCGCGTGTTGCAGAGGTGGTAAGCCAGGCAGTAAAATCCCACATCGTAAAATAAACATGGATATGTCAGATAAAAAATTCTGGGGAGACAAACCATATTTTTCCCTTGACCATTATCTAAAACAGACGTTTGGCGAAAAAGTCTACCGCCTGTCCTTAAACGGCGGGATGACCTGTCCAAACCGTGACGGGACACTGGATTCGCGCGGCTGTATTTTTTGCAGCGCCGGTGGAAGCGGCGATTTTGCCACTGCCCCTTCCCTCTCTGTCACAGAACAGATCACGCAGGCGAAAGAACGTATCCGCAGGAAAAGTAACTGTAAAAAGTTTATCGCCTATTTTCAGGCATACACGAATACCTACGCTCCCGTTTCCTATTTAAGAGAACTTTTTACGGAGGCGATCGCACAGCCGGATATTGCTGCACTCTCCATCGCAACACGCTGTGACTGTCTCCCACCCGAAGTGCTCGATCTGCTCTCCGAACTGAACTGTCAAAAACCTGTCTGGATAGAACTTGGTCTGCAATCCATTCACAACGATACGCTGCGGCAGATCCGGAGCGGTTTCACTTATGAGCAGTATTTGTCTGCGGTGGATGCCCTGAAAGATCGTGGTCTTTCCGTTATCACGCATTTGATCCTCGGATTGCCCGGTGAGACGGAAGAAATGATGCTTGCATCGGTAGACGCTGTTGCACATCTTCCGGTAGACGGCGTAAAACTGCAGCTTCTCCATGTACTGAAAAATACCGATCTGGCTCTGCTCTATAAAAAAGCGCCTTTTCCAGTCTTTTCCCTTGAGGAATACTGCGATTTTGTTGTGACCTGTATCGAACACCTTCCACCGGAAATGGTGATTCACCGCCTCACAGGTGACGGTCCACGTTCCCTTCTGATCGCGCCGCTGTGGAGCACGGATAAAAAGCGTGTCTTAAATACGATATACAAGCGCTTCCGGGAGCGTGATACATGGCAGGGAAAGCTATATCAATAACGGATATGGGCGATTGCAAAACTCATAATTAAAGTAGCGCCAATTGTGAAGAATTGACAAAAGCTTGAGAAGACATTGGGGAGCCGCCAGTCCTTAGAAATCATATTCTGTATTTCATTCTGATTTATCAGGAATGAAATACAGGATATGAGTTCTTAGTACTGTTGCGAGCGACACATAGCGAAAGCGTGTCTTCGAAAATTTTGTTAATTCTTCACAATATTCTCAACTTGAATCAGAGTTTTGCAATCGTCTAATACCCACATAAAAGAAAGAGGTGTATATAAATGGCCGAACCATTTACCATATATAAATTAACAATTTTAAACATGTTGGATAAAGTTGATTTTCCTTTGACCAATACACAGATTTCGAACTTTTTTCTCGAACAGGACTACACTGATTATTTCCGTGTCCAGCAGGTCATCAGCGATCTGGTCGACGCCGATCTGATCCGTACAGAATCCACGCACAGTAACACCCAGTACACCATCACTGCTGCCGGAAAAGAGACGCTGGAGTTTTTCAAAGACAAGATTTCCGATGCGATCGAACACGACACGATGGCTTTTCTGGAAAAAAACAAGCTTCAGCTTCGAAATGACAATTCCATTCTGGCAGATTATTATAAAACGCCAAATCAGGACTACGCCGTGCGCTGCCAGTACCGAGAACACAACACAAACATCATTGATCTGACGTTAAGCGTCAAAAACCGTGCACAGGCAGAAGCAATCTGCAACAACTGGAAAAATCTGAACGAAGATGTATATGCGTATCTGATGGATATGCTTTTGAAGTAATATCCGGCTATATATCGCAAATCCGTTATGGATATTACATCCATTTATTTTTAGATAAAGGAATTATAAAATATGGCAAAACAGAACTGGAAACCGGGAAATATGCTCTATCCGCTCCCTGCGGTCATGGTGAGCTGCCAGAGTTCCACAGCGCACGATCCTCTGTGTGAGAGACCGGAATTAGATGGAAAACCGAATATTATTACTGTCGCATGGGCAGGGACGGTCTGCACCAATCCGCCGATGGTCTCGATCTCCGTCCGCCCAGAGCGCTACTCTTATCACCTGATCGAGGAGTCCGGCGAGTTTGTGATCAATTTAACAACCGAAAAACTGGTGAAAGCTACGGACTACTGTGGAGTCCGCTCCGGCCGTGATGTCGACAAATTTAAAGAAATGCATTTGACGCCCCTCGCTTCAAAACACATCCATGCACCCGGAATTGCGGAAAGCCCTGTGAATATCGAATGTAAAGTCCGTGAGATCAAACCTCTCGGCAGTCACTCCATGATCCTTGCGGATGTTGTTGGTGTGACCATCGACGATACCCTGCTCGACGAGAAGGGAAAATTCGAATTAAACAAAAGCGGACTTGTCACTTACTCCCACGGCGAATACTTCCTGCTCGGCAGGAAGCTTGGAACTTTTGGATACAGTGTAAAAAAAGAGAAAAAGCAGCGTCGCTAGTTTACCTCATTGGCTGTTTGCTATTCGCCTTTAAAATATATCTTTCCCTTACCCTCCAGAACCTTACGTCTGTTGTTGCTCAAAAACTGATTGGTCTGATCTACCCAATCCTGCATGCTCATAAGAACTGGTTCCATTTTGGAACTAGTTGATTCTCGATCTAATTCTTCCTTTCGTTAAATAGTATCCTGAACAATTCTATGTTAGCGAAAAGGTGATTTTTTGTATAACAAAACAAGCTAAAGCTCATAAAAAAAGAGAAAAAGAGAAGTCGTTAGACTTTGGCTTTTTCTCTATGATCATTTTTTTCACTTATTCTTTACAATTTCATTTTTCCTGAGTACCTTCTAAATCATTTTCTTTGTATATTGCATAAACAATGTCTACGATTACCCCTTCATCCGTTAGTTCCATTTCATTATAAACCACCTGAATACGCTCACCAACTGCCAGCTCTAGGACTCCATTCGCTGATACCACTTCTTTCGGAACTAATATCATATCACCAATCTCCCTAATTGGTTCCGAATCATCCGGACTTACAATAAAATAATTATCTGTTATTTTCAAAATTGTCCCTATAAAATAATTTTGTGACTTTTCATTGCATCCACCAACGATCAATAAAACAATTGCAAATAACATACATAATTTATTCTTCATAAACTGTCTCCTGCCCAATTGAGGCATATCTATCAAATTTCAAAACACATATTATCAGCTTTTCAGTCTGCCTTCCGGCATTTAAACACCATCATACTACTCGCAATAAAAAATATGATATTACAAATATTTAACACAAAGGTAATTGCACTACCGCTCAAATTATTTTGATCCACATACACTCCTTCCATCCAGACAAGAAGATTTGATATAGCAACAACTCCCAGACTATTAATAAAATACATTATTTTAAAAATTGGTCTTTTTTCTTCAATGCAACGCCTATCGCAATAAAATTACAAATAGATATTGCCAGACAAATATACACTATCATTTCTAAATATCTAACCATTTTTAAAGTACCTTCTTTCAGAAATTTTTCAATCCATAACTATTGTATCTATTATATCCATTCTCTTCTTTTTTTTTATAAATTCTTTTCCAAATAATCTGCTATTAAAGCAACGACTTCCTGTGTATATCCTATCTGTTCTGCTGCAATCTGGCAAGTTTACGTCCAATATCTCTTGGAAAAACATCTGCCGCCACATACTTTTGATTAAAGTATGCCATCACATCTTTATGCCTTTTAAAATCTCTCTCCTCCAGTGCCAGCACTGCTTTCACAGCATAAAATGCTGCATAATAAGATCTATTAATAGCATCTTTATAATGATTTCCTTCAAAACATTCCTGTGCCACCTGTAAAGTTTCCCGTGCTGCTGCCATCCGGTAATTACATAAACTCTCACGTCTGTTATCCGACAAGTACGACCCCCTCCTTTTCTACATTATCATAATAAGGAAGTGCTCCAAGCCAATAATTATAATGATCTGCATTTTTTATATTAACACTTATCATAACATTATCCGATAACTGATAATCATAGGCAATATCATATACTTGATTTTCAATATCGCGTATTTCATCATCTGACATAGAAGTTAAAATCATAATATCTATATCAGAATTTTCTTTATAGTCTCCCCTTGCATACGAGCCATATAAAATTAGTTTTTTTAATGATTTTCCAAAGAGTTTTTCCATTTTATCGACGAAATTCTTTAAAATATTTCTTTTTTCCTCCATACGCAATACACTTCTCCTCAAATTATTATTCTGTATTATATCCATTTCCTTCTTTTTCTCAACTTAAAATCGTCTATTTCAACTATTGTATGCATGACAATTGCTATTTTAACTATTAACTAAAGAAATGAAAAAAGCTTATAGTACTATCCGAACTGCTCTTTAGATTTATTCTTCCTTCTCGCATTTAAATCCCATCATACTACTCGCAATAAAAAATACGATGTTGCAAATGTTCAAAATAAACGTAATTGCGCTGCCACTTAAATTATTTTCATCCACATAACAGCCTTCCGTCCAAACAATAAGATTTGATAACACAACAATACCAAGATTATTAACAAAATACATTATTTTATTAATAGATTTCTGTTTTTTCATTGTAAAACCTACTGCAATAAGATTGCAAACAGATATTGCCAGGCAAATACATTCTGCTGCTTCTAAGTATTTAACCATTTCTAAATCCCCCTCTTTCCGAAATCATTCAAATACCATCTTTGTATTTTCTTTTCAATAGATTTATTCTAACAAAAGTATTTTCCCAATGCAACTCCCATACTTAGCACAAAGTAATTTTAAAGAATTTTACTTGATATTTTCTTTAAATATGCATATACTATAAATATAAAAGCTAATTTGCAAGACGAAATTACAATTTGTAAACAAGTAGAAAGGAGTGTTGTATATGGCACAAGCAGTTAATGTTAATTTTAAATTGGATGCAGATGTTAAAAAAAAGCATGGAGCAAGTATGTTCTGAACTAGGTCTTTCCATGAGTGCAGCATTTACTATATTTGCAAAAAAGGTAGGCAGAGAAAAACGTATTCCTTTTGAGGTATCGGTAGATCCATTTTATTCCGAGAGCAATATCCGTTATCTGGAAAATATTGTACACGACATAAAAAACGGTAGAGCCAATTTTGCAGAGCATGAATTGATAGAGGTAGAATAATGCGGTTGTTATGGGAAGATAGAGCATGGAGCGATTATTTGTACTGGCAAACACAGGATAAGAAAACTCTAAAAAGAATTAATGGACTTATCAAAGATATCCAGCGAAATTCCTTTGAAGGCATTGGAAAGCCTGAACCTCTAAAGGAAAATTTAAGTGGTCTATGGAGCAGACGAATTGATGATACGAACAGAATTGTTTACTACGAAAAAGACGATATCATCTATATTGTTTCATGCAAAGGTCATTATGATGATTAAACAAATCAAGACTCCAAACATATAACGTAACCGGAACACATATTGCACCTCCTATCCGAATCATAGTATAACACGGAGATGTTTTCCATGAAAAAGGAATCGACCACTTTATTACAGAAAAATATCCTTTTAAATATTTAAATAAACCTTTTCTAATTTTTCATATATGACTCCATATTCCATTCTAATACCTTATAAACTGTTAAGGAAACAATCGGAGTTGGTGTAAACGAAAAAGCAGCCTTGAGTTCTGATAAAAACTGCCCTTTCGTTTACATCAATTTCGATTTTACCTTGGTGAACAAAGTCGCGTCCCTTTAGCCGATAGCTATGGGGATTCAATCGTTGCTCTTTTCCTTAAGTTTATCATACCGGATGTTTTGGTAAAAGTTTTTTTATTCAAGAAATCAATTTCAGGCATGACAAACAAACCTCCTATGAGGAAGTCATTTATTCTATGCAATTGTAGATCTTAACATCTCATATGTGCACGAAAAGAAGAACTGTATTTATCTTTGCGGGGTGATACCATATTCCCTCCACAAGAAGAACATTTGCATACATCGATGTGATATAAAACCCTTATCATTTCTACTGCATTTAGATTTTTTAATGTAGAAATGTATTTCTTACATCCAAGCAGGTTTCTGCAGTGAGTTATCTTTTTTCTCTTGTTTCTACATGATAGCAGACCATAGTGCCGGATTCTGACAAATCGTTTGGGAGGAACATGCATTAAAAATCGACGGATGAATTCCTCGCCCGGAACTGTTTTCTCTTTCCACTGACCTTTGTTTTTATAGTCTTTTACAGCATATGTAACAGTTGCTTCCGTCATGGACTTGATCCGATGATTACTGATTGCTATCCTGTGAGTATATTTTCCAAGATAATTTATGACTGACTGTGCTCGATTAAATGTTTCCTTACAATAAGCAACCCAGTCTTTTTTATAGCACTCATCGAGAAGTCCTTTGAAGCAATAGTGGTTTTGATATTTCTCCGCTGTACCATGAAACTCAAGCCTTGAATCATTCCACAGGCTTTTTAATTCGCACAAATATTTCCCACGGAACACTTTTGCAATGACCCCATACGGGAGAAAAAACTTCCCACCGGTATCTTTCCATTTGCTGTCCTTATCAAGTCCGCCACCAAGAACAATTGTATGGATATGAGGATGATAATTCATTGCAGAACCCCATGTATGAAGAATACAGATATATCCGATGTCAGCTCCCAGATACTTTGAATCTTTCGCCAGCTCGTCCAGAGTGGATGATGCAGCATGATACAGTGCATCATACAAAAGTTTCTGATTGCTATAAATGATAGGATTCAATTCCTCAGGAACTGTGAATACTACATGATAATAGGGTGCATCAAGTACGTTCTCTTTTTGTGCATCAATCCATTTCTCTTTCGGAAACTCCTGGCACATGGGACAGCATCTGCTTCTGCAGGAGTTATTATGAATGCTGATACATCCGCAGTCCTCACAAACACTGATGTTTACACCAAAAGCGCCTGTTTTACAGTTCATGATATGATAAGCTGTTTTTCTATGATGAGCAGGAGGGCTATTCCTCTTTTCATAAGAAGGATAAAACCGTTCAAATACATCTTGTATCGTACATGATTTCTCCATAATCATTCACCGCCCATCTCATCAAATGGACTCCTAATTCCAAGCAGAGTTTTATTGCTTACATGCAGATAAACCTCTGTTGATTTTGGATCACGATGTCCCAGAAGCGCTTGAATATATTTTACATCACAGCCGGATTCAAACAGATGACTTGCAAAGCTGTGACGTAAACAATGCGTGGAGACGTGTTTCTGAATGCCTGCTCTTTTGGCACTTTCACGAAAAAACTGAATGACACTATCTTTTGTAAGATAATCCCCTGTCCATGAACTTGGGAACAAAATCCCTCTTGGTCTGCCACATTGAAACCAGTATTCTGTCAATATTTCGAGCGTCCGGTCTGCAAGCAAAGTATAACGATCAGAGCGACTTTTCCCATCACGGATGTGTATGTTTTTTTCGTGCGTGAAATATCATCATAATGAAGATGTGTGACTTCTGAAACACGAAGTCCGCCTGAATACATAGTAGCAATCATAGCTTTGTGCTTCAGATTTGGCGTAGCATCAAGAATAGCTGATATTTCTGTTTTTGTAAGCACCGTTGGTAACTTCCTGTCCCTTTTCATACGAGGTATGTCATCATCATCCCAATTCTTCTTCAATATTTTTTTGTAAAAGAAGCGGATTCCTGAATGGTAGTGATTGTATGTTTCTGGTGAAATCCCGGAAAGTTTCTTTTCAGTTAGGAATATATCAACATCGTCAGTTGTTAATGCATCTATATCCTTGGCTGTGTGGTTCAAAAAATGAGCAACACTGGTACAGTATGCATGAATCGTGGAATCCTTGAGATTCCGTTTATTCGCAGCAGATTGAATCTGATTAAAAATTTCTTCGTACATAATAAAATCCTCCATGTAAAATCAGTAGTTAATGAAAAACCCTGCTTACATGGAGGTGCATTAGCATAATAAAACCGCTTGTCAGAAAAGCGGTCAAATGGTATTCTTTTCATAGGCAGTGGTGTCTTTCTGTATTGAATTGTTTTGTGTGGTAACTTTACAATATCAAATACTGGTAAGAATTGCCATTGCCTATTTTATTATTGAGAAAAAGAAAGCTGCGCCACAGCCTTGGCAGGCCATCGCGCAGCGATTTTGTTCAACTATAAATGAGCAAGTTCGTGATTTTGCATAAAAGAAAGACACCTTGAGTTCGATTGTGTTGTATAATGGAAGTGCCAAAACTAACATTTACAGCATTCACGAAAGAAGGTGTCTCCTGCAAATACTATACATCATTCAACATTCATATACAACCAGTTTAAAAAATTAGATTTATGCAAATGTAACAGTTCAGCCATGGCTTAAAAAACGAATGCATCTGCCTTGTATGAATGAGCACATTTCTCAGATGATGAGGTGGGCATCCGATTATGAGCAAAGCTAAATGCGCAGCAGTGGAAAACGCCGTCAGTCAGATTTTCAAAAGGCGCGAACTGAACTGTTACGTTTTTCGCCAACAATTCAGTCCACGCCATTCTTGGATACGCCTTCCGGTTATGTTTCACTAGCAGACTTCACACTGTCTGCAATCGCATCAGCCATGAAGTCAAGCTCTGCCTCTTTTTCAGAAGACAGTGCGGATGACAGGCTGACGCGCTCATTCAGCACGGTCATATTCTTCATTTCTTCATCTAAAAACTTCTGCATCAGGTCACCGGACTTGCATGCCCATGAG
This sequence comes from Roseburia inulinivorans DSM 16841, assembly GCF_000174195.1. Lineage (GTDB taxonomy): Bacteria > Bacillota > Clostridia > Lachnospirales > Lachnospiraceae > Roseburia > Roseburia inulinivorans. The sequence goes on along the minus strand of NZ_ACFY01000003.1, from coordinate 93,559 downwards.
CCATTTTCAACAATCGCAAATGTACGGTTCTGAAGATTCAGCGCCTTCATATCCTCCAGATAGTTCTTGATCACCGGATAAATGCCAAGATTATACGTCACGGAAGCCAGCACAATATGACTGCAGCGGAATGTCTCGGAAATCAGATAAGACACATGCGTATTCGACACATCATATACCCTGACATTGTTCACGCCTCGCTCCACCAGCTTTGCTGCCAATGCCTGTGCCGCTGATTCTGTATTCCCATACATGGATGCGTACACGACCATGACACCGTCGCTATCCTCCGGTGTATAGGTACTCCAATGCTGGTATTTATCAATGATATAACCAAGCTCCGTATGCCATACGGGACCGTGCAACGGACATATGATTTTAATTTTGTCGAGTACAGCCGCCGCTTTTCCAAGCAATAACTGTACCTGTGGACCATATTTTCCGACAATATTGGTATAATACCTTCGCGCCTCATCCAGCCAGTCCCGGTCAAAGTTCACCTCGTCATTAAACAGCTTGCCGTCCAAAGCGATAAAAGAACCAAACGCATCTGCTGAGAACAATACACCGTTTGTCACATCAAGTGTCACCATCGCTTCCGGCCAATGTACCATAGGTGCTGACACAAAGGTCACGGTATGTGCTCCAAAGCAATAAGTGTCTCCCTCTGAGACCTCAATCAGCTCATGTTCATCAATATCAAATCCAAACTGACGCATGAACATGAATGCCTTTTCTGTGCTGATCACCTTACACTTCGGATAGCGCAGTAGAATCTCCTCAATCGAGGCGCCGTGGTCAGGCTCCATATGATTGATCAGCAATACATCCAGCTGCCTGTCCCCCAGTAAATAGTCCAGATTTTCCAGCAGCTGGCGGCATGCCGACCAGTCTACCGTATCAAACAATACTGTCTGCTCATCCTTCAGCAAATAGGCATTGTAGGACACACCCTGCGGAATCGGATGTATATTTTCAAACAACGTCAGCCGGTGGTCGTTGGCTCCTACCCAGTACAGATCATCTGTCACTTTTCTTACACTATGCATAATAAACCCTCCTATCCTTTATAACCATTCGTAACTGTTTGGTATCCTCACAGTTTCCTTCTGCACAGTTACAATCGTTCATCTTATCGGTTCTCACTGTCAAGGCTTTACTTCGATAAAGCCTGTCTTCTTCTCTGCACACTCAGGACATACCCAATCCTCCGGAAGTTTTTCAAACAGCGTGCCCGGTAATATCTCTGCGTCCTCATCTCCGATCGCCGGATCGTACTCGTAACCACAGCCCAGACATACATAGGTGCTGTAGGAAGGCTTCTCCTTCTTCGGTGTCGGCCGTTTCATCTTGACCATCGGAGGTGCCGGCTGCTTCTCGCCGGTTCCCAGTGCCTCTGCCAGAAGCGGTAGGATCTCATTCAGATCACCCACGATTCCATAATCGCAATTTTTAAAAATCGGCGCATTGCCGTTTTTATTGATCGCAACGATCGTAGATGCCTCCTTGATTCCCTTCAGATGCTGGACTGCACCGGAGATTCCACATGCAATATAGAGATTTCCAACAAACTTCTGTCCCGACATGCCGACATAGCGGTTTAACGGTACATAACGCAAGGTTTCAGCCACCGGCCGCGAAGATCCGAGTGCCGCCCCGGCAGCCTTTGCCAGCTTCTCTGCCAGCTTCATGTTCTTCTTGTCTCCGATTCCCTTTCCGACGCTGACGACACGTTCCGCACGTATGATCGGTGTATCTATATCAATACCAACGCTGAAATCATGTCCGTCGTTCTTCAGATTCTCCACCAGCTGTGCGACCTTCTCCGCCGCTGTGCCTTCCTTGAGGATCATCCGTTTTCTCGCACCTGTGACCGGCTGTTTTTTCTTAGGCATACCATAAGCTGCTGCTGATTTTGGCTCCTTGCCCAGAATATTTGCTGCGATCACAACACGCTGTATCTCATTCGTTCCCTCATAAATCGTCGTAATCTTGGCATCGCGGTACATGCGTTCTACATCTGTACCCTTCAGATATCCGGCGCCTCCATAAATCTGTACGGCATCATTACATACCTCCAAAGCGATGTCAGAGGCATACATTTTCGCCATAGCTGCCTCCATTCCATAAGGCTCATGTTCCTCCTTTCGCTCTGCGGCTGAATAAACCAAAAATCTTGCGCAGCGGATCTTAGTCGCCATATCTGCGATCTTGAAGGAAATGCCCTGCTGGAATGCTACCGGCTTATCAAACTGAATGCGATCCTTTGCATATTCAACAGCACTCTCGTACGCACCCTGCGCAATACCCAGCGCCTGAGATGCGATTCCGATGCGTCCGCCATCCAGCGTTGCCATTGCGATTTTAAAGCCCTGTCCTTCTTTTCCGAGCAGATTCTCCTTTGGCACCTTCACATCATTAAAGATCAGCTGTCTGGTCGCAGAAGACCGGATACCCAGCTTGTCATAGTGATCGCCAAACTCAAAGCCCTTCCAGCCCTTTTCTACGATAAAGGCACTGATTCCTCTGGTTCCGATATCCGGTGTCGTCACTGCAAAGACAACGTAAGTATCCGCCTCCCCACCATTGGTAATAAATATTTTCTCTCCGTTTAACAGATAGTGATCGCCTTCCAACACAGCAGTTGTCTCCGTACCACCCGCATCGGATCCGGCATTTGGTTCGGTAAGTCCGAAAGCCGCCAGCTTCTCACCCTTTGCACAAGGCACCAGATACTTTTGTTTCTGCTCCTCACTGCCAAACGCATAGATCGGCCATGAGCCAAGTGATACATGCGCCGATAAAATGACACCAAATCCGCCATCTGTTCGCGACAGTTCCTCTACTGCAATCGCATAGCTGAGTGCATCCAGCCCCATTCCACCATACTCCTTGGGAAAAGGAATACCAAGCCATCCCTTTTGCGCCATCATCTTTACCTGCTCGGCCGGAAAATAATTTTCCTTGTCCCACTGGAATGCATAGGGTTTCACTTCAGTCTCGGCAAATTCGCGAATCTGCTGCCGAAGCAGCTCATGTTCCTGTGTTGTTTTAAATCCCATAGTGTGCCTCCTTTTCTCTTTGATGTACGCTCGAAATTCTCCATTCAGATGATTCCAAACGTACCTTGTGATATTAGTTTGACCTTTAACTACCTGATCCATCTCCGTGGATCAAAAAATATACGCTGTGCTGGTCTAATTCTTTCTGTAATTGCATCTGGATTCTGCATAGCTTTCGCCGGATCTCACAATGCTTCCTGCATTTTTTCTCCCAGCTGCATTCATACTCCGATGCCATACACGCATTGATCCGGTCATCATCCCCCATGATTTCCAACAACCGGTACAAGCTAAGCTCTCTCAGATCGCAATCCAGCAGACAGCCTCCACCGCTTCCCCTGACACTATCTACCACGCCTCCCTTTGCCAGCTTTGCAATAATCTTATACGCAAACTGCTGTGGTACGACTGCCTCCTCACAGATATTTTTCATTGTGTGTCGGTGTCCATCCGACAAAGCGCGCAGAATCCGCAGCGCATAATCTGTCTCTCGTGTGATAATCATAACAACCAGCCTCTATATATTTGTTTTTATAATATAATTCTTGACAAAATTTGTCAAGAATTATATTATAAAAAATCCTGATTGTAACAGCTCAGCCTTCCGGCTGCACAACCAGTCTTAGCACCGGCTAAAATATAGCCGGTGCACCCATAAATAATTTTTTTGCATTTTCTACTAACCCCATATTTCTTCTTTTCAGGGTTTCTATGATTGTCAGGATCGCACAATACATTTCATGTCCGCTGTCTTTGCGAAACCCTCCTGCCATCTTTTGCCGGTTCTTGACTTTTCTCAGGTCACGTTCACTCATGTTATCATCAAACGGAACACGGAAGTCATGCAGGAACAAAAGGTGGTTGTGCATATATTTCTCCAGGCGGTTCAACAGGGCTTTTTCATCCTTCTTGGCAAATCTGCGTCCGGGCTGCTTATTTTCCCTGCGTCCTGAAGCAATAAGATCCATGTATCTTTTCTCATAATCATGCAGGGTCTCTTCCGGAAAAGAGACTTCGCCCATGTCTGCGAGTTTTTTCCGCTCACGGTTCATCTCACAGAGCAGGTCTTTCATCTGCACTGACCAGCCATGCCCGGTTTCTTCCGTATTCTTACGCAGATAACGGATGATATGGACATTGCATTCACCGTGGTCTGTTCCAAAATGATACAATGCCGTTTCATGGTCGTGTACCAGGATTCCTGAAAGTTTTTTGAGGAAATCTATTTTTTTCAGGGCATCAATTGCCTTACTTTTCATGGCACGATAGATAACCGTCTTTCCTATACTGAAATTCCGGACATAATTTTGTTCTCCATTGACCGTTACTGTGGTGGCATCTGTCAATACCACTTCCTGATTAAGCAGTTCTGTTTCTAAATTCTGTATACTTCCTTCGGCATTACTGGCAAATTTTCTGCAGAATCCATAGACGCTCCCGGCTGAAAGACCGAGTTCGCCATTTCCGGCAGCATTTAAGAATGCAGCTATCCTGTCATTTGACATGACACCTTCACTGTACAGGACGGTTGAAAGTGCTTTTACAGTTGTTCCGTAAACCACATCACTCCGGTATTCATCGGGAATATTGAATTTCCCATTTTTATCCGGATAAATACGTATTTCTGTTACCATTGGTGTGACATCAAGGTCTACTACATATTTGGTAACATATTTCTGGCTGGAAGGATCTCCGATCTCCCTGACTTCATGTCTGCATTTCCCTGACCGGATTTTTTCTTCTACTTCTTCTTTTGTAAGGGTTGTACCCTTATGTCCTTTCTGCCCTCCTGCTTTGCGCCCCGTATGCTGGCAGCTGTTATAGGTGTTGGCAGGTTTTCCGCCTTTCTGGTCGGTGAAAGGTGGAAGGGAAGTGTTGGAGCTGTCATTATTGATAATGCTTTTCAGGCGGGCATTATCGTCTTTGAGAAGCCGGTTTTCCTCTGTAAGGCAGTCTATTTTGGCATTCAGACGGTCAACATCATTTTTATGTTCGATCTTCTCTACATGAAGATCTTCTTCCACTGCGTCAAGGCGTGCCATGACTTCCATAAGCTGGTTGTATAAACCTTTTTCATAATTTCCGCCCATTCATGACCGCCTCCCTTCTCTGTTTCTGATAGTATGATTTTATCAGAAACAGAAGAAAAAAGCGAATCCGGACGTTTCTGCTATTCGTCAAAATGACAGTGGATAACACAGGCTGATCATGAAAAAATGTGGATCAACAAAGCTTAAAACGCTAAAAAACAAGAATATCTCCAAAAGTTATGCACATATTTTGTAGGAACTTTCTTATAATCCTCCAACTGTGCAAAAAAATATGTTTACTGTGGAAAAGTCCCTATAAAAAAGGAAAAATTCAGCGTTTTTTACAATGATTTTTTATGCAGTTCAGCCGGAGGGCTGAACTGTTACATGCAAATCGTATTCCAATCGAATGATCAATCATCTTATGAGTATCCTGATTAGCATCTTTCTTTCTGGATACCATGGAAAAACCACGGATTTTGCTAAAAACAGTTCTTGCCACAGAACTACAATTGCCCATTTCCTCAACTCTGGAAAGTGGGATGAATCATTGCTTTCAGATACATTAAAAAGGTCTGTCATTGAGATTATTTATTCAGAAGCAGCCCGCACTAGAAAACCTGTTTTCTGTATTGTTGACGATACGATAGCTTCAAAGACAAAGCCTTCGTCACAGGCTCTGCATCCGATTGAAGATGCGTATTTTCATCAATCTCATTTGAAAGGGAAACAGGACTATGGGCATCAGGCAGTTTCGGTTATGCTTTCCTGTAACGGCATTGTTTTGAATTATGCTTTTGTGCTGTATAACAAGGCAATTTCTAAAATTGACATTGTTCAGGATATCGCAAGGGAACTGCCAACTCCTCCGGTAAAGTCTTATTTTCTTTGTGACTGTTGGTACGTTTCTGAAAAAATAATCAACACCTTTGCCATACAAGGATTTCATACAATTGGTGCTTTGAAAACAAATCGTTTGCTGTACCCGTCAGGAATGAAAAAGAAGCTAAGTGAACTGGCTGCCGAACTATCCATAACACATAAAAACTTTGACCTTGTGACAGTCAAAGGCAGAAACTATTATGTGTACCGATATGAAGGAAATCTCAATGGTATAGAAAACGCGCTTGTTCTTCTCAGCTATCCTGAAAAAGCATTTGGAAAACCGAAAGCACTAAGGGCTTTCCTTTGCATGGATGTGTCTTTATCCACAAATGAAATCCTGGACAATTACGTATGCAGGTGGTCAATTGAGGTGTTTTTCCGCCAATGTAAGGATAAACTGGCGTTGGACAGCTATCAAATCCGTTCTGCGCAGGGAATCCGAAGATACTGGTTGATTATGTCATTTGCACACTATATGTGTGTTGTTGGAACTGGCGAAGTCTGTCCTTTTGAAACAGGGTATCACAAGATCAGTGACATAATCCAGATGGAAAAATATCTGACCCTCTATCAATGTGCAAGGGAATGCAATGATTTTGACTCCTTTGTAAAGGTCGTGGTGTAGTTTTGTGCAATTTTTCAAATTTGCTCATTTATAGTTAAAAAAACATTCCATAACCAATCTTGTCTTTTCAGATAACAAACATACAAAATTATAACAGTAAACATTGGTATTACAAATAGACTACCTATATATTCCCTAATAAGCACTATATTAAACACAAGCATAGCTGTAATCACTATATTATTTTTAAGATTAAGTCGAAATGTTAAACTACAATTAAATAAAATCAAATATGATAAAATGCTCATAACAATGATTTGTATTTCCATATTTTCACATTCACCTTTCTCATTAATGGATTAATTTTAACAAAAATATTTTCCCAATGCAACTCCCCTCAACAGCAGAAAACAGAACAAAAAAGAACTGCTATGTTTTCAAAATTATAAAGAAGTCAATTCTGAAAACTAACAGTTCTATTTTACTATATGAAATTGTCATCATATGCAATTTACATAATCTAAAAAAATTGAGACAATGACATACAAATGATAATTTAGTTTTACTGCACCGACAAATATGAATATCCCATCAGACTTTCATCCACTTCTCTTGCTGCTTCACGTCCTTCGCGGATTGCCCATACGACAAGTGACTGTCCTCTGTGCATATCTCCTGCGGTGAAGACGTTTTTCACATTGGTTGCATAAGCTCCCTCAGCGGTTGCGACGTTTGTTTTGGCATTTAAGTCCACACCGAATGCGCTTACGATATAGTTTTCTGTTCCTAAGAATCCGGCTGCGATCAGTACAAGGTCTGCATCCATTTTCTGTTCGGAACCCGGTACTTCTGCCATCATCATACGGCCTGTTTTCTCGTCTTTTTTGCTCTCTAATTTCACCGTGACAAGTCCACAGAGATTTCCATTTTTATCTTTCAGAAATTCTTTTACCGTGGTCTGATAGATACGTGGGTCATGTCCGAATACTGCGATCGCCTCCTCCTGACCATAATCTGTCTTGCAGACTTTTGGCCACTCCGGCCACGGATTGTTCTCCGCTCTCGTATCCGGCGCTTTCGGCATCATCTCAAGCTGTGTCACACTGGCTGCGCCGTGACGGATGGATGTGCCCACACAGTCATTTCCGGTGTCACCGCCACCGATGATGACCACTCTTTTTCCTTTTGCAGAAATGTACTGATTGTCTTTCAATTCAGAATCCAAAAGGCTTTTTGTGGTAGCTTTCAAGAAATCCACTGCAAAATAAATACCTTTCGCATCTCTGCCCGGCGCCTTGATATCTCTTGGATTTTTGGCTCCACATGCCAGAACGACCCTGTCATATTCTTTTAACAATTTTGCAGCTTTGACATCTTTGCCGACATTCGTATTTGTGACAAATGTAATGCCTTCCTCCTTCATAATGGAAACCTTGCGGTCGATCACCCATTTTTCCAGTTTCATATTCGGGATTCCGTACATCAACAGTCCACCCACCCTGTCATCGCGCTCGTATACGGTTACAAGGTGTCCGCGCTTATTCAGCTGGTCTGCCACTGCAAGTCCGGCAGGACCGGAACCAATGACTGCGACTTTCTTTCCTGTGCGGACTCTCGGTGGTTTTGCTTTCGCATAGCCCTGTTCATAAGCGTTCTCGATAATGCCATGTTCGTTTTCCTTACAGGTAACGGCATCCCCCCAGTGTCCGCAGGTACATGCTGCTTCGCATAGTGCAGGACATACCCTTGATGTGAACTCCGGGAAGTTGTTCGTCTTTTTCAGACGGTTGTATGCCTGCTCCCAGTTCCCTGTGTATACAAGATCGTTCCACTCCGGGACAAGGTTATGTAACGGGCATCCGCTCGTCATTCCCATGATATTCATTCCCGCCTGACAGAAGGGAACGCCACAGTTCATGCAGCGTGCGCCCTGTATCTGCTGTTCTTCCTTTGACAGTGGTGTGTGGAATTCGTTAAAATTTCTGATACGCTCCAATGGTGCTTCACTCACCGATGTCTCTCTTTTATAATCCATAAATCCGGTTGGTTTTCCCATGATATTTCCTCCATTTTCTTTTCGTATTCCCTACTGACGATCAACCTCTCGTATTCGCATAGAATGCTTCGATCTGTGCCTGTTCGGATGAGAGACCTTTCTCCTCCATCTGAACGATAGCCATCAGCATACGGTTGTAATCATACGGGATTACTTTCTTAAATTTCGGCAGATACTCACTGAAGTTATCCAGAATTTCCTTACCTTTTTCGGAATTGGTAAATGCCACATGCTCTTTGATCATGTCTTTTAATTCCATAACATCGTATTTATTGGATACTTCCTCAGAAAATACCATCTCTTTGTTCATGCGGGTGTAAAGGTCGTTATCCTCATCCAACACATAAGCGATACCGCCGCTCATACCAGCCGCAAAATTTTTGCCAGTTTTACCTAAAACTACGACACGTCCGCCTGTCATATACTCACAGCCATGGTCGCCGACACCTTCTACAACTGCGGAAGCGCCTGAGTTACGCACGCAGAAACGCTCGCCTGCCACACCGCTGATGAATGCTTTTCCGCTCGTTGCACCATAAAGGGCTACGTTACCAATGATGATATTCTCGTCTTTTTTGTATTTTACACCTGCCGGGGCATAAACCACTAATTTACCACCGGAAAGTCCCTTGCCAAAGTAGTCGTTGGAATCGCCTACAAGCTCTAAGGTCAGTCCTTTTGGAATGAACGCACCAAAACTCTGTCCACCTGCACCGGTACATTTAACTACAAATGTATCTTCCTCTAAGCCGGTTCCATATTTTTTTGTTATCTCGGAACCAAAAATCGTACCGAAGGAACGGTCTGTGTTCGTCACTTCCACATCAATGCTTCTGCGCTGTTTGTTTGCAAGTGCAGAGCCAAGCTGTTTTAAAAGTACCGTCTCGTCTTTTGATTTTTCCAGTTCAAAATCATATACATGTTTTGGATCAAAGGTTACTTTCTCCTTCGGTCCTGCATATGGGTTGTTTAAAATTCTGGAAAGATCGATCTCTTTCTCACGTCCGGTCAGATCTTCCCGGACTTTTAAGAGGTCGCTTCGTCCAACCATCTCATCCACGGTTCTGCAGCCGAGTTTTGCCATGTATTCACGGAGTTCCTCTGCGATAAACTTCATAAAGTTTTCCACATATTCCGGTTTTCCTGCAAAACGTTTTCTTAATTCCGGATTCTGTGTTGCGATACCTGCCGGACAGGTATCTAAGTTACAGACACGCATCATGACACATCCCATGGTTACAAGCGGAGCCGTTGCAAATCCGTATTCCTCTGCTCCGAGAAGCGCTGCGATCGCAACATCACGGCCGCTCATTAATTTTCCGTCTGTCTCAATCCTTACTTTATTGCGGAGTCCGTTCATGATCAAAGTCTGGTGTGTCTCTGCAAGTCCAAGCTCCCAAGGAAGTCCTGCATTGTGGATGGAACTTGCCGGAGCAGCACCTGTACCGCCATCGTAACCGGAGATCAGCACAACCTGTGCGCCAGCTTTTGCAACACCCGCTGCAACGGTTCCGACACCTGCCTCTGAAACAAGTTTTACGGAAATTCTTGCCGCTCTGTTAGAGTTTTTCAAATCAAAGATCAGCTGCTCTAAATCCTCGATGGAGTAAATATCATGGTGTGGTGGCGGAGAAATTAAGGATACCCCCGGTGTGGAAAGTCTTGTCTTTGCAATCCATGGATAAACTTTTTTGCCCGGAAGATGTCCACCTTCGCCCGGTTTTGCTCCCTGTGCCATCTTGATCTGGATCTCTTCCGCACTGACTAAGTACTGGCTTGTGACACCAAATCGTCCGGATGCGACCTGCTTGATCTTGGAGCATCTGTCCACTGCGGTATTTTTACTTGCGATACGCTCGTAATCCTCACCACCTTCACCGGTGTTTGATTTGCCGTGAAGCCGGTTCATCGCAATAGCAAGCGTCTCATGTGCTTCCTGTGAGATAGAACCATAGGACATCGCACCGGTCTTAAATCTTGTCACGATAGAGTCAACGCTTTCCACTTCCTCGACCGGCACACCTTTTTTCGGATAATTGAAATCCATCAGTCCACGGATGCAGCCGTCTTTTTCCTCACTGTCCACAAGCTCCGTGTACTGTTTGAACAGGTTGTAATCCCCACGTTTCGTGGATTCCTGTAACAGATGGATGGTTGCCGGATTGTAAAGGTGCTGGTCTGCACCACTTCTCATTTTGTGGCGTCCCCTGCTGTCTAAGGTTAAGTCAGTCTCTAAACCAAGCGGATCGTATGCCGCAGAATGTAATTCGTTCACATCATTTTCAATGTCTTTTAATGTAATACCACCAATGCGGCTCACGGTATTTGTGAAATACTTATCGATCACGTCAGAGTCGATACCGATCGCCTCGAAGATTTTGGAACCTTCGTAAGACTGGATCGTGGAAATACCCATTTTGGAAGCAATCTTTACAATACCATTTAAGATCGCTGCATTGTAATCATCCACTGCCGCATAGTAATCTTTGTCTAACATATGCTCATCCACTAACTGTTTTACGGTATCCTGTGCCAGATATGGGTTGATCGCACAGGCACCATAACCTAACAGTGTTGCAAAATGATGTACCTCTCTCGGCTCGCCGGACTCTAAGATCATGGCGACTGCCGTTCTCTTTTTTGTCTTGACCAGATGCTGCTGCAGGGCGGACACTGCAAGCAGTGATGGGATCGGCACATGGTATTCGTCGACACCACGGTCAGACAGGATCAAAATGTTTGCGCCCTCCCTGTATGCCCGGTCTGCTTCCACGAAGAGACGCTCAATGGCTTTTTCGAGGCTTGTGCTCTTATAATAGGTAGTCGGGATTACTTCTACCTTAAATCCGTCCACTTTCATATTTTTAATTTTCATCAGATCGGTATTCGTAAGGATCGGATTATTGACCTTTAACACCTGACAGTTAATGGCTTTTTCTTCCAGAAGGTTGCCATCCTCTCCGATGTATACGGTTGTGGAAGTCACCACTTTTTCACGGATAGAGTCGATCGGCGGGTTGGTAACCTGTGCAAATAACTGCTTGAAGTAATTAAACAATGGCTGATGATCGGTTGCCAGTGCAGCAAGTGGCGTATCAATGCCCATGGCGGACGTTCCCTCACCACCATTTTTTGCCATCGGTAAAATGGCATCCCTCAAAGATTCATAGGTATAACCAAATGCCTTCTGCATTCTCTGACGCTCTTCCTTGGTGTATTCCGGCACACGCTGGTTTGGAATTTTCAAATCTTTTAAATTTAACAGGTTGCGGTCGATCCATTCACCGTAAGGCTGTTTGCCTGCATAAGTCTCTTTTAACTCATCATCATCGATCACTCTTCCCTTTACGGTATCTACCAGAAGCATTTTTCCCGGACGAAGTCTCTCTTTTACCACGATTTTCGTCGGATCAATGTCAAGTACACCGACCTCAGAGGAAAGAATGAGGTAATCGTCATCTGTAATGTAATAGCGGGAAGGACGGAGTCCGTTACGGTCAAGCACCGCTCCCATAATATCGCCATCGGAGAAAAGAATGGATGCAGGTCCATCCCACGGCTCCATCATCGTTGCGTAATACTGGTAAAAATCTTTTTTCTTCTGGGACATGAGGCTGTTGTTCGCCCACGGCTCCGGAATTAAGATCATGACAGCGAGCGGAAGATCCATGCCGCTCATTACAAGGAATTCCAGCGTATTGTCAAGCATTGCAGAGTCGGAACCCTCGGTGTTGACGACCGGAAGCACTTTCTGTAATTCGCCCTTTAAAAATTCGGACTCCATGGTCTCCTCACGGGCAAGCATCTTATCTGCATTTCCTTTGATCGTGTTGATCTCACCGTTATGTACGATAAAACGGTTTGGATGTGCTCTCTCCCAGCTTGGGTTTGTGTTCGTAGAGAAACGGGAGTGTACGGTTGCGATCGCAGATTCATAATCTTTGTCCTGAAGATCTGCAAAGAACAGGCGGAGCTGCTCTACTAAGAACATTCCCTTGTATACAATCGTTCTGCTGGATAAAGAGACAACATAGGTATCATCATTCGACTGTTCAAACACACGTCTTGCCACATACAGTTTGCGGTCGAACGGAAGTCCCTTTTCCACATTCTTCGGGCGCTTTACAAACCCCTGCATAATGCAAGGCATACAGTCGATTGCTTTCTGTCCAAGCTTTGTCGGATCGATCGGTACTTCTCTCCATCCTAAAAATTCCATGCCCTCTTTCCGGACAATGACTTCGAACATTTTCTTTGCCTGATTGCGTTTCAACTCATCCTGCGGGAAGAAAAACATACCGATACCATAATCTCTCTCACCACCAAGTTCAATACCAAGCGGTTTTACGGCTTTCGTAAAAAATTTATGAGAAATCTGTAAAAGGATACCAACACCATCACCGGTCTTTCCTTCTGCATCTTTTCCTGCTCTGTGCTTTAAGTTTTCAACAATTTTCAAAGCATTCTCCACGGTTTCATGTGTCTTGATACCTTTGATATTGACAACCGAACCGATACCGCAGTTGTCATGTTCAAATGCCGGATCGTACATTCCGTCTGTTTTTGTCTGGGAATCCTTTGGTGCAAATTTGTTCAGAGTGACCATTTTTGCAGATGTTTCTTTCTGTTGCTCTTTCATACGCAAATTCCTTTCTTAATCCAGATTGAAACTGCCGCTTTGCAGACAATCTCATTGTTGTAATAAAAAGAGGCGCTCAAATAACCCAATGATCGATTGGGTATCTAAGCGCCTTTGCTTCATGAATTATTTTATTTTTCTTGTTTTCTAATATACAACTTTTTGATACTTCTGTCTATCTATTTTTTTGCAATATTGTCTGATAATTTGAATATTTATTATTTATAGCAGTATTGTTTATACTATTATAGTTATATTCTTACTGTAATATATGGATACAAACAATTCTTTCCTTGTTTTATAATAAAAAAATTTTTGATTTTCAAGTGATAAAATATCACTTCAGGTGTTTTTCTGGAATTGTGTTTGAATTGTCGGAGTATAGAATATTACTATTTGTTACGGCAGATTTTAATATTCTGTTTTCTGTAATAAAAAGTTGTGATACATGGTAGATTATCTGATCACTAACCAAGACAGGCATCAGTGAAATATCGGCTTTTATTATGCCCGCACGTCAAACGGCTGATATCTCTGTTGTTTTTTCTGCAATTCCTCGTCGGACAATTTCTGCTGTAACTCTGCTTCTGAAAGCTGTCCGGTAGTTTCCAGATTTCCTTCCTGCGCATCGATTGATTCCGACATATCATCCATAATTTCGGATAAAACACCCTTATCATCGGTTTTGCCGTCTGTTCCTGCTGCCTCGCCTTGAGCCTCCTTTTTCTGCTCTTCCTCGGTCTTTGGCTTATATTTCTCAGCCGCTTTCGCCATCTGCTCTCCGCGCTCTTCTGCCTCATCTAAGATGTGGAACATCTGTGAGCTGTTGTACTCCTGTTTTGCTGCCGCAATCTCATCCTCGTAAGTATGAAACTTCTCCAGCTTTTTTGCAATTTCTTCGATTGTATCCGCTTTCTGATTTTTGAGATTCTGCTTCTGTGTCTCAAAAAAAGCAATTTTTCCGTCCCGCTCTTCCTGTCTCTGTATTTTTTCCCTCGTGCTTTTTAACATGTTTGCATTTGACTGCCAGGGTGCGGACGTGTTTTTGGAAAAGTTGATCGTAACACTCATAATAGTTCTCCTGTCTTATCTCCTCTGCAAATTTGTCAATTTTCTTTTTTATCCCCAGAAATCGTATTTACTCGTCTCAAGTGCACTCAGCAATGAAGAGCCGTTCGATGTATACTGGCTCGATGTGCTCACAACATTGGACGCTGCGTTCTGGCTGATTCTTCCGCTCACAAAACTGATCTTGGAAGCAAGCCCGGTATCTCCATCCAACACTTTCTTTAACGTGTCTGCATCTGCACTCTGTAACACTTTCTCGTCAATGGAAAGACTGCCGTCTTTTGCCTGTGTGATACCAATGCGCTTCAATGCCTCTTTGTCCCCGGCAGGAATATCCTTTAACTGCTGTCTGTAAAACTCATTTAAAGTATCCCCGGTTTCCCTGAGCTGTTTTAACGTTGCGTTGTAGCTCTCGACCATTTTTTTTGCCGAGGAAACAATATCCTTTGTACTGCCGCTTTCCTTTGCCCTGTCATAAATGGAGTTCTTATCTGTTGCCACAAGACTAGAAGCATATCCGTTCAGGTTCCCCGAAATATCTTCCAGCTTCGAATAATTCTTTTTCTTTGCGATCGCCGTTGCATCCGCACTGGCATTCACTCCGTTCAGCAGACCGGAAAAAGATGACTTTTTGTTCAGGATATCTAACAGTGTTGTCTGCTGAAATGGAATTCCGCTTTTTGCGGCTGAGTGTGCAAGCATTTGTGTTGTAATTCGCATATTATTGCCTCCCTGTATGTCTTGCCAAAACTGCACCATAACGATGCATTTTGCCTTTCTTTACTCCGTATATCGGTCGGGCATTTTCTGATTTTAGCGAATTGTAACGAACAGGCTCTTTTATGTAATGAAAAATCAGCAGATCTATGTTCCGCTGATTTTTGCTTTTTTCCGCTATTTTGCAGTCCTTTTCATCCTGCGCTTCTCAGATATTTCATATAAGCCGTGACAAAATCGTTATACTTTTGTTTTGCCAGATAAACTTTGTCACCATTTTTCATCTGTATCGTGGTCGCATCATACTTGTACACTTCCCGCAGATTTACCAGAAATCCCCGGTGCGAACGGAAAAAACCCTCTCCCAGCCGCTTCTCCAACACTTCCATTTTCTCATAAAAAGTATAACTGCTCTCCGGCATATTTTTCGTGTGCAGCACAATCTTGCGCGCCTCGTTCTCCGCATACAAAATATTTTTTGCCAGAACTTCCATATAACTGCCATCTGCTTTTATCAACAGGGACATTTCCTCTTTTTCCCGCTCAAGCTGCCACATGGCGCGCTGCATCACTTCCGCAAACTTGTGCTCGTCCACCGGCTTTAACAGATAGTGAAACGCCCCGACATCATAACCTTCAAACACATATTCTTTGAACGCTGTCACAAAAATGATCATCGCATTGGATGTCTCCCGGATTTTCCGGGCTGTCTCCATGCCGTTTAACGTCTGATTTCCATCTTCTCCACGCAGGGAAACATCCAGCAGGATCACATCAAAGGATGTCTGATCTCGTAACAGTGCCTCTCCGCTGCCAAACAGGCGAACCTGTGAATCCGGGATACATTTTTCGGTCAGACTTTTTAAATACTCTCTTATAGGCTGTTCATCATCACATATCGCAATTTTCGGCATTTTCTTCACTCCATACTCTGTACTTTATCTTATATCGACCAGCTCATAAGCTTTTCTTATGGAATATGTAATGAAATGTCGTTTTTATGTAACGAATTATTTTCTCCGGTAAAAAAGGCTGACAACGGCTATTCCTGCCACTGCCATCACAACCGTAAACAAAATGCCGTTTACCGTCGGATAAAAACTGAACTCCAGCCATCCTGTCTCCGTCCGCAGCACCGCCACAAGATTTGCCGCAATATGCCCAAAAACTGCCATGGAAAGCTTCCCTGTTTTTTCCAACACAAACGCAAGAAGCAATCCGATCACCGCCGCATACAAAAACTGCACCAGATTGACATGCATGATACCAAAGATAAGTGCTGAACCGATCAATGCCGGTGTCACGCCAAAATAAAGCTTCAGACGCTTGTACACCACACCGCGGAACAGCAATTCTTCTGCGATTGGAATCACAAGGCAGGAACCGAGCAGTTCAAACACAACCGTTCCCGCAAAAAAGGACTGGTTTGCCTCCTGAAACCCCTCCGACATCTGCACTAACGGCGTCATTGCAATGATGTTATTCACGGCAATGCCAAGTGTTGCTGCACCCACAACAGCCAAAGCTGCGTCTGTGAGCCATTTTGTATCCAATTTTTCTTTTTCAGTTCCATAGACAACCTGCTCTGCAATTTTATCCTGCTTATAAAAACTCATCGTCGCCGGGATCGTTGCAGCCGAGCAGATAAGCTGGCGCAGCATATAGGTCTGTTGCCCATCCCCCAGAAAAAGTCCCAGCACGAAGTACATAAGGCTCGACACAACATAATAAATGCCAATCGGATAAATGATCTGCCAGAGTTTAAAACCGCCTGTCGTTTTCATGATATCTTCCTTTCTATCGCATCTGCTGCAGTGCTTCCACAACCTCTGCCATGTTGTCGCAGACACAGTATGCCCCTGCACGCTCTAACAGTTCTCTTTTTCCAAATCCATAGGATACGCCGACACAGCGGATTCCAAACTGATCCGCTCCAATCACGTCATACTCAGTGTCTCCGATCAGGCACATCTGGTCTTTTGTGATCTGCATATGCTCCATCCGTCTGCCAAGCTCCTCTAATACCTGCTGTTTGGTGCTGATATTTCCATCTAAAGTGGAACCGACAATCTCATCAAAATACGGTGTCAGGGAAAAATGTTCCAGAATACGTCTGCACGCTGTCTCCGGCTTGGAGGAAGCAAGTGCGATGACGCAGCCTGCTTCTTTTAACTTGCGGATCGTATCTGCGACACCCTCATATAATTCACACTCGAAAATACCGGTCTTATCAAACCTCTCCCGGTATTTTAATACCGCCTGCCATGCCTTGTCTGCATCAAAACCGTATTTTTCACGGAAAACAGGATCAAGCGGCGGTCCGATAAAACACAACAGCTTTTTCCGGTCCGGTTCCTCAATTCCAAAACTGCTTAATGCATATTGTACACACTTTGTAATTCCCTCTTCTGAGTTAATGATCGTACCATCCAGATCAAATAAGACTGCTTTTATCATATTACCTCTCTTTCAGTTCTCCAAGTAACTGCGACACTGTTTTTCCAAAAACCGGATGGCGGTAATTCGGGCAAAGTTCTGCCAGCGGTTTTAACACAAAGTCACGATTCTGCATATCAATATGCGGTATGATAAGATTCACATCCTCGTACACAAGCTTATCATAAAAAATAATGTCAAGATCCAATGTTCTAGGTCCCCAGTGAATGATACGCTCCCGGTTAGCGTGCTGCTCGATCTCATGCAGTTTCTCCAACAGCTCCTGCGGTGATAACAGCGTCTTTAATGCGATCGCCCCGTTAACAAAATCGTCCTGCTCCACTCCGCCGTAAGGCTTTGTCACCAGAAGTTCTGACACTCTGACCTCTTTGATCTCTTTGATCCGGCGCAGTTCCTCGATTCCATTCCCAATATAGGCATTCTTGTCCCCAAGATTGGAACCGACCGCAAGATACACCTCATGCCACTGCCGTTTCATCGTCACCGACACATTTTCAAATGGAAGCCCGATCGGAGCATGCGGTTTACATAATTCAATCTCTACTCCTTTTAACACCGGCATAGAAAGAAGCATCGCTTCCGCTAACTGCTCTGCGACGCTCTCAATTAATTTGTATGTATGATCCTGTAGAAAATCTGTGATAAAATGGCTGACTTCGCCATAATTCAAAGAATCCGACAGATTGTCTGTCTTTCCAGCTTTTCTGCAGTCCAAAAAAAGTTTTGCATTCACGTAAAAGTCCTGTCCATCCCTTGTTTCCTCCGGAAAAACCCCATGATGTGCAAATACTTTTAAATTCGTTATTTTAATAAAATCTCCTGTCATCCCGATACTTCCTTTCAGCACTTCCATCTTCCTGTTATCTAAAGCCTGCAAAACTCCTGAAAAAGCAGGTATTCCGCAATTGCTTATTTCCTGTCCAGGATTGCCTCTGCCATCTGAATTGCCCGGTGATTTTCTTTTACATCATGCACACGGACAAACATACAGCCTGCTTCCACCGCCATGACCGTTGTGACAATCGTTCCCTCCACACGCTCTGCTGCCGGAAGGTCGAGTGTCAATCCGATCACAGACTTCCTTGAGGTGCCAAGCAGCACCGGATATTTTAATTCATTGAACTCTTTCAGGCGGCGGATCACTTCCAGATTGTTCTCATAACTTTTTGCGAATCCAACACCCGGGTCTAAGATGATCTTATCGTCCGCAATTCCAGCTGCTTTGGCAAGTGCGATCGTCTCCCGAAGATCCTGTTTCATGTCCTCCATAAAATTCCGGTACTCAGTATTGTCCCGGTTATGCATGAGACAGCACGCCAGTCCTGATTTAGCAATGACCTCTGCCATGCGCGCGTCATATTTCAGTCCCCAGATATCATTGATCAGATCGGCTCCTGCCTGCGCTGCGGCCTCTGCAACGCCACTTTTATAAGTATCCACAGAAATCGGTATCTCAAACTCTTTTTTCACCGCCTCAATGACCGGAACCACCCTGTCTGTCTCCTCCTCATCGGAAATCTTTGTATATCCCGGTCTTGTGGATTCCCCGCCGATGTCGATCACATCTGCGCCGTCTCCTATCATCTCTTCCACGTGCTTTAATGCCGCATCAATCTGATTGAACTTTCCACCATCGGAAAAAGAGTCCGGTGTCACATTTAAAATTCCCATAATATAAGTATGTCCTGTTGTTGCAAAATCCCTGCTGCCTATTCTCATTTTTTT
Organism: Roseburia inulinivorans DSM 16841; assembly: GCF_000174195.1. Lineage (GTDB taxonomy): Bacteria > Bacillota > Clostridia > Lachnospirales > Lachnospiraceae > Roseburia > Roseburia inulinivorans. The sequence goes on along the minus strand of NZ_ACFY01000003.1, from coordinate 74,355 downwards.
AACCTTTCCTGACTTTATCTTACGCTCTTACCAGATCAAAAAACTGTCTTTGAAGCCTCTCATCCTGTTCAAAAACACCGCGCGTCACAAATGTTACCGTCTTGCTTCCCGGCTTTTTCACACCACGCATCGTCATGCACATATGCTCTGCTTCCAGCATGACCATTGCGCCCTGTGGCTTTAAATATTCCATTAATGCATCTGCGATCTGTGCCGTCAACTGTTCCTGGATCTGCGGACGCTTTGCATACACTTCCACGGTTCTTGCCAGTTTGCTGAGACCTACGACTTTTCCATCCGGGATATACGCAATATGCGCTTTTCCGTAAAAAGGCATAAAATGATGCTCACATGTCGAGTAAAATGTAATATCTTTTTCGAGAACCATCGCATTGTCTTTCACATGAAATGTCTTTGACAGCGGTTCTTCAGCGGTCTGCGTCAGTCCACCAAATATCTCTTCATACATTCTGGCAATGCGGTCAGGGGTATCGAGAAGCCCTTCTCTGTCCGGGTTTTCCCCGATTCCTTCCAATATTAATTTTACGCCCTCTTGTATTTTCTTTTTATCCATCTTTTTTCCTTCTTTACCGATACTGAAATGATATGGTCCACGTACGATACTGCATTCCTATGTACGCTTTTATCGATCAATCCGACTGCATGATCTGCCTGATCTCTTTGAGATAAGATAAGGAGCCAAATGCAAGGATCACGCCGTCTTTTTTCGTGTGTTCCAGTGCCAGCTGCACTGCTTCCTTCATGGAACTGCATGCACTGACCTTCGGAAGCGGTTCCATACCTCCTGCTCCCTGTGGACTATTTTCTGTGCCCTGTACTTTTTCCGGCTTTCCGGCTCTCTTTTTCCACAGACGAGCCACGATTGCTTCTGCCTCGGACGCAAGTTCTTCCGCTCTCATCGCCCTCGGATTATCCGGTGTGACCGTAAAGACAGCTCCCGCATAAGGCAGCATTGCCTCCAGCACTTTTTTGTGTTCCTTATCTGCAAGTACACCTATTATATAAGTTATTGGAATGTTTGTAAAATATTTTTCCACAGACGCACTTAATTGAAGTGCCGCATCCTCATTGTGCGCACCGTCTATGATAAACAGCGGCTGTTCTCCTATGATCTCAAACCTGCCCGGCCACACGGTATTTCTGATCCCGTCTATAATGATCCGGTCTGCAATTCCAAGAACCTCCTTTAACACTGTGACCGCCAGACAGCAGTTTTCCACCTGATATGTCCCTGTAAGCTGGGTTGTCACCGTTCCAAGTCCCGGATGATCGAATCTGATCTCTTTTAACGTTTCGGTTTCCACCGTTACCTTGGAAACATCGGCGGTATAAAGCCTTGCATGCTGTTTTTCTGCCTCTGCTTCTATCGCCTCCATTGCCTCTGCTTTTTGCAGGATGGTCACGACCGGACAATCTTTTTTGATAATGCCGGCTTTTGCCTGTGCAATCTCGGTCAGTGTATTTCCAAGAAATTGCATATGATCCATACTGACTGATGTAATAACGGAGCACACTGGCTTTTTGATCAGATTCGTTGCGTCTGTTCTGCCGCCCATTCCAACTTCCAACAGTACATAATCACATTTTTTCTGATAAAAATACAAAAATGCCATCGCTGTTTCCACTTCAAAAATCGTCGGATGTTCCATACCTTTTTCCACCATGCGGTCACAGGCACACTTCACCTGTTCCATGATATCCGCATACTCCTCGTGGCTCATGGACTGAAGATTGATCCGCCACACTTCCATCGGATCAAACACCGCCGGGGAACTATATCTGCCTACCCGGTATCCGGCTTCTATGAGTACCCGCTCTAAATAAGCCCCGGTAGAACCTTTTCCATTCGTTCCCGCAATGTGGATGATCTTAAGCCGCTCCTGTATATCCCCAAGCTCGTGCATTAAATTTTCAATACTATCAAGTCCTAATATGCTTCCCGATCTGCTGACATTTACGGCATACGCTCTTGCCTGCTCGTAATTCATTTTCCCACCTTACTTCTTTTGGTTTTATTTAACGCTTCGTTCCCTTGGTGTCACGATTTCCAACACGAAGTCTGTTTAAGACAACCTCTTTTCCCTTTACTTCAACGGTCTGCTCGTTCTCGCCGTCTAACACATAAATGTTACTCAATGCATCTCCTGCATTCAGTTTCATGCCACGCACGCCGACTGCTCCCTTTTTCTTTTCCGGGATTGTGGAAGCCTCAATACGCAAAAACATTTCTTTCTCAGACTGCATGACAACCGTCTCCTCACCTGTCATTGCGTGCACGATCAGAAGTTCATCATCCTCATTTAACTTCGTTGAGGCTGTCGTTCTCTTTGCCACGTCAAATTCACTTCCGTCAACCATCTTAAGCATGGCTGTTTTGGTTCCAAATAATAATCTGGAGTGAATGATCGCACCGAGGTTGATAATGTATATAAAGTTTTCCTCACTACTATCGTAGTTACTTAGATTGTCGATTGGAATTCCCTTATCTCGGAACTTTCCATATGGAAGATCAAGCACTTTCAACAGATGCATCTGTCCTTTGTTTGTAAAAATACAGATTTTATCCGTGTTCTTACAGGTTAAGATGTAACGGTTTTCCGTATCCGCTGCCTCTTTATTTCTCTCATAGACACTGACATCCACCGTTTTTGCATAGCCAAAGCGATCCATGAGGAACACCACATCCATCTCCTCAATCTTCTTCTCTTCCACAACCGCTTCCTCAAGATTGTCGATCAGAGTTTTTCTCGGAACCGCATACTGTTTCTTATAAGACTGAAGTTCTTTGATCAGCACTTTCGCCATGGTGGCACGGTTTTCCAAAATGTCCTCATACTCGGCGATATGCTTTAACGTATCCTCATGGTCTTTCATCAATGCCTCGATTTCTAAACCGATCAGCTTCTGTAAACGCATCTCCAGGATTGCCGTGGTCTGACGCTCTGTAAAACGGAGCTCTGATGCCATTTTTTCTGACTGTGCCGATTTAAAGGTGATATTGTCCGTCACACCATCGGTCAGACATGCTCTTGCATCTTTTACATTCTTACTTCCGCGAAGGATTTCAATAATAAGGTCAATGACATCACACGCCTTGATCAATCCTTCCTGTATTTCTTTTTTGTCTAATTCTTTTTTCAGTAATGTCTGATATTTTCTTGTGGCAAGCTCATACTGGAACTTCACATGATGACGGATGATTGGCACAAGTCCCAGCGTCTCAGGCCGTCCCTCCGCAACTGCCAGCATATTCACACCAAATGTGTCCTCTAACTTTGTCTTTTTATACAGCAGATTGATGAGATTCTGCGTATCGGCTCCTTTTCGAAGCTCTAACACAATACGGATTCCCTCTTTGGAGGACTGGTTTGTGATATCCACGATATCATTTGTTTTCTTGGTCTCCACGAGACTGTATACATCATTCAAAAATTTTCCGATGTTCGCACCGATCATCGTATATGGGATCTCAGTGATAACAATGCGCTCTTTTCCACCTTTGACCTGCTCCACTTCCACTTTTCCACGGATTTTGATCTTACCCATACCGGTGGAATAGATCTGGATCAGATCGTCCTTATTGGCAATAATTCCTCCTGTCGGGAAATCAGGCCCCGGAATATATTCCATCATCTGCTCGGTATTGATATCCGGATTCTTAATGTATGCGATCACACCGTCGATCACTTCACCCAGATTGTGCGGTGGTGTGCTTGTCACCATACCGACCGCAATACCATCGGAACCGTTCACCAAGAGATTCGGGATCTTGACCGGCAAAACTTCCGGCTCTTTCTCTGTCTCATCAAAGTTTGGCACAAAATCCACGACATCCTTATCCAGATCCGATAAAAATGCCTCCTGTGTGATTTTCTGCAGCCGCGCCTCCGTGTAACGCATCGCAGCCGCGCCATCGCCCTCGATGGAACCAAAGTTACCATGTCCATCTACAAGCGGCAACCCTTTCTTAAATTCCTGTGCCATGACAACAAGTGCGTCATAAATAGAACTGTCGCCATGTGGATGATATTTACCCATGGTATCGCCGACAATACGCGCACATTTACGGTACGGCTTGTCATACCGGATTCCCAGTTCGTACATATCATATAAAGTTCTTCGCTGCACCGGTTTTAAGCCATCGCGGACATCCGGCAAAGCTCTTGCGATAATAACACTCATCGCATAATCTATATAAGATTTCTGCATCAGTTCCGAATACTCGGTACGGATAATCTGTTCTTCCTGCTGCATCATATAACCTCTCTATCTGTTATTCTACAGACCATTGCAAAATGTTTGTCATCTGCTTTACGATTTTTCAATGATCTACTGCCATTTTTACCGTCTGCACTATACGTCGAGTTCTGCGTCATGCGCATGTTCATAAATAAATGTCTTTCTCGGTGGAACATCATTTCCCATCAGAAGCTCTGTGATATCAGAAGCCATGCGGCCGTCCTCGATCTCAATCCGCTTTAACATTCTGGTAGCCGGATTCAATGTAGTCTCCCACAACTGCTCGGCATCCATCTCACCAAGACCTTTGTAACGCTGTAAGGTAAAGTTACTTCCCTTATGTGCTTTTCTGTATTTTTCCAGAGCCGCATCATCGTAAAGATACTCTTCCTCGCCCTTGCCCGGAATGACTTTGTAAAGCGGTGGCATTGCCACATAGACATGTCCTTCATAGATAAGTTCCGGCATAAAACGGTAAAACAATGTCAGAAGCAGTGTTGAGATATGTGCTCCGTCCACATCGGCATCCGCCATGATGATGATCTTGTCATAACGAAGTTTTGTGATATCAAAATCGTTTCCATATCCCTCGGAAAAACCACATCCAAACGCATTGATCATGGTCTTGATCTCTGCATTGGCTAACACCTTGTCAATACTTGCTTTTTCCACATTTAAGATTTTACCCCTGATTGGCAGGATTGCCTGATAATTTCTGTCTCTCGCTGTCTTTGCGGAACCTCCGGCGGAATCTCCCTCGACGATGAAGATTTCACAGATGGAAGCGTCCCTGCTCTCACAATTTGCAAGCTTTCCATTGGAATCAAACGAAAACTTCTGCTTGGTGAGCAGATTGGTCTTGGCGCGCTCCTCGGTCTTACGGATCTTTGCCGCTTTTTCCGCGCAGGAGATGACCGTTTTCAATGTCTCTAAGTTTTTATCAAAAAATAACTGAATCTCGTCGCCGGTCACTTTTGCAGTGGCTTTCGCCGCATCCTGATTATCTAATTTCGTCTTTGTCTGTCCCTCAAATCTCGGATCAGGATGTTTGATGGAAACAACTGCCGTCATTCCGTTTCGGACATCCGCTCCGGTGAAGTTCACATCTTTTTCTTTTAAAATACCAAGTTCTCTCGCATAAGAATTAATGACGGTTGTAAATACGGTTTTAAATCCCGTGATATGTGTACCACCCTCGGCATTAAAAATATTATTACAGAATCCCAGGATATTCTCATGAAATTCATTCGTGTACTGGAATGCAGCTTCCACGGTAATGCCTTCAGATTCCCCTTTAAAGTAGACGACATCATGAAGCACTTCCGTATTTTTATTCAAATCCTTTACAAAACCACGGATTCCATCTTCCTCATGATATACGATATGTTCGACTTCCTCGCCACGGCGGTCCTCATAAATGATCGTAAGTTTCGGATTCAGATATGCCGTCTCATGCATACGGCTTTTGATCTCATCCTCTTTGAATCTCGTCTTTTCAAAAATTTCCGGATCTGGAAGAAAGTTTACTTTGGTTCCGGTCTTTTTTGTCTTGCCAATCTTAGGAAGCAATCCATTCTCCAATTCCACAACCGGAACGCCTCTCTCATAGCGGTCGTGATGAATATACCCCTCTCTGCTGATCTCCACATCCATATAAACAGACAATGCATTGACAACGGAAGAACCTACTCCGTGAAGCCCTCCACTCGTCTTATATGCGGAATCATCAAACTTACCGCCGGCGTGTAAGGTTGTGTATACAAGACGTGCTGCCGAAACACCTTTGGCGTGCATTCCGACCGGAACGCCTCGTCCATTATCTTCTACCGTACAGGAACCATTCTTCTCCAATGTGACATGGATCGTATCACATGCCCCTGCCAGATGCTCATCCACAGAGTTGTCTACGATCTCATAGATCAGGTGGTTCAATCCCTTTCTGGAAACACTTCCGATATACATTCCCGGTCTTTTCCGAACAGCCTCTAACCCTTCTAAAACCGATATGCTGTGCTCATCATAACCTGCCATTTCTTACCTCACTTCATTCATTTTCCTGCGCTCTGTCACAAACTTGCAGATTCATTTCATAATATTCTTTCAAATCTGCCCTACTCTTCTACCTTCTGCTGGTTCATATGTGCAATGACCATCATCGCAATCTTAAAGGTCATTGCATCATCAAACTTACGGATATCTAATCCGATTGCCTTCTCTAAACGTTCCAGACGATATACTAATGTATTCCGGTGCACATATAACTGTCTGGCGGTCTCTGAGATATTCAGATTATTTTCAAAAAACTTCTGGATGGTTGTATTGATCTCTTCATTAAATATATCCGGCACTTCATCCCCGAACACTTCATGAATAAACATCTCACATAAGCTCATCGGAAGCTGATAGATCAGACGCCCAATTCCAAGCAGGCTGTATGCAATCGTCTCACGCTCTGCATAAAAAATTCTTCCGACTTCTAACGCCATCTTGGCTTCCTGATAGGATTTGGCAATATCTTGCAGATTATGCACATGGTTTCCATAGCCCACGCGCACTTTCACCATCGCCTCAGTGTGCATATTATCCACGATCATTCTTGCCAATGTCTGCAGTTCTTCATCTTCTTTCATGTCTCTGGTATCTTTGATCAGGACAATGCTCTGCTCGTCCACTTCTGTCACATAGTCTCTGGTCTTGGTCACGAACAGATTCTTGACTGTCTCCATCGCGGTTGCATCTTTCTTGCCGTCAATCTCAATCACGAAAACAACACGTTCTGCCTGTTCAATATGCAGCTTCTGGGCCTTATTGTACATGTCCACCACGAGCATATTTCCAAGCAGGATATTCTGCATAAAATTATTACGGTCAAACTGCTCCATATAAGCGGCTGCAAGATTCCTTATCTGGCAGACTGCCAACCGTCCTACCATATAAGCATCTTCTGCGGATGACTTTGTCAAAAGAATATATTCCACTTCACCCTCTACCATTACTTTAAAGAAATGACAACCGGACAACATCTGGCTCTCTGCCATCGATGTTGCAAATGAAGTTACCGCTTCTTCCATATCTCCTTCCGGTTCAAAAGTAGCCGCAACCTGTTTTCCTTTCTCTGAATATAATGCCAGATCAATCTTGGAAATCTCCTTGATCTCGTCTAAAGCAGTCTGTATCTTATGGTTTGATATCATACGCTCCATTCCTTTCGTTATTTATTATATAGAACACATGTTTGTTTTGCAATCATTATTTTTCCATTGGACGCACTGATACTGCGACAGTCAGATTTATGATTGTCTGCAAAGAAAAACCGGGTACAAATGCTGCACCCGGTTCTACTGAGTTTATATAATTTTACCGAATTAGTTGGTAATTGTCAATTCTGTTTCTTTGTCGAAGCAGTGAATCTTCTCTGGATCGATTGCTAATGTGATATGATCACCCATACGAGCTGTTGTTCTAGAATCAACTTTTGCTGTCATGGCTGTTCCTGCTACATTGAAGTATAACAATACTTCAGAACCTAATAACTCGTATCCTGTTACGTCTGTCTCGAATACTGCATCTTTGTGAGCTTCGATCTCAATCTGGGAATCTCCGATATCTTCTGGTCTGATACCCATAACAACTGTCTTTCCGTTGTATCCGCCATCGATCAATTTCTTAGCTTTTGCCGGAGGAAGGACAACAGATGTCTTCTCGAAGTTAAGAGTTACTCTCTCGCCTTCTACTTTACATACAGCGTCGATGAAGTTCATCTGTGGAGATCCGATGAATCCAGCTACGAATAAGTTGTTAGGCTCATTGTATAATTTCTGTGGAGAATCAACCTGCATGATAACACCATCTTTTAATACAACGATTCTGGTTCCTAATGTCATAGCTTCTGTCTGATCATGTGTTACATAGATGATAGTAGCTTTTAATCTGTTATGTAAGGAAGCGATCTCAGAACGCATCTGAACACGTAATTTTGCATCCAGGTTGGAAAGAGGTTCGTCCATAAGGAATACCTTAGGATTACGAACGATAGCACGTCCCATAGCAACACGCTGTCTCTGTCCACCGGATAAAGCCTTTGGTTTACGGTCTAATAATTTCTCAAGATCAAGGATCTTAGCAGCTTCTTCTACTTTTTTCTTGATCTCATCCTTAGGAACTTTTCTTAATTTTAATCCGAATGCCATATTGTCAAATACGGTCATATGTGGATATAATGCGTAGTTCTGGAATACCATTGCGATATCTCTGTCTTTTGGCTCTACGTCGTTTACAACTCTTCCATCGATTTTTAATTCACCGGAAGAAATCTCTTCAAGACCTGCGATCATACGAAGTGTAGTAGATTTACCACATCCGGATGGTCCTACGAAGATGATGAACTCCTGATCTTCTACTTCAAGGCTGAAATCCTTAACAGCTTCAAAACCGTTAGGATAAACTTTACATACATTTGTTAATGATAAACTTGCCATTGGTGTAAATACCTCCTGATAAATTGTTCGTTTCTTGATATATTTACTATACAAAAAAACAGCCAAAAACGCCATATGTTACCTACACAAAGAATCTGTCGATTTCTTGTAGGAACTCACAGTGATTTTGACTGTTTTTTGATTTCTTCGTCAGATTGCACTGATATTTCATCTTTTTCCGTCAAATTGACGAAGCAACCTGCCTGTATCTTTTATTCCATACATTCATTTCTGATCATAACTTAGAATAACCGAATCCATTGACCACGGCATCCAGCTTGATCCTTTTTTACAGAATGGACAGTCATCTGCGGAATAAGCCGCATATCCCGGAAGATCCTCTGCATGGAACACCGAGTGTACCGCAAATCCATCCATCTCAGATACCGTGCTGAACACAGAGGCCACTGCCTCGATCACGCCGCCATAGTAACGGATTCCCTCAAGACTTCTGTGGATTGTCTTTCCGGTTGTGGTAGATGCAGATAATAAGATCACATGTTTTCCTGCGATACTTGGTTTGATATTATCACGGAATAAGAGCTGGTTATTGCTGTTCATCTCCGGCGAAACCACATAAATTGTCTCATGGCGGTTCGTAGATGCCATATCCTCTTTTTCAAATTCCTCTGCCAAAAACGCTCCGATCACCTCCGTGCCGTCCATACATACAATCGTATCCACATAGGAAACTCTTCCGATCTTCTGATGCAGCACACGGGCAACCTCTTTCGCCTCCTGAATTCTTGTCTTCAAGCTTGTGATATCAATATAGTAATTGATATGGGAATGACTGGTTGCAAAATGTCCCGGAATTGCATGAATTGCAACCATGTTGCTCTCTTTTGAATAAAACTTTACCATTCTGCTTTCCATAATAAAATACCTCCTTAACCCCACTATTCCGGCATTTTCCGGATATTACTTTCTTCCGGTAGAACCAAATCCGCCTTCCCCGCGCTCCGTCTCATTCAATTCTTCTACTTCCTCAAACTCAACAGAAAGATACGGCATTACGACCATCTGTGCAATGCGCTCTTTTCCGGCGATCACACGCTCCTCATCCGTATCATTATGTAAGGCGATCATAAATTCTCCCCGGTAGTCAGAATCCACTACTCCGACACAATTTGCCGGGCGCAGTCCCTGCTTGGAGGCAAGACCGCTTCTTGCAAAAATCGCACCGAAATATCCTTCCGGTATTTCCATCGCAAGTCCTGTGCCGACCATCACTGTTTTGTGTGGTGGAATCACAGTATCCTCAGAACTTTTTGCATACAGATCATAGCCTGCCGCCTGACTGCTTCCCCTTGTCGGGAGTACTGCATCCGCATCAAGTTTTTTTATATTGATCTTCATTTATATTCTCCATTCTAGCACAATCTGTCAGATATATTTTTTAATTAAATCTTAATTCTTCCGTACGTTTTTCCCTGCAAATTATAAGGAACTCCTGCATTCTTAATCTTCCCAGCCAAGATTGCCATGTTCCATTTTCTTATCGCGGAGCATCAGGTCATTGACCGCCTCTTTTGCCGGTTTGTCCTCAAATAATACTTTGTTGACTTCCTCAATGATCGGCATATCCACACCGTATTTTTTTGCAAGGGCGATCGCTGCTTTCGCAGAGTAGACACCTTCTACGACCATTTTCACTTCGTCCATCGCCTGCTGCATGGTGTAACCCTGTCCGATCAGCATTCCGGCCTTGCGGTTACGGCTGTGTTTACTCTCACAGGTCACGATCAGATCACCGATTCCGGTGAGTCCGTTTAACGTCTCCTGTTTTGCGCCCATCGTCACAGCAAGCTTGTTCATCTCAAACATTCCTCTGGTGATGAGTGCCGCTTTCGTGTTATCCCCATATCCCAGACCGTCTGCCATTCCGGCTGCAAGCGCGATCACGTTCTTTAACGAACCGCCAAGTTCCATGCCAAGCACATCCGGGCTTGTATACACACGGAAAACGTTGTTCATGAAAATGTCCTGGATTCCCTCTGCAACAGCACGTTTTTTTGCTCCTGCTACAACCGTAGTTGGAAGTCCGATTCCAACTTCTTCCGCATGGCTTGGTCCACACATCACTGCAACCTCTGCCTGCGGGATCTCCTGCTCCACAATGTCAGTAAGCGGCATCAGTGTCTCTTCCTCAATTCCCTTAGCCACGCACACGATGATCTGTCCCTCTTTCACAAAAGGCGCCATGCTCTTCGCTGTGCTTCTTGTGAATACAGACGGCACTGCAAGGATCAGGTATGCTTTACCTGAAACCGCAGATTCCAGATCTGTCGTAAATTCCATATCTTCCGGCAGTTTTACCCCCGGAAGTTTCTGCACATGCTCATGTTTTTCTTTCAGCATGGTAATCTCATCTTCCACGATCGACCACACTGTCACTTTATTTCCATTGGTATGCAGTACTTTTGCAAGGGCGATCCCCCAGCTTCCTGCTCCTATGATCGCAACATCTGCCATTTTTTCTCACTCCAAATCAAAAAATTATTTCTGCTCTTTCTTTTTCGCACCGATCTTATTCTCTGTGCCATTTGCAAGACGTCTGATATTTGCACGGTGCTGCCATACCCCTAAAATGGTAAAACAGGCTGTCACTATGTAAAATTCCGCACGGATTCCCATTGGAACTGTGATAATCCCAAGCTGTCCGTAAATGACCACCTGGACGAAAACACTGATCAGTCCGATGATCGAGCCGAGAGATACATACTTTGTCACTGCGCTGATCACCAGAAAAAGTCCCATACTGACCGGTGCAACGATTGGAAATACTGCAAGCACCATTCCACCGGTACATGCAACTCCTTTTCCGCCTTTGAACTTCAGATAAAACGGAAAATTGTGTCCGAGCACCGCTCCAAAACCTGCGTACAGCTCCAGAAGAATGATGTCTTCTGTATATGTTCTTCCAAAGATCAGTTTAACGGCTAACACTGCCGCTACTGTTTTTAAAATATCACCAAGGCAGGTCACAAGTCCTGCCTTCCAGCCAAAGGTTCTTAAGGTGTTTGTCGCACCGGAATTGCCGCTTCCTTTTGTGCGGATATCCACACCTTTCTTTTTCCCATAAAAATAACCTGTTTCAAATAATCCGCAGGCGTAGCCGATCGCTACTGCAATTATCCTGGCGATGATCATTTTTCATTTTCCTTTCTCTCTCTGATGATAAAACGAAGGGCCGTTCCCCGGAATCCAAACGTATCACGGATGCGGTTCTCCAGATATCTTGTGTAGGAGAAATGCATCAGCTGTTTATCATTTACAAAGATCACAAAGGTTGGCGGTTTTACTGAAACCTGCGTCGTGTAATAAATACGTAGTCTCTTTCCCTTATCCGATGGCGGCTGCTGCATCGCAACTGCCTCGGTAACGATTTCATTCAATACACCGGTTGCCACACGCATGCTATTATTCTCAATTACGACATCGATCGTCTCAAAAATCTTATTGAGACGCTGTCCTGATTTTGCAGAGATGAAAATAATCTCCGCATACGGCATAAAGCTTAAGATGTCACGGATTTTCTCGGTATGGCGGTAGATGGTCTTATCATCTTTTTCGATCGCATCCCATTTGTTCACGGCGATGATAATTCCCTTTCCACGGTCATGTGCGATCCCTGCGATCTTGGCATCCTGCTCGGTCACGCCCTCAGTAGCATCGATCACGATAATGCAGACATCTGCACGCTCCACAGCCGTGACTGCACGGATAATACTATAGCGCTCGATCTCTTCCTTGATCTTATTCTTACGTCTCAATCCTGCGGTATCGATAAACACATATTCTTTTCCATTGTACTTAATGTCGGTATCGATCGCATCTCTGGTCGTGCCTGCGATATCCGATACAATGACACGATCCTCCTGTGCCAGTTTGTTGATGAGGGATGATTTTCCAACATTCGGTTTTCCGATAATGGCGATCTTCGGACGGTCGTCCTCCTCGTCATCTTTCTTATATTCCGGGAAATATTTCACCACTTCATCTAACATATCTCCAAGTCCCAACATGGAAGCGGCAGAAACCGGGAACGGATCTCCGATTCCAAGATTATAGAACTCATAGACATCTGCCATATACTTTTCAAAGCTGTCCACTTTATTGACGACCAGCACGACCGGTTTGCCGGAACGGCGCAACATATCTGCAACTTTGGAATCCGAATCCTGCAAGCCCTGTCTGACATCGACAATAAACATGATCACGTCTGCAGTTGCGATCGCGATCTCTGCCTGCTCTCTCATCTGTGATAAAATAATATCGTTACTGTCCGGTTCAATACCTCCGGTATCGATCATGGTAAAATTGTGATCCAACCATGACACCTCCGCATAAATACGGTCTCTTGTAACGCCCGGTGTATCTTGTACAATTGAAATACGCTCACCTGCAAGTGCATTAAATAACGTAGACTTTCCTACATTCGGGCGTCCAACAATCGCTACGACTGGTTTACTCATTGATAAAACTCCTTTTCTCATGTATCACGGAAAGAACTGGGATCTCCACTACTTTCCTGTTATAACCTTAAATGGCTTTCTACCGTTACGCTAAAAATAACAATAACAGTTTACAATAAAAAAGATGGAATAACAATATTTATTCCATCTTTTTTCTGAACTATGCGTTTTGTCTAGGAAATGTGCGGTATTCCTTTTTCCCTTACTGCCGTAACCGGATTCATCAGTGCGTCATACTCATCATAAGTCATAAGTTTTCGCTCACTGTTCAAAATCCCAAGTTTTTTCAATGTCTCAATAATGTTTGTGCATTTGCTTCCGAACTCAACATAGGCGCTGTCACTGTTTGGGAAATAAGCTTCTGCCTCTTCTGCAGTCTTCTCCCCTGTCAGCACCGCTTCTGTCACATCAACCCCATCCACACTGTAAGAACTGTAATTCCAGATGATACCGTCCGGATTATAAAAACTGATATCCAGATTGTTAAAATAACGATCCCTGTACGTGTTATCCTCATCACCGGCACGGAGCGAATAAAGTTGATAGTACGTCATGTTTCCCGCTTCCACATCTTTCTGCACCGCCTCCATGACAGCGTCAAGTTCTTCCTGTGTAAAACGGTAATCCTCTGTTCTGCCGTTCTCATCTACAAATGAGATGCTGCCGGCATAATACTCATTCGTCTTATAGTAATTGCCAAACATGTTCTGCATCATCTTATTCGGATCACTCTCTAACGCAGTCACTTTTGCGACGACAGAATCTTTGTCCGCAGCCGCAGCCTGCCCAACCGGAACTGTATAACTTCTCCGCAGCTTCTTACCATCCTTCAGGGTATATGTGATTGAGAGATAATATTGGTTCTCTGCGCTCAGGCACTCTTCTTTCTGTGCCAGGATCTCTTTCTGGAGATCTATGATCTTCTGAATATCATCCGGTTCGGTATAGCGGAGCGTATAGTCCAGATTGAGCGATACCACCTTAACCTCTGAAACATCCGGTATTTTTCCTTCGATCCGGAATAGATCCAGTTTCAGTGCACCCAGAAATGCTGCCAGAACAACCGTTAAGACTGCCCATTCCCCAACTCTCTTTTTGTGGAACACACGGAAATTCTTCTCAATAAGCATCTCCGCCACAAAAAAGCCGATCGCACCAAAGATCAGGGTGCCTGCTGCAAGTATCCAAAAATGTACCTTTGCCGAAGAAAAACTGTTTCCGATCGTGTCAGCAACGGCAGTTCCTCCAAGCAGACCGGCGCAGACAGCCACGCCCCAGCGGAACACCGGCTTGATTCCCCGCATGCTGATAAGGTCACCTGCAGTCTCCAATTTTCTCCATTTATACAACTGATAGGCTGCGATCAGGAATACCACACCTGCCACTGCATAAATCCCGAGCAGATATGCACCCTTAAACTCGATTCCAACCGTCACATACTCACTGTTTTCTACTGACTGTATCCGCAGATTGTTTGTCAGATAATAAATTGGAGACAAAATACAGGATTTCCCCGGATTCCAATTGTTTGACACCCCAAAGCAGACACTCTCTATCACCATGTTGATCAGATACCAGCATCCTACATACAGATAATTGACTACGACATAATACACCGGAAATGCCATGAGCTGTCCGGTAAACATCGCCACAAATGCGCCGAGCGCCAGTGCAAAAAACGTCATTGCGGCTTCTGCACCAAACCAGTATAAAATGTACTGGATATTGGTGATATGTGCACCAATGCAGACGAACACCGTGATAATAAAGGTCAGGATCTGCGGAACAATCATAAATGCAGACGCAGATATGATATTCGTCACAAACAACTCCCGTCTGTCCACCGGAAGTGAATGGATCATATTTGTATTCTTTGCAGAATACAGATAGGAAAACACTGCCATGATCATCACTGCTGCAAATGCAAATGTGATCACCGGATTCATGGCTGCCCGCATAGCGCCACTGATCGCATAGACCTGTCTCTGGAGCTGGCTGTAACTGTCATCCTGCAGATAATACCGCATGTTAAACCACAGTCCGACCGGAAGCGAAACGATCAGATAACAGCTATACAATGCCCACAAAGGCCAGAAATGTGTCATATTTTTTTTGAAAATTGTTTTGTTAAAGCAGCATGTCTTTGACTTCATAATCCACACCTCCCAATTCATAAATAAAGATTTCCTCCAGTGTCAATGGAAGTACATCAACAATGGTAGGATTTTCTGTCAGAAGAACTTTCTCTGCCTCTTTCGGATCCCCTTTTACGATCAGGGTATAGACACGCCCTGTGTTTGCCATATGCAGCACCTCAAAATCATCCGGCAATTTTGGCACACCATTCTGACATGCCACCTGTATCTTGGAAATATTTCCCTGAAGATTGCTCAAAGACCGTTCGATCATAATTTTTCCATGGTGCATGATGCCCACATGGTCACAGGTATCCTCAAGTTCCCTCAGGTTATGGGACGACACTAAAACTGTCATTTTCCGCTCTGCCACTTCCGCCATTAAGATACTCCAGATCTGTCTGCGCATCACAGGATCAAGTCCGTCCACCGGTTCGTCTAAGATCAGCAGATCCGGTTTACAGCAGATTGCAAGCCAGAACGCTACCTGTTTCTGCATGCCTTTCGACAGCCGTCTGATAGTGCGTTTCACATCGATCGTCGGGAAAAATTCCTGCATTTTATAAAAAAGCTTACTGTCAAACTGTGGATAGATGCCTTCATAAAAGCGTTTCATCTCCATCGTATCTGCCTGCATAAAATAAAACAGTTCATCCGGGATATAAGCCATCTTCTGCTTGATATTCCGGTTTTCAAATACCGGTTCACCGTCGATCAGGATCTCTCCCTCATCTGCCTTATATACTCCGGTAAGATGGCGGATCAATGTAGACTTTCCTGCTCCGTTTGGTCCGACCAGTCCATAAATATCACCTTTTCCTACATGCATATCCACGCCGTTCAACGCCTGAAAATCATCAAACTTTTTCTTTAAATTATGAACCTGGATCATTGTGCCTCTCCCCCTTTAGCCAATTGTTCAATACGTGTTTTCAAACTGTCCTCATCCGTCGCCAAAAACAACAGTTCCGTCACCACTTCATCAAATTCCTTCATCAGCTCTTCATTTCTGACTCCCAGCACTTCCTTCCGCTCGGCAACGAATGTTCCCTTTCCGGCAACGGTATAGACATATCCCTCTGCCTCAAGTTCCCGGTATGCCTTCTGGATGGTATTTGGATTGATGGCAAGCTTCGAAGCCATTTCCCGCACGGAGGGCAGCTTTTCATTTGCAATAAGGGAATTCGTGATAACCAGCTTTCTCAGACCATCTTTGATCTGTTCATAAATTGGTTTTGCATCCCTGTAATTTAACTGAATCAAATAACAAACCTCCCATCTGTATTAGCTGTATGATGTGTACTATCATTCTTCATACAGTTAATATAACACGGGAGGTCTTTTATTACAATGAAGATAATCCTAGGATATTATTAAGAAATCTTTAATATGCCATTCTTTTCAAAGGCAGCATCGTTTCTGCTATCCGAGATAAGCCTTCAGAAGTTCAAACGTATTCTTTACTCCATCCACATGGCTTCTCTCATAACCGTGTGATGCATATACACCCGAACCGATCAGTCCGTGGCGCACATCATATCCGGCGGTCAGCGCAACATCTGCATCTGAACCATAGTATGGATAGACATCCACTGTAAAATCAATGCCATTCTCTTTCGCTGCCTTCACAAGACCGTTTACCACATCATAATGATATGGACCATGGCTGTCCTTCGCACAGATCGATACCTGTGTCTCATCACAGGCAAGTCCGTCACCAACACATCCCATATCCACAGAGATCACTTCTGTCACGCCTTCCGGGACAGAGGCAGCACCACCGTGTCCTACTTCCTCAAATACAGTGATGTGCTGGTAGATCATACGCTCCGGTGTCACATTTTCCTCTTTCAGATATTTTGCATAGCCCAATAAAATTCCAACACTTAATTTGTCATCTAAGAAACGGCTCTTAATGTAACCGGATGCTGTCACCGTAGTTCTCGGATCAAAGCAGACAAAATCACCTGTCATAATGCCGAGCTTCTCCACATCCTCTTTTGATTTTACTTTTTCATCCAGAACAACTTCCACGGAATCATAGCTTCTCTTTGTGTCATTATATTCGCCGTTTACATGAATGGAAGCGTTGATCAGCTGTAATGTTCCGTCATATTTTCCGTTAAATCTGGTGACAACTTTACAGTTTTCTCCCTCTGCATTGTTTGCATTCATACCACCAACCGCTGTGACACGGAGTCTTCCGTTGGCTTTGATCTCTGCCACCATGGCTCCTAACGTATCAATATGTGCCTCTAAAAGAACGGCGTTCCCTTTGTCCCTGCCGCCGATCGGTACGAGCACACCGCCTTTTACCGTAAGCTTTGGCTCATATCCAAGCTTTTTGTATTCTCCCATGACATAGTCTGCCACCTCTTTTGTGAAGCCGGATGGACTGTCGATCGCAAGAATATTTTTGGTCTCTTCTACCATATAATCTACATAATTTTTACTCATATCTTCTGCTCCTTTTTATTTCAAATATTTTAGGCGTTTGCGAAACTCCTCCTACTCTTCTTTCAATTGTTCAAAATCAACAAAAACATTCAAGACACGCTCTCGCTATGTGTCACTCGCAACGGTACTAAGAAGCCAGGTACAACTTACAGTTGCACCTGCCTTCTAAGAACCGGCGGTTCCCCAATGTCTTTCATGTCTTTTGTTAATTTTTCACAATTCAATTTAGGTTTTCATGAGTTTCGCAATTATCTTATTTTAAACATAAAAATGCCCCGAGGTTTCCACGCTTACCATGGCTTGCGCGGTGGGAAAAAAGTAAGTCAGGATTGCAGCACGTGCAAATGTCCGTGATCTCTATATGTTCTGGCAGGACACCTGCATCAAGCAGTACAATTTCGTTTGCTTTCCAGAGGTCGAGCTGATATTTTCCATTTTCTTTTGCGATAAGAATCTCATGCTCATGTCCTGCAAATGCCCGCTCAAACTCCACCGCAACATCCCCGCTCACCTCGTAGCAGTCCTGACAGATGGACGGTCCGATCGCACAGCGCAGTTCCTCCGGTCTGCTTCCGTATTCCCTCCGCATCGCCTCGATAGTCGCTTTTCCCATGCGGTTTACTGTTCCACGCCAGCCGGAATGGCTTAACCCGATGGCGCAATGCACCGGATCGACAAAATACAGCGGAACACAGTCCGCATAGAACGTTGATAATACTAAGCCCGGCACATCCGTGATCAGTCCATCTGTATCATGAAATTCCCGTTCTCTCGTAAGTCCATTTCCTGCATCCTCCGCCGTCACTTTTCTTACATTTGTCGTATGTGTCTGATCCGTAAAAACAAATTTATCATAATCCACATCAAGCGCTGATGCAAGTCTTCTGTAATTTTCCCGGACTGCCTCCTCTTCATCTCCTCTTGTAAAACTCAGATTCATGGTGGAAAAAATACCCTCACTCACGCCGCCAAGTCTTGTAGTAAAACCCTCTTTTACAATTCCTGTTTTCTCCAATAACGGAAAATGTAAAAGCGGCACTTCCACGCCAGCCCCTGGATGATGTATCACCTCTTCCGGCACTCCTGTATTGTTTTTCCGCTTCCAGCTTTTATGTTCCATATCACTTACAATTCTCCTGATTTTGTCCTGCGAAAAAGCAGCCATGAAAATGCATTCTCTCATCCTCTCAGAACCCCTGATAGTCAAATGCATTCTGAATGACTTTTATCTGCTCTCCCAAAACTGCCGCCACATCAAACCTGCAAGGTGTAAATGTTCCATAACCATGTGTCAGGCAGTAATACGAAGCCACTTTTGAAATCGTTCTCTGCTTTGCAGAAGTCACCGCCTCAAACGGGTTTCCCACTGTACTATCCGCACGGTATTTCACTTCCACAAACACAAGATATCCGTCATGCCTTGCCACGATATCGATCTCTCCCATGCGGCATCTGTAATTATATTCTAAAATCTCATACCCCTGCTGCTCCAAATACGCACCTGCCAGTTTTTCATAGGCAGTTCCCACACTTCTCTTATTGATAAAACCCTCTTTTCTACAGCAGCATCTTTCTTTTGTGCCTGCTGTCCCTCATTCTATTCACTTCCTGCAGCACACTATTTGATTATGCCATTCATCTGCTGCAATTTCACTTCATTTATGATAACATATCTGCCTGCTGCAATTTTGCCTTCATCTTATCCATATCATCCACAAACACAAGAATCTCAGCGACTACTTCATAAAGTTCCGGTGGAATCGCATCCCCGATCTCTAATTTCGACAGCGTCTCCGCCAGCTTATTATCTTTATAGAAAGGGACATCATTTTCTTTTGCCTTTGCGATGATCTTTTCTGCCACTTCGCCCCTGCCGCTGGCAAGGATCTTCGGTGCTTTATCTCCCGGCTCATATGCTACTGCTACCGCTGTTTTTACTTTTTCTTTTCATTATCCCATGCCATATCCGCTCACCACCTCTGTTTTGTATCTGATATACTAGGCTCTCACATCAAACGAATACCGATGCAGTGTTCCCGTCTGTGGCATATCTTTTCGCAGGAAATCATCCCCAAAGCTGACCTTCTTTTCTTCCTTTGTCATCGTTATGGTACACTGATAACCTTTGTCTTTCAGCTTTTGTTCCAGAATGGGCAGATACTTTTCCACAAGATCATAAGACGCATCGTCAGCCATATAAAAATTTGTTTTGACATTCCGATGCTGCATTTTCACTGAGACATCGGTAGAACCAAGATGTTCCATATCCAGATGTAAAAAAGCACTCAGCTCCGCATCCGGATCTCTCAGATTCTTTTTATTCGTGTATACATAAAGTTCTCCGTTTGCATTCTGACCGGACAGCTTCAATGGCACCTGTACATAAGTATATGCCTGATTGAGCTGATTCATAAATTCAATATTACCGCGCACCTCTGCCGCAGTTTCCGGAAATCTGGTTTTCGTAACGCCTGCCTCTTTCAGCGCATCTTCCACCTGTCTCATCTGCTGTTCTAATTTTTCGTAAAGCTGGCTGATCTTTTTCTCCTGTTTCAACGCTTCCGGCTGTATCAGCCACTGCTGTTCCATCACATTCCGAAGCAGACTTTTATATGCATCACTTCCGAATAATTTTTGGATACTCTGCGATGCCATTCCATTGTTTTCAGATAAAATCTGTGACACTGTGCGCAGAAAATCAGAGACGGTCAGATTTTTGTCCAATGCCGTTTTGCCGTCCGCAGCTTTCCATGCAGCGTCCTCTGTCATCAGATTCTGTGCTACGCTCTCATCCTCCAACGTGTCGATAAAAATATCCTGCTCCATCGCTTCCGGGAAAAGTTTTGTACTTTCTACCAGTGAAGGAATATTCTGCAATAACCTGCCAAGACTTGAAAACTGCTGCTCTGATAAAACGTCACCAAGTGCCTGACCACCTGTTCCTTCCTGTATGGCTTGTCCTGCTGTTGTGGTCTGCTCTCCGTTTACAGTCTGTTCCTCTGCGCCTAGCCGTCCGTCAGTCAAAATCTGTCCTTCCGCCGTCGTCTGTCCGCCGGTCACAATCTGTCCTTCCGCCGTTGTCTGTCCGCCGGTCACAATCTGTCCTTCTGCCGTTATCTGTCCGCCAGTCACAATCTGCCCTTCTGCCGTTGTCTGTCCACCGGTTTCTATCTGCCCCTCTGCATTGACCTGTGCTCCGGTAACAGTCTGCTCTGGAAGAAGGATCGTGACAATTTTCTGATTCATCTGTACCGCCTGATCTGGTGTCAGATTTTTTGAGCCCGCAAGGTCAGCCAGTTCGTTCATCGCCTGATCCATCTCCTGTAAAATGGCATGCTCATCTGTCATGTAGTTTTCGAACTGTGCTGCCATCTCCGGCGAAACCGGGATTCCGAGTTTTGTCATACTTACAACCGTAGTAATATTTACACCCGGATTCATATTTGCGATCCTTGCCATATTTAAAAGGCTTTGCTTATCAATTGGCATCTGCTCTTTCATCATAGCATCTACCATTGCAAGATTCCGCTCTGTCACAGGTACGGTTCCTTCCGTCAGCGCATTGGTAAGAATTGGATTTCCTCCACTGCCAGCACCTGTGTATGGTTTGATCTCAATCGTCACACCATCGTTGCTTTTTACCTGAAAAAACATCGGAGTCCCCTGTGAGAGCGGCACTTTTCCGGACAATCTTGCTGTGATGGTCTGTCCATCGCTAAGCGCCAGCGTCACTTTTCCATTCTTCACAGAACTGACCGTTCCTTCAAAAACACTTCCGGAAGATAATTCTTCCAGCGTAGATACTACTTTCTGCATACCGGAAGCTGCTTTTAATTCTTCTGTTCCGCTTGAAATATTTCTGTTGTATTGTCCTAACAAATCGGATATGTGCATGATCCCGCCTCACTTGATACAAACTTCCTCTATAGCAAATTTTTCCTGCGATCAGAAGCATTTTCTAATATGACAGTCCGTATCTCTTAAACAAAATTTTTGATAAAGCTGACACGATGTATCGGAGATGGTCCGGCTTCCTGCAATGCCCTGATATGTTCCGCTGAACCATAGCCTTTATTGGATGCGAATCCATACTGTGGCAGAATCTTGTCATACTCTACCATCAGGCGGTCCCTTGTAACCTTCGCAACAATGCTCGCTGCCCCAATGGAAATACTTTTTGCATCTCCTTTGATAATTGGCACCTGTCTGATGGAAACTCCGGGAATCGTGACCGCATCATTTAATAATATATCGGGTTTTACGCTTAATTTGCTTATAGCCTCACGCATTGCCTCATAAGTTGCCTGCAAAATATTGATTTCATCAATCCTCTGTGAGCTTGCCATTCCAATACCTACCGCAACTGCCTTTTCCATGATCACATCATACAATTCTTCCCGCTTTGCAGCAGAAAGCTTCTTAGAATCGTTGATATACAAAATATCGCAGTCTTTTGGCAAAATAACTGCGCCAGCTACCACCGGACCGGCAAGCGGTCCTCTTCCGACTTCGTCAATACCGCAGATATAGCCATAATCTGCATATTCCCGCTCATATTTTTTCAGATTTTCAATGCGCAGCTTCTCTGCCTCTAATTTTTCAAACCGTTTCTTTGCCTGCTCTACGATTTTCACAACACCGGAACGCTCGTCTTTTTCATATGTTTCTATAAAAGAAGGCAGTTTCTCATCGTCCACTGCCTTAAGTTCTTCTTTGATCTCACCGATTTTTTTCTCTGCCATTCTGTCCACTTATCCTTTGTCAACTTTTGACGCTTTCTGTATAAAATAGGTTCATCACCGGCTTTATTCAGCCTGCACCTGTGGCCACTCCAAAGTAATCTTTCCAAGCTTTCCGCCTCGGAATTCATCAATCAGAAGTGCTGCCGCTTTGCTGTAATCCAATTCGTTTCCTTTGGAAATGCATTTGCGGTTCTCTGCAATCTGCTCTAAAATCTTCACCGGAGTTTGTGTCTCATCTACACCATAGCGGTCTGTTAAAATTCCGGCATAATCTCTTGTCAGAACTTTGATCAGCTCCAGTGACAATTCATCAATATTCAAAATTTCATCTTTGATTGCCCCGATCAGTGCAAGACGCAGTCCAACCATCTGATCTTCAAATTTCGGCCACAAAATTCCCGGTGTATCCAGTAATTCCAGATTTTTGTTCAGTCTGATCCACTGTTTTCCTTTTGTCACACCCGGTTTATTTCCAGTTTTGGCACATGCCTTTCCCGCATAGGAATTGATAAACGTCGATTTTCCAACATTTGGAATTCCGACTACCATCGCACGGACAGGACGATTT
This sequence comes from Roseburia inulinivorans DSM 16841, assembly GCF_000174195.1. Classification (GTDB taxonomy): domain Bacteria; phylum Bacillota; class Clostridia; order Lachnospirales; family Lachnospiraceae; genus Roseburia; species Roseburia inulinivorans. The sequence goes on along the minus strand of NZ_ACFY01000003.1, from coordinate 51,237 downwards.
AAGATTCCTCTTCTTCTGTCACGCTCAATCTTTTCCTTACAGGCTTCCATTACTACATTTGTAACTGTTTTCATGCCTGCCTTGGTTCTCGCATCCAGACCGACAACATAGCAGCCCATCTTTTTAAAATAGGCTGCCCATTCTTTGTTCTGATTCTCATCAGACAAATCTGATTTGTTCATGATGATCAGTCGCGCTTTATTTTTTCCCAACTCATCAATATCCGGGTTCCGACTGCTTAACGGGATTCTCGCATCCACAAGCTCGATCACCAGATCAATTAATTTTATGTCTTCCTGCATCTGACGTTTTGCTTTCGTCATATGTCCCGGATACCACTGAAACTGCATACTTTTTCCTCACTTTTCTTATATAAATCCAAATTTTTTCCACGGAGATACACGGAACCATGCTTTTCCAATAATGTAATCTTTTTTCACATTTCCAATATTGGCATAGCGGCTGTCCTCACTGTTATTGCGGTTATCTCCAAGGACAAAATATTCATCATCCTCAAGTTTTAGTTCCTCCGATGCAAGCCCTGCCTCCTCGATGGCAGACACATCTACTTTCTCATCAAAAAGTTCCCCATTCACATAAACAGCACCATTTTGAATCAATACCGTGTCTCCCGGCACTGCAATCACGCGCTTTACATAGTAATGTGATTTTTCATTCCCGTTTGGAAGAAACACAATAATGTCATTCGGCTTTGGATCGGACACCTTATAAATGAACCGATTTACCAGAATTTCGTCTCCACTTTCCAATGTTTCTGACATGGACTGCCCCACCACGCTGGTTCGCAAACCGATAAAATATACAAATGTAAAAGCAATGACCAGAGTAATCAAAATCTCAACTGTCCAGCTTAAGATTTCCTTTACAATGGTCATGTTTACTTTTTTCTTTCTTCTTCCGAAATTTAGTCCACTCCGTCTTCTTCTCACTTTTGCTTTCCTCTGCTCTATCGTCTGTATACAAATACACGTTATAGATTACCACAAAGCACGTTTGTGTGCAATTCGAGAATCGGATTTTCCAGATTTTATAAATATATTATTCCGCCCCTTTACCGGTAAAGCGCCGTCTCAACAAGTACACCGATCACCAGATAACGATGATTTCGCTCACCGCTTACACAGGTGGAAAGTGTGATAAGTCTGTTATCCTCTCCGATTTCCATATCCTCCCGGACGTGTAATTTATTGTCAGAAACTTTTTCTCTGACATCCGCCAAAAACTGATCTCTGTCGTCCTTACTGCTGATCACATACTCTGACGGAATGTACACATCTGTAAACTTCGCTGCCTCGTAGATTTCATAAGTCAGACGTTCATTTTCCGTATACACATAAATATACGGATGCCCGTCAAAAAACGTTTCATCCTCAAAGCTGTGAATACTTCCAAACATGGAACCATTTTTCATGTTATGTCCATATAGTACCGTATTATAATCCGAGAAATTTTTCCGGTTACATTGATTGGTGTAAATGCAGCCCGGATATCCCTTGCTGTGGTCTAAGTTATAATCCAGATAATAATTGTCTGTCTCAGACTGTAACAGCGGATAGTCTACCTGCGTTCCCGGCACAACGATCCATGCGTAAATATCTTCATTCTGTTCATGCAACTGTCCGAAATCATAGACCGGATCACAGTAGATCACTGTTTCTTCTGTGCTCTCCTCTGTCTCCGGCTCTGCGATAACCGTCTCTGTTGCAGCACTTAACGTCTCTTCCTGCCGGAGTTTTTCGTACTCCAGCTCCCGCTGTTTCACACTCCAGTGATGATAGATCAGATAGCCTCCACAGCATACGGCAATGGCACAGAGTATCAGCACAACTGTCCAATCGGCTGTTTTTCTCCGCCTTAATGCTCTCCGTTCTTTTTTCCTCTTTTCCCGCAATGTACTCATTTTTTCTGCTCCTCGTAAAATAAATCAATGATCGTCTGCTGTACTGCCTCGTCATCTAAATAATACTCTTCATATTGTTCTCCCATCTGGATATTTCCCTGTAAAATCTGCATATTTTCCTCATCAAAATTACAGCCTGAAAGTTCTGTCGATAAATATAGCACCTCGTCCGTTGAAATATCTGTCAACATATAGTCTGACAACTGGCTCATCAGGTTTACTGCCAACGCTGGGTTCTGTGCTAACGTTTTCTTAGCCTGACTGATAAATGCTTTTAAATATCTTTTCTGTCGTCCAATCCTGCTATATGCACTGCCGCTTACCATAATATCTCTTCCCTGCACAAACTCCTGCGCCTCTTCTCCCTGCAAATGTACCGTCGCACCCTTTTTGAACTTTGCATTATATAAGGTATAATCATCATCCATCTCAACCGTAACACCGCCGACTGCATCATTCACAGTTCCTATACAGCTTAAATTCATTGCGACATATCCATTGATCGGCACTTCATTTTTTAAAATATCTGCAACCTGCCCAATAACCAGTGAACAGCTTTTTTCCTGCCCATCGGCATACGCATACTGCAATGCCAGTTGCCCGGTAAACGCACCCATTTCATTTCCATTTTCATCACACGCCACAATGCTCACCATTGTATCTCTCGGTATTGCCAGAATGCGTATATTGGAATGTTCAAAATCAAGGGAAACCAGAAAGACTGCATCCGCCTGCCCGACACTTCCACCATCATCATCACGTTCCCACATTGCCTCTTCTTTGTCCACGCCAATGCATAAAATATTTACGATATCTTTTCTGTATTGGTATGTTGTTCCATGATAATCAATCGTATTCTGAAAAGACGCCATCTCCTCAAAGACATCCTGCTGTTCTGCCGCAATATTTGCTTCCAGATTCTTTTTTCCTTTATATCTTACCAGAAAAAATAGTAACACGAATATACCTAATATAACAATTACAACCATAATTTTCCAATACTTTTTTATCAGCTTTTTCATAATTTCACCTAAAAAAAGAAAAGCTATATGCCACTATGACATATAGCCTTACTTTTATGACTTATCAAATACGATCTTATTTTGTATAGTTCATTCTACGTCTTGCATATACAACAGCACCTGTTGCTGCGATTACAACTACAAGAATCATTGCCATATTCATTCCTGCATCAGCAGTTTTTGGTGAAGTTGCTGCTGCATTTGTATCTGCTACAGAAGCAACAAATACAGGAGAAAGGGATGTAAATTTTGCATATACAACACCGTCTGCAACATTTGTTACAGGTACATTTTCCCATACACCAGCAGAGGTAAGATGGGCAACGACTACAGTATCGCCAGCTTTAATTCCTGCAACAGAAATTGCAATTGGATTGGATAAATCTGTAGCTGTCAGTTCATAAGTTCCGTATACACCACTCTTATAAGAATAGTTTAAACCTAAAACACTGTTGATCATTGTCTGAACAGCTGCTGCTTTTTTCTCAACTTTCTGTTCAGCTGTCAATGTTGTGTCATTGTCAATTGCTGCCATATCTGTGAAATATCCACTTAATTTTTCTTTCTGAACATCGTTCAATGCATCCTGTGTGATTGCTTTCTGCTCTACTTTTACTTCTGTTGCTGCTGTAGTTGTCTGTGATGTTGTTGTACTGGAATTATTTGCAGAAGGGCTTCCCGCTGCTAATGTTGTTACGCTTGCTCCTAAACAAAGTACCATAGATAATACTACTGCTGCTAATTTCTTTTTCATATCTTTTGTCCTCCAAAATTTAATGATTAGGATTTTTCATCCCTTAAACACTAAACCCATTCTACCCCCCCCTTGAAAAATTTGTCAATGTAAAACATTGCCAATTTTTCATAGCTTACATCATAGATTTTTGTATATTTTTTTGCGGACACATAAATATAAAAAAAGCCATAGAAAAAGCGGCTGCTCTCTCTATGGCTCACGCATGCATTGAACTATTTTACTAATTCTTTCACTTTAGCTTTCTTACCAACACGGTCTCTTAAGTAGAATAATTTAGCTCTTCTTACTTTACCAGCACGAACAACTTCTACTTTTTCAACGTTTGGAGAATGTAAAGGCCAGGTTTTCTCAACGCCACATCCGTTAGAAATCTTTCTAACTGTGAATGTTTCACGGTTGCTTCCACCCTGTCTCTTAATTACAACACCTTCGAAAACCTGGATTCTTTCACGGTTTCCTTCTTTGATTTTACCGTAAACTTTTACAGTATCACCAACACGGAATTCAGGTACTTCAGCTTTTAACTGTTCTGCTTCAATGCTTTTAATAATTTCACTTGCGTTCATTTTGTGACCTCCTATTATTTGGATGTTCTTAATACGCCTATTCGTAACAGAGGACCATCTCCTTTATTCACAACTCGTTAACATTACCATGCTTTCACGGAAAAGTCAAGCGCTTTTCACATTTTACAACAAATAAATAACACTGATGATCCAGAGTGCTATTCCAACTGCAACCGCAGCAATGCCTATCCAGAATCCGGCATATGCCATTTTAGATTTTGCCTCCGACATGGTCTTCTTCCCCAGAATAATCGCTGCAATTCCAAAGAGAATTCCAAAAAGCGGAGAAAGAAAAGCAATGACCAGTGCTGCCATGCCAAGCGTTAATACCCATATTGATCTTGTATAGTTATTCATATCAAAACCCGCTCCTTCTCTCGTAACATTTTCACAGGATCTGCATGGCATATATGCAGACCTCATAAAATAGTTACAGATATTCCTGATATTTCATCTGCTCTTTTTTCGTGAGTTCCGCTTTTTTCAGCAGATCCGGTCTTCGCTTGATTGTCCGCAAGATTGCCTGTTCTCTCCGCCATTCATCTACTTTTTTATGATCACCGGACAACAGGATGGAAGGAACTTTTTTCCCCATCCACTCTTCCGGGCGGCTGTACTGTGGATATTCCAGCAGATTACCTTCAAATGATTCCGTGGAACCCGATTCATCATTTGTAAGAACCCCGGGTACCATACGCGAGATTGCATCCACCATGACCATCGCAGGAAGTTCCCCTCCTGTCAGCACATAATCACCAATTGAAACATAATCTGTCACAATCTCTTCTAACACACGCTCATCGATTCCTTCATAATGACCGCATAATAAAATCAGATCTTTTGCCTGAGCCAGGTCTTTTGCCATCGGTTGTGTGAATGTCGGTCCCTGCGGTGTCAGATAAACCGTCCTTGGCTTGTATCCAATACGATCCACAACAGACTTCCACGCATCATATACCGGCTGTGCCTGCATGAGCATGCCTGCGCCGCCTCCGTAAGGATAATCATCCACTTTTTTATGACGTTCCAGCGTATAATCCCTGATATTCACTGCCTCAATGGAAAGCAGTCCTTTGTCTTTTGCTCTTCCGATAATGCTAGTAGACAATCCCTGCATGACCATATCCGGAAATAATGTTAATATATGAAAATTCATTCTTCTCTCTTTCATTCATTCAATTTATTTCTCGTTCAGCTCACGAAGTCCCGGAAGTAAATGCACGATGATTTTTCCATTTTCCAGATCAACTTCTTTGACGCACTCTTTGATTGCCGGAAGCAAAATATCATCCGTTCCCTCTTTGCTTAAAACATATACATCATTCGCACCTGTCTGGAGAACATCGCTCAATTCGCCTAAATCTTCCCCCTCGTCCGACTCTGCCTGCAAACCGATCAGATCTGCGATAAAGTACTCGTTTTTCTTTAATTTTACCGCATTTTCACGGGTGACATACAAACTCTTTTTGCGATATTTTTCCACGTCATTGATATTGTCAATTCCCTTGAACTTGACAATAACCATATTTTTGAAAAATTTCACACCGGCAACTTCAAGGTCGACTAACTCTTTTCCGGTATCCAAAACAACGTTTTTCAGTTTTTTAAATCTTGCCGGATCATCCGTCGTAGGAAATACTTTCACTTCTCCCCTGACACCATGTGTGGTTGTTATTACACCTACCTGTAATAAATCTTCCATGTAATCTCCTTTATCAACTTTCTTCTGCTATCCAAATTAGCATGGTAAGGAAAAAGCTATCCCAGACAACTGGGATAGCCCATCATGTTACTGCATAATCTCAACAATAACTTTTTTTTCTTCTTTTGAGGCTGCTGCCTTCACAACGGCTCGGATCGCTTTTGCAATTCTACCCTGTTTGCCGATTACCTTACCCATGTCAGACTGTGCAACGCGCAGCTCCAACACGATGGCTTTCTCATTCTCGGTCTCTGTCACAACAACTTCGTCCGGGTAATCAACTAGTGATTTGGCAATTACTTCAACTAATTCTTTCATTAGACCACCTCACTAATCTTATTTTTCGATTCCAGCATTTTTGAAGATTCTAGCTACTGTATCTGTTGGCTGAGCTCCGTTAGCTAACCATTTCTTTGCTAACTCTTCATTTACATGATATTCGCTTGGATCTTTTGTTGGATCATAAGTTCCGATCTCTTCGATACATCTTCCGTCTCTTGGGGATCTGGAATCTGCAACTACGATTCTATAGAAAGGAGCTTTCTTCTGTCCCATTCTTCTTAATCTGATCTTTACTGCCATGTCATTTCACCTCCTACGTGATTGCTAAAAATTTATTAAAAAGGAAGCCCTTTGAACATTCCTCTTTTACCTTTTTTCATCATGCCTGGCATCTGTTTCATCATCTTTTTCATCTGTTCAAACTGTTTTACCAGACGATTTACTTCCGCAATATCAACTCCTGCACCTTTTGCAATGCGGTTCTTGCGGCTTGGATTCATGAGCGACGGATTACGTCTCTCTTCCGGTGTCATGGAATAAATGATCGCCTCTGTGCGCGCCATGTTCTTCTCGGCTGCCTCCTGATCGATCTCAGGCATCTTTCCTTTGCCCATTCCAAGACCTGGCATCATTCCAAGGATGCTGGATAATCCGCCCATTTTCTTCATTTGACTCATAGATTCCAAATACATCTCAAAGTCAAATTCATTTTTGCGCATCTTCTGCTCAATACGCTTTGCCTGCTCCTCATCGATATCAGCCTGTGCTTTTTCAATCAATGTCAGCACATCACCCATACCAAGGATTCTTGAAGCCATTCTGTCAGGATAAAACTGCTCCAGATCAGAAAGTTTTTCTCCCATACCTACATATAAAATAGGTTTTCCGGTAACAGCACGGATTGAAAGTGCCGCACCACCTCTGGTGTCACCGTCTAACTTCGTTAAGATCACACCATCTATGCCTACCTTTTCATCAAACATCTTGGCTACATTCACTGCATCCTGTCCAGTCATGGCATCCACAACTAAAACGGTCTGATGAACGGTAACATTCTCTTTGATTTCCTGCAACTCAGCCATCATGTCATCATCAATATGAAGACGTCCTGCTGTATCCAGGATTACAATATTAAATTCATTCTTTGCCGCATGCTCGATTGCTGCTTTGGCAATGTTCACAGGTTTGATCTTATCTCCCATGGAAAATACTTCCACACCCTGCTTCTCACCATTGATCTGTAACTGTTCAATCGCACCCGGACGGTAAATATCACAGGCAGTCAGTAAAACTTTCTTTCCTTTCAGCTTAAACTTTCCTGCAAGCTTTGCTGCGGTGGTTGTTTTACCTGCACCCTGTAAACCTTCCATCATAATGACTGTCAATGCTTTTCCCGGCTGAAGCTTGATCTCTGTTGTCTCAGAGCCCATCAGCTTCACCATCTCTTCATTTACAATCTTAATGACCATCTGCCCAGGATTCAGTCCGTTCATCACATCCTGTCCGATTGCGCGTTCCTGCACATCTTTTACAAACTGCTTTACGACTTTGAAGTTAACATCCGCTTCTAAAAGAGCCATCTTAACTTCCTTCAAAGCTGCCTTGACATCATCCTCTGTCAAACGACCTTTGCTTCGCAGGTTTTTGAATACATTTTGAAGTTTTTCAGATAAACTGTCAAATGCCATCTTATAGCTCCTCTAAAATCTGATTGGAAATCTGCCCGATCTCCTCCATAATCGCTTCATTGTGACTGGAATGAAACTCCTTCGCCAGTGCATCAATCTGTGCTACTTTCTGCTTTGCTGACTGAAACTTTGCAATCAGATGAAGTTTTTCTTCATATCCTTCCAGAGACTTGGTACACCGCTTGATCATATCATGTACCCCCTGGCGGCTGATTCCCTCTTCGTTTGCAATCTCTCCAAGAGAAAGGTCATTGAACACGAAGTCCTCATAAATTCTTCTCTGGTGTTCGTTCAGCAGTTCTCCGTAGAAGTCATAGAGATAAGCCTGTTCGATTTTCTCTTCCATTCTTCACACCATGCCTTTATTTTACTATCCATACATCGGCACCTTTGCTAAGATAACATAAAACAAAACAGGTGTCAAGCATTTTTTCTTTACAGTAAAGGGATTTTGCTTGACACCTGTCTTTTAACACATTCTAAAACACGATCGCCGCCTGCACAATCGCACACGCGATGCTTACTATCGAAAGTGCTCCATATATTTTTTCTGTTTTCTTATCTGTGATAAAATACCCTGCACTTGTGAAAATAAACACAATCACGCAGATCATAAATGGAACATATTTCATCTGGTTCACGCTCTTTTATAAGAAGATATACTTACATACAAACAATACAGCAAGTACATACATTAACGGTGTGATTTTCTTTGCCTTACCGCAGATCACATTAATCACAACGTAAGAGATAACACCGATTGCGATACCTTCTGAAATGCTGTACATCAGTGGCATTGCGAGCATACATAAGTAAGCTGGAATTGCCTCTGTCATATCCGTAAAGTCAATCGAGATCACCGTTGTTACCATTAAAAATCCTACGAAGATCAATGCCGGAGCTGTTGCGAATCCCGGGATTGCGCAGAAAATTGGTGAGAAGAAAATAGCAAGCAGGAATAAGAAACCTGTCACTACAGAAGCAAGACCTGTTCTTGCACCTTCTGCCACACCGGAAGAACTCTCAACAAACGTAGTGGTTGTGGAAGTACCGAGAACTGCACCTGCACTTGTTGCAATCGCATCTGCGAGCAGTGCCTGTTTGATCCTTGGAAGTTTATCATTCTCATCTAACATCTGTGCTTTGTTTGCCACACCGATCAAAGTTCCTAATGTATCGAACATATCAACGAATAAGAAAGATAAAATAATCACTACAAAATCAAATACTCTTACCGTAGAAAAATCTGCTTTAAAGCACTGTCCAAATGTCTCTCCTAAAGAAGTGAAATCTGTCAGTCCCCAGACCGGATACAAAGAATAAAATCCAGCTTCTGCATCCGGAATATAAAGTCCGATTGCCTGAGCGATCATTCCTAAAATCCATGTGGCAGCAATACCGATGAGGATTGCTCCTTTTACACCTCTGATATATAAAATAGAGATGATAAAAAGACCGATCAGTGCAAGGATCGCTCCGATTCCAAGTGTATGGAAATCTCCTGTAAAGTCAACGATCGTAACAAGTGTGGAATCGTTATTTACAACAATGTGGCCATCCTGTAAACCTAAAAATGCGATGAAGAAACCGATACCGACACTCACACCTTTTTTCAGAGTGGTAGGAATTGCATTGAAGATCGCCTCACGCACATTGGTAAGGGAGAGCACGATAAAAATCAGACCTTCTGCAAAAACTGCCATCAGGGCGATTTTCCAGTCGTATCCCATTGCGCCACATACCGTGTATGCAAAATAAGCATTTAATCCCATACCCGGGGCAAGTGCAAATGGATAATTTGCAAGCATTGCCATTGCCAGTGTTCCAATAAAGGAAGCGATACAGGTCGCCATCAAAACTGCCGTCTTATCCATTCCTGCTGCTGCGAGCATGGATGGATTGACTGCAAGGATATACGCCATTGTCATAAATGTGGTGATACCCGCTAACACTTCTGTTTTCACAGTCGTGTTGTTCTCTTTTAATTTAAACATTTTCTCTAACATTTCTAATCTCCAACTTTGTCTTACATCATTTTACAGTCACGGTCTCTCCTGACGTGACTGCATAACATCTTCATATTTTATAAGGTTATTTTCCTTCGTATGTGATCACAGAGGCCACATCATATTTTGCCAGTTTTTCACGTCCTTTTAACCCTGCCAACTCCATTAAGAAAAGGATTTTTACAACTTCGCCGCCAAGCTGCTCTACTAATTTACAGCTTGCCTCCATAGTTCCTCCGGTTGCGATCAGGTCATCCACTAATACAACCTTCTGTCCCGGTCTGACCGCATCCTTATGGATCTCGATCTCTGCTTTTCCATATTCAAGATCATATTCTGCTGAGACTGTCTCACAAGGAAGTTTTCCTTTTTTACGAACCGGAATAAAAGCTTTTCCAAGTGCATAGGCAATTGGCATTCCAAAAATAAATCCTCTGGACTCCGCACCTGCAATAATGTCAAAATCTACTCCATCTAACAATTTGATCATGGAATCGATTGCCAGCTTTAATCCATCCGGATCCTGTAATACACTTGTTACATCACGGAACATAATGCCCGGTTCCGGAAAATCCGGTATGGTTCTTACATACTCTTCTATTTTTTTCATTGATAATACCCCTTTCACTTAAAAATGTGACAAATCCACAACCATCATATACGATTGTCTGTCAAGATTCAATTTAGTAATACTTATAAATCTTATAAGCTGGTGCGGACAACCTTTGGTTTGTACCCTTCTTTTTCCAGTGCTTTGATGATCTGTTTCTTGTGATCTGTGCCAAAACACTCTAATGTAATGCGGAGTTCCACGGCTGCGCTTCGGTTTGTTGTAACAAACTGATTGTGTTCCAATTTGATGACATTTCCCTGCTGTGCCGCAATAATACCGGACACTTTGCAGAGTTCGCCCGGCTTATCCGGAAGCAAAACAGACACAGTGAAGATTCTGTCTCTTAAGATCAGTCCCTGCTGTACGACAGATGACATGGTGATGACATCCATATTACCGCCACTTAAAATGGATACGATCCGTTTGTCGGACACATCCAGATGTTTTAATGCCGCTACAGTTAAAAGTCCTGAATTTTCCACGATCATCTTATGGTTTTCCACCATGTCAAGGAAAGCTGCTACCAGCTCATCATCCTCAACTGTGATGATATCATCCAGATTTTGCCGGATATAAGGGAAAATCTTGCTGCCCGGTGTCTTAACGGCTGTACCGTCTGCAATTGTGCTGACAGTCGGAAGGGTTGTCACTTTTCCTGCTGCAAAAGACGCCTGCATACAGTTTGCACCTGCCGGTTCTACACCGATCACTTTGATCTTTGGATTTAATAATTTTGCAAGAGTGGAAACACCTGTTGCAAGTCCGCCTCCTCCGATCGGTACAAGAATATATTCTACCAGCGGAAGCTCTTTGAAAATTTCCATTGCGATCGTACCCTGGCCGGTTGCAACTGCGAGATCATCAAATGGATGAATAAATGTGTATCCCTCTTTCTCTGCAAGTTCGTAAGCCTTCTGGCATGCCTCATCATACACATCTCCGTAAAGCACAACCTCTGCGCCGTAGCTCTTGGTACGGTTTACTTTGATGAGCGGTGTCGTGGTAGGCATGACAATGACTGCCTTGCATCCATAACATTTTGCAGCGTAGGCAACACCCTGCGCATGATTTCCTGCGGAGGCAGTGATAAGTCCCTTCGCTCTTTCCTCCTCAGTCAGTGTGCTGATCTTATAATATGCACCACGCACTTTATATGCGCCTGTAAACTGCATATTCTCCGGTTTTAAATAAACCTTGTTTCCTGTCTGCTGGCTGAAATAATCACTGTAAACCAGTTTTGTCTCTGTCGTGACTTCCTTTACCTTTTCGGAAGCCTCCTCAAACTTGTCTAATGTTAACATATCTATTTGTCCTCCTGTACATCAAATAATGCATTCACAAACTGATTGGAATCGAATTTCTGCAAGTCCTCGATTGTCTCCCCGACTCCGATATATTTTACCGGAATGCCAAGTTCTGAATGGATCGCAACGGCGATTCCACCCTTTGCTGTTCCATCCATTTTTGTCAGGATAATTCCGGTGATATCTGCCACATCTGCAAACTCTCTTGCCTGCGCAAGCGCATTCTGTCCGGTCGTTGCATCCAGAACAACCAGTGTCTCGCGGAACGCATCCGGATATTCTTTTTCCAGAATACGGTTAATCTTGCGAAGTTCTTCCATCAAATTCTTTTTATTATGAAGTCTGCCTGCGGTATCACATAAAAGTACATCTGCATTTCGCGCTTTTGCTGCTGCCACCGCATCATATACGATAGCTCCCGGATCAGCGCCTTCCTGTCCGCCGATCATCTCCACTCCGGCGCGGTTTGCCCACTCCTGAAGCTGCGTTCCGGCTGCGGCGCGGAATGTGTCTGCTGCCGCAAGGACAACCTTTTTTCCCTGATCTTTTAATTTTCCTGCGAGCTTTCCAACGGATGTCGTCTTTCCAACACCGTTGACACCGATCACCAGCACCACAGATTTCTCGTTTTCAAAACGATAGGCTGTCTCTCCGACATCCATCTGCTCTTTGATACTGTTGATCAGAAGTTCCTTGCACTCTGCCGGATCTTTGATATGATTTTCCTTTACTTTTTTCTTCAGGTTCTCAATGATAGCTTCCGTTGCATTGACACCGATATCACCCATAATGAGAATCTCTTCGATCTCTTCATAGAAATCGTCATCAATATTTGAAAATCCATTGAATACCGCATCAATACCGGAAACAATATTATCCCTCGTCTTGCTCAGCCCGGAAACCAGACGGCTCCAGAAGCCTTTTTTTTCTTCGCTCATCCCTTTTTCCTCGTTTCTATATGATTTGTCCCATTGTGTCCTCTGAATTAGTTGCTCAGATCATCATCGATCAGATTGACCGAAACTAATGTGGAAACACCTTTTTCCTGCATGGTGATACCGTACAGACGATCCGCTGCAGCCATGGTGCCACGTCTGTGGGTAATGACAATAAACTGCGTGCTCTTAGTCAGCTTATGTAAATATTTTGCAAAACGGCTGACGTTGGAATCATCCAGAGCCGCCTCGATCTCGTCTAACAGACAGAATGGAGAAGGTTTTAAATTCTGGATTGCAAAAAGCAGTGAGATTGCTGTGAGTGATTTTTCTCCACCGGACATCTGCATCATGTTCTGTAATTTCTTTCCTGGCGGCTGTGCGATGATGCGGATGCCGCACTCTAAGATATCCTCATCTTCCACAAGTTCAAGCGTTCCTTTTCCACCACCGAAAAGCTCCTTAAACACTTTATCAAACTCGCGCTGAATTTCTGCAAATTTTTCCATAAACTGTTTGCGCATTCCGGTATCCAGTTCTTCAATAATTCCAACCAGAGTCTTTTCTGCCTCAATCAGATCATCATGCTGTCCCTTTAAGAAACCGTAACGCTCCGAGATTTCTTTGTAATCTTCAATGGCATTGACATTGACATCTCCCAGTTTTCGAATGTCATCTTTGATGCCTGCAATCTGTTTTTTCAGATCCGTAAGATCCGAAAATGCCTCATCCCTCAGTTCCATCGCCGCATGCAGTGTCAGCTCGTACTCCTCCCACATATAATTCGTCTGGTAGTTTCCGGCTTCTTCAAGTTTTTCTCTCTGACTGTTCAAACGGTAAATCTCTTTATCCAGGTCTGCGATTTTTTTGGAAACATCCTCCTGTTTTTTGGAAAAATCCCTTGTAGGAAGCAGACATCTCCTCTTTCTTCCGGGTATGCTCTTTTAAAGCATTCTCCTGCTCTTTTTGATAATCTGCAGAGTTTAAAATTGTCTTTTTAATCTCCTCGATATCCTGACGTTTCTTCTCCACATCTGCTTTCGCATTCTTCGCTTCGTTTAACACGCCTTCGCGCTCGTCGTCAAAACGCCTGATCTCGCTCTGGATACGTGTGAGATTTTCCATTACGAATTCTGCCTTCTGACGGATTCCCGCAAGTTCTAATGTCACCTGTGATACCGCATTTGTGGCAGATTCCACGTCTGCACTTTTCTCATCCAGAATTTGCTGGAAGTTCTTATTTTCTTCCTCAATCTGGCTCTCACGGTTTTTCACATATTCAATTTCTTCTGATATCTTTGCTTTATTATCGTTGATTTCCTGAAGCTGTTTCTCTATCTCATGGTTTTCTGCGATCAGTCCTGCATACACATTTTCACTTTCGTTCTTCTGCGCCGCTGCACGATCCACATTCATTTTTGCCGTATTCTGTAAAATCAGCTGCTCCTGTAGTTCTGCCTTATTGGCTTCGATATCATCCACGAGCAGACTCTGTGCTGTCTTGATATCCTCCAGACGGCTGCGGCTTTCCTTTATCTTCTGTTCCGACTTGCTGATCAGTTCCTCTAATTCTTCGATCTCACGGTTTCTTCCGAGAAGATTACTGTTATTGCGGAATGCACCACCTGTCATGGAGCCACCCGGGCTTAAATACTCTCCCTCTAACGTTACGATATGAAGGGAATAATGATTCTTCTTTGCCAGTTTGATTGCAAAATCAATATTCTCTGTGACGATCACTCTTCCTAACAGGTAGGCAGTCACGCCCTCGTATTTTGCCTCTGTTTTAACTAACGTATTGGCAAGTCCAATGACGCCCGGTTCTTTTAGGGCATCCATATTTTTAAAGTTGCCTTTTCCATCTACACTTGTAAGAGGTAAAAAAGTTGCACGTCCCAGACGGTTCTCTTTTAAGAAAGAGATCATCTTCTTCGCAGTCTCTTCATCCTCGGTGACGATATTCTGGATATTTCCACCCAATGCCGTCTCGATGGCAACTTCATACTTCTTCTCCACCTGGATCAGATCAGAAACAACTCCAAGAAGTCCCTTATTCTGCTCCTTCTGTTCCATCACTTTGCGGATACTGTTACCATATCCATCATAGCGCTCTGCAATATTTTTCAGAGATTCTAATTTGGACTGCTGCTTGTTATATCTTGCAAGTGTCTCCTCTAATGTATGCGTTGTCTCAATGGATTTTTTCTTCCAGTCGCGGCTTTTCTCCTCCATGGAAAGTCCGGCCTGTTTCAGCTCTTTTATTTTCTGATTGACGGAATCTAAATCTTTCTGATACTCTGCTAAAACAGAATCTAAATCTGCTTCCTCTGTTTTTCTTGCTAGCAGTCTCTGGTTTAACTGGGCTTTTCGGATGTTGACCTGTTCTTCCATCGTGTCAAACCGCTGTTGTCTTGCCTTAATGGAAGCCTTGCTGTTCAACAGTTCAATCAATTCACTTTTGCCTTTTTCCATGCCTTCCGTACATCTCGCGATCTCTGTCTGCAATGTCTGAAGTGCTTCTTCCGCTGCTTTTTTCTTTTCCTCAATCTCAGAGATCTGTGCGTCCAGAGTAACCTTTTCTTCCTCATAAGTCTTTCCGGAAGAAATACGTTCTTCTTTCTCATGGTCGATGGCATCCAGACGGCTCTGCATATGTTCATCCGTATGCTCTGCCGAACGGATCTGCTCGTTTAAGATTTCAATCTGGCTCTCCAGCCTGTTCTTTGTCACAGCGGACTGACTCATCTCGTCACGGATTGCATTAATCTTTTCGTCCTCTGCCGCCATATCCTGTTCAAGCTTTTCATATTCTGTTTTTATCTGCTCATAACTTTCTTTTGCTTCCTGATAATCACGATCCGCAATCGAATAGTTTTCTTTGACTTCCTGTAACTGTCTGTCAATACGCTCCATTTCCAATAAGAACATATTGACATCAAACGTTTTTAACTCTTCTTTTTTCTTTAAATAAATACGGGCTTTTTCCGCCTGGCGCTCCAACGGACCGACCTGACGCTCTAACTCTGCCAGAATATCATTGACACGCACCAGATTTTCCCGCTCGTTCTCTAACTTTTTCTGGGCAGCTGCTTTTCGCTTTTTATACTTTACGATTCCTGCCGCCTCGTCAAAAAGTTCTCTTCGCTCTTCCGGTTTACCATTTAAGATACGCTCGATCTGTCCCTGACCGATAATAGAATATCCCTCTTTACCGATACCGGTATCATAGAAAAGTTCTGTGACATCTTTCAGACGACACGGACTTCCATTAATCAGATACTCACTCTCGCCGGAACGGTAAACACGTCTTGACACCGTAACTTCCTCGAAATCAATGGCAAGCTGATGATCTGAGTTGTCCATAGTGATTGCAACATATGCATAACTTAAAGGTTTTCTGTTTTCTGTACCGGCAAAAATAACATCCTGCATGCTTGCACCGCGAAGCTGTTTTGCACTCTGTTCTCCCAATACCCAGCGCACTGCATCTGCGACATTACTCTTACCACTACCATTTGGTCCAACGATCCCGGTGATCCCATTGTGAAAATCGAATACGATCTTATTTGCAAATGACTTGAATCCCTGAACTTCTATACTTTTCAGATACATTTCATAACTCCGTTTCCTGCATTATTTTTTCTGGACCGGTTTTAAAAGCAGCAGTGCCTGATAGGCAGCTTCCTGCTCGGCAGCCTTCTTTGTATGACCGATTCCTGTTCCGATCACCCGCTCGCCAATCCTTGCCTCTACTGAGAAGCGTTTGTCATGGTCTGGTCCTTCCTCTGAAATTAATCTGTAATTCAGTTCTTCCTCATAATGTCCCTGCACGACTTCCTGTAAACTTGTCTTGCAGTCATAGAAAAGCTTTTTATGTTCAATATCTGTTAAAATAAATTTATGGATAAACGTTTTTGCATGTTCAAATCCACCATCCAGATAAATTGCTCCGATCACTGCCTCTAATGCATCCGAGAGAATCGAATTGCGGTTTCTTCCACCTGTCAGATTTTCGCCCTTTCCAAGGAACAGATATTTGCCAAGTTCCATCTCTCTGGTACAGATTGCCAGCGTCGGTTCGCAGACCAGACTCGCACGCAGCTTTGTCAGATCTCCTTCCGACTTGTCCGGATATGCCTTATACAAAAAGTCACTGGAAACGATTTCCAACACCGCATCTCCCAAAAACTCCAGTCTTTCATTATCAGAATGTTTTCTCAAATGTTTCTCGTTCGCAAAAGAGCTGTGTGTCAATGCCTGACGCAGCAGTTTCTCCTGTTTGAATTCATATCCAATTTTATCCTGTAATTCTAAAAAATTTGCCATATTTTCTCCTCTCACAGAGGATTTTTCGTAATACCTCAGCCACCTGAGCCATTACCAAAAAACCTCTCCTCTTTTCTTATCAGTAACGTAAAGAGGCTGTCGCACATAGAAAAGATTTCGTTGCGACAGCCTGTATGCTTAAAAGTTATATTTATGAGTTTAAAGCATTTTTGATTTGTTCCACTGCGTCTCCAACTGTTACGATTTTCTCAGCTTCTTCATTTGGAATCTCAATATCAAATTCTTCCTCTAAGCCCATAATAATCTGGAAAACATCCAATGAATCTGCTCCAAGATCATCCACAAAAGTGGTTTCCATTGTGATTTCCCCTTCATCCACATTTAATACTTCAGCGATAATTTTTTTCAGTTTTTCGAATTCCATAATTACATTCCTTCCTGTTCTGCAGAACCTAAAATATTTTTCTTGATCTTACCATTAATATCCTGTTCTTTAAAAGTAACACACTGATAAATTGAATTGGTAACTTCCTTTGCCTTGGCACTTCCATGCGTCTTCACCACAAGACCATTCAATCCTAAAAGCGGTGCACCACCATACTGGGAGGCGTCAAATGTTTTCAGTGTAGATTTTAAAGCCGGCAATGCAAGCGCAGCGCCAATTTTGCTTCGCAGAGTACTCATCATACCCTTCTTGATTGCGCCAACCAGTGTACCCGCCAGTCCTTCGTACAGTTTTAAAATGACATTTCCCACAAACGCTTCACAGACAATGACATCTGCCTCGCCATGTGGAATCTCCCTTGCCTCAATACTGCCTACAAAATTAATGTCTGTACACTCTTTTAATAATGGAAATGTCTCTTTTACAAGCGCATTCCCCTTTTCCTCTTCTGCTCCAATATTTACAATTGCAACTCTTGGATTCTTAATTCCAAGAACATTTTCCATATAAATGGATCCCATCTTTGCAAACTGAACCAGATGTGATGCCCTCGCATCTACGTTCGCACCACAGTCGATCAATAAAGAGACTCCCTTTTCCGTAGGAATCAATGGTGCCAAAGGCGGTCTCTCAATTCCGCGGATTCTTCCAACGATAACCTGTCCTCCGACAAGGATAGCGCCTGAACTTCCGGCGGAAACAAAAGCATCTGCTTCTTTCTGCTTTACCATATTCATTCCAACAACAATTGATGACTGTTTCTTTTTTCGAATTGCATTCACTGGCGGTTCTGCTGTCTCGATCACTTCCTCAGCATGTACCACTTCAATCTGTTCTTTTGGGTAAGAATACTGTTTCAGTTCTTTCTCAACCACATCCTGCTGTCCTACCAACAGCACCTTGATGTCCGATCTGCCATTCACAGCATCGACTGCACCCTTGACTAACTCTCCCGGTGCATTATCTCCACCCATTGCATCCAGTGCAACTCTCGTGATTTCCTGTTGCATACACTTCTCCATTTCCTGCGTGTCAACTGCCTTACGAAAAGTGCTCCTTACACGTCTATAAGAAAATATACTATAACTTTTTCTATAAATCAATATATAATCACATTTGTGTGATCACAGTTCTCAGTTGAAATATTCCATGTTCCGTTCCTTCTCTGCTTCTAAGTCTTCCGGAGACATATATTTCTGAAAAATCTTTTCCAGAATGAAATTAGCAAGCAGCATATATACACATGGAATTATAAATACTGCCGGTGGGAATATATAAACTGCAAATGCTGCTGCAAGGAGCAGGGCAAAGAGAAGCAGTGTCTTCCACAGATTTCCCAGTGCGATCAGCGCTGCATTTTTTAAGATCATCTTTGTCTGATTCTCAAATCGCGCAATATAAGGAAATAGGTAAATTGCCCACATCGTTGCAAACATCATCAGCACTGCAAATACAATATATATTTTTCCTAACGCAACACCTGCTTTTGCATACTGATACATCACATAACAGTCGAATCCCATGATCGCATATAATAAGAGGAGGATCAGCCATACGATCGTTGACTGCCTGAAATTCGTCTTAAATGCATGCCAGAACTCCCTGCCTATGTAACTGCGGTTGTTCCGGATCACTTTATTCACCGTATAATACAATGCTGTGGTTGCCGCCCCGGCTGTCACGATCGGGATACATAAAAAAAACCAGAACGCACTCAGACAGATCACATCAATGATCTTCCCCAATCCCTGAAAAAACTTGTTGTCAACATTAAAAAAATCGCCCATATTTACTTCCTTCTTTGATTCGTGATAGAGCAATACTGCCCATTGGTAACATTCATTATAGCATAGCCCGAGACAGTCTACAATGACTGTATTTGTTAAAAATCGGTAAAGAAAAAGGACTTTCAATCTCTTGAAAGTCCTCTGATCTTCTTAAAAATTAGTCCTGAGGAATAATCTCTTTTTTGTTATATGAGCCACAGTTCTTGCATACTCTATGAGGCATCATTAATTCACCACATTTGCTGCATTTTACTAATGCAGGAGCAGTCATTTTCCAGTTTGCTCTTCTTTTATCTCTTCTTCCTTTGGAAGATTTATTTTTTGGACAAATTGACATTTACTTACACCTCCTTAAATTTGTTAAAGACATCTTGGATTGCTGCCATTCTTGGATCCAGTTCTGTTCTCTGGCAATTGCAGTCACCCTTATTCAGGTTCATTCCGCACACTTTGCAAATTCCTTTGCAATCCTCTTTGCACAGAACTTTCATCGGCCAGTTTACCAAAATCTCTCCATAGATAAGTTTATCTACATCCAGATCAAATCCAATCAGGTAGTCTATATCCTCCATCTCTTCATCATTGATCGCAGAATTTTCCAGACGGAACTCCTTGTCAATGTCGAAATGGATTCTTGTCGGAACTTCTTCCAGACAACGGCTACACGGTATTGATGCTGCCAGATCCACAGTGCCACTGATACGCAGCTTGCCGCCATCAATGTTTGCGATCTGTAAATCAATCGGTGCCTTTTCAATGATCGGGAACTCGCCTAATCTCGATACAAAGGATTCTAACTCGATCTGAACTTTTTCTGTTAAGGACTTGTTCTCACAAGTTACAACACTTGAAATATCTATAATCACAGCGTTCTCCCCAAAACTCGCTTAAGCCCAAACTCCTAAGCTGAGGTTTTTCACACCTAAATGATTATACATAGGTGTCTTTCTTTTGTCAACCACTTTTTTCACATATTGTCAAGTTTTTTCCCTTGACAGTGTTTTTATGACCGGATCTGCCATTCATTTTCCATCTTTTGCGCAGCAGATCCTGTCTGGTCTCTCATTATTTTACAAGCGCAACTGTCTCTCTTGCAATTGCAAGCTCCTCGTTTGTAGGGATCACGCAGACCTTCACTTTGGAATCCGGTGTGGAGATCACTGCCTCATCACCGTGAGTTGCATCATTGACTTCGTTATCAATAGTAATTCCAAGATAGCCAAGGTAAGCAGCGATCTTTCTGCGGACCAGATTGGTATTCTCACCAATTCCTGCGGTAAATGCGATTGCATCTACTCCGTTCATGGCTGCCACATAGGAACCGATGTATTTTGCAACACGGTAGCAGAATACTTCGATCGCATTGATCGCATATTCATTTCCCTCGTTATAGGCTGCCTCAAGGTCACGGAAATCAGAAGAAATGCCTGTCATTCCCTGTACACCGGACTTCTTATTTAAAACATTCATAACACCTTCAATATCAAGGTTCTCTTTCTTTGCAATGAACTCCATGATTGCAGGATCGATATCACCGGAACGGGTTCCCATGACAAGACCTTCTAATGGAGTAAGTCCCATGGAAGTATCAACACATTTTCCATTGACAACTGCGCTGACAGAAGCTCCGTTTCCAAGATGTGCTACGATCACTTTGGAGTTATTTAAATCCATTCCAAGGTACTCTACCAGACGTTTGGATACAAATCTGTGGCTTGTTCCGTGGAAGCCGTATCTTCTTACTTTGTATTTCTCATAATATTCATGAGGCAGACCGTAAAGGTATGCTTTCTTAGGCATTGTCTGATGGAAAGCAGTATCAAATACACCAACCATAGGCACGTTTGGCATTAATTCCTGGCAGGCACGGATTCCGATCAGGTTTGCAGGATTGTGAAGTGGTGCAAGATCGTTACACTCTTCGATCTGAGCCAGAACTTCCTCTGTCAGAACAACAGAACTTGCAAATTTCTCTCCGCCATGTACGACACGGTGTCCGACAGCATCTACCTCTGCAAGGCTCTTTAAAGCACCTGTCTTAGGATTTACGATAGCATCCAGTACCATCTGGATCGCCTGTTTGTGTGTTGGCATAGCTGCTTCTGTAATCTCTTTGTCGAGACCTGTTTTCTGGTAAACTAATCTTCCGTCGATTCCGATTCTCTCGCAGAGACCTTTTGCCAGTACTGCTTCTGTTTCTGAATCAATGAGCTGGTATTTCAGTGATGAACTACCACAGTTAATTACTAATACGTTCATGATTTTTCTCCTCTATCAACTATATTGTGCCTTATGGCATTTTCTACTTTTTCGGGTCTTCTCAGACAGACCACATATGCTTTTAGTATACGCCTTTCTTTTCTGTGCGACAAGCCACTTTTTGCCATATTTCGTGTATTTAATACGAAACATCTTGTCAATTTTTTAACGATTCTACTTACCGTTTCATAATAGAAAACTACGCTGTCACGGCCAATTTCTTATCATCCGCATTACAATCACGAAACACGGTTCAACAGTCACTTGATTTTTCTTATAAAAATGGTTATGTTACTACTAAGTCATTTTGAGACAGCCAGGAAAGGATCATCCCATGAAAATTACAGGCATTATTGCAGAATACAATCCATTTCACAATGGACATGCTTATCAGATAGCAAAAATAAAAGAGGAAACAGACAGCGATTATGTCATTGTCGCCATGAGCGGAGATTTTGTGCAGCGGGGAGAACCTGCCATCACAGACAAATACGAACGCGCCAGAATGGCACTCTCCTGCGGTGCGGATCTTGTGCTGGAACTCCCTGCTCTTTTTGCCTGCGCTTCTGCAGAATATTTTGCCAGAGCAGGTGTCGCGCTCTTTACACGGATGGGCTGTGTCGACTACCTGTGTTTTGGAGCTGAAAATGCAGACCTTTCCCAGTTAAATAAAATCGCAGGCATTCTTGTCGATGAGCCCCGTTCCTATCAGGATGCCCTGAATATTTATTTAAAAGAAGGGAAAAATTTTCCTGCCGCCAGGATTCTGGCATTAAAATCTTATCTCAGTGCTGAATCTTCCGACGCTGCCTTGCAGACAGAGCAGCTTACCAGCCTCTTATCCACACCAAATAATATTCTTGGCATCGAATACCTGAAAGCATTAAAAACCTGCGGATCACAGATTACACCTTATCCGATTCTGCGGGAAGGTGCCGGATATCATGACACCGATATTCTCTTAAAAAATGCCTCTGCTTCTGCCATCCGGCAGACTTTAAAACAGGCTGGCTCTTCCGGCAGTTCTTCCGGCTCTGCCCCGGATTTTGCATCTTTTTCTGCTGCCATGCCACAGGAAGCTTTCCGGATTTTTTCAGAATATCTCGCCTCCTCCACTTATCTGGAATCGGATGATTTTTCCGGTATTTTAAATTATCTGCTGCTTTTTTATCCGGCAGAAGCACTTGCCTGCTTTGCCGACTGTAATATTGAAATTGCGAACCGTCTGAAAAAGAACCGCAGTGCATTTTCCTCTTTCACGCAGTTTGCTGCCTTAAATCAGAGCCGCGACATTACTTACGCACGCATGAGCCGTATTTTTACGCATATTCTGCTGCATATGACAGCCGAAGATTATAAGCAGGCAAAACAGCTTGGTTATGTCCCTTACCTGCGCCCGCTTGGATTCAAAAAATCGTCTTCTGACGTACTTGGCGAGATCAAAAAACACACGGATATTCCACTGATAGGGAAGCTTGCAAATGCCAGACAGACGCTTTCTGACGATGCCTTCTGGCTTCTTGAAAAAGATATTTTTGCGGCTGATCTCTATGAACAGGTACTTGCGCAAAAAAACAGAACAATCCCACGAAATGAATACACCCGTGAAATTGTTCTACTGTAATGATTCAGATTGTTTTTATCACTTCTGTGACCAGTTGTTTGAATTGTCTGGATACTCGGTCTGCTGTCTCCTGCACTTCTTTGTGATCCAGCTTTTGTTTTGACATGCCGGCGGCAAGGTTGGTAATACAGGAAATACCACAGACTTTCATTCCCATATGATTGGCTGCCACCGCCTCACATGCGGTGCTCATTCCTGCTGCATCGCCTCCCCATGTCCTGCACATGCGGATCTCTGCCGGTGTCTCATAGCTTGGTCCGGTAAACTGCATGTAAACGCCCTCCTGCAGTGGTATCTGAAGTTTTTCTGCCGCCTTTCTCACTTTTTCCTGTAATTCCGGTGCATACACCTCACTCATATCCGGAAATCTCGTTCCGAGTTCGTCAATATTTTCTCCGATCAGGGGATTCGGGACCGCAGTTGTGATGTGATCTGTGATGAGCATAAAATCTCCCGGTTTGAAGTTATAATTCACACCGCCTGCCGCGTTGGTCAGAATGATCTTTTTTGCTCCGAGAAGTCCCATAAGACGTGTTGGAAGCACTACATCCGACATCGGATATCCCTCATAATAGTGCACACGTCCCTGCATGATCACCATGGGCACACCCTCTACATGTGCGAACACAAATCTTCCCTTATGTCCTTTCACTGTGGATACCGGAAAACCTTCGATATCCGCATAGTTGACCGATGCCTCGATTTTCAGATCATCTGCGTAATCACCAAGACCGGAACCTAAAATAAGTGCCGCCTCCGGGACGAAATCCGTTTTCTCCCGGACACTTTTATAGCATTTCATTAATTTTTCATATACTTCGCTCATGGAATGTTCCCCCTTTTGCAATCATAGTGGCGAAACTCTCACTAAAGTTTTTCTATCAATTATATGATCTTATTAATGATGGAATAAGCGAATTCCGGTGAATGCCATGGCAATGCCGTATTTGTTACAGGTTGCAATGACATGATCATCACGGATAGAACCACCTGGCTGGGCGATGTATTTCACTCCGCTCTTATGAGCACGTTCCACATTATCTCCAAATGGGAAGAATGCATCGGAACCAAGCGCAACGTCAGTGTTTTTATCTAACCATGCGCGTTTTTCCTCCCTTGTAAACACTTCCGGTTTTACTTTAAAAATATTCTCCCATGCGCCATCTGCAAGCACATCCATATAGTCCTCACCGATGTAGAGATCAATCGCATTATCTCTGTCTGCACGTCCAATCTTATCTAAAAACTGAAGTCCGAGCACCTGTGGAGACTGGCGTAACCACCAGTTATCTGCCTTAGAGCCGGCCAGTCTGGTACAGTGAATTCTGGACTGCTGTCCGGCACCGATACCGATTGCCTGTCCACCTTTGACATAGCATACGGAATTGGACTGTGTGTATTTTAATGTAATCATGGAAATTGCAAGATCCATTTTCGCAGAATCCGGGATTTCCTTATTCTCTGTCACGATGTTGTCAAAGAAATGCTCATCGATCACAAGCTCATTTCTTCCCTGTTCAAATGTGATTCCAAACACTTCTTTATGTTCGATTGGTGCCGGCACATAATTCGGATCGATCTCGATCACATTGTAGTTTCCTTTTTCTTTGCCTTTAAAATCTCAAGTGCCTCATCTGTATAGCCCGGTGCGATCACACCATCAGACACCTCTCGTTTGATTACAAGTGCTGTCTCTTTGTCACAGACATCGGATAAGGAAATGAAATCGCCGAAAGAAGACATTCTGTCCGCGCCTCTGGCTCTGATATAGGCGTTTGCAAGCGGTGTGAACTCTACGTCCATATCGTCTACCCAATAGATTTTGCGCTCTACCTCAGACAATGGAAGTCCAACTGCTGCTCCAGCCGGAGATACATGTTTAAAAGAGGTTGCTGCCGGAAGTCCGGTTGCTTTCTTTAATTCACTTACCAGCTGCCAGCCGTTAAATGCATCTAAAAAGTTGATATAACCCGGTTTTCCGTTTAACACTTTGATTGGAAGCTCGCCGTTTTCCATATAAATTCTGGATGGTTTCTGGTTTGGATTACATCCGTATTTTAACTCTAATTCTTTCATCTTAATCTCCGCTCCTGCTTATCTTTGATTTTCTAAAAAATTTATGGTCTTTACTTATTTTTATTTACAATTCTTGTCTCGTATTTTCCGGTTTCAATGTCAATGTAACGTACAAATAAGGAAACTTTGTTCTCCTCATTAAGATTTTCCCATACCAGACTGGTAAAGGTATCAATGTCTCCTTCCAGACCAACAAGCTTTGGTTCTCCCTCAAAACTTGGAAGCGGGTTTCCGTCTCCCATATAAGTGTGGATAAAATGTGCTTCTCCGGCAACCGGATTCTGATATGCAAATGTGTAACGGTTACATGCATCCGGATTTCCATTATTGCTCTTTAAAATAGACATTGCATAATTGTAAGTTCCATTGTCAATGTGCATAATTCCGGAAATTCTTGGTGTATAGTTTGGAGCATCCGGCTCAAACTCTCTGGTTCTTAATGCCTGCTCAAACGTCTGCTGTTTATCCATCAACTCATAAATCGTGTCTGTCTGATCCCCATTGGTAACAATTGTTTTATTGCCAAGTACACGAACCGGAGCATAAATGATCAGGCTTGGATCACTTAATTTCGAAGGATCAAATGCCTGTGTACGGATTCCTTCCCCATCCTCCACAAACACACGGTTGCGGCTGTTCTCACTTCTACCCATAATAAAGTAAGCAGTTACTGCATATTTACCATCTGCGGATTTTCCGATGACGATTCCACGTCCTGGATATGAATTTCCTGCAAGTTCATTTGCTAATGAGATTGATTTCATAAATCCTCCTACTCTCCTTTGTTCTACAAAGTTCATTTATCTGTGTAATGATTCAATACCTTTTTATATTAGCATTGCAGTTTTATTTTTACAATGGATTGGCTCTTATTAGTGTCATGAATTTATTTACTAAGTTATATAAGTTGTATTAATATATAATAAAACTCTCTCTTTTCTCAGATAACCGTTGCTGACGGATAAACCATAACGAAAAAACTGCCCACAAAAGTGAGCAGTCCTGAATTCTAGTTTTTAAAGCTGTGGATTGGTGCCGGAATTCTTCCGCCACGGTTGATAAAGTCATCACATGAAAACTGATTTACCGGCATGATCGGTGCATAACCGAACAGTCCACCGAATTCCACCTGTTCGCCAACGCCTTTTCCAATGACCGGGATCAGACGGCAGGCTGTTGTTTTCTGATTGATCATACCGAGCGCCATCTCATCTGCGATCATACCGGAGATCGTAGTTGCCTTTGTATCACCCGGAATTGCGATCATGTCAAGACCAACGGAGCATACGCAGGTCATCGCCTCTAATTTTTCCAGAGTGATGGCACCAGCCTGAACTGCATTGATCATTCCCTGGTCTTCACTGACCGGAATGAATGCGCCACTCAGACCGCCGACATAAGAAGATGCCATGACGCCACCTTTTTTCACCTGATCATTTAACAGTGCCAAAGCTGCTGTCGTTCCCGGTGCTCCTGCATACTCTAAGCCGATCTCGCAGAGAATGTCTGCCACACTGTCTCCGATTGCCGGTGTTGGTGCCAGAGACAGATCGACGATACCAAATGGAATATTTAAAAGTCTTGATGCCTCCTGTGCGACAAGCTGTCCGACACGTGTTACTTTAAACGCTGTCTTTTTTATCGTCTCGCAGAGCACTTCAAAATTCTCGCCACGCACTTTTTCAAGAGCTGTCTTAACAACACCTGGTCCACTGACTCCGACATTGATGATCGCATCCGCCTCTGTCACGCCATGGAAAGCTCCTGCCATAAACGGATTATCATCCGGCGCATTGCAGAACACTACAAGCTTCATACAGTCCACGGAATCACGGTCTTTCGACTGTTCCGCCACCTCTAATAAAATCTCACCCATTAATTTGACTGCGTCCATGTTGATACCTGTCTTTGTAGACGCAAGATTGACCGAACTGCACACACGGTTCGTTCTGCCAAGTGCTATCGGAATAGACCGGATCAGCATCTCGTCTGCTGTTGTCATTCCCTTGGAAACCAGTGCAGAATATCCGCCGATCAGGTTTGCTCCCACTTTTTCAGCGGCGCGGTCTAAAGTGTCGGCGATCGTTGCAAAATCTTCCGGTGTCTTACATGCAGAACCACCTACCAATGCGATCGGTGTCACGGAAATCCGTTTGTTCACGATCGGAATTCCAAATTCATGCTCGATTTTCTCGCCCACTGCGGCAAGATCTTTTGCAACAGTTGTGATGCGGTTATAAATATTTTCATTTAATTTATCCAGATTGGAATCAATACACTCTAAGAGACTGATACCAATGGTAATGGTACGGACATCAAGATTTTCCTGTTCGACCATTTTATTTGTCTCATTTACCTCAAAGAAATTAATCATTTACTGCTTTCCTCCCTAGATTCTGTGCATCATATCGAAGATCTCTGCTTTCTGGCACTTGATCGATACGCCGATCTCCTCGCCCAATACGTCCAGATCTTTCTGGCAGTCTGCAAAAGCTTTTGCAGCCTTTGTCATGTCAACGATCATCATCATATTGAAGTATCCAGATACGATGGTCTGGGAAATATCTAAAACATTTACTCCATTTTCTGACAGATAAGTACAGACTTTTGCAATGATACCTACTGTATCTTTTCCTACTACTGTAATAATGGTTTTATTTGCATTATGTTCCATGGTTCATGCCTCCTCACTGTATTCTGCCCGGTTCCGTCAGATTTTTCTCACGTTACCAAGATAAATTTTAATTATGTTCCATATTAGCATACTCTTTTTATTATTTCCACTACTTAAGCTCTTTTTATTTATTAAATCATCTAATAAATGTTATTAGAATACTATTTTTTGCGATACTTCGTCACGCTTCGCCACAAACATTGGGAAATCATCGCCCTTATAAGGGTTATCTCCCAGCTCCACTTCCAGACGCACCGTCTCATAGGCAAGCTCCGGATAATTATTTTCTTTGCTCAGATGTCCTAACACGATATGTTTCAAATGATCGTGGAGCACTTTTCCTAACAATTGTCCACTCCGCTCGTTCGACAAATGTCCTTTATCCCCAAGGATACGCTGTTTCAGAGGATATGGATATGCTCCTGCCTGAAGCATGCGCACGTCATGGTTGGCTTCTAAGAGCAGCACGTCCACATTCTGCAGCTTCTCCACAATATGGTCGTCATAGGTTCCAAGGTCTGTCATGACTGCCACGTTCTTTTCCTGCTGTCTGATCTTGTAGGCAACCGGATCTGCCGCATCATGGGAGATGGACACCGGTTCAATCGTAAGATCACCGATTGTAAACTCCCTTTCCGACTCGATCACCTGAAAAAGTGCCTCGTCTATTTTTCCAACGGTTTTTGTATGTAAAATAGCATCAACGGTTTCCCCTGTTGCATACATCGGAATGCCATATCTTCTTGCAATCACTCCGAGTCCTGCGATATGGTCGATATGCTCATGTGTGATGAGGATTCCCTGCATATCTGCAGTCTTTAGATCAATACTGTTTAAACCGTTCTCAATCCTTTTTCCACTGATTCCCGCATCGATCAGCACATGACAGTCATCTGAGCCGACACAGATACAATTTCCGCTGCTTCCGCTTGCAATACTGCATAATTCCATAAATCTATTTCTCTTTCCAAGCCAGTTCGATCACATCACCATCTTTTAATTCTGCGGTGTACTGTGCATTCTGGCCATTTAATTTTGTAATGATCGCTCTTCCTGCAGAGGCAGAAAGGTCAAATTCGTAAAATTCAAAGAGATCCACAAACATATAGGACTCTCTTCCTGTCAGCGTGACCGGTGTGCCATTGATGATAACTTCCACAGAATGCGTTTCCTTCTCTTTGGCTTCCTCCGAAGTTTCGTTATCTGCCGGACTTTCCTCCGCCGTCTGCGTTTCTTCATCCGTTGTCACAGATGCATCATCCGCTGGTACGCTGTCTTCTGTCTCACCTGCCGTTCCGCTGTCTGAAACATTCTCCTCCGGTGCCTCTGCCGTATCTGCTGTTTCTTCAATGCCTTCAGCGGCCATCTCCTCTATTGTATCAGACACATGTGTGCGGAAGGACAGGATCGTCCACTCAATATTAAAGTTCTCATAGACAAAATAATTCAGGTCGACCACCCGGTTATTCACAATGATCTCTTTTTCCGTGTCGATCTCCACATCCATAAATTCTGCGATCTGCTCGACGGTATAATAAGCCCTCGTCTCAATTTCGTCTCCCTCTTTGATCAGGTAAGAGGCTGGTTCTAATTTACCATTTACCTCAACAAAACGCGGGCATACGATTTTCCTGCCGTTGACAATAAATGTTATGGTGGATGTATGGTACTCCTCTAACTGCTCGATGGTGATCATGGCATCCGCTCCCGCAGTGGATGGGCAGATCTCGATCTCTGAATTCGGTTCTAACTTAGTATTGATGCCTGCCGGTTTTCCATTCATAGTGATCACAGCAGATTCCCCTGGCAGACCCCTCTCCACTTTTGCCACACCATTGACGGTATAGTTCACTTCTTTTCCACGTTTTGGAAACAGATCTTCATTGGCTACTCCCGCCTGTAATGCGGCATCCATGATCAGAAGCTTATTGTTGTCATACATCTTAATCCGTTCGCCGTTCAAATGTACCATGATAAAACTGTTTTTCTGGTCATAATAATTCAGACAGATACCGATCGGAGTTACGATGAGCGGATCTTTTTCGATATCCGGCTGTTCAAAGGTTACTTCCTGCAGTACTTCCTCACCGCGGAGAGCAACACGCTCCTGTGGAAGTCCAAGTTTATCTGCCAGCATCTCGGTGTAACCGTGGATTTTTCCGCCTCCACCAACGACAAATGTAGCACTGACAGTCTGTCCGCCATTTAACTCTTTGATTTTCTCCGCCACTGCGGTCGTCATTTTATCTGTTACAGGCTCTATGAGTTCCCATACTTCCTTCGCAGGAATGGAGTGCTCGATCATCATGATATCTTTGTATGTGATCATTTCCCCGGTCGTACTTGCAAGCTTGATACGCTCTGCGGTCTGGAAATCGACCAGATAATGCTGTACGATCAGTTCTGTCAGTTCATCTCCGGCGAGTGGAATCATGCCATAGGCAATGATACTTCCATCTTTCGTGACGGAAATATCCGATGTTCCGGCTCCGACATCGACTAACGCGATATTCAGCATACGGAACGATTCCGGGATGGCAACGTCAATCGCTGCAATAGGCTCCAATGTCATATTGGCAACTTCAAGACCTGCCTGCGCCACTGCAGAATACAGTCCGTCCACAACATCCTCCGGCAAAAATGTCACGATGATATCCTCACTGATGACCTCTGCCTTATGTCCTTCGATGTTGGAATAAACCTCCTCATTCAGATAGTATTTCACAACAGAATATCCCACGCAGTAAAACTTGTATCTTGTGTCATTTTTCTCTTTTAATAGGGACTGTGCCTTTTCAATTCCAAGCAGATCCAGTGTATGGATATCTTCCTTCGTAACAACGGTCTCTTCCGGATATTCATATTCTACATTTGTCGTTACTGTTTTTAACACACGACCGGCTGCTGCGATACATACTTCTGTCAGCGGACATTCAATCTGTTTCTCCAATTCCTCTTTTACCGTCTGGATCACTTTGCCCACACGGCCAATGTCATGAATCTGTCCATCGATCATCGCCCTTGTCTCATGCTGCATGACATACTGTGCCACAACGATAAATTCATTTCCTTCCTTATATCCAACCGTACCTACTACATTTCGTGTTCCAATGTCCAGTCCAAATACATATGGCTGTTCGAATGTCTGTGTTTCATTCATCTGTAGTGTCCTCTCACTTACCTTTTCTTTGTAATTCCCTGATCCGTTCCAATTGTCTGCAAAATCCATCAGATAGCGCACACTGCCGCATCAATCTGTCTCTGCATTTCCTCTAACCCTTCATTGTTGTCGATCACAACACTGCAATGTTTCCGGTACTCTGCTTCCTTCAACTGACTCGAAAAAATCTGCTGTACCTTCTCTCTGGAATACCCACGGGATTCCATCAGTCTTGCCTCGCGGATTTCCTCTCTGGTATAAATATACCAGAGTTCATCACAAATTTCATCATAATGTTCTTCAATTAAAAGTGCCGCTTCCAAAACAAGCAGTGCAAGCGTTCCTTCCTGTCTCTCTCTTTTCGCTTCTGCTATCACATATGCTTTCACTGCCGGATGTACGATTCCATTCATCCCGGCACGCTTGTTCTCGTCTGAAAAGATCACCTTCGCCAGTTTTATCCGGTCAAAATGTCCATCTTCCTTATAAATATCATGCTCCGGAAAAGCCTGTCTGATCTGCTCATAACAGTCCGTTCCCGGTTCCATAAGTTCATGTGCAATCTCATCCGCCAGCATGACACGCACGCCCGGTTTGGTTGCCATATAATCTAAAACTGCTGATTTTCCGGCTCCTACACCACCTGTGATCCCTATAAATTTCATATTTTCCGTCCACCCTTATCTTCTTTCGTGCTGTCCGTTTCTGATGCAAAGCTATTTTGCCTCGTACCAGTTCTTTCCGGTGTGAAGGTCAATTGCCAGAGCCACCTTCAGATCTGCTGCCTGCTGCATACCTTCCGTCAGGATTTCTTTTACTCTATCAATCTCATCCTCTGCTGTCTCAATTAAAAGTTCATCATGCACCGTGATGATCAGTCTTGATTTCAAATGTTCCTCCAACAGCCTGTCATGCACACGTATCATAGCAATCTTGATAATGTCTGCGGCTGTTCCCTGAATTGGCGCATTCATTGCCACACGCTCTCCAAAAGAACGCTGCATAAAGTTACTGCTGGAAAGTTCCGGAACCGGACGCCTTCTTCCAAACATGGTTGTCACGTATCCGTTCTTTTTGGCATCCTCCACAAGTCCGTCTAAAAATGTCTTGATCTTTGGATATGTTTCAAAATACCGTTCGATATACTCTGCTGCCTCTTTTTTACTGATACTTAAATCCTGGCTTAATCCAAAGGAACTGATTCCATATACGATTCCAAAGTTTACCGCTTTGGCATTTCTTCGCTGTAAATCTGTCACCTCATCAAATGGAATGTGGAATACCTGTGATGCAGTGATTCTGTGGATATCCTGTGCCTCTCTGTACGCCTCGATCAGTTTTTCATCCCCGGACATGTGCGCTAACACACGAAGCTCGATCTGCGAATAATCGGCGTCCATGAACACACATCCCTTTGCCGGTAAAAATGCTTTTCGTATCAATCTGCCAAGTTCAATCCTCATCGGGATATTCTGGAGATTCGGCTCTGTACTGCTCAGCCTTCCGGTAACCGTGATCGTCTGGTTAAAGGAAGTATGGATTCTTCCATCCTCCTTAATATAATTGGCAAGTCCATCTGCATAAGTGGATTTTAACTTGGTAAGCTGGCGGTATTCCAAAATATCTGCAACAATTGGATACTCTGGTGCAAGTTTGTCTAACACATCTGCGGCTGTCGAATATCCGGTCTTTGTCTTCTTTCCGTAAGGCATTTCGAGTTTTTCAAACAGGATCACACCTAACTGTTTTGGAGAATTGATATTAAACTCTTCCCCTGCTTCCTGATAAATCCGGGTTTCTAACTCTTTGATGCGGACTGCAAGTTTCTCCCCGTACTCTTTCAGATTGGCTGCATCAATGGCAATTCCTGTGTGTTCCATGTCTGCAAGCGTAAACACTAACGGCATCTCAATAGTTTCATAGAGCTGTTCCATTCCGGTTGCCTTCAGCTCTTCCATCATTGCTTTTTTGCTGGAAAATGCAGTGTACGCCATAAAGCAGACTGTCTTTAAAAATCCTTCCGGTTTCTCATCCATTGCCAGATCATAGCCTGACTTTCCAAGCAGATCCACTCTCGATGGGATCATCAGGCTGCAGTAATCCTTTGCGATGTCTTCATACGGATATTCATTTTTTAACGGATTCAGCAGATATGCTGCGATGACGTTGTCAAAAATGTTTTTCTGGTTCAGACATCCGTTCTCTCTCTGCTCGATCATATGGAGCAGTCCAAGCTGCGGTTTTAAATCCAGTGTCATGTATCCTGCCGCCTCAGAGTGTGTGAGGAGGTCTGACAACACGCTGCTTGTCAGTTCTTCCCCAGCCTTGAAAAAGTAGGTGTCTTTCTCCCCAAAGCAGACTGCCATTCCAAGAAATTCATTCGTCTGCGGTGCTGCAAAAAGATTCATCTGCCCCCCCGCATCCATGTTCGCATCCTTTTTTTCCTCCATCGGAATGATCTGAAATGCACATTCTATGCCTTTGATCTTTGCAAAAATCTTTTCGGCTTCCTTCTTCTCTGTCACAAGCTTAAAATGTTCTTCCGCCTGATTCTTTGGTGCATCCACCTCAAATCTGCCAAGCATATTCTTAAACTCCAGACGTTTGCACAAAAGATATGCTTCCTCTGTATACAGATCTTTGATCTGCTCTAATCTTGCACTCTGCAGATCATAGTCAATATCTGCATGGATCTCGATTGTCGCTAATGTCTTACTCATCTGTGCAAGCTCATAATTTTCCTTTAAATTCTTGCTTGCCCGCGGTGGTTTGATCTCATCCACATGCGCATAACAGTTTTCAATGCTGCCGTACTGCGCAATGAGAGCTGTTGCTGTCTTTTCTCCGATTCCCGGAACACCCGGGATATTATCCGAAGTATCGCCCATCAATGCTTTCACATCGATAAACTCGATCGGCGTCACATGATATTTGTCCAAAACTTCCTTCGTATTATAATCCTCGATCTCGGTTCCGGTGCGCTTTGTTTTCGGAATACGGATTTTAATATGGTCGGTAGCAAGCTGCAATAAATCCCTGTCTCCTGACACAACGGATACTTCAAGTCCCTCTGCTTCGCTGCGTTTTGCAATGGTCCCCAAAATATCATCCGCCTCATAACCACCTTTTTCCACGATAGTCACACCCATGGCTTTTAACATTTCCTTCATCAGAGGCACCTGTTCGCGAAGTTCCTCCGCCATCGGCTTTCTGGTTCCCTTGTATTCTGCATACATCTTATGACGAAAAGTTGGCTGTGATACATCAAAGGCAACCGTCAGATAGTTTGGCTGTTCCTCCTCTAAAATCTTAAATAAAATATTTAAAAATCCATAGACCGCATTGGTATGAAGTCCCTCGGAATTCGTCAGATCCGGGATTCCGAAAAATGCCCGGTTTAAAATGCTGTGTCCATCGATCAGTACCAGCTTTTCACTCATAAACTTTGTGTCTCCTTCTTATTTTTTCACTGCTCATAAAAAAGCAGTAAAGGGGCTGCCGCATGCGGCAGTCCCATCCTGTGACAAATTAAATTGCGCGGGTATACTTCTTCAGCCACTCGTTCTCTTCCTCTGTCATGTAAGGAGAGAGCACTTCATATACCTTCTTATGATAATCATTTAACATCTGCTTCTCACGTGGGCTCATCTGCTCCGGATCGATTCCATCCAGATCGATCGGTGCGTAAGTGATGTTCTCAAATTCCATAAACTGACCATATTCATTCTTCTCTGCTTTGCGGCAGACCAGTTCATTCTCCGTGCGGATACCATACTTTCCTTCCAGATATACACCCGGTTCATCGGTTGTGATCATACCCTCTTCCAGCACACCGCTGTCATGGCGTTCCGGCACGATCTTCCAGCGGAAACCGTTTGGTCCTTCATGTACATTTAAGATATAACCGACACCGTGTCCTGTACCACATTTGTAGTCAATTCCCATGTCCCACAATGGACCTCGTGCGAGAATATCCAGATTCAGACCGCATGCACCATATAAAAACTTCGCATTGGCAAGCTTCATATTGGAACGGCATACTGCTGTGAAATGCTGTTTCATCTCATCGCTGATCGGACCTAACACAAAAGTTCTCGTGATATCGGTTGTTCCCTCATAATAATGTCCGCCTGAATCTACCAGTAAAAAGCCTTCCGGTTTTAATTCGGTATTGGATTCCGGTGTTGCAGAATAGTGCATCATCGCTGCATTTGCACCGTAGGCACTGATGGTCGTAAAGCTTAAATCAATAAAGTTCTCCTGCTCTCTTCTTCTTGCCTCCAGATAATCGGACGCAGAAATCTCTGTCATTGGGATTTTGCCGATATTTGTTTTCAGCCAGTACATGAACTTTGTCACTGCCACACCGTCTTTGACATGTGCAAGGCGGGTGTTATCCACCTCAACCGGATTCTTGACTGCCTTCATCAGCTCGGTAGGGTTTGGTTTATTTATAACCTGAATGTTCTTATTTAATTCACTGCAGATACGATAATTGACACTGCTCTTGTTCATCAGAACCACGGCACTCTCCGGAATGGTCGGAACATAAGTGTAAATATCATCGTATGGTCTTGTCTCGATATGATTTTCCTTCAGATAAGCGCGGATAGTATCATCCACCACTTCTTCCTGTAAAAACCAGATACACTGATCCCTGGTCAGAACAAGATAGGACAATACTACCGGAACGCTCTGGATATCACCGCCACGGATATTCAAAAGCCATGCTATATCGCAAAGGCTCGTAAGAATGTGGACATCTGCACCTTCCTCTGCCATCTTTGCACGCACATCTTTGATCTTCTCTGCAGTGCTCTTTCCGGAATATTTTTCTTCCAGTATAAATAATGGAGCTTTGGATAACTCCGGTCTGTCTGTCCAGATCAGATTGATCAGATCTTCCCCTACAAAAAGAGAACCTTTCTTTTCCTCTGCGATTGCCACAAACTTTTCACCCCAGGCACCGTTTACGGTTCTTCCGTCAAAACCGATGCAGCCGCCCTGTGGCAGTTTGTCTTTTACAAATTCTTCTACGGTAGGTACACCTTCCTCTGCCATACGATATAACGTGACAGTGCTTCCCTCTAACTGTTTCTCAGCCTGCACAAAATAGCGTCCGTCTGTCCAGAGTCCTGCTTCCTTTAACGTGATGACTGCCGTTCCTGCGGAACCGGTAAATCCTGTAATAAACTTTCTCGCCTTAAAATGCTCCCCAACATACTCTGACTCATGAAAATCAGCGGTTGGTACTACATAAATATCAATACTTCTGCGTTTCATCTCTTCGCGAAGCGCAGTTAATCTCTCTGGTATCATTTTTCTTCCTCTCTCTATGTCTCATTTATGCCTGTATGGCATATTATCAGTTACTGTTCACTCGTATCTCGTTCCAGTAACGATTATCACTCTTAATTCTCATCCGTGAACTCAAAAAACTTCGTGTCGATCTCCGGATAAGACCTTTTTAAGGAAATCGGTCTGCCGGAACGGTTCAAAAAGCAATGTGAACTCTTTGCCGTTGTGCGCAGCTCCCCAGTCTCTTTGTCTGTCATCTGGTATTCCACATCCATCTTGATTCCGTTATACTTTGTGATCTTCGTCTCGATCACCACCGTGTCATCAAAATGAACCATACTGTGGTACTCGCAGGACACCGACAATACCGGACTGATGATCTCCATCTCTTCCATCTGCTTATAACTAAGCCCGATCTGTTCCATCAGATCCATCCTTGCCTCTTCCATCCATTTGATGTAGTTGGAATGATGGATAATTCCCATCTGGTCTGTCTCATAATACTTTGCGTGATGCTCATAAGGGCGGATCTTGATCGCGCTCTCATCTTCCCCATAAATCCGTATCTCTTTTCCAGCCATGATCTGTCACTACCTTTCTATTTATCTTCAATAGCTGCCTGTGACTATCTTATCACTGCGGTAGTTTTATTTCAATGCCACTCTCTAAAATATTCCTGATAATCTTCTTCATCTGCAAAAAGCATGTACGCTCCGTCCACATATCCCATATAGCCTGCTTCGATCACATATCCCTTCATAAAAAAACACTCCTTTCAACCTTTTTACGTTCTCTCAAGTTGAAAAGAGTGTATCTTATTTGCTGTCCAATAAACCGTACTTTTATGGTGTCTTAGAAAAAATTTTATTTGTTATTGGCTTTTTCCTGAAATTTTTCATTGTCGATCACGAATCGTTCATGCGTTCCCTCACCGATCCTGCCGCGCTCGTCAAACGCTTCCACTTTAAACACCAGTCTCTTGCGGTCGATCTCTACCAGTTCACTCTTGGCAGTCACTTCCATTCCAAGCGGTGTTGCTGAGATATGGGATACGTTCATCAACGTTCCGACTGTTCCTTTTCCATCCTCCAGCTCTGCTGCAACACTCTTGTAGGCAGCCTGCTCCATCAATGCGATCATGGAAGGTGTTGCATATACCTTCAGTTCACCGCTTTTCATTGCCTGTGCTGAATTGCTCTCTGATACTACCTCTTTTGCTTCTCCTTTGATACCTGTCTCTAACATCTGTTACCTCTTTCCTGTCTCTTAATCACTTTCTTCTATATTAGTTCTGTAAAGATAAACTTATTTTAACACACGCTTTCCGATACAACAATATTCTTTTCCTGTTTTCCCCTCCAAAAGGCAGAAAGCAGGAAAAGGATCAGACAGCCAAGACTGATCATGGCGCCAGTCTTCAGTCCGGGCGTTGTATAAATAAGTTCTATGTCATGTTTTCCTTCCGTCAACGTCACACTGATAAACGCCTCAGCAAATGTTTCAGGCTCTATCTCTTTTCCATCCACATACACCGTCCAGCCATCTTCCCTTGCAATCGAAAATACGAGATCTCCCGCTTTTTCCACATCGATCGTACCTGTGATCTTCCGGTCTGAAAATGAGGTGAGTTCCATTGTCTGGCTGTTTAACGTCTCATATGCGGTATCCAGTGCACCCATATTCAGCTTATACGCAGTGATATCCACACGCTCGTTATTGGAATTTTTGATTCGGATCACTTCCCCGGCTTTTA
Organism: Roseburia inulinivorans DSM 16841; assembly: GCF_000174195.1. GTDB lineage: Bacteria > Bacillota > Clostridia > Lachnospirales > Lachnospiraceae > Roseburia > Roseburia inulinivorans. Next base: position 13,078 of record NZ_ACFY01000003.1, on the reverse strand, counting down.
CATACCCGAGATCTAAAATATATCCGTGGGACGCCTTCGTAAAGGACTTCGTTCTTCCATCACTGACCTCTTCCTCAAGGGTGTCGGATGTCACAGAACTGTATGCTGCAAAATAATATCCGTCCTCCGTCACCTGAATCGTAGACACGCCGACTTCCGATTCCGCTGGAACTACTGAGAGCATCTCTTCCTGTGCCCCCAACAGTTCCGCAAGTTCATTCTGGTTGGAGACACCGCCGCCATTTTTATAGTCCCAGCGTTCTGCCACCTCATCGTCTACCATAAATCCCAGTGGAAGGGAATATTTATTTTCATATAAATACGTGTTCCCGGATGACGCCACAAGGGTACGCAGCGGGCTTTCCTCCATTGCATTGTCCGCGATCACATATTTTAAGGAAAGCATGGAAGAGATCAAAGGCGACGCGCCGTTGATACAATAAAAATTCTTTCCACCTTCCATTCCAAGATCCTGATAAATATGACTGACATTGATGTTCATCAGCGAAGAAAACTGTGTTGCAGAGTAATAGCCGGACAACGCCGCATCATTTTTCGTTTTCCGCTCCATCTCCTCCGTCCGGTAAAAATACACCGCGCTGTTTTCACTTTCCTTTTTCTTCGCCTGCTCTAAAACGTTTTCATAATCCTTCCAGTCTTTCACATAAGAAGTTCTGCTCACCGTATCCAGACCTGTCATATCAAAGTTGATCGTCAACTCTGTAATCACTACAATTGACGTAATCAAAAAAACATAATCTCTGACTTTTGCAGTTCCTCCATACCACACCAGAAGCAGCACCGCGTACACAACGATAAACACTGCCGTCGTAAAGAAACTGTCGCTTCCGGTCAGTTCGCTGTCAGACCAGCGGTACGCTGCATACAGGAATGCCCCATCCAAGACCAGTGCCACAAGCACGTGATACCAGCGGTTTTCTTTCAGATGCAAAAATGTCTCAAAACACAATACTAACAATAAAAAACTGTATAAAAAGCTCTGTCTGCCCGGCAGCGAATCCGGGAAATGTAATCCATGCCAGATAAAATCCAGCATATTATTGGCAAAGCTTAATGCCATAAACGCAAGCAGTAATACGCGCGGCAGTTTCTTTTTCCAGCTGATCCCGCGGTTCGTCAGATATAACAGGATCAAAAACAATGTAAACACGCCAGTATAAATGTTTGGCCAGTGGTCACGTCCTGTATACGTTTCTACAAAAATACATTGCCTTCCCAGTTCTGCGATCAGATTAAAATACCATTCCACCGCACTTGGAAAAGAAATCCCCTGCGAGCCGCTCTCCCCTAAAATAATCGCTTCCGGGATCAGCAACACTGCACCTGTTCCACCCGCCAGAAGGGAATACCATGCAAACCGTACACATGCCCCGATTTTTCCTTCCCTCTGCTCCAATAAAAGGATCAGAAAATAGAGCACAAGAAAAATGCAGATCATAATCGAAATGTAATAATTGGACAAAATGGCTGTGGCCAGTGTCACATAATACAATGCAGCCTTTTTCTCTTTTACAAGCTGTTCCACACCGAGGATAATGAGCGGCGCAAGCACCAGACAATCTGTCCACATCACATTCCAGGCATAAGCTGCCATAAACGCAGACAGTGCATACGCCGTTCCAAATACCGCGATTGCCGGGTGATTTGTGTGAAAGTGCTTTTTCAGATAATATGCAAATGTCAGTCCACAGAGCGAGATACGAAGAATCATAAGGATTGACATGAATTCAATCACGTATCCCTTCGGGCACAGCAAAATAAACCAGTTCAAAGGGCTTGCCAGATAATAGGCAAACAGTGACACAAAATCCGCACCAAGCCCGATCGTCCACGAGTACATGAGGCTTTCGCCGCTTCTTAATTTATCCACAAACTCTGTAAAAAAAGGACAATATTGATGATACATATCCACCTGTAACAGACAACGCTCCCCAAATGGATACACTTCATGATCGATACAAATGATCACCGAGATCAGAAGTGGTATCAGAAAGGCGGCAAGCAGTGGCAGCCGTTTACACCACTTTTTCGATTTTGTCTCATTGATTTGTGTCTGATTCATTCTTACAAACTCCTGTTTTCTTTCCTTCATTTCTTTCCTGATGAGCGATCTGTCTGCACACTCACTCTTTTTTCCAGTCAAATAGCTGATAATACTGCAGACTCTGGTAATCTTTCAATTCCTGTTTTAAGCTGGATGAATTTGTATCCAGACCATCTTTCGTGAGCACACGCATTGCAGAGATAACTGGATAATTCCGTTGTAATTCCAACAGATAAGAACCATATGCATTCTCAGAAATTCCTGCATAGTGTAATACGTCCGCCGCAAGATAATTTGCACTTGTATCTTTTCCGCTCTCTGCATCAATGTCATAATTCGCCCAGATCACATATGGCACTTCATACCGCAGTTTCAACTGATCCTCTGTCAGTGTCTTTGTCGTCATACCATTCAGATTCAAAATCGGCGCTGCCACCGTGTCATTTGGCTGATGATCCCCAAAGAATACTACAATTGTCTTTTCGTCTGCCTCCTCAAAATAGGAAATCAGTTTTTCCAGTGCCTGATCCGAAAGTCTGACAAGCGATAAATACTGGCTCAAAGGTGTACTTTCCACACCCTCCACTGTGATATCCGGGGTAAAATTATCATAAGTATCCGAGTATCCACCGTGATTTTGCATCGTCACATTGAAAACGAATAAAGGTGTTCCCTCTTCTTTTTTCTCATATAATTCAATGATCTTATCCACACAGCTATTATCACTGACGTACTTGCGCACATAACCTGCTCCCCAGTACTGATCTTTAAAAATACTCTCTGAAAAGCCAAGCAATGGATATACCTTATCCCTGTCCCAGCCATCCGCATAATAAGGATGGGTTGCCACCGTCTCATAGCCCAAAGATGCCAGATACGCCGGGAGCGCCGGAAGTTCTTTCGTGATGTACTGCTGATACGGAATACTTCCCTGTGGCAGAAACGCCATACTGTTTCCCGTCAGGAACTCAAACTCTGTATTTGCGGTATTTCCTCCGCACACAGACACATTCAGATAACCTGTCACCGTATTTTCCGCCCCGTTCTGTAAACTGTGCAGATACGGCATATAATCTTCATTTGTTGTAAAATCTCCCAACACTTTCAGGTCAGAAAAAGACTCATTCATCACGACGATGATATTTGGCAGTTCCTCTTTCTTATCACTGCTGTCTGCGTCATCTTCCTGCTCTGTATAGCTTTCCAGCACTGCCTGCTCTTTTGCAGCGTCATAACCTGCCGGTTTTTCTACAGTCATATATGCGAGATCCATTGCAAAAGTCACTGCCATTCCATTTACCTGCGTCATAAATGCCGGGGTAAATAAAAATGGATACAATCTGTGTCCGGTCTGAAAATCTTCATCCTGCAGCAGATTGACAAACAAGACCAGCACGATACAGCATACGCCCGCCGGGATCAGACGCTTCCATAATTGAAACTTCGGTATTCCGGTTTTTACAAACTGCAGTAAAACGATCATTCCAAGAAACGCAAGCGTCACCACGATCATTCGAATATCCGGTTTAAAATCATAATTAGATGCCACACTTGCCGCCGTCTTCCAGGAAAAAATATCCCACGGCACGATCGGATTGGTCCGGAAACGGACCACATAAGCATTTGCGATTCCATAAATCATCGCGGTTACCAGCTCGATCCGAAGCCCGCTTTGTATCTTTCCGGTCACACTGACAAAGATCCACGCCAAAAGCTCAAAGAGCAAAATATTGAAAAACTGCGCCCACGGTCTTACCTCTTCGAATGGATTGTGTGTGTAGGCTTCCATGAGATAAAACGTGATCACCGGGAATACGATCAGTGTAACGATTGCTGCAATGAGCTGTATCTGTTTTTTATATTTCATCTGTTTCATTTTATTACTTCCAACTTTTCTAATTCATCTTCTGCCACGAAATTCTGCAAAAAAAATGTGCCAAAATGTTTTTCCGTGACCACAACACGGTACATTTTAGCACATCTCTTTTTCAATTGAAATCCATTCGCAGATTTTTCACATTTTTATAAGAATTCAGTGACAGATTTTTCCCTTTTACATCATTCCATCCGAATTGAAGTTTCCGGAAGAACCTCTGCTTAAATTCAGATAAAAATGAGCCGTTGCCATATGGGTATATGGATTTAAGAATAGATCTCCGATTCCAAATGTACATGCACTTAAAATCATCCAGCCGATAAAACTGAAATCCAGACAAAACAGCGACCATTTATTTCCATCCATCATCTGTTTGGATGCCTCAATCGCCTCCATGATCCCCATTTCCGGATGTTCTGCCATGATGTATGGTGCCATCGCATAACGATAGGTAGCGATGAATCCCGGTATGATAAATAACATCGTCCATAAGAAAATAAAAATAGAAGTTACAATACGAAGCCCGAGTGCCTTTCCGAAATACTGGAAATAAGCAAACTCATCCTTAATGTCCGCATTCTCGCCCAATGCACGTTTGGAAAAATAAGCACACATACCAAGTTCCACTACACCACCGATCACAAACTGTGCCAGTGCATAAATGCTTAAAATGCTCATCATGACAGCCAGGATTCCGAGCATTTCTGCCGGAAGCTGATTCAGGCTCATATTTATCCCAAAAATCTGTACGCTCATTCCCTCCCCATATTGATAATTTGCGGTAACAGGTATAACGGACTGGATTCCTCCAAGCAATGCTCCTACAAAACAAACAAGAACTGCCATTCCCCAGTTTCCACTCAAAGATGCTCTTGCACGCTCACGGTAATCTGCTGCTCTCAACATAATCTCTCTCCTTTTTCTCCTAAAAATCAGTTCATTATCCATAATAAGTCTTTTTCTCCAAAAATAAAAGCCCTATTGCTTTATTTATAAAAATATTATATTGTGTTTTCATCACTTAAACATGCTTCGCTGCTTATACCTCATGGGCATGCGAACGGAAACAGAGAAAGGTAAGGTATTGTTATGGATGAATTTTTTGATCAGTTTTTTCCTACTGAATTTTTGATAGAATATTTAGAAAACGGTCCCGAAGAAAACATGGATCGTTTTCAGACTTATGTTGTGTATCGTTTCCTCACTTTTGCGGCAAAGGAAAATCCAGCTGTTATAACAGAATTAAGGGATACGTTAGAGTGTCCGCTCTCTATGGACAATCTCTCTGATATTTACCGTTTTCTGGATCAGGATTTTTATTTTTCTCCTTCTTTTTCCGAGAATTCTTTTGATCCGGTTCTTTTATGCTACGCCATCGCCATCATTGACGACAAATCCGGTTTTGGTCTTGCGATCTTAAACCGCATTTTCAAAGAGGCATGCCCTGAGATTTCTTCCGTGGATTTTTCAAATGTGGATGTGGATCTGGAACTTTTATTGCAGACAGAAGTACAGTTTTATGCTGCCCTTGCCATCTGTTCTATCCACTATAGTACACTGATCGCATTGCTTCCAAAATTTGCGGCCGCCTATATGGAAGATCTGCATTTTACGTGCGAAGATTTTATTCTCTACGATTTTATGGATGAATATTTTGAAACAAAGAACTGTTCTGCCAACCCTGCTTTTCAGGAAATGACCGATACTCTGGTGCTGGCAACCCTGCAATCTTTTGATACGGATCTTGAAAACTTTACGTTAGATGGTTTATTCCAGTTAAAACACCCTGCCGGACGTTTTGCAGCCATTTACCGCAGTGGCGCGATCGATATGAAAGATCTCCCGGTTCCGGCTGACGCTGCTGTTCTGATGAAGCATATCCTCTCCTATGCAGCCGCTTATGAGCTTCGCAACAACCTCTACGATTACCATCTCGATGAGGACAAGACGATCACGCTCACCAACTGGAAAGAAAACCTGAAATGGCATTATGTACAATACACCAATGTATACAATCTCGCCCTTTCCTCTTTTGTAGCTGCGTGCTACTCCAGAAAGCTGCTCCAAAAACAGTTTGAGGAAAACCTGCGTGAGCTGAATTATTAATGGAAAGTCCCCGGTTTCCTGAATCACTCTGGAAACCAGGGACTTTTCATTAATAATTGCTTACGACAAGACGCTTTTTGAAGTGGATATCCATCTGGTCGATGGCGGTTCTTGCCTGACTGTAACGATTACGATTGGTGTTGATCACACAGATCTGACTTGCACCATGAAATTTCCTGCGAAGAAAAAAAGGAATATTGATCCAGCTCTTGGTAAACGGAATATGATTCTCCATCAGAACATGGATTGTCTGCTCACTGGTCTTCTCATTCGTTGTTCTGCATAATTCGATATCTTTGTCAATGTCTCTGCCATTTCCTAATGTCACACTTCTGCCCATAACATAAAACTCCTTCTTCACTTAATCCTGATCTGTACCTGTTTTCCAAGACTTCCTGCCACCTTGATCAGGAAATCAAGGCTTGGATTATATTTGCCGCTCTCAAATCTGGAAATATTAGACTTTTTCGTTCCCACACGCTCCGCCAACACTTCCTGTGTCATATCCTGCGCTTTTCTTGCATCCTTCAACTGCTGGACCACTTCATACCGGGGGGTAAGCTGTTGACCTGCAAGATGTTTCTTTTCTCCCTGAGCCAAACTGACGCCCTCCTGCATTCGCTCTTTCTTTTGCTGCAATGATTTTCTGCTTATTCGTTCATTGCTTTTTTTACTGTAATTCTTTTTTCACATGTTATTAAGTTATCATATATGATAACTTTCGTCAACAAAAAAGCCTGAAAATCATTATTTTTCATAATACGTTTTTCATTTCTAAAATACGGATAAAATAATGGATAAAATAATTCTTGCAGGAATCAAAAAAATTTCTTGCAATCTGTCTTTGAGTATGATAAGATATTTCTTGCTTGAGCGATTTTGTTCAAGAAGTTTATAAGACGCAGGAGTGGCGGAATGGCAGACGCATCAGACTCAAAATCTGACGCTGGCAACAGTGTGTGGGTTCAAGTCCCATCTCCTGCACTAACACAAAAGAGCCGTAAACATGCGATTTTCATTGAAAAATCAAAGGTTTACGGCTTTTTCTTCTTAATGACTGCTTCCATAGCAGCCACGTTTGTTTCTGCAACGTCTGCGATCTGATCTAATGTATAACCTTTTTTATGCATATTCAAAATGAATTTTTCTGTAGCTTTTTCTTCAATGCCTTGTACGTCATTTGGCGCTTATTCTATAAATTTCGTCCTTGATACTGTATTGTTACCACATAAACAGTTTTGTGTAACTCATCAATGCGGAAAATGACAACATAATTATCAATCAACAACTGTCGGTAGCCTTTTCCGGCATATCTACCTTCATTTCGTTCTTGGTGAGATTGTGGAAACGTATCTAAGTTCAAAACAGCTTTCTTAATTCGGTCAACTTGTCCTCTGGCATTTTGAGGAGACAATTTATCATCTGCTATATACTTGTAAATCCGATCTAATTCACTGATTGCTCTGGGGTTAACTTTTACCTTGTATTTATCCAAAATGTTTTTTCTCCAATTCTGCAAAAACTACTTCTGCATCAGCTGCTTCTGCACCGTTAGCAATTTCCTGCTCAGATTCAAAAATTGCTTGGTCAATGCGATTTGTGCTTGCAAATTTATCATAAAGTTCACTGCTCATTACAACCAAATCACTATATCCATTTTTGGTAATAAAAATAGGCTCCTGCTCCTTGTGTGCAATATTGGAAATCTCAGTTGTATTTCTTAAATCTTTAATAGGCATAATAATTGGCATGATTTTTCGCTCCTTTCTTCGGCACAATTATAGCATAATTATGTTTTGTATACAATAAAAATATACACTATATTAACAAATTTTGCTTTTCCTTCCATTTTATCATAAGCAACTTAATAGACTAATCATGTTCACATAGCCCTATTTCGTCTCCACTCATGATTTCTCCACCAGCATAAACGAATTATGCTGCACTTCAAGGTAGACATCACCATACTTATTGTCATAAACATCAAGAACCTGTTTTTATTACAAATGATTATTTTCTTATTTTGTGTATGGTTTAAGTACCCCATCAAATATCCTATAATTTATGTCATCCTTCGGACTACAGTATACTGCGAACTCAATATTCTTAAACGCATACAAATATTCGTTCAAAACATTTTTGGATGCCTGTGCGACTACATTTGGATTATTCATGAAAGCCCCGCATCCAAACGCACCGAGAACAATCGTTTCAACTTTATTGTTCAAAGCCACATCCAGAATCCTCCGAAGCCGTTTTTTATGAATCGCCAGCAGCTCTTTATCTGTAATCTTGATCGCATCTTTTCCGTCTCCTGTATTAAAGGCATTGCTTGGTTTCTCTCTTAAGTTCGGAGCCGCACACGTGATAACATCAACGGTATACCAGTCCGCTTCATCCATCAGCTCCGGCTTTACGGTATCGCTCTTGAAAACCAAAACGTCTGGCGTGTAAATGATATCATCATTGTGGATTGGATTATGTTCTGCCCGGTGTGCCATGTAGAATCCACTCCACGCATCCGGAGCATTCAAGCACTTAAACAACCCGGAACATCTGCATAAGCACTCTTCCTGAGCATTTGCACCACGCTCCACTCCGCCACCCGGATTCGAAGCCGATGCAAAATTGTGTACTGCTGTTTTCGTATTCTTATATCTTGATGCTGCTTCAAAAGTTCTCTTTGCCGATACTGTGATCCGTGCTTTCTCTTTATATCGGTTCTTGTCTGACTCTACAATCGCATCCTCTTCCAAAATCAATTTCTGACCTTCTGCAGAGTTATGAACAGATTCCCGGATTCTGTCATTGTTTTTGCACAGGTTCATTGTGTCCTGAAATACATTGATATTCTCTGTTCTTCCCATTGTAAATCCTTCTTTCTACGATTTTATGAATCCTTTTCCTGAAATGCTTTATTGTTCCGCACCAATTCATTGAACGATACCGGAGTGTAATTGTTTATGCAGGCACCGGCATTTAAGGCACGCTCTCTCGTTTTCATAAACTCATACACCTCATCCCGTGCCCCATGGATGTGCCCATAAATCAGCCATGATCCATGACGGCTCTTATACCATTCTGCCAATGGATAATGACACAGGCAGATCTGCTTGTCTTCGGCTGTGACATGCTGCATTTTTTCAACGCTCTCAAGGTACTTTGCAGCGTTTTCGCAATCCAGTGTCGCCTTGTCATGGTTTCCGATAATCAAATGCTTATGACCCTTGAGTTGTCTTAAGTACCAGTCCGGTGTCCGTCCTGACCGGTAACAGAAGTCGCCCACGATATAAACATCATCATCTGCGGACACTCTTGAATTCCACAGCTGAATCAGGCAGTGATCCATCGTGTCGACATCTGAAAACGGTCGGTGCTCAAATAGTATTACATTTTTATGTCCGAAATGCAGATCGCTAATATATAAATTCATGATGCGCCTCCCTCAATTTATTTCTTACCGTCTTGTAATCTAAACCTTTGAATCAACTCTTCCTCAAATGCCAGCGATTCCGGTGTCTCCTGTACCGCTCTCTCATACTCAGGCTCGACTGGTTCATAAGGTCTCCCGGTTTCATCCATAACAAACCTCAGATTCTCACTCTTCGTCATCATCTCTGCCTTCGTACTCGATCAGTTCTTCATAATCGTCTTTATTTCCGACTCTTCGAAGGTAATCTTTTCCGCCATCGACAGCGACCGCACCGCATTTACAGAATTTAAAGTCATGTCTGCTGGTACTTTCAATGATCTCACCACATTTTTTACACTTGATCCGGTTTCTAATAATCTTTTTCATGATGTTGTCCTCGCTTTCTATCTTTATTGTTAATTATAATTGGATTTCCTGTCTGCCGCCACATGAAATTTTGACACCGTTTTCTTCGATATTTGCAATTTTGTCACCGTTTCCTTCGATATTTTAAATTTTGTCACCCTCTCAGTCGATAAACGCACATCTGATTCGATAATTGCGGATTCCATTTTGATCACCAAAACATAATTTATCCTATTCAGCATCCATTGTGTATTAATGCTCTGATACTGCTTTGTGCATATACCAAGAGCATCCGCAACATCATCCTGAGACAGTGCATTCTCTTTTCGTATCTTTCTCAGACGTTTACCCATATTCTTTTGATATTCCTGGTCTTTATCGTTATCGTTCGACATATTACTCCTTCCATTTCATCCATAATAGAATACTATTTTCTTCTATAGATCAGAACCGAGTAATATGTGGAAGATTTTGGACATATTAGCGTGATTTTTCCCAGATAATACCAGACACCCAACACATATCAGTATTTTTTTATTATTTGTACCAAGGACAGATTATGGGGATATTTTCCTATATTCTGTACCTGTTCTGTATGTTATTACTACCATTCAACGGATAAGGGAAATGAAAACCATTGATGATTATATTCTCTGAATAAATGAGTTCCGATGTGCCAAAGTCCGCACCATTCATCCTGTGACCTTCTTGCTGATCTTTTCGACTGGTATAACACCATTAAATAAACTATCTCTCCTCCATAAACCACATATTGTTGTCCTCATAGAAAAGATGGCTCTCTTTTCCGTCAACAATACAGGTATAACGTATTCCGGCTCCGCCTGCTTTCAGGCTTGCCGCTCTTCTTACATCTGTTACTTTCTGAATCTCATATACATGACCATCCTTCCAGATAAAGCTCCTTGGTAGAAGCCTTCCGTCATTTGTAAATTCAGCCATGACATTTACATATACCTTGCTGCTTTCCATAATAGTTCAATCCCTCCTGTCTATCCAAAGTACCCATGCGGATGTACCGTATGATCAGACTTTGTATCACATGCTGACAGTATTCTGTCACGGTACATAAGCCCTCTCTGGACACTGTAAAATCCAAATCTTTTGCGGATAATATCAACCGTCTCATCCATTTTCATCTGTTTTTCTCTTGCCTGAGGATCCATGAACATGTCCAGCTGCTCCCAGAAATAATCTGTCACAAGATCCGTTCCACGTATTCCTATGCTCCGCAGTGGCTTTTGAAAAAACTCTGGCCGGCTGCTTTTCAGTTCCTTATCATCCGCCGATAGTCTGTAGTTGTCTTTGTATAACCTGTATCCAGCCTCTGCAATCTCTTTGGTAATATTGCTCGCATTCTGCAACTTTACCTGTTTTGAAAAATGAAACAGTTCTTTGTCACGGACACTGATCTCAACAGTCCGGCACCGGAACCCATTCTCCCGGAGTCTTGCCGCTACACTTTCTGCCAGAATGTATAACACAATCTTGACATCTTCATCTGTTTCCATACCCCTGGGCGTTGTTGTACTGTTGCCTACGGACTTGACCGGAGCTGATGTGTTTTCCAGCTTTACCGGAGATTCATCATATCCATTAGCAAAAGCCCACAGAATACTTCCCATCTTGCCAAGTTTTCTGACCAGCAGGGTTTCATCAGATTTTGCCAGATCTCCGATAGTCCGGATTCCCATGCTATATAACTTTTTATTCGTTGCATTTCCCACATATAACAGATCAGAAACTGGAAGACACCAAGCTTTTCTCTGAAACTCATCCTCATACATAGTAGTAATGGCATCCGGCTTCTTATAATCAGATCCAAGCTTGGCGAATATCTTGTTGAACGACACACCCACGCTCACCGTAATGCCAAGTTCTTTTTTCATCCTGCTGCTTATTTCCTGTGCAATGTGAAATCCGTCTCCCTTGAGAGTTGCACTGTCTGTCACGTCCAGCCAGGACTCATCAATTCCGTATGGTTCCCTCTTATCTGTATAGTCAGCATAAACTTCCTGTGCCATTCTGGAAAATCTGAGATACAGGTCCATCCTTGGGGGAAGAAATGTTATGTCCGGGCATACCTGTTTTGCCTGCCATAATGCCATTCCGGTTTTTACACCATATCTCTTGGCCGTATAATCAGCGGTCAGCACAATTCCATGTCTCGCCTCAGGATCACCTCCTACTGCTACAGGCTTTCCCCGAAGCTCCGGATGATGCAGAAGCTCTACTGATGCATAAAAACAGTTACAATCACTATGCAGTATTGTCCGGTTCACTGAATCACCTTCTTTCCTGCTGCCGGATGATATGCCATCCGTCTACATGGCATAATATAATACTTTTTATATTGCTATTCAATGGTACTTTATTATATATTATCAATATTATTGATATTTCAATTGCTTTTTAGGGATTCCTGTGCTAAAGTTGATATATCCCGCATAGGGAGATCATACCTGATATGATTACTTAGAAAGGCATAATACTATGAAAGATTTAGGAAAGACCATTGCTAAATACAGAAAAGAACACAAGCTGAACCAGAGCCAGCTTGCAAAAGAACTGGAAAACTATGATATCTATGTAAAGCAGAATTCAATCAGTGCCTGGGAACTTGGCACAGCAACACCAAATGCCAGACAGTTTCTTGCCTTATGTGAAATACTCGAAATTTATGATATCTATACGGATTTTATCGGTCAGAGTCCTCTTAATCCATTCCGGAACCTGAATGAAAATGGAATGAACAAGGTGCTTGAATATATCAGCGATCTGGAAAGTACCGGCAACTATAAACCGGCAGAGATCATTCCTATCCATGTGATCAGGGAAAGAAAAGTATTTTACAATACCGTTTCCGCTGGTACCGGCTCTTTTCTTGATGGTGACGAATATGAGATATTCTCCTCTCCTGACATTCCGGAGGCTGCCACATTTGGCGTATATGTAGATGGTGACAGTATGGAACCTAAATACCATAATAAGGATCTCATCTGGATTGAACAGACAGCATGCCTTGATAATGGCGAAATAGGTATCTTCTATCTTGATGGAAACGCATATGTGAAGAAATTTCAGAATAACAGACTCGGAACCTACCTCATATCACTGAATAAAAAATATGATCCAATCCCGGTTACAGAGAACAGTTCCTTCAAAATATTCGGCCGTGTTCTTTCATAAGTCCTTTTTTTGGGACACTTAAAACTGTAGGATTATTATAGCGGAA
>NZ_ACFY01000004.1 GCF_000174195.1 Roseburia inulinivorans DSM 16841 | reverse complement strand
TCCGTCTGCCTTGTAATAATATGGGGTGCTGCGGCCGGGAGAAACCTCCAGAGCTAATAGATTTTTACCATCTTCCTGTAATGGTTTTAAGATAAACTGAGGTAATGGTGTGATACGTTCTTTGATTAAGCGGCTGATCGCTTCAGCATCCTTTTGAACATCGGACAAGCCGATAGGCTCCCGGTCATCGGAGACTCCGAAAAACAGAGTGCCGCCGATTCCATTGGAAAAGGCACTGACACTTTTTAACCAGCTTTTTGGCTTTTTTGTTTCGAGAGCAACTTTGAAATCACATTCGGTTGCTTCAGCAATGAGCTGTTCTATCATAGAAATCCCTCCTTTGAGGTTGTAGAATATTCTTTTTTATTATACCCAGCGGAGAAAGTTATTGCAACGATAGAAGCAAAGAGTTCAGCGAAAACAAAAATATTTATGAGAGGAGGACCTTCTATTATGGCAACTACAAGAATCATGCCGCTTCATGTCGGCAAAGGCCGCACAGAGAGTCGGGCAATCAGTGACATCATCGACTATGTGGCCAATCCAAAGAAAACAGATAACGGCAGGCTCATTACCGGCTATGCGTGTGACAGCCGGACTGCGGATGCGGAGTTCCTTCTGGCAAAGCGGCAGTACATTGCCGCTACCGGACGAGTGCGTGGTACAGATGATGTGATTGCCTATCATGTGCGCCAGTCCTTCCGCCCTGGTGAGATTACCCAGGAAGAAGCAAACCGGCTGGGCGTAGAATTTGCAAAGCGTTTTACTAAAGGCAATCATGCCTTTGTGGTCTGCACTCACATAGACAAGTCGCACATTCATAATCACATTATCTGGTCATCGGTCAGCTTAGAATATGACCGGAAGTTCCGAAACTTTTGGGGCAGCACCAAGGCGGTTCGTCGGCTAAGTGACACCATCTGTATTGAGAATGGACTGTCCATTGTAGAGAATCCGAAACTTCACGGAAAGAGCTATAACAAATGGCTGGGCGATCAGGCAAATCCATCTCACCGAGAGCTGCTTCGTGTGGCGATTGACAACGCATTATCACAAAGTCCTGCTGACTTTGAAGAACTGCTGAAGCTGTTGCGAGAATATGGTTGTGAAGTCTCAAAGCGCGGAAAATCGTATCGACTGAAACTCTCTGGTTGGGAGAAAGCCGCCCGCATGGACAGTCTGGGCGAAGGATATGGATTGGAAGATTTGCGGGCAGTTCTCTTAGGGAAGAAAGCACATACCCCGCGAAAGAAAACAGTCACACAGGCAGAGCCGCCGAAGGTCAATCTGCTGGTGGACATTCAGGCAAAATTGCAGGCTGGAAAAGGTGCTGGCTATGCGCGATGGGCTAAAGTTTTCAATCTGAAGCAAATGGCGCAGACCATGAATTACCTGTCAGAGAATAAACTGCTGGAGTATGCGGTTTTGGAAGAAAAGGCTGCGGCTGCCACGGCACATCACAATGAACTTTCGGCGCACATCAAAGCGGCTGAAAAGCGCATGGCAGAGATTGCTGTTCTGCGTACTCACATCGTAAATTATGCCAAGACCCGTGAGGTCTATGTGGCATACCGCAAGGCGGGCTACTCTAAGAAATTCCGGGAGGCACATGAGGAAGAAATCCTGCTCCACCAGGCTGCTAAGAATGCCTTTGATGAGATGGGCGTCAAGAAGCTGCCAAAGGTCAAAGAGTTACAGACAGAGTACGCAAAATTGCTGGAAGAAAAGAAAAAGACTTATTCCGAGTATCGGCGCTCCCGTGAAGAAATGAGGGAGCTTTTGACTGCAAAAGCAAATGTAGATCGAGTGCTGAAAATGGAGGTAGAACAGGATGTTGAAAAAGAAAAAGACCACGGCCAGCGGTAAGCTGGTCCTGGTCAAAAGCGTTCGCAGAACGCGCAGCCACAGAATGAAATTCTGTGTTCAAAGGGGCTTGGGGGCGCTGCCCTCAACAAGCAAGCGGAGAGGAAAATCACGGAGGGATTTTCTTCTCTGCGGGCCTGTGTGTATTAACACAGGCATTGCTTGCCTCTTTTCTCCGAAAATGAAAAGAACCAGTGAGAGAATCGTTAAATTTCACTCACTGGCTCAATTCGTTTCAAATTTTTTTGACAACTCTGTCAGTTCTTTCACCGTTTCCTGGGTGTGATGCAGCAGGGTGTCACGCATTTCTGGCGGACAGCTGGAATAAAGCATTTTCATCTGATTGACACCTTCATCCTCCAGAGAAACATCTGGATTTATAAGTGTATCTAAAGAGATATGCAGGACCTTGGCCAATGCTCTCAAAATCAAATAAGAAGGATTCATTTTCCCCTTTTCGATATTGGCGATTTGCTTTACAGAAACATGGCTCAAATCAGATAGCTCCTGTTGTGTTAGCTCTTTATTCTTTCGGGCTTCCCGCATTTTCTGCCCTAAAGCAGTTAAATCATCAATCGGCATAATCGTTCACCTCAATAACATTGTATCGTTCTGGTTTGTGCAAAGGAATAACCTAATTATGCCTGATGAACGGTAAGATTATGCTGATTTTTGTAGAGTAATAGGTAGGGATAAACTTGTATTCTTCGAGAAGACGAAATATAATATTTTAGGAGGTGCAAAATGGACTACATAACATTAAAAGAGGCAAGCCAAAAATGGAATGTTACGCCGCGCCAGATAAATTATTTGTGTACATCTGGGCGCATCCCCGGTGCTGTAAAAATGGCGACGATTTGGCTTATTCCTAAAAATGCAGAGAAGCCAGTAGACAGGCGGAGAAAAGAAAACAAATCTCAGTGAGGTTTCTGTGACATTTGGGTGATACACTGAAAATGAAGGAGTGTGATACCATGCGAATTTTAGTAGTCGAGGATGATCGACTTTTGAATAATACTTTATGCTATAACTTGAATACTGCGGGCTATGCGGTGGATTCTGCGCTGACAAAATCAGCGGCCGGTAGTTTCTTGACAGAGCAGGACTATGACCTAATTGTGCTGGATGTAAATTTGCCGGATGGGAACGGTTTTGACTTCTGCCGGGAGGTAAAAGAACGCCGTCCCGATACCGCTATTATCTTTCTGACCGCAAATGATATGGAAAGCGATATGCTCAAAGGGTATGAGCTGGGTGCAGAAGATTATGTGACAAAACCTTTCCCTATGAGTGTCTTTCAAAAGAAACTGGCGGTAGTGCTAGGGAGGCTGACAAAACAATATGGTGGTGATACTTATGAGGATGACATACTGACCATCAATTTTTCAGAAATGAGTGCTACTCTATCAGGAAAGCCACTTACATTCACACCACTGGAATATCGACTTTTGAAAATTCTGATGAAAAATCCACAGATTGTTTTGACCCGGCAAGTCTTGTTGGAAAAATTGTGGGACGCAGACGGAAATTTCGTGGATGAACACGCTCTGACTGCGGCTATCAGCCGGGTACGAAACAAAATTGAAACACCCGACCGTCAGTACATCAAAACGGTATATGGTATGGGTTATATGTGGATTGGAGGGGTGCTGAAATGAATGGGCGAAAACTCTCTGTCAACAAAGCCTGTCTCTTTTTAGCTGTTCTCCTGCTGGTGGCAATGGGGACGGTTTCAGCAGCTTTGTATGGGCTAACTCAGAATATAACCGCTGTCTGGTATGTAGTATTGTTCGGCATCTTTGTGCTGCTTTGCGCTGTTTGTTTTATGGTGCTGGTTCGGCGTAAACTGGCAATGTTCTCCGATAGCTTTTGTAGTCTGATAGATAATATGTTGTCCGGGAATATGCAGCCGAAACAGATTATTGAAGAAGAAAGTCTTTTCTATAAAATTGAATATCGGCTGAACCGTTTATATGAAGTCATGCAGGAAAACAAGAACAGCATTGCACAAGAACGGGCTGACCTGCAAGAACTGATTTCCGACATTTCTCATCAGGTCAAGACCCCGATTGCGAACTTGAAAATGATTAACAGCACCCTGCTTGAAAATGAAGTCCCTGTGCAAAAGCAAAAAGAGTTTCTTACAGCACAGGCCAGCCAACTTGATAAACTGGATTTTCTCATGCAGATGATGATTAAAACCTCTCGTCTGGAAGCAGGTGTCATTTCTCTGGAAAAGAAAAGCCAGCCGCTTTATGACACGCTTGCCGCCGCATTGGGCGGTATTCTTCTGAACGCCGAGAAAAAACAGATCAATGTTCAAGTGGACTGCCCGGAGAACTTGGTCGTTTCCCATGACAGAAAATGGACAGGTGAAGCATTGTTCAATATTTTGGACAATGCGGTGAAATATACGCCGGAGGGCGGTCAAATCCGTGTTTCGGTTGAAAGTTGGGAAATGTATGTGAAAATCGACATTGCAGATACAGGCATTGGCATTTCAGAACAGCATCAGGGAGCAATTTTCAAGCGTTTCTATCGAGAGGACATCGTACATGATGTAGATGGAATTGGTATTGGTCTATATCTGGCTCGTGAGATCGTAACCTTGCAAGGCGGTTATATCCGGGTAACATCCGAGGTTGGGAGGGGTTCAACTTTTTCCGTCTTTCTGCCTCGACAATAAAATAAGTACGCTAAAAAACAAAATGTCACAGACCTATGACATTTGAGATTTAATTAAACAGAGGTATTTTGTTTCCCGTGACATTTCTGTGAGGTTTACCTTTTATGATAGAGCCATCAAAAAGAAAGGGTGGTGTTCTATATGAACATATTACAAACGACAGATTTGAAGAAATATTACGGCACCGAACCGAACATTACAAAAGCATTGGATGGCGTGACCCTATCCATTGAGGAAGGTGAATTTGTTGCCATTGTTGGTACTTCCGGCAGCGGTAAGTCTACTTTGCTGAACATGATGGGCGGGTTAGATACGCCAACTTCCGGCAGTATTAAAGTAAAAGGGAAAGAATTATCGAAACTCAAGGATGAACAGCTTACCATCTTCCGCAGACGTAACATCGGGTTTATCTTTCAGAATTACAATCTTGTTCCTGTGCTGAATGTCTATGAAAATATTGTCCTGCCGGTGGAGCTGGATGGTGATACTGTGGACAAGCGGTTTATGGATGAAGTAGTGAAAATGCTGGCTCTCGATGGGAAGCTGAACAGTATGCCTAACAATCTGTCCGGCGGCCAGCAGCAGCGTGTAGCGATTGCCCGCGCCCTTGTTTCCAAACCAGCTATTATACTTGCAGATGAACCGACAGGCAATTTGGATAGCCGGACAAGTAGTGATGTTCTTGGTTTGCTGAAAGTTACAAGTCAGAAGTTCCATCAAACGCTTGTAATGATTACCCATAACAATGAAATTGCCCAGCTTGCCGACCGAATTATCCGTATTGAGGACGGAAAAATCGCACAGTGACAGGGGGTGACATTGATGGATGATATTTTATTTGGGAACAATAATCAGGCAACAATCAATCGTCTTGCCAAAAGAAGCTACCGCGCTAATAAGCAGAGAAATGTTTTCGTTACCATCGCATTATTCTTGACCGCCTTTATGATTACATCTGTATTTAGTTTGGGGTGCAGTTATTTTGAAACCTATCAAATGCAGCAAATTCGTGCGATGGGCACGACTGCGGATGTGGCAATTACAAGTCTCTCAGAAGAACAATATGAAGAATTGAGCCGATCCAGCTTGGTATCCGTAGTTGGTGTCAGTCAGAGATTGGGCAGCATTGATACATCTGGAATGGACGATGCCCTGCTGAGTATTACTTGGATAGACGAAACAGAATGGCAAGAACACCGTGTACCAACAATTTCGGATATACACGGAGATTATCCGCAAGCAAAAAATGAAATTATGCTACCTACATGGGCTTTGCGTGCAATGGGGATTGATGATCCACAGATAGGGATGAATATTTCCCTTTCCTATCAACTCGGAACAGATTATCAATATATCTCCGATGAATTTGTTTTGTCGGGCTATTATACAGATTATTCGGCTTCACGTGCAGGCAACCGTGGTGCCGCTTATGTTTCGGAGCTTTTTGCAACACAAACAGGGCTTCCCTTTGATAGTGTGTCTACCGCAATGATTTCTTTTTCTGATGACAGTAATGCCCTGCGATCCTGTGAAAAACTAAAACGGAAGATTTCGTTTACAGAAAGTCAGTCCTTTGAAATTGTACCTATTGCTCAGAGCAATTCCGCCACCATTGTTCTTCCACTGGCTGCTATTATCGTCTTTATCATTATCAGCGGCTATTTGCTGATTTATAACATTCTGTATATCTCAATTTCAAGAGATACACAATTCTATGGACAGCTTAAAACGATAGGCACGACAAAAAGACAAATCAAGCGGATCGTGCGTTCTCAAATATTCAGAACGGCGGTGATCGGTATTCCCAGCGGCCTGATTGTCGGTGGTATTGTTTCGCTTGGACTTGTTCCGTTTGCCATGAATATGATGTACTCAAGCGATACAGACCTTGGGGAGATAGTGTCCTTTTCCCCCATTATTTTTGCGGGTGCCGCAATCTTCACATTTTTTACTGCAATCATCGGCAGCATGAAACCAGCGAAAATAGCTGCAAGTATTTCTCCTGTTGCGGCTTCACGCTATACGGAGGCAAATACAAGGAGTTACCGAGATCATAAGAGCCATAGAACAAAATTATCTCGGATGGCACGAGATAATATTTTTAGAAACCCTAAAAGCGCTTTCCTTACTTTTGCGTCCTTATTTTTAGGCTTAATATTGTTTTTGGTTTCTGCTGGTCTACTATCAAGCCTAAGTCCCGACAATTTTGTAAATCAATGGGGAGAAAGTGATTTCGCATTGACTTACAGCATTTCCGAAGAAGGAAACCTGCTCTCTGATGAAATGTTGCAGCAAATTGAAACAATGCAGGGAATTGAAAATCTGCGCGTCACTTATTCTGCTTCACCGTGGCCCACTATGGATGTCATTTACGACGAAAATGTATTCGGGAAATATATTGATTCCTTGGATGGCGTATCAGGTCTTGATTTTTCAAATGCGGAAACACGAAAAAACTATACAGATAATTTTTGGAGCGGCGTTTACGGAATAGATTCCAGATATATCGAAGAACTTAATAAAACGCTTGATAAGCCTATTGACTTAACCGCCTTTGAAAAGGGAGAGTTGGTGGTTTTGTCCGCTATGACGGATGATGAGGGAAACCTATTGATTCAGCCAGGGCAAGCAATCACCGTTGTCGGTGAGTCCGGGGAACAGGTCTTTACAGTGGCAACTGGCTTTCTGGACGCTGATTTTCAGAGTGGTCGAGGAAATGAGAGAGGTACTGCCCCTGATTTGTATATCAGTAAGCAGGCAATAGAGAAGTTGTCTGGAGAAACCAAAATCTTTCGGATTGCTTTTGATACGATTGATAGCAGTTATGACAAAGGGATTATGGAGCAGCTTCAATCCATTACTGCTTCGTCACCGGGCATTACGATTCTGTCACGATATGAAAAGCAGCAAGAAATGGCCGGATATTTGCTGACCTCAAGGATTATAGCCGCAGGGTTGTCCGCTGTATTTTTGCTGATAGGAATTATGAATTTCATTAACACAATGGTTGTTAGTGTAAATACTCGGAAACATGAATTTGCAACACTTGAAAGTATAGGAATGACGAAAAAGCAAATTAGAAATGTATTGCTTTGGGAAGGCGTGTATTATTGGAGTATTTCTTTCCTACTGCTTGCCACACTGGGAACAGCGATATATATTCCAATATACTCAGCCTTTAGAAGAATGGTTCCTTATGCAGCTTTTCACTATCCTGTAATTTCTCTGTTGGTTGTCGCAGCTATTGTTTTGCTGGTCTGCTTGGCAACCCCCGTCATAACTTTCATGCAAAATGTTAAGCAAAGCGTTGTAGAGAGACTGCGGCAGAATTAAATATTTGCGATGAAAACCGGGAGATTATTCTCCCGGTTTTTCAAATCTCACAGGTTCGTGAGATTTCAGCCCATTATTCTGTCGAAACAGCGTGTGTCAGTGACATTTCTGTGAGGATTGCTTGTTAAGATAAGCGCAAAAGGAACAAGCTGCCGCACGACGGCAAAAGAAAAAAAGCCGTCGTACAGCAGCCTATCAACACGCCCATTTGAAACGGCGGCTTTGATTTTCAGAGCCGCCGTTTCTTTGCGATTGCACAAACCAATGACGACTTGCAGGGACACGGTAGCCGATTGGAGGTTAATTTACCGTGTCCCGTTTGCTTTTTCAAAGCTCACATGATCTACATCAGTTAAAAAAAAGCATTGCTCCTCCTCCGGGCAAGTATAATATTGTATCGGCATTATCGTTCTATGTAATTCGGTATAATAATGGCTGTTCTTGGCGCGCCAGTTTTCCCCCACGGAAATCTGGCGTTTTTTGTTGCCGTTTTTTCGGAGATGACCCGGTTGTCTGCCGGTGTCGGTCTCCACCTCCATTCGATTCACCCGTCAATCACCCGTGAATCGAAATGGAGGTACATAATGAAGAAAATTAACCTTCGGGAACTTTATCCTGATGTTTATACAACAGACTTTTTTGTAGATGTGACAGAGGAAGTAATGGAGACTATTCGAGCAGCTGAACGTGCGGAGGCTGCGTATGAGCGAAAGATGTATCGTTATAAAGCACAGTATTCTCTGGATTGCGAGAATGGCATTGAAAATGCGGTGTTGTTGAAGCCGCAGACACCGGAGATGGTTCTGGAGGAAAAACAGTTTCAGGAGCAGGTCTATGCCGCTGTGATGAAGCTGCCGGAGAAACAGGCAAAGAGGATTTATGCCCGATACTATCTGGGAATGACGGTAAATAAAATTGCCGAAGTAGAAGGTGTAGACCCAAGCCGTGTCCGAGACAGTATCCGCCGTGGATTAAAGCAGCTTGTAAAATATTTTTGATAAAATTTCATTTGATACGCCTGTTTTTTGCCTTTTTTGTCAGTGTTAATAAGAAGGACAAGTTTTCCTCCTTCATCAGTACATTGACAATCGAATAGACAGCACAACAGGTACATAACCCATGTACGAGCGAATATGAAACGCCGCGAAGATGGAGCAGTCAGGGAGGTGATGAAAGAACTGCTTCGGAGCGATCTACGATTTCATAAAACGGATTGTGGCAGATTCGGCGCGATGACTGCATGGGGGCTTAAAGATACTTCCTCACGGCCCGCCAAAGACTTGGGGGGAACCCTGCGGCGCACGAGTAAAACGACGCCGCGGAGTTATGACAACCGCGCCAGCGGAGACCTGTTATGTTCCCATCGTCAGGGTTGCGTGGCAAATGTGACGAGAATTGAGTCATATTGAAATAGGAAGCGACTGCTCTTTTGGGTGGCCGCTTTCTATTCAAAATCAGATACCATGCGCTGGCAGTTTCGGCTGCCAGCGTATTCATGTGATTTTGAAAGCACGATGATAACCTTGACAGATTGGAGGGAATATAGTCTATGGAAAAGCTCATTACACGAAAAGAAGCTGCTGAAATCTTAGGAATCAGCATAGCAACGCTGGATGCCGCCCGTAACAACGGCTTGATCTCTTATGTGCAGTATGTTCAGAATGGCTGTGTGTATTTTACTGCGGCAGGTCTCCAGGAGTATATCGCAAAATGCACGCACAGAGCAAAACCAGTTGAGAGAAGCGCAACTTACCGTAAACCTCGAAGCGGAAGATAGTGAGCCGGTCCGTATCCTTGATGGAATCAGAGAGGTCTGATAAAACAAAGGTACAGCGCTGGAGATTATTCTTAGGAGGTGGAGGAATTGGCAAATAGAAAAATAATACTTCCTCAATATGGCACAGTCATGAAAAGAGGTGTCCTATATTATAGGACCAGAATCAAAGACGCGAATGGTAAGCTCGTAGCTATCTACGCAAAAACACCTGAAGAACTATATAACAAAGAAACGCTTGCGTTGGAACAGATTGAGAATGCTACTTTTCATCGGAAAACGCCCACAGTTGCAGAGTATTGTGAAAAGTGGCTGCTGATGCAGTCGGTTCATGTACGAGCCACTACCTTGACGGATTACACCTCAAAGGTCAGGCGGCATATTATAGCGGAATTGGGAGATAAACGGATGGGAGAGGTTAGTCTGGATGATATTCAACTTGCCCTTGTTCCGGTTTCCAAGAAATCTGCATCGGTTTATAAATCTGTGGTGATCCTTTACAAGTCTATCTTTCGCGCAGCGATGGAAAGCAGGATCATTGACCATAACCCAACGATTTATCTGACAACAAAAGGTGGCGGTGTTCCTCAAGAGGAGCGTCAGGCTTTGACAGATGAACAGGTGGAGCGACTTTTGGATGCTATCCGAGATTTGCCGCCTTATGTCTTTGTCATGATTGGTTTGTATGCGGGTCTGCGCCGGGAAGAAATTCTTGCTCTGCAATGGGATTCAGTATATCTGGATACGGATACTCCATATCTGACGGTAAGGCGGGCATGGCATACAGAACACAACAGACCGGTGATTTCGGATGAATTGAAAACCAAGGCTGCGGAGAGAAATATCCCCCTTCCTGTTTGCTTGGCTGAGTGTTTGAAAGCAGCAAAGGAAACTTCGACTTCGGAGTACGTGGTTTCAAACCGGGATGGCGAACCGCTGTCCTACACGCAGTTTAAGCGACTTTGGCAGTATATTGTTACGAGGACGGTCAAGGAGCGGAGCTATTATCGGTATGAAGATGGAAAAAGAGTAAAGCATACTGTCACACCTGTCTTGGGAGAAAAGGCTGCTCATAACGGAAAAGTGGTTTACAGTCTGGACTTTGAAGTAACACCCCATCAGCTGCGGCATACTTACATTACCAATCTCATTCATGCATCGGTAGATCCCAAAACGGTTCAATACCTGGCAGGCCATGAAAGCAGCAAGATTACCATGGACATTTATGCAAAGGTTAAGTACAACAGACCAGATGAGCTGGTCAGATCAATGAACTGTGCGTTTGCAAGCTGGGATGCAGCACAGTAATAACAAATAGGAAATGAAGAAGGAGCGAGGCAAGGATGTCTCGCTCTTTGTTTTACCTCAGCCGTATCTTTGATTAAATCGGGGCTTTCTGATAAAAAGAGAGTGTAGATACGGAGACTACACATTATCAAGAAAGGACGATCAAAGATGGCAAAAAAGAAAACACAGATCCCGAAGTACGGGACCATTACATTGAAAGGAATCCAGTATTACAGAACCAGGATTACGGATGCAGATGGCAAAGAGTTGAGTTTGTATGCCGCAACTTGTGAAGAATTGTATGAGAAGCAGTTAGAGGCCCGGAAGCAGGTGGAAGAAATTATCTTTCACCGGCAGCATCCGACAGTAGCCGAGTATGGCGAGAAGTGGCTGCTGATGCAGTCGGCAAAGGTGTCTGCGTCTACACTCAGAGGTTATACGAGGGATATGACAAACTATATCATCAAACCTCTGGGAGAGATGTATATGGAAGAAGTGACTGCTGACGATATTCGGCTGGCGCTTGTTCCATTGTCAAAGAAATCGGAAGGCTTATACAATAAGGTCAATATGCTACTCAAGTGCATTTTTTATGCGGCAGAGAGAAATCAAATTCTTGAACACAATCCCTGTGCGGGAATATCCGGTAAAGGCGGAAAACCGACAAAAAAGAAGGAAGCATTGACAGATCAGCAGGTAGCCGTGCTTCTGGATACAGTCAAGGGACTTCCTCCATATTTGTTTATTATGCTCGGTTTGTATTCCGGTCTGCGTCGGGAAGAAATTCTTGCACTGCAATGGGATTGTGTATTTCTGGACGAGGATACACCTTATCTATCGGTGAGGCGGGCATGGCGTACAGAGCATAACAGACCCGTGATTTCTACGGTGCTAAAGACTCCGGCGGCAAAAAGGGATATTCCGATACCGAAGTGTTTGGTGGATTGTCTGAGAGAAACGAAAGAAAATTCCATATCAGATTATGTGATTGCTGACAGCAAAGGGGAGCCGCTGGCTGCTTCGCAGTTTCAAAGAGTGTGGCAGTATGTCGTTGTCCGCTCCACTAAGCCCCGGAACTATTATAAGTATGTGAATGGGCAGAGCATCAAATACACGGTTACCCCAACGCTGGGCATGACCCAGAAAAATCAACCCAAAATCAGATATACGCTGGACTTTGATGTAACCCCGCATCAGCTGCGGCACACTTACATTACCAATCTTCTCTATGCTGGTGTTGATCCAAAGACCGTCCAATACCTTGCCGGACACGAAAACAGCAAAACAACTATGGACATCTATGCAAAAGTGAAGTACAATAAACCAGAGGAGCTGTTTGGGGTAGTAAATGGTGCGTTTCAGCAGGCTATTGCTGAATGAAAAAAGACCGTTTTTTATGGTCCGCACACCGGATAACTGAGAGGCAGAAAGCCGGAAAAGCCCGGAGTATCAAGGGAAAACAGCTCAAAAACTCGCGCAGTACGGCCTCAAAGCCGCTCGTCGCGCACCGCAGTTCAGCAAGCGATAATCTACAGCTTAATAATGCTAAAAAAGCCGAATACGCCATTTTCCGGGCTTTTTCTATGCCTGAAATCGCCTGATTCCGATGGTGAAATTTGAGGAAATTTGACTTCAAATTAACCCATTTTGATGGGTTTACCATGGGTTTACGGCCTATTTTTGAGCCTAATGGGTGGGAAAATGGGTTTACAGAAGGCCATTTTGGAGGGGAAATTAGCCCCATATCCTTGACAGATTTTCGGCAAAAATCCGGCTGAAACGGAATGAAAAACAGTGTCAGGTTCGTTTGGCGAGTTCTGACGAATTCTGCAAAAATTTAATATCAGGTATCCTGTTACATAGAGCCTTGGCTCATTCTTTGAAAACGAGAATGGGTCGAGGCTCTATTTTTTTCGCCCGAAATCCGGCGAGACAAATTTGAGCAGGAGGTAACAGGTATGACGGATTTCAATCAGAAGACCCATGACACCGATGTGGGCAGTCATGGCGGACAGTCAAGGCAGATGATGGAGGTGTTTGAGAACCAGGAGTTTGGTTCGATCCGCGTGTTGCAAGAGGCGGGCAAGACCTTCTTCTGTGCAAGCGATGTGGCGAAAGCGTTGGGGTATGTGAATCCCTACGCCGCAGTGAAACGCCATTGCAGAGGCCCCCTAACGAAACGCGAGGGGGTCGTTCAGAAGGTGAATCAGTATGGAGATGCTGGAGAGCAGGTCGTTGAAATCTCCTTTATCACAGAAGGCGATGTTTACCGGCTGATCGTTCACAGCAAGCTGCCATCGGCAGAACGATTTGAACACTGGGTGTTTGATGAAGTTCTCCCGTCCATTCGCAAGCATGGTGTGTATATGAGCGATTCCATTTTGGATCAGGTGATTCAGCATCCGGAGGTCATCTACACACTGGCACAGGAGCTTGTAGCCGAGAGAGAGCAGCTTGAGGGTATCCGCAAACAGCTGGATGCGGCACAGCCCAAGGCAGACTACTTCGACACCTTTGTAAATTCGGAAGATTGCACCTGCATCCGGAATTTCTGTAAGGAAATCGGAATCCCAGAGAAGACGGCAGTAGCTCTCTTACTGGATCACCGCTATCTGTACCGCAGTCCAAGCGGCTGGCTGATGCCTTTTGCAGACAAATCTGCAAGGGGCTATTTTATTGTCCGGGATTGCTACGGCAGAAGTGGAAAACTGGTGCAGCAGACGAGAGTGACCTGCAAGGGAAAGAATCATCTCTTTAAGTTGTTTAAGAAATGGGGTGTGATCGAATGACGCTTTTTACAGAGGGACGCCTTCAGGCGTTTGAACGCATGATGCAGGATACCGGCAAATACCATCGACGGGAGGACAGCGAAGATCGTCCGCGCAAATGTCCGAAGAAAAAAACGGAGCCTGCGAAAAAGGATGGTGAGCACCATGCCGGTATTCAGGGTTGAGAAAAACAGCAATTACACAACGATGTGCAATTACCACCTGCGGGATCAGGGTCTCAGCCTGAAAGGAAAAGGACTTCTCTCCATGCTGCTTAGTTTACCGGACACATGGAACTATTCGGTACGGGGGTTATCTTCGATTACGCCGGATGGCGTAGATGGAGTGCTTACGGCTCTGAAGGAGCTGGAGCGTCTTGGGTATCTGGAAAGGAACCAGCAGCGTGAGAGTAACGGTCGGATGGGCAGAGCGGAGTATGTGATTTATGAGATGCCAAGGAAAAAGCCGTGTTCGGAATCACCGTGTACGGAAAAGCCGTATGCGGTAAATCCGGATACGGACACACCGGTTACGGAAAATCCCGCGCAATTAAGTACTAATAGAACAAGTACTAAAACAATCAATAAAAGAGAGAAGAAGGAAATCCAACACCGGTATGGCTCATACGAAAATGTCCTTCTTTCTGACACGGAATACGGCAAGCTCCGGCAGGAGTTCCCAGGAGATTATCAGATGCGAGTGGAACGGCTCTCTGAGTATATGGCTTCCACCGGCAGGAGCTACAAAAATCACCTTGCCACAATCCGGAGCTGGGCAAAGAGAGAAAAGCCGAAGTATAACCCGGCAGACTACACATTTGAGGAAGGAGACAGCCTATGAGCGACATGGTGCCTGAAGTATTGAATGCGGCGTTGGATTCGCTCTTTACGCCGAAAGAACCCGGAGAGCAGGAATACCAGGGCGTGGACGGACTGCTGTATTGCCGGAACTGTCATACTCCGGTGCAGTGCAGGGTAAAGCTCTGGGGCAGAGACAAGATTGTTCCCTGCCTTTGCAGATGCCAGCAGGAAGCGATGGCGGAAAAGAAACGCCAGGATGAACTGGTGGAGCGGCAGCGTAAAATCAGGCAGCTGAAAGCAACTGGGATTCAGGAAAAGCATCTTCTGGAATGGAATTTTGGCGTTGCAGAAGACAACAAGGACATCCAGATGGCAAAACGTTATGTGGAGCAGTGGAAAAAGGTCAAGGCTGAAAACCTTGGCCTTTTGTTATGGGGAGATGTCGGAACCGGAAAGTCCTTTGTGGCGGCATGTATAGCAAATGCGCTGCTGGATCAGGGCATTCCGGTTTTGATGACGAACTTCTCCAAAATCCTGAACCAGATGGGTGCCATGTATTCGGAAGAACGATACCGGTATATCGCTTCGTTTTCCAACTATTCTTTGCTGATTCTGGATGATCTGGGAATTGAGCGCAGCACCGAATATGCGCTGGAGCAGGTCTACGCTGTCATTGATGAGCGGTATAAGTCCGGGCTTCCGGTCATTATCACAACCAATCTGAAAATTGCAGAAATCCGCAATCCGCAGGATGTGGCATACGCCCGGATTTACAGCAGGATTCTGGAAATGTGTACGCCGGTGCGAATCAGCGGAGAGGACCGCAGAAAGAGCATTGGAAAAGAAAAACAGCAGGTCGTTAAGGAGGTACTTGATCTATGAAGTGCAAGGCAAAAAAGGCGTTTTTCGCAGGTAAGAATGACATCTATCACCGCTGGAAGGAGGTTAAGAAGCTGAATGGCAAAAGCAAAAACCAGTATTACAACAGAAAACCGCAGTGGCTCAGCTGCCGACGCTGCGGCTAAGGAGAAGCGGACGGAGATGCCGCTTTCTGACCTGCATCCTTTTGAAGGGCATCCCTTTAAGGTGCTGGATGACGAGCTGATGGAACAGACCGTAGAGAGCATCAAGCAGATCGGTGTGGTATCACCACTGATTGTCCGACCTGACCCGGAAGGCGGATTTGAAATTCTTTCAGGACACCGCAGACTTCATGCGGCGCAGCTGGCAGGTTTGGAGACTGTGCCGGTCATCGTCAAGGAAATGGACGATGATGCAGCAATCATCTTTATGGTGGACAGCAACTTGCAGCGGGAGAATATTCTTCCCAGCGAGAGAGCGTTTTCCTACAAGATGAAGTTGGAGGCGATGAAACATCAGGGTCAGAGAAAAGATTTGACTTCGGAGCAATTTGCACCGAAGTTGTCTACGGAGATTATTGGTGAAGCTGTTGGAATGAGTAAGGATACGGTTAAACGCTATATCCGCCTTACCAACCTGATTCCTGAAATTTTGGATATGGTGGATGAGAAGAAAATCGCCTTTAATCCGGCGGTGGAGTTGTCTTACCTGAAACCGTCTGAACAGAAGGAATTTCTGGAGGCAATGGACTATGCACAGGCATCTCCATCCCTGTCGCAGGCACAGCGGCTGAAGAAGCTCTCACAGGAGGGCGGCTGCACGTTGGATGCCATGTGTGAAGTGATGAATGAAATCAAAAAGGATGAGCTTGACCATGTGACGATTAAAAACGAGGTTCTTCGGAAGTATTTCCCGAAATCCTATACGCCGAAGCAGATGCAGGACACGATTATCCGGCTGCTGGAAAAATGGCAGCGAAGTAAACAACGAGATATGGAACGATGAGAAGGAGATTTTTATGATGATGAACTTTAAGAAGAATCAGAACAACGCAGTGTGCAGCATGGATTGCAAGAACTGCCCGCACGGTGCATCGCAGCCCAATCCGATGGATGATCCCATGTTTGAGAAGTCCATTGCGATGCTTCATAACTGGCTGATGCTGGAGGCAATCCGTGAAGATCACCCGAAGGAGCGCATTGTGATGGTGATCCTGCCGGGGGCTGGCGGCGAACTCCTGACCGAGGATGGCAGTCGAGACATCTTTGAGGATGTTTACGATGAGATGGAGGCTGATCTGGTGGCAGATGGGGAACTGCTTCTCCATTATGATAAGAGCGATGTGATCGAGACTGACAGAACCCGCTATCTGTTGGGAGCTGCGGAGGTTTCGGAAATCGACCAGAACGGCAACGAATGCAGCATCAATCTGTTTACGCTGGAACGCACCATCGACTATGTGAACGAGAACCTGACGGTGGTTTCCATTGGCGGCGAGTTGGTTCCGGCACTGCGCCTGATCTAAGGAGGTGCCTATGAAGAAATTTGATGTGGAGATTACAGAGACTCTCCAGAGAAAGGTTTCCGTGGAAGCTGCCTCACAGGAAGATGCGGAACGCATGGTGACGCAGGCGTGGAACAATCAGGACTATGTTCTGGATTCCGGCGATTTCACCGGTGTGGATTTCAAGACCGTGGGAGAACATGAATTGGCAGAGACCAGGACAATGGATGTGCTGCTGGTACAGCCCAATGCCTATCCGAAGAAAATCAGTGTTGGCACGGAGCTGGAAGATTTGCAGGCCATGGTCGGCGGCGATATTGAAGTCACCTATCCATTTGAGGATGAAGTGGCCATTATTCTGAATGAATCCGGCAAAATCAATGGTCTGCCGCTGAACCGTGCGATTTACACCGAAGACGGGGATATGCAGGACATTTATGCCGGTGATTTTCTGGTGGTAGGGCTGACAGAGGATGACTTTGGTTCTCTGACTTCGGAGCAGATGCAGAAATTTGAGGAGCAGTTCCATCAGCCCCAGATGTTCGTTCGTATGGGGCGCAGCATCATGGCGATTCCGGTTCCGGATGACATGGTGAAGAAGATGGAGGAAAAGGCTGCAAAGCCCCAAGAAAAGAGTAAACCGGCACCGGACCGGGACAGTTTGTAAGGAAGGAGGCGGAGATTCATGCAGGAAGAAGTTGAAAATCGTACCGTCAATCTGGCAATCAGTACCACGAAACTGACATTTCGCACTATCGTGAATGGCTATAATGCGTGGAAACGGCACCATCAGGCAAAGGCGGCTCAGAAATCAGCGCAGATGCCGCTTGGAAAGCAGAGCATCAAAGAACTGATCGGTCAGAATCAGGGAGTCAGCAGTATCCCCATTGAGAAAACGGATTTGAAAGGCTTTGAACAGGTGGCGCGGAAATACGGTGTGGATTATGCCATTACGAAAGACCAAAATGTGATTCCACCCAAGTACACGGTGTTCTTTAAGGCGAAGGATGCGGATGCACTGACTTCCGCTTTTGAGGAATTCACCAACCGCAAGCTGAAAGCAAAGGAAAAACCGAGTGTTCTGGAGCAGCTTAACAAGCTCAAAGAACTGGTGGCTGCAATTCTGCCGGATAAGGTTCGTCACAAAAGTCAGGAGCGTGATCTATGAGTAATAAGACCAAGAAGCTGCTGATCCTGAACCTGCCGTACTTCATTGCCGGTCTTGTATGTACCAATCTGGGAGAAGCGTGGAGAATTGCCGAGGGCGCAGACATGTCTGAAAAGCTCCTCGGCTTTCTTTCTGCCCTGGGTGCAGCATTTTCCAACCCGATGCCAAGTCTGCATCCGCTGGATTTGCTGATTGGTGTGTGCTGCGGAGCGGGTCTGCGG
Organism: Roseburia inulinivorans DSM 16841; assembly: GCF_000174195.1. Taxonomy (GTDB): domain Bacteria; phylum Bacillota; class Clostridia; order Lachnospirales; family Lachnospiraceae; genus Roseburia; species Roseburia inulinivorans. Next base: position 43,287 of record NZ_ACFY01000004.1, on the reverse strand, counting down.
CTTGCTGTGTATCTGAAAGGCAAAAATGCCAAGAAATATCGTCATGGTATGGAGTATGGCTCTGCCCGGTGGGGTACGCAGAAAGACATCGAACCGTTTGAAGATCCAGTGTTTGCAAACAATGTGATTCTGACCCGGACGGAGCGGCTGATGATGGGCAATCGCCCGAAGAATCCGGCAAATGCCAGAAACAAAAATGTGCTTGTGGTCGGCGGTTCCGGCAGCGGTAAGACGAGATTTTGGCTTAAACCCAACCTTTTACAATGTCACAGTTCCTACGTGGTCACTGACCCGAAAGGTGATATCGTAATCGACTGCGGCCAAGCCCTTTTGAAGAACGGATACAGTATCCGGATTTTCAATACTATCAATTTCAGAAAGTCGATGCATTATAATCCCTTCGCGTATATTCACAGCGAAAAGGATATTTTGAAGCTGACCACAACCCTCATTGCCAACACTAAAGGGGACGGCAAGGCCGGTGACGAATTCTGGACGAAGGCAGAGACCTTGCTGTATTGTGCTTTGATTGGTTATATCCATTATGAGGCACCGCTGGAAGAGCAGAACTTTGCAACGCTGATTGAATTTCTGAACGCGATGGAAGTGCGCGAGGATGATGAAACCTTTCAGAATCCAGTGGATCAGATGTTTGAAGCTCTGAAAAAGAAAAACCGAACCACTTTGCTGTCCGCCAATATGCCAAGTTCAAGCTGGCGGCGGGCAAGACCTTAAAGTCGATTCTGGTGAGCTGCGGTGCACGTCTGGCTCCCTTCGATATTGAGGAAGTCCGCGATATCACCATGTACGATGAGCTGTCGCTGGATACGGTGGGAGATAAGAAAACGGCTCTGTTCCTCATTATGAGCGATACAGACCCGACTTTTAATTTCCTGATTTCGATGATCTATACACAGCTGTTTAACCTGCTGTGCGAGAAAGCGGATGATATTTACGGGGGCAGATTGCCGGTGCATGTGCGCTGCCTGATTGATGAGTGTGCGAACATTGGTCAGATTCCAAATCTGGAAAAGCTGGTAGCCACCATCCGATCAAGAGAAATCTCGGCATGTCTGGTACTTCAGGCACAGAGCCAGTTGAAGGCAATCTACAAGGACAATGCCGATACCATCATCGGCAATATGGATTCTCGTATTTTCCTTGGCGGTTCGGAGCCGACTACGCTGAAAGAGCTGAATCAGGCATTGGGAAAAGAAACGATTGATCTGTACAACACTTCCGATACCAGAGGCAACAGCCCATCTTACGGCACCAATTACCAAAAGGTTGGGCATGACCTGGCTTCGGTGGATGAACTGGCTGTGCTGGATGGCGGAAAGTGCATTTTGCAGCTGCGCGGTGTCAGACCGTTCAAGTCAGATAAATACGATCTGACCCAGCATCCGAACTACAAGCTCACTGCCGGTGCTGATAAGAAAAACACGTTCAGCATCGAGACGTTTCTCGATCATCGGCTGAAGCTCAAGCCCGGTGATAAGTACGAAGTAGTTGATGCAGATCATGCCAAATAAGTTTGTTCCGGTGACGAAGATGTCATGGGTACGCTGCTGGTAACAGAATAAGATAAGGGGCGGCGAGCTGCCGCCTCTTTACATAGCCAGGTTTCTGATTGGGATTGGAGACCTGGCTATATGTTTGCCCATTTGCAGGTGCACATGCAGATGGAAAATCACTATTCATTAGCCCGCAAGGGCGCATCGTACAAGGAGGTACACATTTATGGCATTTTTCAACAGCGCAGTAACCGTTCTTCAGACTCTTGTCATCGCACTGGGTGCCGGTCTCGGCATCTGGGGAGCCATCAACCTGCTGGAGGGCTACGGCAACGACAACCCCGGTGCCAAATCCCAGGGTATGAAACAGCTGATGGCTGGCGGCGGCGTGGCACTGATCGGTACGACTCTGGTGCCGCTGCTTTCCGGTCTGTTCGGTTAAGCAAAAGCTGTCGGAGCGAAGATTCCGGCCGGGCGGCGAAAGCTGCCTGTTACATAGTCAGGTGCAGGCAATCTCCGCAGCTGGCTATTTTCTGCGCTCTCTGGCAGGTGCACATGTTGGAAGTATGGCGCAGAACCGCAGTTTAGAATCGCACCGGCGGATAGGCCGGACAAGTTACAGGAGGACAAATCTATGGCGTTTCTTACTACAACTGCATCGGCACTGTCTCTTTTCTCTCAGCTGTTCATGCTTCTGTCCCGGATGGCGAAGCTGTTCGGCGTGTTTGCGTAAGGAAGGAGGCGGCTCATGCAGAGTATCCTTGAACAGATCACAGATTGGCTCAAGAGCATGATCATCAGCGGTATCATGGGAAATCTTTCAGGGATGTTCGATTCGGTCAACCAGCAGGTTGGACAGATCGCAGGCGATGTGGGAACCACACCGGCGAACTTTTCACCTGCTGTTTTTTCTATGATCCGCAACATCTCGGAATCCGTGATCCTGCCCATTGCCGGAATGGTGCTGACTTTCATCGCCTGTTATGAGCTGATCCAGATGCTCATTGAGCATAACAATCTGGCAAATTTCGAGACATGGACATTTTTCAAATGGGTCTTTAAGACCTTTCTGGCAGTGACCCTGATCTCGAACACATTCAATATCACGATGGCTGTCTTTGATGTGGCGCAGCAAGTGATCTCCCGAAGCGGCGGGCTGATTTCCGGCAGTACGTCCGTCAGCGATGCGACCCTGACAGCAATGCAGGCCACGCTGGAAGGCATGGACTTAGGACCGCTGCTGGGACTGTATTTGCAGACCTTTGTGGTTCAGGTCACGATGCTGGCGTTGTCGGCTATCATCTTTGTCATCGTGTATGGCCGAATGGTGGAAATATATCTCATGGTGAGCCTTGCGCCGATTCCGTTCGCAACCTTTGGAAACCATGAGCAGAGCCATACCGGTCAAAACTATCTGCGCTCCCTGTTTGCACTGGGATTCCAGGGCTTTCTTATCATGATCTGTGTAGGCATCTATGCAGTTCTGATTCAGAACCTGTCCTTTTCGGATAACATCATCAGCAGCATTTGGGGCGTTTTGGGCTATACGGTTTTGCTGGCATTTACGCTGTTTAAGACGGGAAGCCTCGCGAAATCCGTGTTTGCAGCGCACTAAGAGAGGAGGAATGATTCATGGCATCTTATATTTCTGTGCCGCGAGACCTTTCAAAGGTCAAGACCAAGGTCTTTATGAACCTGACCAAACGGCAGATTCTCTGCTTCGGAGCCGGTGCGCTGATTGGCGTTCCGGTTTTCTTTTTGCTCAAATCCAGCGGAAATCTGAGCCTTGCTGCACTTGGCATGATGGCAGTGATGCTGCCGCTCTTCTTTCTTGCCATGTACGAGAAAGACGGTCAGCCGCTGGAAGTGGTGGCAAAGCATTTCTATGAGGCGAAGTTCAAGAGGCCGAAAACGCGGCCTTACAAAACGAAAAATTACTATGCACTGCTGGTTCAGCAGGCAGACGTGGAAATGGAGGTAAATCGCATTGTTCAAAATTCTCGAAAAGCTGACAGCGAAGAATAAAAAGCAGGATGACATCCGAATGCCGTCTCATCTGTCAGCCGCAGAGCAAAAACAGGTGCAGACGGTGATTGATCGTGCAAGGGGTGACCGCACGGTTCCGCATTCGGCACAGGAGAGCATTCCTTTTCAGCGGATGTTCCCGGACGGTATTTGCCGTGTGACGGACAATTACTACACCAAAACCATTCAGTTTCAGGACATCAATTACCAGCTGGCGCAGCAGGAAGATCAGACGGCTATCTTTGAGGAATGGTGCAGCTTCCTGAACTTCTTTGATTCCAGCATCCGCTTTGAGCTTTCTTTTATGAATATGGCTACGGATGCCTCGAATTTTGAGAAGATGGTGCGCATCCCGTACCAGAAGGATCATTTTAATCCGGTACGCACAGAGTACAGCACCATGCTCCGCCGTCAACTTGCCCAGGGCAACAACGGCCTGACCAAGACGAAGTACCTGACGTTTGGCATTGAGGCGGAATCCATGAAGCAGGCAAAGCCGAGGCTCATTCACATCGAGATCGACCTGATGAACAACTTCAAACGCTTGGGTGTCCGGGCAAAATTGCTTAACGGCAAGGAACGGCTTCATTTGATGCACGATATGTTCCACATGGGTGACCATGACCGATTCAATTTCGATTGGAAGTGGCTGCCGGAGAGCGGGCTGTCGGTAAAGGACTTTATTGCACCGACCGGTTTTGCCTTTCCGAAGAACCGTGTTTTTCAGATGGGTGGGATGTATGGTTCCATGTCCTATCTCCAGATTACGGCTTCCGACCTGTCGGATCAGCTGCTGAAGGACTTTCTGGATATGGAATCCAGCCAGATTGTAACCATGCACATTCAGTCGGTAGACCAGAACAAAGCAATCAAGTCTATTAAGCACACCATCACGGAGCTGGATCGTTCCAAGATTGAGGAACAGAAGAAAGCTGTACGTTCCGGATACGATATGGACATCATTCCGTCCGATTTGGCAACTTACGGTAAGGACGCAAAGGCACTGCTGAAGGAATTGCAGAGCCAGAATGAGCGTATGTTCCTGCTGACCTTTCTGGTGATGAACACCGGCGAAACGGAGCAGGAGCTGGAAACCAATGTGTTTCAGGCTTCCAGCATTGCACAAAAGTACAACTGCAACCTGCGCCGTCTGGACTTCCAGCAGGAGCAGGGGCTGATGAGCTGCCTGCCGCTGGCACAGAACCTGATTGAGATTCAGCGCAGCATGACTACCAGCAGCACGGCAATTTTCGTGCCGTTTACCACCCAGGAACTGTTTCAGACCGGGAAAGAGGCTCTGTACTATGGGCTGAATGCTTTGTCCAACAACCTGATTATGGTTGACCGGAAAAAGCTCAAAAACCCCAACGGGCTGATTCTGGGTACCCCCGGTTCCGGTAAATCCTTCTCTGCCAAGAGAGAAATCGCCAATGCGTTCCTGGTGACGGATGACGATGTAATCGTGTGCGATCCCGAAGCTGAGTACACAGCACTGGTGCAGAAATTTGAGGGGCAGGTCATTAAAATCAGCCCTTCCAGCACGCAGTATATCAACCCAATGGACATCAATGCGAACTATTCGGAAGAGGATAATCCGATTGCCCTGAAAGCAGATTTCATCCTGTCCCTGTGTGAGCTGATCGTGGGCGGAAAAGAAGGCTTGCAGCCGGTAGAAAAGACGGTCATCGACCGCTGTGTTCATCAGATTTACCAGACCTATTTTGAACACCCGGTGCCGGAGAACATGCCCGTTTTGCAGGATTTGTACGAAGCTCTGCTCCGGCAGGATGAAAAGGAGGCACACCATGTGGCAACGGCACTGGAAATCTATGTAACCGGTTCTCTGAACCTGTTCAACCACCGCACCAACGTAGATATCAATAACCGGCTGGTCTGCTATGACATCAAGGAGCTGGGCAAGCAGCTGAAAAAGATCGGGATGCTGGTGGTGCAGGATCAGGTCTGGGGGCGTGTGACCGCCAACCGTAATGCCGGTAAAGCCACCCGCTACTATATGGACGAGTTCCATCTGCTTTTGAAAGAAGAGCAGACAGCGGCCTACAGCGTGGAAATCTGGAAGCGATTCCGTAAATGGGGCGGTATTCCCACCGGCATCACCCAGAATGTGAAAGACCTGCTTTCTTCCCGCGAAGTGACGAACATTTTTGAAAACAGCGACTTCATTTATATGCTGAATCAAGCAGCCGGTGATCGTCAGATTCTGGCGGATCAGCTGAATATCAGCCCACATCAGCTGTCCTATGTGACCCACTCCGGTGAAGGCGAAGGACTGCTGTTCTACGGAAATGTGATTTTGCCGTTCGTTGATCGTTTCCCGACCGATCTGGAACTGTACCGGATTATGACGACAAAATTAACCGAAGTGCAGGAAGCGAAGGAGGCGTAAGCGATGGCTGGCAAGAAAAATCCGAATCTCGGAGACAAGCTGCGGCAGGAGCGCGAGGGTGCGGAGAACACCCTTCGCGATTCCAGAAGCAAAACCGCAGATAGCAGTACGGGAGACGGCGGCAAGAAAAAAGCGGAACACCGAAGGCAGATTCGTCACGAGGCCGATCTTGCTAAGATGCGCAGTAAGAAGCTGAAATCAGATCAGGAAGTAAAAGCGAAAAAGAATGCAGCAGCTTCCGGGAAAAAAGGCGGAAAGCCAAAGAAGCCGGGAAATCTTGCGGCAGATGCACTTTCAGCCAAGGCACATCAGAGTGTGCGCAATGCCGACCAGGATAATAATTCTGGTGTGGAGGCAGCGCATTTTACCGAAGGCTCAGCGGAAGGTGCAGCCCGTGCTGGTTCCCGGTTCCAATATGGTCGAAAGCTGCGGCAGTACAAAAAGCTGGAGCGGTTGGAGAAAAAGGGAAATAAAGATGCCGTAGATTCCATCTTTGCGGAACGCATGAAGTCTGATCCGCAGGCTGGTTCCAATCTCTTTTCCCGATGGCGGCAGAAGCAGGCCATCAAAAAAGAGTATGCCGCTGCGAAGGCAGGTGCGGCCGCTGCGGAGAACACAGCATCTGGCACAGCCAAAGCTGCACAGGGTACTGTCAGTATAACGGAAAAGGCATTTCAGTTTGTGCAGAGCCACTCGCATATCATCATCGGTATCGCAGCCGTGGGACTGCTTGTTTTGGTGATTGCCGGGTCGGTTTCGTCATGCTCCGTCTTGATCAATGGCGGCGGCAATGTGGTGCTGGGGACTTCCTACACGGCAGAAGATGAAGATTTGAAAGGCGTGGAGACGGATTATACCAGGCTGGAAGATAAACTTCGCAAACAAATCGACCGCATTGAAACCGACCATCCGGGCTATGACGAGTATCGCTACAATCTGGCAGAGATTGGTCACAATCCCTATGAGCTTGCATCTCTGCTGACCGTAGAATTTGAAAACTATACGAGAAGCCAGGTGCAGGCGCGGCTCCAGAGTATTTTTGAAGCGCAGTATGAGCTGAAGTTGGAGGAAAAGGTGGAAATCCGGACAAGGAAGGAAACCCGTGTGGGCTATCGCTACAATCCAATCACCGGAACCGGACACACCTACACCTATCAGGTGACGGTACAGTATGAGTATAAAATCCTCAATGTAACACGGCTCAATCGGGGCGTTGACTATGTTGCAAGAAATTCCGGCTTTACAGATGACCAGCTGCAACGATACGAAGTCACACTGGAGTGCCGGGGCAATCGAGATGACCTGTTTGCAGGCATAGCCTTTGCAACGCCGGATGGCGCGGGTTCCAGCGGAGAATACCAGGATTACGACATTCCGGGCGAAGCTCTGACGGATGAAAAATTCCGGAAGATGATTACCGAAGCAGAGAAATATCTCGGTTATCCCTATGTTTGGGGCGGCAGCTCGCCGAGTACCAGTTTTGACTGCTCCGGTTTTGTAAGCTGGGTCATCAACCACTGCGGCAATGGCTGGAATGTAGGCAGGCAGACGGCCAACGGTCTGATGGGAAAATGCGACATTATCCCGAAGAGTGAGGCAAAGCCCGGAGACCTGATCTTCTTCCAGAAAACCTACAACACCAGTGGCGCATCCCATGTGGGCATTTATGTCGGCAACGGGATGATGATCCACTGTGGCTCACCAATTTCCTATGCTTCCATTGAGACGAGCTACTGGCGGCAGCACTACTACTGCATGGGAAGAATTCGATAAAAATAGGGCGTTTATTCGCCCGGAAAGGATACGATATGAGCTTGAAACTGGAAAAGATTGCTGCGGAGCGCGAGAAAGCCCGCAGGAAACGCGATGAATGGGAGGAGCGCAGAAAGGAATGGGACAGAAAGTACCACGAGCAGGAAAACAGCGAAATCTGTGAAATGGTACATGCCCAGAGCCTGACCCCGGAACAGCTGGCAGTCATCATTCAGCTGGCGCAGGCTGCGGTTCCCAACCCGGAGAACCTGAAACTGGATGAGAAAGAAACGGAGGATATGGAATGAAAAAGATGATGGCAATGCTGCTTGCCAGCGTGATGGCGGCAGGAACCTTTACGACCACTGCATTTGCCTATACGGGCGATGATGTGCAGAAGAACACGCCTGTCAGTACCGCTGCACAGGAGACGGATGCAGCAGAAAGCACAAATGCGGGGAAAACGGACAATACCGACAGCATCGAAATCGACCCGGACATGCAGGTTCTGCCGGATGGCTATGAGGTCTCTACGGATGCGGATGGGAACCTGATCGTTACGGTGGGCGGCAAAGAATACAATATCGGCAGCGAAAAGTCCCAAAAGCAGACTGGTACGGTGGTGCCGGGGATCACCAGTCTGCATTTTCGTTCCGGTCCCGGCATGGATCAGGAGATTATCGGATATCTGCATTCCGGCGATACGGTGGAGATTGTCGAAAAATGCGGTGACTGGTATAAGGTAAACTTCAACGGCAAAACCGGGTATGCACATGGAAAGTACCTGAATGTCACGGATTCTGCAAAAGACAGCAGCATGTTCAGTGAAGATGCGCTGAAGCTGTTTCTGGATCTGATGCAGAGTGGAATGTCATACGAGGATGAGACGAAATCCAGTGCAGCTTTGACTCCGGAAGGAAATATGACGCTGGTGGACGATATCGGTGAGGAAGAAGATAAATCCAGCCAGCAGTTCATTACGCTGGTGACAAAGGCGGGCAACACCTTTTATCTGATCATCGACCGCGATAAAGACGGCAACCAGAATGTGCATTTCCTGAACATGGTGGACGAGGCCGATCTGCTTGCGCTGATGGATGAAGAGGAAGCTGCCAAGTATCGGGAGAAGGAGCCGGAAGTCACGGAACCTGCGGAAACCGAAAAGCCGCAGGAGACGGAACCGGCACCGGAAGAGCAGAAAACAGAGAGCGAGCAGAAGAAATCGTCTCCGCTTCCGATGATTATGCTGCTTCTGTTTGTGATCGGTGCAGCCGGTGTCGGCGGTTATCTCTATATCAAGATGAAGGGCGTAAAGCCTGCGTCCAAGAAAAATCAGCCGGACCCGGATGCGGATTATCACGATGAGGATGAAGATACGCTCCAGCTGCCGGAGGATGATGGTGACGAGGACGAAGAAGTGGATGTCAACGAGGATTATGAAGCGGAATCGGACGATGAACCTGTCTGATTAACGCAGCGTTGACCGGTGGGGCGGCTGAAAAGCCGTCCCCTTTACATAGCCAAATGGTTGGTGGGTGAACTGTTTTGAGCTATGAAGCTATGGACTCTGTAGGCGATATCTGATAAAATAGAAAGTAAGAACAGCTCAACAACTCGGAATTTTACCATTCAGATTTCCGTGCTCTGCCACTTTTATGAGCGTTCTTTTCAGTATTTTGCCACTTTCATGAGGGAATAATCCGTGCTTCATTACACTTTCATGAGCGAATTTATGCTGTAATATGACATTTTCATGAGGGAATTGGTGCTTCGATGCGACGTGAGGAGGTAGTGGGCGGAGGCATGGGCGCGATAAAGGCAACGAGTGCGAATGGGTGGACGCGACGTGAGAAGGTGGAGGGTGCGGACGCGTGGGCGCGGAGTGAGCAGGCGGAGGGCCGAGACATTGGCCCGGGAAAAGTGAGCAGAAATATACGAGTGTCAACGGGAGGGTTTTATGGTACAACTAGAAGTAGTTTTTTGATGGAGGTGCCTATGGAGCCGAAGGTCAGTATCATCGTGCCGGTGTATAACGCGGAGAAGAGTCTCGCGCGCTGTGTGGACAGTATTCTGAATCAGGAGTTTCGGGATTTCGAGCTGATCCTCATGGATGATGGAAGTAAGGATCGGTCCGGGGAGATCTGCGACGGATATGCGCGGGCGGATGCGCGCGTGGTGGTCGTGCATAAGGAGAATACGGGGGTGTCGGATACGCGAAACCAGGCGATCGCGCGGGCGCGGGGTACGTTTCTGCAGTTCGTGGACAGTGATGACTGGCTGACGGCGGATGCGACGAAGCTGATGGTGCGGGCGGCCGAGGAGACGGGCTGCGACATGGTGATCGCGGATTTCTATCGTGTCGTCGGAGAGATGGTGTCGCAGAAGGGGGATATCGACGCGGACCAGGTGATCGGGCGTGAAGCGTTCGTTGGCTTCATGATGGAGAACCCGGCGGACTACTACTATGGGGTGCTGTGGAATAAGCTGTACCGGCGCTCGCTTGTGGAGGCGCACGGGATCCGGATGGATGCGAAGCTCAGCTGGTGCGAGGATTTTCTGTTTAATCTCGAGTATGTGCGCTATGCGACGACGTTCTATGCGCTGCGGACGCCGGTCTACTATTATGTGAAGACGAAGGGTTCGCTGGTGAATCAGAAGATCAGCTTCGCGCGGACGGTGGAGATGAAACTCGCGATGTTCGAGTGCTACAACGACTTCTTCAAGCATGTGCTGGATGAGGATGCGTATGAGCGGAAGCGGCTGCAGGTCTATCATTTTCTAGTGGATGCGGCGAAGGATGGTTTCGTGTTCCCGGCGACGATTCCGGGGACGCAGAAGCTCGGTGAGGAGCGGAGCCAGGCGCTGCAGGAGGTGATTTCGGAGGATGGGATCATCGTGGAGAAGTACCGCGACCGGAAGCTGCTCGAGCGCTATCTCGAGTCGGTGGCGCTGAAGTATGATATGACGCTGGCGGAGCTGTCGCTGCTGCTGTATCGGAAGGACGCGGGAAAGGCGCTCACTCGAGGGGCTGAAGCGCAGATGCCTGCGCGGGAAGATGCCGTGGAGGCGACTGATCGAAAGGATGCCGGAAAGGCGCTGAGCCGGAAGGATCTCGCGGAGCTGATGCATATGAGCCGCGGGGATCTGCGCGCCGCGCTGCAGAAGCTGGTCTCACGCGGGATGCTCGAAGTGGTCGACGTGCCGAGGAAACGACGTGAAGCGGCGGAAATAGCCGAGGCGACCGGTCTTTTCGGAAAGCGTGGCGAGGCACAGGATGCAGACGCGAACGGAATGACGAAGAAAAAACGCGAGCCGCGGAAGATTCGTCTCGAGCTGCTGCCGGCGTCGGATGCGGTGCTGCAGGATATCGCGGCCGCGGAGCGTGACTACGAGCAGGCGAAGTTCCGGGGATTTACCGAGGACGAGCTCCGGCAGTATACAGCGCTCGAGCGGCGTGTGCAGGAGAACGAAAAGCAGATACTGCAGAAGTGAGGATGGGCAGACGAACACCATCAGCGATGCCTGGCGATGAGTCAGCGAGGGGCAGAATGCGTTGCGGCGAGGCACAACGCATGCGCGGAGTGATGATGTGGAGGGCCGAAACATGGGCACAAGCGAGTAGGAGGCGGTGACTAGCCGCCGTCCTCTCACACCACCGTGCGTCAGACTGTCTAACAAAACCCTTTTGAGGTGGTAAAATCGACAGTCTGATAAACGGATTCTCATATTTTTCTTCATTCTATTGAATAGAGGGCTACTCCAAAAGCTATTTCTGATATCCTGTTTTGTTTTTCTTTGTAACTATTCAAATTTTTTAATCAATTCCTGTGTCGAGAACAAACTTAATAATCGCTTAAAATTATAAGCGATAAACATGGATGCTGCTTCAGCATCAACATTTTCCTTTTTACGCCTAAGAAAGAAACTATACCCCAAAGAGCGTTTGACCGTTCCAAATGGATGTTCTACGATGCATCGTCTCTGTCTATAAACGTTGTTGTTTTCCAATGTTGATTTATGAACATCAGCAAGGATATTTTCATATTCCCAACGTTGAAGCGTCCTTCCAGTTTTAGATGATGTACAACTATTATGGTATTTACACGTAGAACAGGATGTACACTTATATTTTTTATATCTCAATCCATTCTTTGACGTGTTTTCAAAAAATAATAATCGTTCACCTGCTGGGCAAGTGTATGTATCATTTTCCGAGTTATAGGTGAATTTTTCTTTACGAAATTCATTGTTCTTTGTACTATTATTGGCTTTTGATTTTTTGATATATACAGTCATACCATCATCAATACAGTTTTTAATTTCAGTCGCATTATAATAGCCGGTATCAGCGATGACAGTACATTCCTCGATATCTAAAAGCTTTTTTGCGTTCTTAGCCATGACATGAAGCTGATTTTGGTCATTGATATCATTTGTTGTAGATATATCTACGACAAAATGATTTTGTGAATCAACTACAGACTGTACATTGTAACAAATATCCAAAGACCCGTTATTTTTCATTCGCCTGGAATCAGGATCGGTAAGACTTTTTTGTTCTAACCCTTTTTCTGAAAGTTCCTTCTTTTGGCACAAGTATTCTTCTTTTAGCTTCTGATAGGTTTCCAACTTATCTTTATATTCAGAATCAACAGGAGTTTCTTTTTCGATAGCCATAAGATACGAATTTATTCTCTCATCAGCATAAGCAATTTTTTTATCCAAACCGCTTTGGGTGATACAATTGTGCTTGCTGTTTTGCGCACGAATTTTAGTGCCGTCAATTGCCATTAGCTTTCCATCGATCAATCCCCATCCTTTAAGGATAAGTGTCAATTGCTGCAATGTGTTATGAAACGCTTTTCTATTCTCTTTTACAAAGCCAGCGATAGTTCCATGATCTGGTGTTATTGCGTTGATCAACCACATGAGTTCAAGGTTTCGTTTACACTCTATTTCCAGAGCTCTGCTCGATCTGATTTTATTTAAATATCCGTAAATGTGCAGTTTCAACAAATCGGAACGACGATATGGAGATTGTCCTCTATTAGTCCCATTGTATTCTGTAAAACCCAGTTCGAGTAAATTTAATGAATTAACATAGGCATCAATTGCGCGAACCGAATTATCTTTATCAATTAGATCATCTAACGATGCAGTAATCATTCTGGATTGATTTCTGTCTGTTCCAACAATATATGCCATAATTAAGCCCCCAATCTCTATATCTTGTAACTTAATTATATCATGAATACCAATCGTTAGACAGTCTGGCGTACCGTTCGGTACACGGCGGTTTCAACAGTTGACGTGCATAGACTGATAAGCTGTGGCAAGATCATAAAAGCCCCAGTTTGTAGACCTAAAACAGAATACCGTTCCTTACATAGCAGTCATGCGCTTCGGTGCCTGGCTGCTAATTTTTTTGCGAAAGGAGCAGTATCGAATGAAGCTTGTATTAGCGGAAAAGCCCTCGGTTGCCATGAGTCTCTCGAAAGTGATCGGGGCAGATCAGCGCGGGGACGGTTATATGGAGGGCAATGGCTACCTTGTCAGTTGGTGTGTGGGGCATCTGGTGGAACTTTCCCAGCCGGAAGCCTATGATGAAAAGTATGCAAAGTGGAAGTATGATGATCTTCCGATTTTGCCGGAACATTGGCAGTATCAGGTGTCCGCCAGCACGAAAAAGCAGTTCGGAATCCTGAAAAAGCTCATGCAGCGGAAAGATGTGGAGAGTCTGATCTGTGCAACCGATGCAGGGCGTGAGGGCGAACTGATTTTCCGACTGGTTTACCATCAGTGCGGCTGCAAAAAGCCGGTGGAACGGCTTTGGATTTCATCAATGGAGGACAGTGCTATCCGGGAAGGCTTTCAGAAGCTCAGACCGGGAACAGAATATGATGCCTTATATGAGGCGGCTTTATGCCGGGAGCGAGCCGACTGGATTGTCGGAATCAACGCCACCCGGCTTTTTTCATGTCTGTATGGGCAGACCCTGAATGTGGGGCGCGTGATGACACCAACGCTTGCGATGGTGGTTATGCGAGATGCAGCAATCCGGGCGTTCAAGCCGGAGCCGTTCTACTCGGCAGAATTAAAATTTCGGGATTTTCAAGCGGGCGGTGAGCGAATGAAAGAAAAAGCAGAAGCAGAAAAACTGGTGGCAGAGTGTTGCCAGGCAGGAAGTGCCATCATTACCAAGGTAGAGCAGAAAGAAAAATCAGAGAAGCCCCCGGCCTTGTTTGATCTGACATCGCTTCAGAGAGAAGCAAACCGGCAGCTGGGATTCACTGCCCAGCAGACCTTGGATTACACGCAGGCTCTGTACGAGAAGAAACTCGTGACCTATCCCCGTACCGACAGCCGGTATCTGACGGATGATATGGCACCGCTTGTGCCGGAACTTGTTTCCGTGATTCAGCAGAGCTTTCAGATTCAGCCGGATGCACCGGCACCGGTGAATACAGCACAGGTCATCAATACCAAGAAAGTTACCGATCACCATGCTATTATCCCTACAAAAACAGCGGCGGGTTATGACATTTCCTCTCTTCCCAGTGGAGAACAGGCGATTCTTACCATGCTGACGGTGCGGCTGATTTGCGCGGTAGGCACTCCCTGCCGCTATGCAGAGACCATAGTAGAAGCCGAGTGCGCCGGTCAGAAGTTCCGCACGAAAGGCAAAACAGTCACGGATATGGGCTGGAGGCAATATGCAGGAAAGGCAGTTGAAGATGCTGAGAAGAATGCAGAGGCAGGTGAACTTCCGATACTTTCGGAAGGCATGACACTGGAACTTGCCGGTGTCGATCTGAAAGAGGGCAAGACCAGCCCGCCTAAGAGATTTACCGAAGATCTTCTGCTTTCAGCGATGGAGAGTGCCAGCTCGGATGAATTTCCGGCTGGTGTAGAGCGAAAAGGCATCGGCACACCAGCTACACGCGCTGCCATCATCGAAAAACTGGTGCAGAAAGGCTTTATCGAGCGTAGGGGTGATAAGAAAACGAAATACCTTTGCTCTACGGACAAGGGAAATGCGCTGGTGACGGTGGTGCCGGAACAGATTCAGTCTCCATCCATGACGGCAGACTGGGAGGAAAAACTGCTGAAAATAGAACACGGCGAGTATGACAGCGATGCCTTTATGGGCGAAATCAGCAGCATGGTCAGCGGACTTGTTAAAACCTACGAGGCTGTAAAAGGAGCCGATGTGCTGATGCAGCCGGAATGCAAAGTCATTGGTTCCTGTCCCGCCTGCGGCAGTGATGTCTGCGAAACGGCAAAAGGATGGTTTTGCAGGGATAAGAGCTGTAAATTTGCGCTCTGGAAGGAAAACAGGTTTTTTCAGACACTGGGAAAGCAGATGACAGAGGAACTGGCAAAGCAACTGGTAAATCGTGGAAAAGCACGGCTTACCCATTGCTATTCCAGGAAGTCCAATCGTTACTATGACACAACCGTTCATGTAGAGACCGGCGAGGACGGTGCAGCAGCATTTAAGCTGGAGTTTGGAGGTAAAAAATGAGCATGAAAATGATGAATGCAGCTTATCTGGTGGATAATGTCGCTCTGCTTTCCTTGCAGGAAAAGCAGGACGGCGTGGAATTCCATTGTTTTGATATGGACAGCAAGGTGCAGATTGCCGAGGGACACATTGGCTGGGATGTGTTGGATAAACAGCCGTTTTCTACGCTGGAAGAAAGCGCGAGGGTGGCAGCACTCAAGGAGATTCCCCAGCTGGACGGTCTTACCGTTGCGCCGGTAGCCCCGGAGATGCTGGAGCAGATGCGCGGCGGCAGAAAGGTTCTTTGGCAGATGAAAAAGGCTGATCCTGAACTGGAGAATGCTAAAAATATCCGGTTTATCACCAGCAGCTACGAGGATCGTTTCAAAATTCCGGATGGCAGTGCAGTGGAGATCGAGTATCCGAACCGGAAGTTCTCAGCTCGCTGCGAATATATGGACGAATATCATTTGCGCCTGGGGTATGATGTTTTGCACATCTGTCAGCTGGCAGAAATGCTGGAACGCGGCGGTGGTACATGCCGCCCGGAGCCGCTGATTACGGAAGAACGCAGTGCATGGGATTTGGGAAGCAAGGGCTTTCTTGCCATTCAGACCTGTGAGGACGGTTACGACTATACCTTATATCATAAGGACTTTACGGAAATTGACGGTGGACAGATCGACAACCCGGAAATCAGCATGAATGCAGCCAGAGACCAGATTCTTTCGGATTATGGGTTCGGTGGCCGCACCATGACGCGGATTGACTATGATGAACTTTGTGATCGTGCAGAGGAAGCGGAAATCAGCAGACGGGAATCTGTGCTGGGTAAACTCTCGGATTTGTCTTCCAGAACGGATACGCCGGTGAAAGCTGCCAAGGCGAAGGAGGCAGAGCGATGAAATACAAGCTTACGAAGGCAGAGCAGGAAACCGTCATCAATTTTGATAATGAACTGGATAACGCCAGCATTTATACCCATGACAGCCGCCTGATTAAGAAGCTTCGGGAACTGCGAAAACAGTATCCGGAGCAGTTTATTTTGGAGCACCGGGAGCATGGGTCGGTCACTTATACGATTCCGAAACGCTGCGTTGGTATCCGACCGCCTTATAGTGAAAAGCGGCGGGAACAGCAGCGGAAGGAAGCAAAGGAAAACGGCCTGCCGTTTATGGAGAAGGGAGAAATGAACGATGGCAAGAATTGAAAAATGGGATGAAGTGCATGGAACGCAGGCACCGGACGAAAGAATGATGGCATTTCTCGACAGTACTACCGACCAGTATGCGATTTTGCAGCTTCGCCGCAGCGAGGATACGGTATATGAACGCTTTTCGTCTATGCGCGAACTGGAACGGATGGGGCTGGAACCGGATATTGACCATTATGAGGTGGTTTATACGGCTCCGCTTCTTCCCTACAAGGATCAGAATACGATGTTGGAGGAACTGTATGCGAAATTCAATGTTTCCCGCCCTGATGATTTTACTGGTCATAGTCTTTCTGTGTCTGACATCGTGGCTTTACGGCAGAATGGTGTTGTAAGCTGTCACTATGTGGATTCCATCGGCTTCCAGGAACTGCCCGGATTTTTGAAACCGGAGAAATACCTGAAAGCCGCAGAAATGGCGATGGAGGACGATTACGGCATGATTGACGGCGTAATCAATAACGGAAAGAAGGAAGAACCGGTGGAGAAAGCATCGGTTCTGGATCAGCTGAAGGAAAAGCAGGAGGCTGTGCCGCCTGCGCCGCCTCGCAGGTGCTGCGAAGAAAAGGAGTTATAAATGCGTTTTACGGATGACGAATGGATGCTCATGATGCTTTACAGCCCTGGCACACGGACAGGGCTGATCGAAGAGCTTCAAAAGATGCAAAAAAGTCTGACGGGCAGAGACAGAAACCTGCGCAGGTGGACGGCCTCGCTGCTTGCAAAACTGGCAGAGATGACGGATGCAGAATATGAGGCACTGGATTTGTATCCGGACGAATAAAGGAGAGGAGGAAAAAGACAGATGATGACGAAAACGGCTTATTATATGCAGATGGCGCAGGAAGCTGCGGCACAGATCACTGGCAGCAAAGAACAGTGGACAGCGTTTCTGACCACATCCGCGCGGCTTTATAAGTATCCCTTTGCGGAGCAGCTGATGATCTATAAGCAGAGGCCAGAAGCGACGGCCTGTGCAGAGTACGATCTCTGGAATGATCGGATGAACCGCTATGTGAAGCGTGGCTCCAAGGGCATTGCTCTTTTGGACATGCGCGGCGAGCAGCCGAAACTGCGGTATGTATTTGATGTGGCAGATACCGGAGAACGGAAGAATTCCCGACCGGTACAGCTCTGGAAAATGAATGCGGAGCATGAGCAGCCAATCATTCGCGCACTGGATGTAGCATTTGATGTTCCTGCCGGTGCTGGGTCTCTGGAAAATCATATCATGGAAGCGGCAGAACGCCTTGCAAGGGATTACTGGGAGGAAAATCGCAGGCAGATCAGTGACATCGTTGCAGATTCCTATCTGGAAGGATATGATGAACTCAACATCGGAGCTTCCTTTAAGAGAGCTGCCGCTGTCAGCATCGCATATTCCGTCTTTACCCGGACGGTGGGCAATGCAGATGACTATTTTGAGCACGAGGATTTTCTGGACATTTTTGATTTTAATACGCAGGCTGCCGCCAATGTGCTGGGAACTGCGGTCAGCGAAATGTCCAGCCAGATCTTCCGGGAAATTGAACGCACGATCCGAACCTATGAAAAAGACAAGCAGGCAGAAAGGAGCCAAAACTATGATGGAGCTGAATTACACGAAGAACGGCGATTACCTGATTCCGGATATCCAGTTGTCGGTGCAGGAACAGAAGCCTCTGGGCAAGTACGGGAGGATGCGCAGAGCGTTCCTGCAGGAGAACAACACGCTGCTGTACAATCACCTTATCCTGACCGAGAAGCTGTATCCGCACCTGTGGGAGATTCAGGAGACCGCGACCGCACGGATGGAGCAGATGATGGCGGAGCTTCTGAAAGCGAATCCGGCACCGGACAAGAAATCGAACCAAATGGCCTGGGTGCAGCACATGAACATGCTGAAAGCGCAGGCAGAGGAAGTCATTCTGACGGAACTTATCAACAGCTAAACTTTATGAGCCTGTTTCAGTCCGAGGCAGAGCAGATTCAGAAAATTGATGCGGCGGCAGAAAATGCAGCCAGAGAAGCGGAGAGCGAAAAGCCCTCCGCTTTTGTCATTTCTGAGGATGAAATCGACCGGATGTTGCGAGCAGGTTCTAATTTTGAGGGCGGAAAAATCCGTATTTATGCGCTGTATCAGCAGCAAGGGGACGCGAAAGAACGAGCTGCATTCTTGAAAGCGGAATACGGTCTCGGTGGCCACAGCTATACCTTTATGGATGGCAGTCGCGGTTTTGCCGATTATAACGGAAGAGGTATTCTGCTTCGCAATTATGACCATGACCGGGAAGTGCGACTCACATGGTCGGCGGTGGATAAGCGGTTAGACCGGCTTGTGGAAAATGATCAGTACCTGACCGCGCTGGAAATGGAAGAGTATCGGAAGCTGGAGCAGGAATACGGCGCGCCGCTTCCTATGCCGACTGCCGCCCATGTGTTTCCGCCAACGCCACCGGAACGCTACGATACCGGAAATGAGCATGTGGACAACATGCTGAATACGGCTGCGGATGTATATGCCCGGAGTGAACTGGCGGCACCACAGCGGTTTACCGTGATGGAGACAGACGATGGTTATGCGGTCTGGGATGATATTCAGGACGGCATTCATGTGGAGCCGGATGGCGTCAGCGAAGAGTTTACCAGCGAATGGGAGGCAGAGACCTACCGCCAGCAGTTGATTGAAAAAGTTCAGGAACGGGAAGCAAAAGACTGGCTCTATGTTGAACAGAGCAAGCAGAATTTGCAGCAGGACATTCCATTCCCAGATGTGGAATCCGAAGAAGTACAGGAATCGGCTCACGCAGAGACAGATCCTCTGGTACTGGAAATGCAGGAACACGCCAGCGAACTTTCCAGAGAGTCTGGCTATGCACCGGATGAACGGTTTGTGGTCACAATGACCGGCGAGAACTTTCCGGATTCTAAAGATGCGTTTGCCATCTGGGATTATGTCAAAGAAGAGTATTACGGATATTCGGACGGAAAAGTGCAGACATTTGCCGATTATGTGAGTGCATCAGAGGCGTTGCAGGAGATTCGCGGCAGGAACATGGAGGCTGAAAAAGAGCCTGCAACTGTGCAGCCAGAACCCGCAGCTCCGGTGCAGCCGGATTATCGCGTTGGCGATACGCTGTATCTGGACGGAAAGGCATTTACGATTGAAAAAGTCGGGCTTTTCGATGTGGAACTTCGGGACCCGGATTCCGTGTATCCGATCTTCCGCTCGGAAAGCAAGGAAAATCTGGCAAGAATTTTGGGGCATGAGGAAAATGTTCACCTGCACAATCTGGTGGTTGATCTGAATTCTGGAAAAAAAGAAGCGTTCCGGGCAGGGCATGAAGCAAAACATGCGGAGAACTACCGCATCAACAGCTTTCACCTCGGCGAAGGCAGTCCTAAGCAGAAATTCCGTGCCAACATGGATGCCATCTACACGCTGAAAGCCTTAGAAAATCAGCATAGGGATGCGACACCGGAGGAACAGGAAACGCTGGCCAATTATGTCGGCTGGGGTGGGCTGGCAGATGCCTTTGACGCAGAGAAAACTGCCTGGACAGGCGAATATAAGGAGCTGAAAGCAGCTCTTACGGAAGAAGAATATGCCGCAGCCAGGGCTTCGACTCTGAATGCGCATTACACCAGCCCTACCGTGATCCGTGCAATCTATGAGGCATTGGACGGTATGGGATTTGAGAAAGGCAATATTCTGGAACCGTCGATGGGTGTCGGCAACTTCTTCGGTATGCTGCCGGATTCCATGCTGGGAAGCAGACTGTATGGTGTGGAACTGGATTCCATCACCGGGCGCATTGCGCAGAAATTGTATCCGCAGGCAGAAATCAAGGTGGCAGGCTTTGAAACCACCGACCGGCGCGACTTCTATGATCTGGCCGTGGGCAATGTGCCCTTTGGCAACTACCGTGTCAGCGATAAGCCCTATGATAAACTCGGATTTTCTATCCACAACTATTTCTTTGCCAAGGCATTGGATCAGGTTCGTCCCGGTGGCATCGTGGCCTTTGTTACCAGCCGCTACACGATGGATTCCAAGAATCCGGACGCGCGAAAGTATCTGGCGCAACGGGCAGAACTCCTGGGAGCCATTCGACTTCCTAACAACGCATTCCGTGCCAATGCCGGTACAGATGTAGTGTCGGATATCATTTTTCTGCAAAAGAGAGACCATCCAATTGATATCGAACCGGATTGGGTGCATCTGGGGCTGACATCGGAGGGTATTACCCTCAACAGCTATTTTGTTGACCACCCGGAAATGGTGCTGGGTGAGATTACAACGGAAAGTACCCAGTACGGCAAGGAAGAATGTACGGTCATTCCGATTCCGGATGAGGATCTGGGAGACCAGCTGCATGAGGCTGTGCAGCATATCGGCGGTCACTATGAAGCGCAGGAGCTGGCACCGGAGGAAGAACTGTCCTTGCAGGGCGAAACCATTCCGGCAGACCCCAATGTAAAGAACTTCTCCTATGCGGTGGTGGATGGGGATGTCTACTTCCGTGAGAACAGCATCATGCGAAAGGCTGACCTTTCTGCGACAGCCACCGGCAGGATCAAGGGCATGGTGGAGCTTCGTACCATTGTGCAGGAACTGATCGACTATCAGCTGAACGATTATCCGGAGGACGCGATTGCCCAGAAACAGCGGGAACTGAATGTAGCCTATGACCGATTCGCCGATCAGTATGGGCTTATCAACTCCCGTGCAAATGCGCAGGCTTTTTCAGAAGATTCGTCTTATTATCTGCTCTGCTCTCTGGAAAATGTAGATGAAAACGGCAGGCTGGAATCCAAGGCGGATATGTTCACCAAACGGACGATTCGACCGGAACGGGCTGTTACCAGCGTAGATACTCCGGCAGAGGCTCTGGCAATCTCCATCGGAGAGCGCGGCAAAGTGGATTTGCCCTATATGTCG
Source organism: Roseburia inulinivorans DSM 16841 (assembly GCF_000174195.1). Classification (GTDB taxonomy): domain Bacteria; phylum Bacillota; class Clostridia; order Lachnospirales; family Lachnospiraceae; genus Roseburia; species Roseburia inulinivorans. The sequence goes on along the minus strand of NZ_ACFY01000004.1, from coordinate 21,951 downwards.
GAGCTTTTAGGTACACCGGGAGAATTTGAAAAAATCCAGCAGGAACTGCATGGTGTCATTTTCAAAGACCCGATGACGCAAGGCGGCGAGGAAACCGGCTGGGTGGCGGCTGATGAATATCTGTCCGGCAATGTCCGGGAAAAACTCCGCGTGGCAGAACTGGCTGCGGCTTCTGACCCTGCCTTTGCGGTAAACACGGAATATTTGAAGAAAGCACAGCCGAAAGACCTGGATGCGTCGGAGATTGATGTGCGCCTTGGTGCCACATGGGTCAATCGGGATTATATCCAGCAGTTTATGGAAGAAACCTTTGAACCGCCGTTCTATCTGCGCAGAAATATTGAAGTGAAATTCTCTCCCATGACGGCAGAATGGCAAATTACCGGCAAGAGTACACCGAGCCGGAATGATGTTCATGCCTATATGACCTACGGCACCAGCCGTGCCAATGCCTACCGAATTCTGGAGGATACGCTGAATCTGCGGGATATTCGTATTTACGATACCGTGGAGGATGCAGACGGCAAGCAGAAGCGGGTTCTGAATAAAAAGGAGACCACCCTCGCCCAGCAGAAACAGCAGGCCATTAAGGATGCGTTCCAGAACTGGGTGTGGAAAGACCCTTATCGCCGCGCGGAACTTGTGGAAAAGTATAACGAGCTGTTCAACAGCACTCGTCCCCGTGAGTATGATGGTTCTCATATCCGCTTTGGCGGCATGAATCCGGAAATCCGGCTGCGGGAACACCAGCAGAATGCCATTGCTCATGTGCTGTACGGCGGCAATACGCTGCTGGCCCACGAAGTGGGTGCCGGTAAGACTTTCGAGATGGCCGCTTCTGCTATGGAGGCAAAACGGCTGGGACTGTGCCAGAAATCCATGTTTGTCGTTCCGAATCATTTGACCCTTCAGTGGGCAAACGAGTTTCTGCGTCTGTATCCGAGTGCAAAATTGCTGGTGGCAAGCAAAAAGGACTTTGAAACTGCCCGCAGAAAGAAGTTCTGCGCACGAATTGCTACTGGTGATTACGATGCAGTCATCATCGGGCATTCCCAGTTTGAGAAAATTCCGGTGTCCGCAGAACGGCAGGAGCGGATTTTGACTGTCCAGATTGATGAAATCGAAAACGCCATTGCTGAGATGAAATCCCAGAATGGCGAACGTTTCTCCATCAAACAGATGGAAAAGACCCGGAAAGGATTGGAGGCGAGATTGGAGAAACTTCGGGCAACCGACCGAAAAGACGATGTGATTACCTTTGAGCAGCTGGGCGTAGACCGACTGTTTGTAGACGAAGCACATGCCTTTAAGAATCTGTTCCTCTACACAAAAATGCGCAATGTTGCAGGCTTGTCCACATCGGAAGCGCAGAAATCTTCGGATATGTTTATGAAGTGCCAATATATGGACGAGTTGACAGGCGGGCGCGGCATCATTTTTGCGACCGGCACCCCGGTTAGCAACAGCATGACGGAGCTTTACACCATGATGCGGTATCTCCAGTACGGCACGTTGCAGCAGAAAGGGCTGACCCATTTCGACAGCTGGGCTTCAACCTTTGGTGAGACCACCACGGCCATTGAACTGGCACCGGAAGGAACCGGATACCGGGCAAGAACAAGATTTGCAAAGTTCTTCAACCTGCCGGAGCTGATGAACATGTTCAAGGAAGTGGCGGATATCAAGACCTCCGATCAGCTGCATCTGCCGGTGCCGGAGGCAAAGTTTGAAACCGTGGTGGTGCAGCCATCGGAGCATCAGCAGGCGATGGTGGCGGAGCTTTCGGAACGGGCGGCGGCTGTGCATTCCGGTGTGGTAGACCCGTCGGTCGATAACATGCTGAAAATCACATCGGACGGCAGAAAACTGGGATTGGATCAGCGGCTGATGAATCCGCTCCTGCCGGATGACCCAAATAGCAAGCTCAACGCCTGTGTGCGGAATGTGCTTCGGATTTATGAGGAAGGACAGTCGGATAAGCTGACCCAGTTGCTGTTCTGCGACCTCAGCACGCCGAAGAACGATGGAACCTTCAATGTCTATGAGGATATCCGCGCCAAACTAATTCAGTCCGGTGTGCCGGAAGAAGAAATCGCATTTATTCATGATGCCGATACTGAGGCAAAAAAGAAAGATTTGTTTGCCAAAGTGCGTACCGGACAGGTACGGGTATTGTTAGGTTCGACACAGAAGATGGGTGCAGGCACGAACGTGCAGGACAGGCTGGTGGCCGTGCATCATCTGGATGTGGGCTGGCGGCCTGCGGACATGACCCAGCGAAATGGTCGTATCATCCGTCAGGGAAACCGAAACAAAGAAGTGCAGGTTTATCAGTATGTGACGGAAGGAACTTTTGATGCCTACCTCTATCAGACACTGGAGAATAAGCAGAAATTTATCAGCCAGATCATGACCAGCAAATCTCCGGTACGTTCCTGTGATGATGTAGATGAGCAGGCTCTTTCCTATGCAGAGATCAAGGCACTTTGTGCCGGAGACCCGCAAATCAAGGAGAAAATGGACTTGGATGTAGATGTTGCAAGGCTGAAAGTATTGAAGGCGGATCATCAGAGCCAGCAGTACCGATTGGAAGATAAATTGATGAAATATTTCCCTGCGGAGATTGAGAAAACGCAAGGGTTCATCAAGGGCTTTCAGTCGGATATTCGGACGGTGGCGGCACATCCGCTGCCGGAAGAGGGGTTCTGCGGTATGGAGGTGAATGGCACACAATTTACTGAAAAAGCCGAGGCCGGTGAAGCAATTCTTGCGGTCTGTAAAGCCAATCAGAGTTTGGAGCCGGTGCCGCTTGGCAGCTATCGTGGTTTCAAGATGGAGTTGTCATATGACAGCTTCCAGAAAGAGTATCAGGTGCTGCTGAAAGGCGAGATGACCCACCGGGTGCCCATCGGCACCAGTGCTGCGGGCAATATCCAGCGTTTGGATAATGCTCTTGCCGGGATTCCTGCAAGGCTGGAGAAGGCGGAACAGCAGCTGGACAATCTTAGGAGCCAGCAGGAAGCTGCGCAGGCCGAGCTTGGAAAGCCGTTCCCCCAGGAGGCAGAACTGGCGGAAAAGAGTGCAAGACTGGCAGAACTGGACGCACTGCTGAATATGGATGACCGTGAAAATGATGATCCAGACCGTGAGAGAACAACGGAAAAGCCGTCTGTCCTGGCAGAGCTGCGTGACCGTGCAGGGCGCATTCCGCCGATGACACATCGAAATGATGAGGAGGTGGCACTATGAGTGTTCGGGAACACTGGATCAATGTCCGGGTAAACCCGGAAGAGCTGGCGAGGATTCGTGAAAAGCAGAAAGAATTGGGGATTCGGAATACCGGTGCCTATATGAGAAAAATGGCGATGGACGGGTACTGCGTAAATCTTGATTTGTCGGATGTGGCGCAGGTATCCACACTTCTTCGCCGATGCAGCAACAACCTGAACCAGTACGCAAAACGCGCCAATGAATCTGGAAGCATCTATGCGGAGGATATCCGGGATTTGCAGAAGCGACTGGATGAACTCTGGGAGATGCAAAAGCTGATCTTAAAGAGGCTTTCTGGTATTCGATGACGGCGCAAACGTGCGGAATTTCTATTGCACATGGCACAGATGAAACAGTCTGTGTCATTACATATTTTTTGCAGGTCTTCCTGTTGACATCGTGGTGTTTGACAAGCGGGTACGATAAAATGAAGATGAAAAGAAAAACGAAGGGGTGAAATCCATGAAGGTCGTATGTTTTTTGTTGAAGCTGGTGCTGAAAATCCTGTTGCTGCCGGTTGCGTTTCTGCTGCGATTTCTGTGCTTTATCTGGAATCTGCTGATGCAGCTATCCCTGTGGGTACTTTCGCCGGTTATGCTTTTCGTTCTTGGCTGCGGTATCTATTCGGTGGTTCGGGCGAGCTGGACGGATGTGTTCCTGCTGACCCTGATTGAGATGGGACTGTTCGCAGCTGCGGTTGGAGCGGGCGGCATCATGGAACTGATGGAACGGCTGTGCGAGTGTATAGAGGATGTTTTGACAATTTGAGTTCAGGAGGGATTGGATGGATATTCAGTTTATGAAAGATTATTATGATTTGCGGTACGAGGAAACGGATGGAGAAAATCATTTTGTGGATGAGACTGCTTATCAGGAAAAACAGTCTGAGCAATCGAAGATGGAAGACCAGCTGATGGAGATGGTGGGAGGCAGCGAATCTAATGTGTGGAAGCTGTACGAAAGCATCATGTGTGTCTATTTCGATATGGAAGAGATCATCAAGCAGGCCGTTTATTTGCAGGGAGCTTATGACCGGGAACGGATGTTAAAATGAGAATAGTAGATTGGTAAGAGCTGCCTTCGGGTAGCTCTTTTTAGATGGAGGAATATGAAAATGGCGGCTACAAGACTAATTGCGCTGCATATCAATAAAGGAAAGACGGTAGCGCAGTGTCTGGCTGACCGTACTGATTATTCTGAGAATGCAGCAAAGACGGAAGATGGAAAATATATCAGCGCGTATGCCTGTGATGCAAAGACCTGTGATGAAGAATTTCTGCTTTCCAAACGGCAGTATGAGCATATTACCGGTAGAACACAGGCGCATGATGTGATTGCATATCAGATTCGACAATCCTTTAAGCCCGGAGAAATCACGCCGGAGGAGGCGAACAAGGTTGGGTATGAGACAGCCATGCGATTCACCAAGGGAAAACACGCATTTATCGTGGCTACCCATGTTGATCGCGCGCACATTCATAACCACATTATTTTTAATTCGACTACATTAGACTGCACCAGAAAATTCCGAGATTTTCGCTTATCCGGTCTTGCGCTGGCAAGGCTCAGTGATATCGTCTGCCTGGAACATCGGTTGTCGGTCATTGTCCGAAAGCCCTACGGGGAGCGGAAGAAGAGAACGGAATACCCGGAGAAAAAGTCGCAGCGGGATGAAATCTGTGAGGCCATTGATGCAGCATTGGAAAGAAAGCCAAAAGACTTCCAGGAACTGATTGGAATTTTGCAGGAAGCAGGGTACGAGTATAAAGAGGGAAAACAGCCTGCCCTGCGGGGGAAAGGCCACGCCAGATTTGCTCGTTTCCGTTCTCTTGGTAAAGGATATTCGGTTGAAGAACTCTGCGAAGTGATTGCCGGGAATGCGGTTCATAAAAGTAAATTTGCAGAGAAAAACCGCACAAGCGCACGGTCGGCGCAGGTGCATCAGAAGGCGGAGTTGTCGTTCCTTATTGATGTCCGTGCCAAAATGCAGGCGGGCAAAGGCGCAGGGTATGCGCGCTGGGCGAAAGTCTTTAATCTGAAGCAAATGGCAAAAGCCATGATGTTCATGGAAGAGCATGGAATCAAGAGCTATGCAGAGCTGAAAGAACAGGCAGATGGAATTTCTGAAAAATGTGATGCGCTGCTGGAATCTGTAAAGGCAGATGAGGCACGGATGTCGGAAGTGTCGGTGCTGCGAAAGCATCTAATCAATTATGCCAAGACAAAAGATGTTTTTGCCGCGTATAAAGCATCCGGCTACAATCGGGAGTTCTATGAAGCCCATCGGGATACGCTGGCCTTGCGCAGCGCAGCGAAAAAGGCGTTCGATGCCTATAAGAAAGAGAACGGTTCTGACAAAAAGCTTCCACGCATCAGCGAGCTGAACGCAGAGTATGCGATGCTTCTGGAACGAAAGAAAAGCTCCTATGCAGAGTACCGCAGGACCAAATCGGAAATGCAGGATTGGCTTGTGGCACAGAAGATTGTGCAGGAAATTCTGAAAGAGGACGAACAGAAGAAAGAGCAGCTGCATGAGCAGGAAGTACGGCAGGAAGAAGAAAATAGACAAAGCAGTCGATGATGGAAAGTCCGGTGCAGTGTGGGCGTAATGCTCATGCTGCACCGGGCCTTTTTTCTTTGGCAGGAACTGCCGTTAAAGCATCCGGAACGGATGCGCAGCCCGATGCCGCAGGCAGCGTTCTATGGGGATTGGGGAGTTTCCCCAACAAGCAGAAAATCGCTTTCGTGTCACGAAAGCCCTGCTTGCAGAAGAGTGGGTTCTAAAAAAATCGTTCAAAATTTGGAAGAACTTTCGATTGATTTTGTTCGTTTCTTGGAGTAGAATATAAATGAGAAATTTTAACTTGCTGCGAGTGACTTTAGACATCGAAAAAGAGGTTCCGTATGGATTTCATGACGATTAAGCAGGCTTCTGAAAAATGGGGCATCTGCACAAGGAGAGTACAGACATTATGCACGGAAGGGCGAATTGATGGTGCCGAGCGTTTAGGCCATCAGTGGGTCATTCCTATTAACGCCGAAAAGCCGAAGGATGCCAGAATCAAAAGCGGCAAATACATTAAAACAAAATCCGGAAATGGAGAGAACGAAGATGGAAAGAAAACCGTATAGTGCCGGAGCAGTGAAATTTTCGTTCTGGTTCATGGAATTTCGGAAAACCGTGCAGCTTTTGAGCGAGGGTAAGAGCTTTGCGGATATTAAAAAGTTGAATGAAGAGACAAACATCTATGGTGCACCGACAAAACTACGAGCGCAGCAGATTTATTCTACCGTAACAGCCCGTATCAAGACATTAGATGAAAGCTTTTATCCAATCTTTTTGAGCAGTGATCTTGCTACACAAAAACTATTTGTGCTGACTGCGGCTCTTTTGCATGACACGCTGTTCTTTGATTTTGTGTATGAAGTAGTGCGGGAAAAAATGATTCTTGGTTCCGATGAGCTGACGGATGCAGATATCCGGATATTTTTCAAAAATAAGCAGGAACAGAGTGAGAAAGTGGCTTCTCTTCAAGACTATACGCTGCGCCGCCTCGGTTCCTGCTATAAAACGCAGCTTTATGAAGCGGGGCTTTTAGAAAGCAACCGGGCAAACAGCACAAGAAAAATACTGAAGCCAATTCTTGATATTGCATTTGAGCATTGGCTTTATGACCATGATCTTGGCATCATGGTAAAAACACTGACGGGGGTAAGATGAAATGGATTTAAGCCAAAGACTGGACGAGATGGAGCTTGCAATCCATAAGCCATCTTTCCGAAAAGGAACAGGCCGCGCAAATGAGGTCAACTATTGGGTGTTTGATTATCCACCGGAAAAGGAACTGGAAGTTCGGGAGCGTGTAGAGTATCTGAAAAATAAGAATGACCGGGGCGATGATGATTTTGAGCTTGTGGTCTTTGACCTGTATGATATCATCATTGACTTTTTGGAAAAGAAAAACTTTATGGAAAAGTGCTATGACTTTGAAAAAAAGCGAGGAATCGAGCGTATCGTCAAGGCAGTGACCAACTCCATGAAGGTGAATGACGATGACAGCCTGATCGTGCAATATATCAAAGAACATACGCCGGAGAATGCAGTCGTGTTCTTAACCGGTATCGGCAAGTGCTATCCGATTTTGCGCTCCCACAAGGTGCTTAACAACTTGCATCAGGCATTTGTGCGCTGCCCGGTCGTGATGTTCTTTCCGGGAACCTATAATGAACAGGAGCTGATTCTGTTCAATGAGATTAAAGACGATAACTATTACCGTGCATTCCGACTGGTAAAGTAATGGATGGAGGAAACTGTTATGCAGATCAAGGACATGTTCCGAAAGAAAATTGACCGTGAGATACAGGGCGTTATCATTGTCGGTCAGGGTGAAGAAACAAATGTAGCGCAGGAGCTGGAAGAGTACGTTGTGACCCGTGAGCTTCAGCGTCATTTTGCGGATTTCTTTGCAGCATATAAAAAAGGTATTCAGGGAACCACACCGAAAATGGGTGTCTGGATTTCCGGCTTCTTTGGAAGTGGTAAATCTCATTTCCTGAAAATCCTGTCCTATCTGCTTCAGAATAAACAGGTCGGAGACAAACATGCCATCGACTACTTTATCGAGGATCAGAAGATTACCAATCAGATGGTGCTGGCAGATATGCAGCTGGCAGCAAACACCCCATCGGACGTAATTCTTTTCAATATTGATTCCAAAAGCGATTCTAATGGCAAAGAAAATAAAGATGCCATTGTGAACGTATTCCTGAAGGTTTTCAATGAGATGCAGGGCTTCTGCGGTTCCATGCCGCACCTTGCTGACCTGGAGCGCAGGCTTTCCGAGGAAGGACGTTTTGAAGAGTTTAAGGAAAAGTTTGAAGAAGAGTATGGCGATCCGTGGGAAAGCTCTCGTCAGGACTTCGATTTCATTCAGGATTCCGTTGTCGATGTTCTTTCTGACATGGATTTCATGAGCGAATCAGCTGCCCGTAACTGGTGCGAGAAAGCAACCGAGAGCTACCAGATCAGCATTGAGGATTTCGCCAAGCGTGTAAAGTCCTATATTGATAAAAAAGGGAACAACCATCATGTTGTCTTCCTTGTGGATGAGATCGGCCAGTACATTGGTGATGATTCTAAGCTGATGCTGAACCTTCAGACAGTGACGGAAGAACTGGGCAAGGAATGCATGGGCAAGGCTTGGGTAATCGTAACGAGCCAGCAGGATATCGACTCCATTACCAAGGTGAAGGGTAACGACTTCTCCAAGATTCAGGGACGTTTCGATACACGTCTTTCTTTGTCCTCTGCCAATGTGGACGCTGTTATCAAAAAGCGTATTCTGGATAAGACAGAGACCGCAGCACAGAGCCTGCGTCTGCTTTATGACCAGAAAGCAACCATCATCAAAAATCTGATTGTCTTCAACGACGGCGTGGAGAAAAAACTGTACGCCAACGCAGAAGATTTTGCAGAGGTTTATCCTTTTGTTCCATACCAGTTTAATTTGCTTGCCAGTGTGCTGACCAGCATCCGTACCCACGGTGCATCCGGTAAGCACCTGTCCGAAGGTGAACGTTCCATGCTGGCTCTGTTCAAAGAGTCTGCCATGCAGCTGATGGACGATGAGATGGGAGCAATCGTGCCGTTCTATCGATTCTATGATGCATTGGAGAATTTTCTCGACCACAGCCACAGCAGCGTGATCATCCGCGCCTATGACAACAGCTATATCAACCCGGAAAAGAAGGAAAAAGATGTCTTTGCGATCAATGTGTTGAAGACCCTTTTCCTGATTAAATATGTTCTGGAGATCGAAGCCAATGTAGACAACATCGTCAGCCTGATGATTACCAGCATTGACGATGATCGCATCTCTTTGAAAGCACAGGTGGAGGATGCACTGAAAGTGTTGATGCGCCAGATGCTGATCCAGAAGAATGGCTCCATCTATGTATTCCTGACCGATGAGGAACAGGAAATCAACAACGAAATCGAAAAAGAAAATGTGGAGATGCCGGAGGTCATCACGAAGATTGCGGAGATGATCTATGAGGACATTTTCTCCAGTAAGAAGTATCAGTACCCCAGCTTTGGTGGGCGGTATGCATTCTCCTTCAATCAGACAGTGGATGACCGCCCCTATAAGGCAAACCAGAATTACGATATCGGCCTCCGTGTGCTGACCCCGTGGTATGAGGGCGGCACCGATGATGGTACGCTGCGCCTGCTCTCCGGCCAGGGCAAGGAAGTCCTTGTGGTTCTGCCGAATGATGATGCGTTCCTGACGGAAATGCGGGCATACTTGAAAATTGAGCGGTTCCTGCGCAAGAATACCTCTGTGCAGCTTGCCAAGTATGAGACCATTAAGGAAGCAAAGCGCGTGGAGATGCGGGAACGCAACGGTAACGCCAAGCTTTATCTGACGGAAGCTCTGAAAGAGGCTACCATCTATGTCAATGGCGATGTGCTGCACACCTCCGGCAAGGAAGTGACCAGCCGCATCAACGAGGCTATCGGACGACTGGTGCAGACGGTTTACCACAAGCTGTCCTATATTGATGCAGCGATGGGTGAAGCAGACATCCGGAAGATGTTCAAGACCAGCAACCAGCTGTCGCTGGCACTGGGAGATACCGGAGAATCCAATGTTCACGCACTGGATGATGTGCTGCAATTTGTGGCAGGCAATTCCCGGATGCACATGAAAACTTCTATGAAAACCATCAAGGATCGCTTTATGAAAGCACCCTATGGCTTTGTGGAAGATGACATCCATTGGCTGGTGGCACGTCTCTTTAAGCGTGGAGATCTGTCCTTTACGGTCAACGGTGAGAGCGTCAATCTGAACAACCGCTCCGAAGAAGAAATCATCGGCTACATCACGAAGAAGCAGTTCGTGGATAAACTGCTGACGGAAGTGCGCGTCCGTGTGCCGGAAAACCAGAAAAAGGCCGTCCGCACCGTGATGAAAGAGCTGTTCAAGGTGGCACCGCCTGCCGATGACGAAGATACCATCATGAAGAACTTCCAGCATTACTGCGAGAATCGAATCACCGAGATCGAGCGGCTGGAACCAAAATATGAGAATTACGCCTATCCCGGAAAAGAACTTCTGGAAAAGGGCAAGAAGCGGCTTTCCGCACTGGTGCAGATTCAGGCACCGCTTGAATTCTTTAAGACCGTATTTGACGAGCAGGATGATCTGATGGATTTTGGCGAGGACTATGAGCCTATCCGTGATTTCTTTGGCGGTGAGCAGCTGACCATCTTCACCCGTGCGCTGGATATGCTGAATATCTACGAGGACAGTAAGACCTACATCGTGGATGCAGAACTGGAAGACGTGGTGGCCAAGATGCGCACCATCGTCCGGATGCCGAAGCCCTACAAGGAGATTCCGAAGCTGCCAGAGCTGCGCGAGAAGTTTATGAACTGCTATATGCGCATTCTGGAAGAGCAGGCAGAGCCGGTCAAAGATTCCATCAATCAGGATCGGAACCGTGTCTTTGAAGTGCTGAACACCAAGCCCTATAAGGATGCGAAGTTCAACCGTTATCTGGAACTCTTTAAGGAGATCATGGACGGTGCGGAGCACTGCAACAATGTTTCCACTCTGCGCAGTTATGCAGATAAGGCGGAGGCACTGAAGCTGCGCCTGCTCAACGAGATGAACGCAGAGGACATTCGCCTTGCGAAGGAGGCAGCGGCAAAGGCCGAGGCAGAGCGTAAGCGTCAGGAAGAAGAGGCGGAAAAGCGCGGCGAGACCGTGAAACCGGCAGAAAAGTTGGCAGAACCGCAGCCGGTATATAAGGTGCGCACCACGAAGAATGTTTCCATCAAGACGGTTGCCAAGACTGCATCGTGGCGGCTGGAAAGTAAGGATGATGTTGATAAATACCTTGCTGCATTGCGTGAAAACCTGCTGAAAGAGATGGACGAAGATACAATCGTCAACATTGAACTATAAATGACAGGAGGATTGGCTCCATGAACAAAGCAGCCATAAAGAATTTTGCGATCTGGGCGCGGAATAAGCTGATTGCAGATGTCAGCTATGATGCCCGCCTGATCGGTATTACGGAGGACGGCATTGCAAAGCCGTTGCCGCAGAGCTTCGGCGGCACTCAGTTCTTCGATATCGGCACTGCAGAACCGTATTCGATTTCCGGCGAGGCCGTGCGCCAGCGTGACAAGCTGATAGAGGTCATCCAGCAGAAGGAAAAGGATACCGACTACAAAACCGCATATCAGTATGTGATCGAGGAGGTTGCCTATACATGGTTTAACCGCCTGATCGCCATCCGTTTCATGGAGGTCAATGACTATCTGCCTTCCCATATTCGAGTGCTTTCTTCCGAGAGCGGAAAGTTGGAGCCAGATCTGGTCACGACACCGTTTGACGCAGAGCTTCCCTTCACTGCGGAGGAAGAAGCTCAGATTTTCCAGCTGAAGCAGGACAATAAGCTGGACGAAGTGTTCCGCATCCTGTTCCTGAAACAGTGCAACGCCCTGAACGAGATTTTGCCAGCGCTGTTTGAAAAGACAAAGAACTACACCGAGCTGCTGCTCAGCTTGTCCGTTATTGACCAGGATGGTGTAGTCTATCACCTGATTCACGATATCCCGGAGGATGACTTCAACATCGAGCGCGGCGGTCAGGTGGAGATCATCGGCTGGCTGTACCAGTATTACAACACTGAGCCGAAGGCCGCTGCCTTTGCCAAAAGCGGCAAGATCACCAAAGAGGAAATCCCTGCCGTGACCCAGCTGTTTACCCCGGACTGGATCGTTCGTTACATGGTGGAAAACAGCCTTGGCCGTCTGTGGGTGGAAGGACACCCGGAATGCGACCTGAAAGAAAACTGGAAATACTATCTGGAAGAAGCACAGCAGGAGCCGGAGGTGCAGGTAAAACTGGCAGAAATTCGCAAAGAGTACGCTGCCCTGAACCCAGAAGATATCAAGCTCATTGACCCCTGCATGGGTTCCGGTCATATCCTGGTATATGCTTTTGATGTGCTGATGCAGATTTACGAGAGTGCCGGCTACAGCCAGCGTGATGCTGCAAAGAGCATTCTGGAACATAACATCTACGGTCTGGATATTGATGATCGTGCCTATCAGTTGGCGTACTTTGCCGTGATGATGAAAGCACGGCAGTACAACCGCCGTATCTTAAACGGTGAGAACACCTGCCATGTCTATGCCATTCAGGAGAGCAACAGCATCAACCGTGCACACCTGAAATATTTCGGCGCAGGAATGGACGATATCGAGAAGAACGCGGCCAAAATGCAGCTGGAAGGTTTGCTGGACACCCTGACCGATGCCAAGGAATACGGCTCTATCCTGAATGTGGAGAGCTATAACTGGGATTTGCTGCGTCGGTTTGTGGCAGCGGAAGATACCGACGGTCAGATCAGCATGGACAGCGTGGGCGTGGAAGATACCGCCGAGCAGCTGAACCGACTCATTGATATCGGTGAGACGATGGCACGGAAGTATTGGGTTACCTGCACGAATCCGCCCTATGCTGGAACCAGCAAATTGGATAAAAGAGTAAATGCTTTTCTGAAAGACAATTATGTGGACAGCAAAGCTGACCTATACGCTGTTTTTATTGAACATTGCAAGGAAATGATCGTAGCCAATGGATTTCAAGCAATGATAACACAACATTCTTGGATGTTCCTAGCAACATTTGAGAAATTGCGCAAGAAGATGCTTCAGATGGATATAGTTAATATGGCGCATTTGGGAGCTCGTGCGTTTGAAGAAATTGGTGGTGAAGTTGTTCAGACTGTGGCATTTGTACAGAGAGAAAGTTATGTGCCAGAGTATAATGGTAGTTATTGTCGGTTAATCAGTGCAACTACACCAAAAGGAAAAGAAGAATTATTTATAAAAAAAGATACGCTGTATACTGCTAACCAAGCAGATTTCAAAAATATCGCTGGAAGCCCTATTGCATACTGGACAAGTTCTCACGTGTTCAAATTGTTTTCAGAGGATTGCTTGAGAAGCCATATTGATGCGCGAAATGGTATGTCTACTACAGATAATAATAGGTTTCTACGATTTTGGCCGGAATGCAGCTTTGAAAAGATTGGATTCTCGTCTAAATCGGCTGAGCAGGCAAAAGTAAGTCAAAAGAAATGGTTTCCTTATAATAAAGGTGGAGAGTTTAGAAGATGGTATGGTAACAATTCGTATGTTGTTAATTGGTTTAACGACGGCGAGGAAATGAAGAAATGCGTAACGGAAAATTATGGAAGCTACAGCAAGGAACTGAGAAGTGAAGATAAATATTTTGCAGAGGGAATTTCTTGGTCTGCATTAAGCTCTGGTAACATATCAATGCGTTATTCGGAACCGGGATACATTTTTGATAGTAAGGGCTCTAAAGCATTTATGCGTGATGAAACGAATGTTTTTTTGATTCTATCATATTTGAATTCTTGCGTAGCACAACATTTTTTGGGAATTTTATCCCCAACCTTAGACTACAATAACGGGAACATTGAAAAACTTCCATATATTTCCACTAAAAACGATGATGTTATTATTGACTTGGGAATTGATGCAGAAGAGCAAAGCAAAGCCGATTGGGATTCTTTTGAAGTCTCTTGGGACTTTAAGAAGCACCCATTACTCCGCAACGTTTCCACGATTTACGAAGCCTTTACCCTGTGGCAGTCAGAATGTGAAGACCGCTTTAACCAGCTAAAAACCAACGAGGAAGAGCTGAACCGCATTTTTATTGACATTTACGGCTTACAGGACGAGCTGACCCCGGAAGTGGAAGATAAAGATGTGACGGTGCGTAAGGCCGACTTGCAGCGGGATATCAAGAGTCTGCTCAGCTACGCCGTGGGCTGCATGTTTGGCCGCTACTCGCTGGATGTAGAAGGATTGGCCTATGCAGGCGGCGAGTGGGATAGCAGCAAATACCAGAGCTATATTCCGGACGAAGATAATGTTATCCCTATCACCGATGAAGAATATCTGGACGATGATATCGTATCGCGCCTGTGTGCATGGCTGAAAGCGGTGTATGGTGCAGATACGCTGGAAGAAAACCTCGATTATATCGCAAAAGCCCTTGGCAATAAGGGCAGCACCAGCCGGGAGATTATCCGTAACTACTTCCTGAACGATTTCTTCAAGGATCACTGCCAGACCTATTCTGTTACCGGTTCCGGCAAGCGTCCGATCTACTGGCTGTTTGACAGTGGCAAGCAGAACGGCTTTAAGGCACTGGTTTACCTGCACCGCTATACGCCGGATACCATCGGCAACCTGCGTATCGACTACCTGCACAAAATGCAGCGCGTGTACGAATCTGAGATTAACCGGATGCAGGATATGATGGATCACAGCGGGAATGCCCGCGAGGTGGCAGCAGCCTCCAAGCGCAAGGATAAACTTGCCAAGCAGCTGAAGGAATGCCGGGAATACGATGAGAAGATCAGCCATCTGGCACTTTCCCGTATCGAGCTTGACCTTGATGACGGCGTAAAGGTCAACTACCGTAAGCTCCAGACCGCCCAGGACGGCAAGTTCTATGAGGTGCTGGCAGACAGTAAGAATATCATGGTGAAAGAAAAGAAATAAGAAAAATGACCGGAGGGAGTGGGAAAATGCAAAATCACTGGACAAAGGATGATGTCGCGGCGGCATGGCAGCGTTTTGAACGTACATATGCCCATGATCCGGTGGCATACCGCTTCCTCTGCGGTCATTGTATTCAAGATGAAACCGATGAAGATGCGTTGGATTACAATATCATTGGTGTCTGGCTTGTCTGTCATAGAAAATATCGTGACTGGTCAACCGAGAAATCCTATGATCTGGCATGGATACTGGAATTTATGCAGGCGTATCACATGACGATTCCACGGTACATCAAAAGAACAAAGTTCTACCGGAAAAAGATGAAGCTATTGCTGAGTTCTCTTGTAAGAGATAAAGACCAATCACAGGAAAAAAGGACAATGATATGGCAGAATTGAACCTGAAACAAATTATAGACCGCCTGAATGCGGAATTTACCGGGGAGACCCGGAAACTGGTTTTCTGGTACGATGACAAGGCGGAATTTGCCGAGGATATGGAGACGGTGGAGCTTCAGAATGCGAAGATCTACCATCTCCAGCCGGATAACCAGTTCTATACAAAGTATTTTCTTGAGCGTGTGGATAAGACCACGAATTATCTGATCTATGCACCGTTTCCTAAACCGGATGTAAGGGACAACCATCTGGAAGACACAATGCTGTATTCCAGACGGTTCTTTGCTGACCGAGCCTCCTTGCTGTCGGTTGACCTGGGTATTGAGGAAAAGTACAAGCCGGTTATTGAGAAGCACATCAAGTTTTTCGCCAACAAAGAGCGCACTCAGCGGTTCTATGATTTGGAAATCGAAAACTTCAATGAAGAAAATATCCTTGTCGGTCTGCTAAGTGCAGTCTGCAAGGCGCGTACCTGCTCTTTTGAGGAAGTCGTGCGCATCGTGTTGACAGATGGCGAGCTGGTGGACAATGCTTTCTTGCAGGAGTTTGAAAAATACGACCTGCTGTCTGCATTCTGGCAGCTCTGTGAGCAGCATTTCGGATACACCGATACAAAACCGAGTTTGGAACGGCTGCTGGTAACATTGTTCGTTACTTATACTGGGCGATATGTGCAGGCAGAGCTTCCGGCAGCATGGAAGAGCTTTGTCTCCTACAAGTCCGGCAATATCATCGCATTTCTCGATAGCCTGATGAACAGCGTCCTGTACCGGGACAAATACGACGCTCTGTCGACGCACGTTGCCAAAGGGCTGAATGTTCTTTCGGCATTTGCAGGAATGCGAGTGGACGATTTGGTGGAGTGCGACACTTTCCTTGCCGTGGATCAGGTGCTGGTAAAGTGGCTCATTGGCAGACTTGTTTCGGAAGATATCGGTGCAATCGTAAACGGATTTACCATTCCGGAACTCTGTGAAAAACGGGCTAAAATGCACTTTGGCAGAAAGACCGGGAAAACCTATCAGATGCTTTCCAGTGCATACAGCATGGTGAAGGAAGCGGATTACCATGCCGCAGATGGCTTAAAGCCAATCATCGACCGATATCTTGCTGCGGATTACAATATGGATCAGCAGTATCGGAAATTCTACTATTATTACGACCAGCTGGAGAGCACGGAAAGCTTTGAGTCGCTTCGGGAGCTGGTGGAAAATATCTACACGAACGAATATCTGGCTTGTCTGCTCCCAGCATGGAATGCTGGAATCCAGCAGGATGCCGCATTTTCGGCAATTCCGTTGCAGCGGGAGTTTTACAATGCCAACCTGCGCTATACCAAGGAACGCACCGTGGTCATCATTTCGGATGCCATGCGTTACGAGGTCGGACAGGAATTGTTTGCCCGAATGCAGGATGACCCGAAATGCACGGCAAAACTTTCCGTACAACTAAGTGTCCTGCCGTCTTATACAAGGCTCGGTATGGCAGCACTTTTACCGCATAAAACACTGGAGATGACGGATGACTTCCAGGTGCTGGTAGATGGTATCCTTTGCGATAATCTGGCAGGTCGGCAGCAGGTGCTGCAAAGCTATAACCCGGATAGTGTCTGTGTACAGTTCGATGATATCAAAAATCTGAAAGTGGCAGAGCTGCGAGATGTGCTGACAAAACGTCAGATCATCTATGTATACCATAATCAGATCGACGCGCGTGGAGACAAGGCAAATACCGAGGATGAGGTGTTTCATGCGTGTGAGGAAGCCGTTCAGGAAATTGTGGATTTGATTCATCGAATCTCCGTCAGCGGCAACACCTATCATTTTATCGTCACTGCCGATCATGGCTTTATTTACAAGCGTGATAAGCTGACAGAAAGTGACAAGATTTCCGGGAAAAGTGCGGACAAAGCATTTGTCAATCGCAGATTTATTGTGTCCAAGGCGACACTGGAAGATGATGGCATCGACCATATGAGCATGGGACGCATTCTGGGGAACGAGGACAGCAAGGTGGTGTCCTATCCTGTCAGCAGCAATGTCTTTAAGGTGGCCGGAGGCGGTGCTAACTATGTGCATGGCGGTTCCTCACCGCAGGAAATGCTGGTGCCGGTGCTGGAGTTTAAGATGGAGCGCGGTCACATGGAAACAAAGAATGCAGAGATTGCTCTGGTCAGCATTGTCCATAAGATTACGAACCTGATCACGTCCATGGACTTTATTCAGTCGGATGCCGTTAGCGATACTGTAAAAGCTGCAAAATACCGCATTTTCTTCCTCTCGGAAGACAATGAGAAAATCTCGAACGAAAACAGTTATGTGGCGGACAGTCGTGAGGAAAATGCGCAGAAGCGTATCTTCCGGATGCGGTTCACATTCAAGAATAAGAAATATGACAAGGACAAGCAGTATTACCTTGTGGTTTACGACGAAGAAAGCGGTCTGGAGCAGTGGAGGCAGCCTGTCATCATGGACATTGCCTTTGCAGATGACTTTGGATTCGGATTCTGATATAGAGGAGGCAGGAATTCCGTATGGAAATGATGGATATGGCGGCAGATGATACCCGTGAAGAACTGCGCCGGAAGCTGCGCAGCAACTTTGACGGTCGGATCGTCCGCAAAGACCTGACAAAGAAAATAAAAGAAGGAGCGAATGTTCCGGTCTATGTGCTGGAGTTCCTGCTGGGTCAGTATTGTAGTTCAGACGATGAGACAATCATTGAGCAGGGCGTTCAGAATGTAAAACGAATTCTGGCAGATAATTTTGTCCGCCCGGATGAGGCTCAGAAAATTCTCTCACAACTGCGCAAGAACGGTCACCATACCATTATTGATATGGTGACCGTGCATCTGGACATCAAAAAGGATTGCTTTTTTGCAGAGTTCTCTAACCTTGGTCTCACCAATGTGCCGATTACGGATGATTATCCGGAAAAATATGACCGGCTGCTTTGCGGCGGTATCTGGTGCATCGTGCAGCTGGAATATGAGTCTGAGGGAGACAGCAACTTTGGAATCACGGATATAGATGGACAGCCGATTTCCTCTAAACAGAAAAAGCAGAAGGACATCTCTCCCATCAGCATCCATAAGCTGACTCCGATTCAGATGCCCCATGTCGACATTGAAGAAGTTCGAGAGGGACGCAAGGCATTCACACAGGAAGAGTGGATGGATGTTATGCTGCGTTCCTGCGGATATGAGCCAGAACAGTTGAACAATCGGGAAAAGTGGCTGCTGCTTGCGCGTATGCTGCCGTTGGTGGAGAACAACTTCAATCTCTGTGAATTGGGGCCGCGCAGCACAGGCAAGTCCCATATCTATAAAGAAATCAGCCCGAACAGTATCCTGGTATCCGGTGGTCAGACGACCGTTGCAAATTTGTTTTACAATATGGGGCGCAAAACCGTAGGTTTGGTAGGCTTATGGGACTGCGTTGCCTTTGATGAGGTTGCCGGAATCAAGTTTAAGGACAAAGACGGCATTCAAATTATGAAAGACTATATGGCTTCCGGCTCCTTTGCCCGCGGCAAAGAGGAAAAGGCAGCATCGGCTTCTATGGTCTTTGTAGGAAACATCAATCAGAGCGTGGATGTGTTGCTTAAGACTTCCTCTCTGTTTGACCCGTTCCCGCCGGAGATGGGAACGGACACCGCCTTTCTTGACCGTCTGCATTGCTACATTCCAGGCTGGGAGATTCCGAAGTTCCGTCCGGAGCATTTTACCAATGATTACGGCTTTATCACGGATTACTTGGCAGAGTTTATCCGAGAACTGCGGAAAGAACAGTATGGTGATGCGTTGGATAAGTATTTCCGCCTTGGAAAGAACCTGAACCAGCGCGATACGATTGCTGTCCGCAAGATCGTAGGCGGCTATGTGAAATTGCTATATCCGGATGGGGAGTTCACGAAGGAACAGATTGAAGAAATTCTTGTATTTGCGCTGGAAATGCGCCGTCGCGTCAAGGAGCAGCTGAAAAAACTGGGTGGAATGGAATTCTATGATGTGAACTTCAGCTATATTGATCTTGATACCTTTGAAGAAAAATTTGTTTCCGTGCCAGAGCAGGGCGGCGGCAAACTCATTCCTGATGGTATCTGCAATCCTGGACAGGTATATACCGTAAGTCAGGGTAAGTCCGGTATGATCGGTGTATTCCGCCTCGAAAGCCAGATGCTGCCCGGCAACGGAAAATTTGAACGTACTGGCCTTGGCAGCGATCGTGACTGCAAGGAATCCACGAATACGGCGTTCAATTTCCTGAAAGCTAACGGAAATCGCATCAGTGGCAGCATCAGTACTACGATGCGGGATTACATCATCAACTATCAGGATTTACAAGGCATTGGCATGACTGGAAAGCTGGCATTGCCTACATTGATTGCACTATGCAGCATCGCTCTTGGACGGCCTACAGTCAGTACACTTGCCGTGCTGGGAGAAATCAGCATCAGCGGCACGATTCTGAAAGTGGACGAGCTTGCCAATAGTTTGCAGGTGTGCCTCGATAGCGGAGCAAAGAAAGTGCTGCTTCCGATTACCAGTGCAGCAGACCTTGGCACTGTGCCGCCGGAGCTGGTGGGGAGTTTTAATCTGATTTTCTACAGCAGTGCGGAAGATGCGGTGTTTAAGGCGTTGGGGGTAGAGTAACAGGTCTCTGAATGAAAGAATGTTTTGAAATCAGGAATGAGGTAGAAAGGAAAGTTCCATGACAAAAGATGAAGTAAAAAAACTCAGGATGGACAGTCCGGAATCACTACAGTTTTTAAATAATGCTACAAAATTTTATAATTTAATGATGATGTATCGTTGTGCTATTCGGGAGATACAAACTAAACTTGAGGTTTTGGATGATGAATTTTCAGCTGAGAACAATCGAAATCCTATTTCTTTTATAAAAACAAGAATTAAGAAGCCCAATAGTATTTATAATAAACTGCAGAAAATGGGACATGATTTTACAACAGAGAATATACAAACATATCTAAATGATGTAGCGGGTGTTCGAATAGTTTGTGCGTTTATTGATGATATTTATATGATATCTGATTTGATCACACAACAAGATGATATCAAAGTTATTGAAGTAAAGGATTATATAAAAAATCCCAAACCAAATGGCTATCGAAGCTATCACATGATTGTTGAGATTCCTGTATTTTTTGCTAAGGGTAAAACACCTATGCGTGTAGAACTTCAAATACGAACTAATGGGATGGATTTTTGGGCAACGTTGGAACATCAGCTTCGTTATAAAAAAGGCATTGAAGAAATGCCTGGATATGAAGAGATAAGTGAAGAATTACTTCATTCTGCAAGAGCTATCATTGATGCAGATAATGAAATGCAGAGAATAAAAGACAAAATTGGTATGTTCCACGAAATTTAAGCAGAAATTTGATCGAGTAGAAAGGTTGGAATATATATGAAACAAGATACTTTAGAAGGAAAAGCGAAAACAAAAAACGGAGTAAAACGATTGTGTTTTTCCATAGTCTGCATTCTTCTAGAAGTAGTTTTTATTATTACTATTGTAACACGCTTAAATGAATATGCAGAAATCATAAATCTATTTACAAGGATTTTAAGTGGAATTTTAGTTTTGGGATTGTATGCATCAGATAAGACATCCTCTATGAAAATGCCTTGGGTCATCTTAATTCTAATTTTCCCAATTATGGGTGTAGGCCTGTATTTGTTGATTGGTTTGAATGGCGGCACACATAAAATGCGTGAGCGATATGCAGAAATTGATAGCAAATTGTTACCAATGCTTTCCGATAATCAGGAGTGCTTAAACAGAATAAACGAAACGATTCCGAAGGCAGGAAATATTGCAAGTTATATACAAAGAAATTCGCAGTATCCAATCTATCAGAATACGGATATTGTGTATTTTGATGAAGCAGTGAAAGGATTAGAGGCACAGCTTAAGGATTTGGAGAAAGCACAAAAGTTTATCTTTATGGAATATCATGCGATAGAAGACGCTGAAGCATGGCATAAGATTCAAGATGTTCTGGAAGAGCGAGTAAAAGCAGGTGTGGAAGTTAGAGTATTCTACGATGATATGGGTTCTATAGGCTTTATTAACACAGATTTTGTGAAAAAAATGGAGGCAATAGGAATTCATTGCCGTGTATTCAATCCGTTTATGCCAGGTTTAAATCTGTTTTTGAACAATCGTGATCATAGAAAAATAACAGTTATTGATGGAAAAGTCGGATTTACAGGTGGATATAATCTAGCAAACGAATATTTTAATTACACACACCCGTATGGACAGTGGAAAGATACAGGTATTCGTTTAGAAGGAGATGCTGTTCAGTCGCTTACAGTGACATTTTTAGAAATGTGGAATGCTGTTAGTGAAAAAGCTACGAATGATACTGATTTTAGTAAATACATTATTCATTACGATTATAAAGCACAGCAAACAGGTTTTGTTCAGCCTTATGCAGACAGTCCTATGGATAATGAGCAGGTCGGAGAAGAAGTTTATATCAGTATGATAAATAAAGCTGAAAAATATTGTTGGTTTATGACTCCATATCTAATCATAACAGATGAAATGACGCATGCGTTATGTCTGGCTGCTAAGCGAGGGGTAGACGTAAGAATTATCACACCTGGTATCCCTGATAAAAAATTCATTTATAATG
>NZ_ACFY01000005.1 GCF_000174195.1 Roseburia inulinivorans DSM 16841 | reverse complement strand
CTAAGTCCTTGAAATTTATTTTCAAGGACTTTCCTTATGCAACAGAATAATGAGGATAGTGGTTAAAACATATGAGTGAAGTAAAAGAAATAAAGAAACGTATCGATTTTTTGGACTACCTGAAGGCCATTTGTGTTATTATGGTAATTATTACACATTATGATTGGGCAGATAAGGATTCTCCATTTTTTACAATGCTGATCAATATGGCAGTTCCTGTTTTTATGATTATTAGCGGTTATAATTTTGCTATGTCAAATCGGAAAAAGACAGGTGGAAATTTGAAGAAAATGTATGCATGGGAGATGATAAAACCCAAATTGATCCGTTTTCTTGTGCCATTTTTTACAGTGTGTCTCATTGAAATTGTTCTTTTAGTGATCGAGGACAAGCATATTAATCCACCACGGATTTTCCTTTTAGGAGCATATGGTCCCGGTAGTTATTATGTGCCTATCATGATCCAGTTATTGGTAATCTTTCCTATTATATATAAGCTGGTAGAGAAAAATGCCAGACTGGGAATCGCATTGTCAGGCGCAGCAAATTTATTGTTCGAGATCGGTGTAAAAATATTTGATATGGATAAATACTATTATCGCCTGAACATTGGACGATATTTACTTTTGATCGCGTTTGGCTGTTACCTCTATTTATATCCGGAACACAGAGTGAAAAAGTATCAGCTTATCAGTATGTTTTTGATCGGACTGGGGTATATTGTTGCTGTGTTTGGATTTAATTGGGACATCATTTTGTTTGGTTATTGGAAAACAACAGCGATGCCGATTGCATTTTATATTTTTCCGATTATTATTTTATTGTTCCGAAGATATTATCATATAAAACTACCGGGAGTTATCGGAAATACGTTGACATGGATCGGACAGGCGTCATATCATATTTTTCTGGTACAGATGGTATATTATCATTTTGAACTTGGTGGTAGACTTATGGCAAGTACATGGTATATTGCACTTCCATTTAATATTTTGGTAACGGTCGCAGCCGGACTTGCATTTTATGAAGCTGACTGCAGGTTTATCAGGAATATGAAATATTTAAAATTCAAAGCAAAGCGGAGAGTAGCGTAAAATAACACAGGAGTGCGCAGGAAATATAAAAAAAGTAGCGACAAACGTCACAGAAAACGATATAATAAGTAAGGAAAAATTTTATGTGGGTTCTCCATGGATATGTGCGTAATTGTGAATGAGTAAGCAGGATGCTGCAAACTGCATTTGAGATGTGATTATCAGAGAGATTGGAAATCGTGAATAGATAAGAAAGTGGCAGGTAGATTGCATGGAAGTATTGAAAGTACAAAAAGGTCAGATTGTTGCAAAAAAGAATGACAAAGTAAAAGAATGGTATTTTATACAGGAGGGCTCTGTTATCCAGAAGTATGCATTTGTTGAGCTGGAATTGAAGCAGAATGGTATTGTTGGTATTCTGGAGAATGACAGATTCCTTTGTGATTATATTGCGGCGGAGGACAGTGTACTTGAGGTCTTTCCATGTGAATCATCGGAGGATCTGCAGGGGATTTTGTCAAATGATGCAAAGATCCGAAGATATTTTTTGAAGGCAGCGATTGAGCAGAGACAGCAGATGCTCCAGGTATACGCTGGTCTGGAAGTGAGATGCAAACAGTTTCATACGTTTATAGAGACGTTTTATAATGACTATAAAACAATCTGTAACCAGTATCAGTTAGAAGAACAGCCTTTTTCTAAAATGGATTATTTCCATTCTCTGGAAATGCGTCATAAAGCGGAAAAATGGGAGATGGACAACAGCAGTAGTCTGGTGACAAATTATCTGGAAGAATATCTGAATCTGCTGGAAAAGGATGATAGTCTGTGCGTTGGTGCAATTATGGAGGCTTCTGCACAGATGCGAAGAGTTGCGCAGGGAATCAGTGAGATGGTTGCGTATCTTCTATATAATAAGGATCTGCTGATCAGTGAATCCGGAAAAGATATTTTCCAGTTATTCTTTGATCTGGCGATTCGCGCAGGGCTGAATCATGAAGAATTAGAACCAATCAATAAAGAAGTGAAACTGATCATTGAACTGGTAGAAAAATTAAAGATTTATGATCAGAGAGTCATTGATTACCGCTGGAGTGAATACCAGAATTATGAATTTGGAAGCAATGGGTTAGAGGAAGTGGCATCTGTTGGAGTTTTTGGCGAAGACGAAGAAGAGTTTGAGAGCGATGAGGAAGAAAGCGAAGACTGCTTAGAACATATTCTTACCTATGCGGGATTTGATGAATCACAGATCGAGGATGTACGCAATAAGATCAGGGAATACCGGGAACTGCCGGATATGCTATCAACGGATGATGAGGCATATCGTATCAGAAAACAGTTGACGCCTGTTTTTTATGATGTATATTATAAGGTATTTATGCGTGCAATGCAGGAACAGGGGCAGACAACGCCAATTCTGGAAATGTTCCTGAATTTTGGCTTCATGGATGTGCAGATGGTTGGCGAGGATAATGCCAATGCATTGTATGACCTGACAGAACATTTGGATCTGTGCAATTCAGAGCATGTGTATACCATGTATGAATGGCTGAAGGCGATCTATGAAGGAAGAAAAGAGCCTTCCAAGAATGAATTTGATCTGGATTATAGCCAGTATTTATTAGAAAAACTGAAAACGAAACAGATTACGGAAGCACAGATGAAACAACTTCAGGATAACCGTGAGCTGAAAGTAAAATATGAGATTCAGAACATGTTTACTTCCGGAAACCGTGCAACATACGGAAAAATATCTACATTCTGTCCGATTTTAGGAGAGTATGATCTGATCAATTCTGTAGAAAAGATGCTTGTGACAGCAGAGCGGTTAGAGGAAGTTATTAATCAGATCCGTAAGATTGATTTTTCTGTTTTTTACAGAGAAGTATTATTTTCAGATCCGGACAAAGGAATTAACCATGAGAATATTATGAAAGAGGTATTGCCGGATATTATTCTTATGCCAAATGCGGGAACTAAGGCAATGATGTGGCAGGAGACAGCAGGAGTAAAACGTGACACTTCAGCGCGTTTCATGTTCCCTATTTTTACTGCGGTAGATCTTGAAGATATGATGATTGAGACTATGGGAAGATATCGTTGGGAGATCTGCAGAAAGATTCAGGGCGTACATTGGAATGATATCCGTGAAAAATCCCTGACAGCGGAGTACTGCGATTATATCCAGTTTTATCGTAAGAATTTTGAATTGTCTGCGGATGCAAAAGAAAAGCTGAAAAATGCATTATTCCGTGCAAAGAATAATTACAGGGAAGTCTTTGTAAAGGATTACCAGAACTGGATTAAATATGAGTCAAGAGGAAGCTATCGTCTGAACAAGGTTTCCAGACAGATACTGATGACTTATTGTCCGTTCTCGAAAGAACTTCGAAACGAGCTGAAAGCCAATCCAATGTATCAGGAACTTTTGAACCGTTACGATATTCAGTGTTCCAGAAGTGCGAAACGTATCCTTGCAGTTTATGATAAGTATAAGCGTGCTGGCGGAGAATTAAATCAGGATTTAAGAGATAATTTATTATATTATCAGATGTAAAAAAATCCATCGGAAAAGAGATGTAAACTTTTCCGATGGATTTTTACTGAGACCAAAAAACAGAGTTTTGTACAAATTCTATCAAATCTTTTTTTTCAATTCTAAATGTCCTGCAATTATGTGGGCAGGAATTAAATCTTC
>NZ_ACFY01000006.1 GCF_000174195.1 Roseburia inulinivorans DSM 16841 | reverse complement strand
CGTTTCTGTTCGCTGGACATTCCGATAAGCCTCTAAAGAGTCTTATCTCCATAGCTCACAAAGAAAATAATATTTGTTCATACCGTTTTCCACAAATGGAGAGTTTCACCTCCATAACGCAAAACGAAAACAATATCCGTCCATTTTACATTCATTGCCTCTAAGTTATGAGACTGCAATATTTTGAATATACGCTCTGTAAAAATTCAATCCCAAATCCGTGAACCCAGATTACGAGCAGCAGAAATCAAAAGTGAAACTCTGAGAGATGTGCCTTTAAAATCTGTGACATTACATTCGTTAATCTGTAATTTACGTTATGAAACTACAATCTATAAAATGTATATTAAAAACAAAACGCATCGATTTATTTTCTACATATTTTGATGTAATGTTGGTGATTCAGTTGTATTGTAGTAGTGGGGGAGTAAAACTGGAATTTTCTGGATTTTACTAACTTTTTCCCTTTTTACATATTGGACACCAGCATCTATCCACTAAATGATCCGCGCGGCTCTTCCATTTGTATCCACACGTAACACATATCGCATCCACATCGTCTTTTGCTCCAATATAGTTCATTGCAACAATTGTGTGATTACTCTTTTGTAATATCTTCTCATAATAGTTATCAGCACGGTGTTTCATTTGCTCCTCTTTAGATATCGTAGTTCGTGTTCTGCCCTTAATTTTAGGGTTACATTTAGGACAGTTTGGAATCTTCTTCTCTAATACAGCATACCCAACAAACCATTCGTATCCACAGTTTTTGCACTGTAATCTAATTGGTGAGCTGATATTCGTAAATGATACTAAAGATATATCCGAAGATGACAAATATTTCTGAATCTCAGTTATTCTTCTCGCCCTTTTTTCTTCCCGTTTTCCTCGAGTCCAATTCGATGAACTCGGTGTTCCAACATGAGCATCAACAAAAGAGAGATGAAAAATTATTTTTTTTAACAAATCAGTATTCCGGTCTTTTACCCACTCCATTTTTAAATGATAGATAGCTCTTCCTTTAGCTTCGTAGAAAAACTGTTCTTTATACGCCAGTGCATCAGCGTTGTCTGTTTTTATTTCTAATATTGTTTTATCAGTAGAAAGATCACACAACGCAAGAATATTATTTTCATAATCAACAACAAGTTCCTGAGATAAGATTCGTTCATTCTTAAAAATCTCATATTTAATAAAGTCGACTAACGGACGAATTTGTTCTTTAAGATTCTTATTAGTGGAATTTATACGCTTTTCCATTTGCATATCTTCTTTATGAAGTGCAGTAACTGTTCCATCTGGATTAAAAGACATTGGCATCATTAATACTCCATTAGGAATTTTTCCAATGAAATCCAATTTTAACTTATTTTTCAACAAAAACTGTCTCGAATTTTGCACATCTACATCCAACATTGAATTTATCAAATGTTCAATCGTCATTCCAGTAATATTAGTTTGAAACTTTTCAATTCCCTTAGCATCAATTTCAAATGCTTTGACAGGAGTACTTTGGCATTCAATATATGGTCTTTCAGAGAGGATGTAACTTAAATTTGGATGAGAAGACAATAGACTAGCAGGAATAATATAATCCTCATTAAGTCTAAATACATTATCTTCTCCATTACCCTCGGTTACAAGATAAAAGTAACCCTCCATTTTTTCAAATAGCTTCCATTCAAGCTTACAGTCATTTGAACCACTATGAACAGTCTTAACACCATCAACCTTGAATATTGAACACAAATTATCCTTGGTGATATTTCCATGTGAAAACCTTGAAGAAATTATATTTTTCTTAAAATTATAAAAATTCAATTTTTCAAATCCTAAAATCCGATGCCTTTTCATATATGCTGAAAGAAATGATGCATCAAAATTCCCACCAGCATAAATCAGTATTATTCTTTTTTCCAATTCAAACTCTTCTACTATACGGTCAAACTCAAGTTGAGTAAGTGCAGTCGCACCAACTAAATCCTGTTCGGTAATACCATTTATATGTGTTGTAACAATCTTGCGATTCAGCTCCAAAGGTAAAAACTTGCTATATTCTTTACCATCATCGGGTTTGTAAAACGAAATTGAAAGCAAGTCAGCCTGTTTTGATTTTAATCCGTTTGTTTCAACATCAAACACTACATACTCTGTTGGATCCGTGTTCATTCTTTTCATAATTTATCACCTTTCAAGGATATAAGGATTACCTTGTACGCTATAGATAAATAGAGATTATTCAAACTCTACAGCTTCTGAATTGTTAAATTCATCAATATCATAATTCTACCATAATCACGCCCACAATCCTACGTCATTCTATTAAAATTTATTTAAAGAAGTTAGAATTAGTTTGCAGATTGATTTCTGCCGTTACCCCATAGGCATCCATCCCATAACCAGAGTTCCATAACGTAAATTGCAGATTTTGTGGTGCGGTTCATAATGTTAGCAGGGCATGTATAAGCGGCATTTCACAAGTCATTCACAGTGTAAAGAAAAAGAAAAAACGTACAGACAAATATGATTTCCTTTGTGAGCTTTGCGAG
>NZ_ACFY01000007.1 GCF_000174195.1 Roseburia inulinivorans DSM 16841 | reverse complement strand
CTCCTTTAGGTGGATGGTTATTTAGTGTCTGCTGAACAAATTGAAAACACTTGATTTTACTGATTTTTATCCCATTTTCTGCTATAATAATTGCAAGGATTTTGATGAAATCAAATCATTTTTCATGCATCTTTCTTACAGATTATAAAGATAAAGGGGCTAAAACAATGTACAGACCGATAGACTGGTTACAGCATTCATTCCTCGATTTCAACCAGCCTATGGGACTCCATATAAATCCGGATAACCGCTGGGTAAAATTGGCTGACCGGATACCATGGGATGAGTTTGAGGCAAAATATGCCAGACTGTTTCCAAGTGGTACAGGTAATGTTGCCAAACCTCTCCGTATGGCATTGGGAGCTCTGATCATTCAGACCAGATTTCAGTATTCCGACCGTGAACTCATCGATCAGATTGCTGAGAATCCGTATCTGCAGTATTTTATCGGGCTTCCGGGCTTTCAGGAAGAAGCTTTGTTTGATGCAAGTACACTAGTTCTTTTCCGCAAAACGCATTTCAGCAGAGATGCTGATGGAAGCAAATGAGTATCTTCTTGATCACAAGGATGATGATAAAGATGACCCTGCTCCTCCATCCGGAGAGAAAAACAGTGACGATGATACTGCAAAAGAAGATACAAATAAAGGAACGCTGACTATTGATGCAACCTGCTCGCCTGCAAACATCCGTTATCCGCAGGACGTTTCGCTTTTGAATGAAGCAAGGGAAAAACTGGAAAATATCATTTACCATTTTTGTAAATGATATAGCCTTAAGCTGCCAAGAAGATACCGTAAACGTGCCAGAAAAGAGTATCTTGCGTTTGCCAAGAGCAAAAAACATACATCAAAGAAGATCCGCAACGCACTTCGTAAACAGCTTTCATATGTGAAAAGGAATCTCCGGTATCTGGAACAGTTCATGAGTGAAGGATACGCCATGACAGGTAAGGACATCAACTTATATCTTACCATTATCAGGCTGTATGTGCAGCAACAGTATATGTATGATAACAGAGTCCATTTTGTGGAGCACCGAATTGTAAGTATTTCGCAGCCATGGATTCGACCGATTATCAGAGGGAAGGTCAAAGCACCAGTTGAATTTGGAGCAAAATTTGATCTCAGCCTTGACAGCGAAGGTTATAGGTGTATCGAAAAAATATCATTCGAGGCATACAATGAGAATACGTGCCTGATTGAAGCAATCGAACGTTTCAAAGTACGTACCGGTTATTATCCGGAACGTGTTCTGGCGGATCAGATATACCGGACCAGAGAAAACAGGAGTTATTGCAAGGAGCATGGAATACGCTTATCAGGTCCAAAGCTGGGCAGACTAGGTACAACAGCACAAGTTGATAAAAAACAAGAGTATCAGGATAATACAGATAGAATCGAAGTGGAACGTGTTTTCAGTCTGGGCAAACGCTGTTATGGCATGAGCTGCATCACCACAAAACTGCTGGAAACGCAGATGACATCTATCGCATTATCTGTATTCGTAACGAATCTGTTCAGAATTCTGAGACGAATACTTTGCACTTTTTTGTATCAGTTCCAATTTTTGCATGATTGGAACTGATATAAGAGTCGGAAACTGCAAATAGCTACTTAATCAGCAGACACTATTTAGTTTCTAGTCAATTCTATTTTACCATAAACCTTGAGGAGATATTTTATTTTCGCAACAAAAAAAATGCCGTATTTATGCGGCTTTTGGCGTTTCGCAAACGTCTAATAATGGAACCAGTAAAAAGGAGTTCCGCCATGGCAGTCAGATACACAGAAGAACAACTGAATACTGTTGACAAGTCCCTTCTGATACAGATGTTTTTGAACCAGCGGGAACTGTTAGAGACGCTGACCACAGAAGTCCGTTCCCTCAACGAAAGAATGCAGCTTATGATGGAATAGCTGGTTCTGGCAAACAGGAACCGCTTTGGACGTTCCTCTGAAAAGATGGAGGATGCAAGTCAGGGAAGTAGATGGAACGATCATATTCTTTAATGAGGCTGAGGCTGTTTACAATCCTGAGGCTCTGGAACCGGAACAGCTGGAGGAGCCTGTTTCTCACCCTGTAATGAAAAAGGGCAAAAAGGATCAGGATCTGTCGGGTTTTCCTACAGAACGTATCGATCATTACATGACGAAGGAAGAACTTATTGCAGAGTTTGGAAAAAATGGATGGAAACAGCTTCCGGATGCCATATCCCGCAGATACCGGTTCATTCTTGCCAAAGTGGAAGTAGAGGAACACCATATCGGAGTCTATTCTGACAAGAAAGACGGCCATATGGTAAAAGCAAAGCATCCCAGAGGACTGCTTCATGGCAACCCTATATCACCCACGCTTGTGGCGACCATTATGAACGGAAAATATGTCAATGCAGTTCCGTTGTATAGTTTGGAGCAGGAGTTCAAACGCTATGTTCTGGCCATTACTAGACAGAACATGGCGAACTGGATGATTCGGCTGGGTGAGGAATACCTTTCTGTTCTGTATGACTATCTTCACCGGAAACTGTATGATTACCATGTCATTCAGGCAGATGAGACACCGGTGCTTGTAAACCATGACGGACGTCCGGCAGGTCCCAAGAGCTATACGTGGGTGCACCGTTCCGGATATATGTATCCGGAAGAACAGATCGTGGTAAAAGGAAAGCTGGAAGTAGCCTTTACCTACTTTCTGAATCAGGAAAAATATCTCCAGGTATTCCTTCAGGACGGAGATGTCCCGATGGATAATAATGCATCGGAACGTGCAATCCGGGGATTCTGTATCGGAAAGAAGAACTGGGAAGTCATTGATACCATAAACGGGGCAAAGACGTCAGCTGTGATCTAGAGCATTGCCGAGACTGCGAAAGCCAACAATTTAAAACCCTATGAATACTTTGAACATTTGCTGACAGTGATTCCGGAACATATGGAAGACACAGATCGTAGTTTTCAGGAGGATCTGCTTCCCTGGTCACCAAAACTGCCGCAGAACATCAGAGAATAAATTTACTATAAGTCTCAAAAGTGGCTTATGATTGTCAAGGTATTCGCTATGGAGCGTTTACGAAAAAGCAGTGTCTTTAGACAACAGATTTTGTGGATATCATATCGCAGAATAACTTATGTAATTAATAACAATGTAGATGAGATGAAGAGGTTTATTATTCTAGTTATCTTTGATTATCTATAAGTCTATAGAAAGAATAATTGCGTAACCATCATTTTTATTGGCTATACAATTATTATATGAGGAGCGTATAATATGTTAGAAGAATTAAAAAAACAGGTTTATGAAGCCAATATGGAACTTCCACGCCGTGGGCTTATCACCTATACCTGGGGAAATGTCAGTGGCATCGATCGCGAGACTGGATATTTTGTCATCAAACCAAGCGGTGTGGATTATGATAAATTAACTCTGGATGATATGGTTGTCATGGATCTTGATGGTAATAAAATCGAGGGAAATTACAAACCAAGTTCTGATACTCCAACTCATCTGGAATTATATAAAAAATATCCGGAAATTGGAGGTATCGCACATACCCATTCTTCGGAAGCAACTTCCTGGGCTCAGGCAGGTCGTGATATTCCTTTATATGGCACAACACATGCAGATCACTTTTACGGGTCAATTCCTTGTGCGAGAAAACTTACACCCGAAGAAATTTACTCCGTTTATGAAAAAAATACAGGACTTGTCATTATTGAAACTTTTGAGAAACGTGGTATTAACCCAATGCATACACCTGGTGTTTTATGTACAAACCACGGTCCTTTTACCTGGGGAAAAGATGCTACCGAGGCAGTTCAAAATGCAGTTGTCTTAGAAGAAGTTGCTAAAATGGCAACCAAAACAGAACTGATTAATCCAAAAGTAAAACCTGCGCCGGATTGTATTCGTGACAAGCATTTCTTCCGTAAACATGGTGCAAACGCTTATTACGGACAGTAAATATCTTTAGGTAATTGATAAATGATTTTATCAGTTTCTGTGGATAACTCTCCCCTATATAAGGAGAGAAAAAGGGTCAGTATTCAGAATTGTTTCTGAATTGACATAAATCATCAGATTTTGGGCGTACTTCAATAAGCCCAAATAAGTATTATGACAATTGAATATTTTTTCAGGCAATTAAAGGTTTTAGGCTTCGAATGCATTGTGGACAATTAATTGCATAAGCAACGATGAAAGTCAGCTGGCTGGCAATGCTTGCAAGAAAGACATCTGATTTTGTGGTGGTATGATTTCTTGTTTTTCTTCCGGCAATACACATATTTATTTTAAAAATGGTTAATAGCACGTTCTACGATAGCTCGTATTTTATAAGTGTCATTCCATTCTTTTGTGTCACGCTGGATACCGGGGAACATACGTAAATCCATGTTTTCATAAGTATAAGTGGTTCTGCCCTTTTTAGCAGAGCTGCATGGTTTATCACAGTCACAGACCCAGCCATGATGGTAATGAATTTTAGGACAGATCCATTTGACACGGTCTGCACGCCCTTTCTCTTTGGTACTACCACAGTATTTCCTTGCAAGTGAGGCATCGTTAGGACAGGTTGGATAACCGTATGCATTGTAACCTAACTTTTTTTAAAGAACTTTCATTTCGAGGATTGTAGGGAATAAGCGCTTTGGAAAAGTGAAAGTCATGAAAAAGTTTTCCATACAAATCGGTCGAATGAATATTCTTGTGCAATGAAATCGTACTTCCGGAAATTTGAGAATCAGATGTCCGGAAGTGGAAATCACCTGTATAATTATCCGAGTTTACTCGCGTAATGCTTTATTCAAACCGTATACTTCTCTCATGGATCTGTCATGCTCAGCATCAATACTTGTGATGTTGATGCGATAACTGTCATGAACTATTCGGTCGATGATTGCGTCAGCAAGAGGACTGGCATCACCACCAAGCTGATCATACCATTCCTCGAATTCATACTGGGAGCAGAAAATCGTTGAAGATTTCTTGCGTCTCCTGTGGAGTAGTTTGAAGATATCCCTCTGTTCTGAATCTGTTGGTTTCAATAGCAGCCATTCATCCAGAATCAGGACAACGGGATTGGCATACTTAGCCATAACTTTTTTGTAGCTGCCATCTGTCCGTGCCATCTCCAGATCAATAAGCAGATCAGGAAGGCGGACATACCTGGTATTGAAATACTGCTTACAAGCCTCCATGCCAAAGGCACAGGCCATGTAAGTTTTACCACAGCCTGTAGCACCGGTGATAAAGAGATTCCGGTGTTCAGATATATATTCGCAAGTTGCAAGCCGGTTAATAAGGTTCTTGTTAAGCTTGCGCCCGGAAGTGTAATTGATATCCATGATATTTGCTTCCGGCTGGTCGAATCCAGCGTTACGGATCAGTCGTTTTTGACGATTATTTTTACGATTGCTGTATTCGATGTCCACCAGCATACCGAAGCGATCCTCGAATGGCACTTCTTTAAATTTAGGATCATCCAGCTGGTTGCGGAATGCATCTGCCATAGTGGTAAGGCACATTTCAATTAATTTATCTATTGTACTCTGATTTGTCATATGTGTTTACCTCCGATAGTAATCGGCACCTCTTGTGATGCCGTGTGCTTTATGTGTGGTCATGGATTCAGTAGTTTCTGATTCCGGCTTTACAGAACCGGTTACAAGGATGTTTTTAATGCTCTTGTAACTGGGCGAAGATGTATAGGACAATGCCTTTTTACAGGCTGCTTCAAGCAATGCATCTGAGTATTTCTCAGCAAGCTTCAGAAGTCCCATACAGCTTCGGTAGGTCTGTTGTTCCACACGTTTGGAGGTCAGTATTGCATTGACCACAGTGTACGTATTTATGCCAATCCGCTCAGCCCATTTGCGGAACCGGTCGCTGTTCCATTCCAGATATTTCTGGTGGTCTTCCGGCATATGTTCCGTGACCGTGCTGTACTGCCCGGGGCGTCCTTTCCGACGACGGTGGGAAGCAATGCGGTTATGGTTGTAAAAAATTTCAATGGTGGTATCTGTTACCTTTACATCAACTTTCTTTTTGATGTATTCATACGGAACTGAGTATAGCATTCCGTCCACAGATATGTGATAATTGAACTGGACGGTGGCTGTCTTCCAGTCGCACAGTTCAAAGCGGGTAGCAGGTAATGGCGCAAGTAATGGCTTTTCATCTTCAAGGAATAAGTCCAGCCGGCTGCCCTCTTTTTTTGAAAGAGCCTTTGGTTGAACAGTTCGAGCTTGTCTCTGATTGCACGATTTAATTCGGCAAGGGAGAAGAACTGTTCATCCCGAAGTGCTGCTGTTATCCAGGTAGAGATATTTCCTACCGTTCCTTCAGCATTCGGCTTATCCTTGGGAGCCCTGACACGCGCCGGAATAATAGCAGTGCCATAATGCTCAGCCAGTTCCTGATAGGTCTCATTGATCTGCTGGTCTTTCCATCCGCCATTGTGAACAACTGCAGTTTTACAGTTATCCGGTACGAGGATTCTGGCAACACCGCCAAAATATTCGTACATATGGACATGTGCATTGATCCATGATTTCTTTTTCATGTCCAGAAATGCTTCCACGTATGCATACTGGCTGTAAGTCATTACAACGACAAATATGTATGCTTTGATGATTTCGCCGGTATCAGGATCAATGATTGTTGCAGGATCACCTGCCCAGTCAACTTCAACCTGTTCGCCGGGTTTGCGATTGATATGCATGGTAGCACGATGTTTCTGCTCATCCTGTTGGATGTGGTAGCAGAATTGCGAATACATGAGTGGTTCATCGCCATTGGCACGGCAATCCTCCATGTATTCAGTCCATAGGAGTTTTTTGCTTACTCCGTTACGAAGTAACTCCTTGCGGATGTAATCATAGTCAGGCATCCTTTTATTGGATGTGTCTTGATTTACAGAAGGGAAAAACTTTTCTGCGAGCACAGCATCGGTATCGCTTTCATCAAGTGGCCAGGAAATATCTAATTCCTTAGCCCGCTTTAAAACGCGATTGACCGTTTTCTTGGAGACATTGCAGCTGTCGGCAATGTTCTGCTGACTGAGTCCCAGACCACTAAGTCTGAGAATCTCTCGGTACTTGGTCATAGTCATGACCTCCTTTGAATGTATTTACACCTTTTGGTGCATGATTACATTCTAAGGGATTTATGATAAAGGTTTCCACCACCGGAATGGTGGTTTCCTTAAAAACGGATTTGCGCTTTCCTATCCCCGGACAGTGGGGACATGGGGACATGGAGACCGGATTATTCAGCCAGTCTGATTTTGGACGGCATTTGCAACCATGCCTTCCTTTTCGTACAATAAAGGTAACGAAAAAAGAGGGAGGGATTCACCGTGGATCAAAAAGGACAGGACATACTTTTCAACAGTGAGATCAAGCAGAAGAATCTTATGATCCAGATGCTTTCTGAATGGTTAGATGAAAAAGACGAGACCATCACAGAACTGAAGGAAAACATCAATGACCTGAAAGAAACAATTGCCGGTCTCAGGGAAACACTGGATGAATTCCAGCGGAAACTCTTTGGTACAGGCAGTGAGAAGACAAAACAGGATAAGAAAACGGAAGAAACTGTGACAACGATCGTCAAAAGCCACAAACGGACAACACGCAAAGCGAAAGCGACGCGTGAAGAACAGTATGGAAATCTTCCAATCCATAAGGAAGTCGTCCCCTGCCGGAAGAAGATAAGCATTGTCCTTATTGTAATTCCAAGATGGAGTATATGACGGAATCGTTTGTCCGTGAAGAACTCCGGATCACCCCGGCAAAGGTGGAACGGATCCACTATTATCAGGAGAAATGGCAGTGCCCGGAATGCAGAAAAGATGGTGACGGGATATTTGCTGAATCCAGGATACCTGCAGCATTGATCCCACACAGCCCGGCTTCCCCATCCATGACCGTATATGTTGCAATGGAAAAGATCGGCATGGCAGTGCCTTACTATCGCCAGGAATTTCTGATGAACCAGCTGGGATTTACCCTGCCACGGGAAACCATGGCGAACTGGATCATTTATACGGCAGAGAACTATTTCTATCTGATCTATGACCGGCTGCATGAAGAACTTTTAAAGCGGGACCTGGTACATGCAGATGAGACAACATGTCAGGTGTTGCGGGAAAAGGGACGTACGGCGGAACAGACCTCTTATATGTGGTTATATGCAACTGGAAATGATGGTCTCACACCGATTGTCCTTTATGATTACCAGCCAAGCCGGAAAGGTTCCTGTGCGCAGAAATTTCTGGAAGTG
>NZ_ACFY01000008.1 GCF_000174195.1 Roseburia inulinivorans DSM 16841 | reverse complement strand
GCTACAGTTGTCATCAATATCACATTCAGAACGGCGGCTGACAGGTTTGATTTTCTTGCCATACTTCCATTCGAGGTAAGGAATGTAGTCTTTGTAATCCCATTTTTCGTAATAGATTATTTTTGGGAGCTTATCAATCTTGAATTTTTGATATTTGGGAGAATGGGAATCATCGAAGACCCACTGCTTAAGGGGAATATATCTGCAGATAAAATTAAAAAGCCAGCAGATTTGTTTATGTTGGTATTGAATAAATAGAAGTAAATAAAGTATAATGTCCATGAGCATTGTCTCCTTGTTGATAATGGTGTTTGTGGTGAACTCATTATACTTCTTTTGGGAGGTCAATGCTCTTTTTATTTGCAAACCTCCAATAAATCAAGGTTTTAAAAGAATTTTAGAACAATAAAATGGGTAGTTTTTGACACTACCAGGTTTGATTTAGAAGAAAACTAATGAGAAATCAAGATTATAAGAATAGGAGTGACAACGAATAGAAAAACAAAAAAATGGGAAACAATTTGGAAAACTGACAGAACAATGTTATAGAAATATGATCGGAGCAGAGAAGGACAGTTCCTGCTGGGAAAAGGCATTTGAGCTTTTAATGGAGATCGTCAGGGAAGAAAGACAAAAAGAACCGAACTGTTTTCAGGAAGTTTATATGCTAGATGAAGCGACAGATTATAAATATGATATTTCAGAATGGTTGGAAGATTGTCTGGATGAGATAGACATGAGAGAAGAGTATGAGGTACTTTTCTGTATGTGTGATACTTTGCTGAGTTTGTTTTCATGGCCAGACTACACAGGCTCTGATCTGAAATTCAGAAAAAGTTGTGTGTTAGAGGCTCTCGGAAGAAAAAACGAAGCAGTTTCATTCTGCTGTAAGTGGTTTGAAAAAGAACCGGAAAATATCATGGCAGCGACCGCTTATGTCTATGCATTAATCGGGGCAAAAGAATATGAAACAGCAGAAAAACTGATTCATCAGTTCATCATAGACGAATCAGAATGCCTTGAAGAAAATGAAATTATGTTCCGTGCCGCATCAAAGTATTATGGGGCAATCGGGGACAAAACCAAAAAGAAACAGTTAGATAAAGTGTTAAAAGAATACGAAGCTTATGTGGACAGAATGATTGAAGAAGAATGGCTAGGCAGTGACGAAGATGATTGGATTGAGGCTGAAGAGCTGCCATTTGATTGAAAAAATTTAGGTATACACATAAATGAAAATGAGCTAATGGGTAAAATAGTCCTTGCATTTCGTACCCGCATGTGTATAATTAAAACTGTTGTTGAAAACAACACATCATCACAAAAGTGATGTGTATAAACGATGCAGTTCGATATTTCAATGACTGTAAAATAAAACGGGGTGCTCGCACAGGCGGGCTGAGAGTAAGCGGATGCTTTAACCCAGAACCTGATTTGGATAATGCCAACGTAGGGAGATAATGGATCACAAGTGTGTGTTTTTTTGTGTGCAGGAATCTTTGGTTGGGTTCCTGCATTTTTTTGAGGGAATAGTGTGAAAAATAAATTTTTCACACTCGAGATTTGTGTCTGCGCTCACTTGACACAAACTCGTTATGCGCAAAAGGCGTGCGCAGAAATGAGGATTAAAATGAACATCACAAGAGAACAGTTAAAATTATACGCTGTCACAGACCGTAGCTGGCTTGGCAGCGAGACACTGTATGAACAGGTAGAGAAAGCGTTAAAAGGCGGCGTGACCTTAGTGCAGCTTCGGGAGAAAACTCTTGATGAGGCTGCTTTTGAGAAAGAAGGACAGGAGTTATTAGAACTTTGTCATCATTACAACGTACCGCTTATCATCAATGACAACGTGGAACTTGCAAAAAAAATCCATGCAGACGGAGTTCACATCGGACAGTCTGATATGGAGATAAAAAATGCAAGAGAGCTTCTTGGAGCAGATAAGATTATCGGCGTGACAGCAAAGACGATAGAGCAGGCAAAAGCAGCAGAAACTGCCGGAGCAGATTATCTTGGAAGCGGAGCAGTTTTTGGAACAAGCACGAAAGCAGATGCAAAACCGATGGAATTAGATTTGTTTCAGGAAATCTGTGAGAGTGTAACAATTCCGGTTGTTGCGATCGGAGGGATCAACGCAGACAATGTCCTTCGGCTGAAAGGCAGAAAGATGGCGGGAGCAGCAGTTGTCAGCGGCATTTTCGCATGTGAAGATATTGAAAAAGGAACAAGAGAATTACTTGAAAAAGTAGCAAGTATCATTTAATTAGGTAGGAACTGCAGAGCAGTTTTTATATACAGCGGCAGATTGGGGGCACCACCTTAGGTCGCTATACAAAATTAATGCAAAAGAAAGATTTTTCTTCGGAAAAACAAGGAGGATTTTATGTTTACAGCATTAACAATCGCTGGAAGTGATTCCAGTGGAGGCGCCGGCATCCAGGCAGATATTAAGACTATGACCGCAAACCGCGTTTACGCGATGAGTGCGATTACGGCTTTGACTGCCCAGAATACGACCGGCGTAACAGATATTATGGAGGTGACTCCAAAGTTTTTGGCAGAGCAGCTGGATAGTATTTTTACGGATATCAATCCGGATGCAATTAAGACCGGGATGGTTTCATCAAGTGAACTGATCGAGACGATTGCGGACAAACTGACAGAATACCACGCAAAAAATATTGTAGTGGATCCTGTTATGGTGGCTACCAGCGGAGCAAGACTTATCAGCGAGGAAGCCATTGGAACATTGAAAAGTAAATTATTGCCTCTGGCAACTGTTATCACTCCCAATATCCCGGAGGCAGAAGTGCTTTCAGAGATGGAGATCAAAACAGAAGCAGATATGGAAAAAGCAGCAGAGACCATCTGTAACACCTTAGGTTGTGCAGTTTTATTAAAGGGTGGACATCAGTTAAATGATGCCAATGATCTTCTTTTCCAGAAAGGGAAAGAGCCGGTATGGTTCCACGGAAAAAGAATTGACAATCCAAATACCCATGGAACAGGCTGTACCTTGTCTTCCGCAATTGCATCAAATCTTGCAAAAGGAAGAGACTTGGAAACCTCTGTCAAGTATGCGAAAAACTATATTTCCGGCGCACTTGCCGATATGCTTGACCTTGGAAAAGGAAGCGGCCCTATGAATCATGCATTTGCAATCGAAGGAGAATATGAAAGATGAGTGAAAAAAGAACTTCCGTTTTTTCAAACGGCTTAATCTGGTTTGGCGCAGGAGTATCTTTAGCTGAGATCCTGACCGGTACCTATTTCGCACCACTTGGTTTTGGAAGAGCAATGGCAGCAATTCTGCTCGGACACCTGATCGGTGGACTCATGATGTTTGCCGCAGGAATGATCGGGGCAAAAGAGCGGAAAAGTGCCATGGAAACTGTAAAAATGAGTTTCGGTGAGAAGGGAAGCCTTCTCTTTGCGGTATTAAACGTGCTGCAGCTTGTCGGCTGGACAGCTATTATGATCTATGATGGTGCACTTGCAGCAGATGGACTGTTGCATAGTGGCATATGGATCTGGGCAATTGTGATCGGAATTTTGATCATAGTGTGGATCTTTATCGGACTGACCAATCTTGGAAAGTTAAATACCGTTGCAATGACCGCACTCTTTGTATTGTCACTGGTACTTTTTAAGGTGATCTTCTTTAATACAGATTTTGTAATGCCGATCGCAGTAAGTGATGATATGATGACTTTTGGAGCTGCGGTAGAGCTTGCAGTCGCAATGCCTCTTTCTTGGTTACCGCTTATCAGCGATTATACGAGAGAAGCAGAAAAACCATTCGCAGCAACCTTTACAAGTGTATTCGTATACAGCGTAGTCAGCATTTTTATGTACATGATCGGTATGGGAGCCGCTATTTTTACCGGCGAATACGATATCGCACAGATTATGTTAAAGACAGGTCTTGGCGTTGTGGGATTACTGATCATTGTATTCTCAACAGTTACAACAACGTTCTTAGATGCTTATTCCGCAGGAGTTTCCTGTGTTTCCATTTCTTCTAAAATTCAGGAGAAATGGGCAGCAATCATTGTTACAGTGATCGGAACGATCGCAGCGATCGTTTATCCAATGGATAATATTACAAACTTCTTATATCTGATCGGATCTGTTTTTGCTCCGATGATCGCAGTGCAGATTGCAGATTACTTCATTTTGAAGAAAGCGGATTCTGAAAAAAGTGCTTTCCAGTGGCGTAATCTGATCGTATGGCTTGCCGGATTTATTATTTACCGCATGTTAATGCACGTAGATACTCCGCTTGGAAATACTCTGCCGGATATGGTGATCACAGTCGTTCTCTGCCTGATTGTGGAAAAGGTTGCAGAAGCAATGCGAAAATGAGGACGAAAGAATGAAAAAATCTAACTTAAAGAAATTAACAGTCACAGCAATTTTAGCAGCAGTAGCC
This sequence comes from Roseburia inulinivorans DSM 16841, assembly GCF_000174195.1. Taxonomy (GTDB): domain Bacteria; phylum Bacillota; class Clostridia; order Lachnospirales; family Lachnospiraceae; genus Roseburia; species Roseburia inulinivorans. The sequence continues at coordinate 10,711 of NZ_ACFY01000008.1, read as the reverse complement.
GTAGTGGGAAGCTTATTTTCCTTCCCGGTATTCGGTTCAAAATGTGCACCGGTACAGCATATGGTAAATATTTTATGTGCAGTTACCGTAGGTCCTTGGTGGGCACTGGCACAGGCATTTATCGCATCTTTGATCCGTAACTTATTAGGACTTGGAAGCCCGCTTGCATTCCCGGGAAGTATGTGCGGTGCATTACTTGGCGGCCTGCTGTATAAATATGGAAAGAAACTTCCGTTTGCTTACATTGGAGAAGTAGTGGGAACCGGTATTCTCGGCGGAATGCTTTCTTATCCGGTTGCATATCTTGTTATGGGAAACACAGCAGCAACATTGTTTATGTTCGTAGTGCCATTCCTCATCAGTACCTGTGGAGGAACGATCATTGCAATCATTATCACACTGCCATTAAAAAAATCAGGTATGCTCGGAAAAATGAAGGACAGTCTGGAAGAGTAGATGAAAGTTTTTCTGCGCACTCTTTAATTTCTTATAAAGGAAGAGAAAGATGCAAAGTAAGAAAGCCTGTCGGGATTTATGTCCCGGCAGGCTTTCTTTACATGTAACATTATGAAAGGGAGTTTCCTTTTTTGCAACGGAGAATTCCAAAAAGCAGCAGTACCGGAAAGATAATTCCTGCCAGAATGCCCATTTTCAGGTTGTCTCCCAAAGAATCTGAAATCATTCCAACCAAGGTGGGACCTCCTGCACAACCCATATCTCCACCTAGTGCCAGTAATGCAAACATAGCGGTTCCACCTTTTGGCAAAGCTGCGGATGCTTTGCTGAATGTTCCGGGCCACATGATTCCTACTGAGAGCCCACAGACCGCACAGGCAATCAGATTCAGTAACGGAGCCCGAAACAGTGAAATCCCCAGATAGGATAAAATACATAGCAGACAACTATAAATCATAAAGTGATCTAAATTGATACGATCGCCATACTTGCCATAAAATAATCTTGAGGTTCCCATTAGAATTGCAAAAGCCATCGGTCCGGCTAAATCTCCTGCGGCTTTGGAAATTCCAAGTCCTTTTTCAGCAAAAGCCGAAGCCCATTGGCTTACTGCCTGTTCACTTGCCCCGGCACATATCATCATGATCAGTAAAATCCAAAAGATTTTCAGCCGGAACAATTCTTTTAATCCAAGACCGGTTTCGCCATCCTCAAGCAGAGGTGCGATTGGTACCTTTGCAAAAACAAAAGCGTTTCCAATAGGAATGACTGCCCAGATAATAGCTAATATTTTCCAGTTATCTATACCCGCTGCATAGAAAAACAAAGTTGATAAAAGTACAACTCCGGCATGTCCCCAGCAATAAAAAGAATGGAGCAGGCTCATCGCTTTCTCTTTATTATCAGACGGGCAGGCCTCAACGACAGGACTGACCAGAACTTCCAGAAGTCCACCACCTATGGCATAAATCATTACTGCAATCAAAATTCCGATAAAGGGAACCGGTAAAATTTCAGGTAAAACTGTAAGAAGAAGTAATCCTGCCGCTGCAAGGGCATGAGCTGCGATCATGGATACCCGATAGCCTATTTTATCGATGAATCTGACAGAAAGAAGATCCACCAGTAATTGTATTCCAAAATTAAAAGTCACCAGTAAAGTGATCTGGGAAATCGGAACATGGTAGCTTTTCTGAAAAAATAAGAAAAGTAATGGTGTAAAATTGTTCACGACAGCCTGTACAATATAACCTACAAAACAGGCAGTGATCGTCTTATTATATTGGTTTTTCATTTGTCTTTATTCTCCTTTAACAAATGTGATTATATCGCAAAGATTGCGTGCAGTCATTGTACAAAATTGCATATTTATAGTACAATATGGTAAAAATTAGTATTTATAAGGAAATACATTATGGACTATTTTAAGATAACTACAGATGAAACACTGCGGGAAACGGTTCAGCATGGCAGTGAACGTTATCCTTTTGCATATTATCCTGAGGATATCTGGCAATTTGATTTTCACCGTATCGACTGGCACTGGCATCATGAGCTGGAATTTCTTTATGTTGCAGAAGGCACAGCAATCTGCTTTATCGGTACAAGCAAAGTAGAACTGCATAAAGGCTGCGGCATATTTATTAATAGTGGTGTGTTACACTGTTTTGAAGCACGATCCAGCACATATACGCCTAATATTGTTTTTTCACCAACGCTGCTGGCATCCGAAAACAGCCTCATTTATGAAAAATATATTCTGCCGGTGATAAATTCAGCAGTAGAATATCAGATTTTTGATCCAAACAGTACATCAGAAAGAAGTGCTTTACAGCTTATGTTACAGATTTTTGAACTTCAGGAAAATGGGCAGGATAATGAATTATGTACCATACAACTTCTGTTGCAGTTCTGGAATATATTGTTTAAATATAGAGGCTGGAATTCTGATTTGGACAACCTCCAGCAGTCAAATCATAATCAGGCAAGACTGCAAATTATGATGCAGTATATACATGAACACTATGCGGAAGAAATTACACTGGAAATGATTGCGGCATCGGCATCTATCAGCAAAAGCGGAGCGTTACATATTTTTCAATCCGGCATACATTGTTCGCCGGTAGCGTATCTGATCCAATACAGGCTGGCACAGGCTGCCAGACAACTTTATACCACTCAAAAATCAGTTGCCTCCATTGCAAATGAAACCGGATTTACAAGTGCCGGCTATTTTTGCCGGAAGTTCAGACAGTATTATAATAGAAGTCCAAAGGAATACAGAAAGAAAAAAACGGAAGAAAGTTCTTAAAGTTTGTTTTATAACTACACATTATAAAAAGCGTGTGTTATGATAAGGTCTGATGTGGAATCAGAAATAGATAATAAAAAAATGACAGAGAAAATCAGAACACTACATAAGAGAGACGAGGAATCATGAGTATTTCAGAAAAATATATAGCAGAGCTTTATAACAAAATACAGGAAGAGCGACCGATCATCCATTGTATAACCAATGCTGTGACAGTGAATGACTGTGCCAATATTTTACTGGCAGCAGGCGCGTCGCCAACGATGGCACATCATCCGCTTGAAGTGGAAGAAATCACCGCGGGTACGAAAGCACTTGTCTGCAATTTTGGTGCAATTGCTGATTATGAAGCGATGGAAAAGGCTGGAAGAGTGGCAGATGAATTAGGACATGCCATTGTCATTGATCCTGTCGGGGTATCCGGTTCGAGTTATCGGAGAGAAAAGTGCCAGACATTGATCGAAAACATCCATCCAACCTGTATCCGTGGAAATTATTCGGAAATCCGGGCACTGATGGAGCATTGCAGTACGGTGACAGGTGTGGATTCCGGCGATAAAAACCTGGACACAGAGGCGATGCGGCAGTATGCAGACAAATATCATCTGATCATGATCGCTTCCGGGGAAAAAGATATTATCACAGATGGAACCGCCATTTATATTTGTGAAAATGGGGATGCCAAAATGGCAAAGATCACAGGCAGCGGATGTATGTCTTCGGTTATGCTGGGGGCGTTTTTGGGAACAGAGCCTTCCGTGCAGAGTGCAGCAGCCTGTTGTGCGTTTGTTGGAATTGCAGGAGAACTTGCATCGGAAAAAACAGATGCATGTGGAGGTGGAACCATGACGTTCCGTAACCTTTTTATTGATGAAGTATCTTTGATGACACAGGAAAAAATGAGTAGATGTAAGGTGCACATATGATTACATTAAATGATTATCACATAATGTATACAAAGAAATGTTTGAATTAGATAAAAAATTCGTGAAATTTAAACTATTATACGAAGAAAAAGAATATGCTATTATAATCACACGACGTGCAGCCGAACAGCGATCGCAGAGATTGTTGTCCGGCTGCATTTTTGTCTGTGAAAAATAAAGGAAAAGAGGAGAATAAAATTATGCCAAAAACAAAATTACAGGAAGTTGTTTTTACCATTTTGATGGTATTTGTCATGGTTTACGCCATGATCTGTTACAACATTGCACTGAATATGGGAGGAATGAGCAACATCGTATTCTTAAATGCATTTCATGAATTAGTGATCATGGGACCGATCGCATTTATTATAGATTTCTTTTTATATGGAAGTCTTTCAAAAAAACTTGCATTCCGCATTGTGACACCGGGCGTGGATAAGCCAATCATGCTTATTTTAGCAATTTCATCCATCACCGTATGTCTGATGTGTCCAACCATGAGCTTTTTTGCTACTTTATTATTTAAGAGTGCAGGAAAAGAATTTATTGCGGTCTGGTTTCAGACAACTGCTTTAAACTTTCCGATGGCATTTTTCTGGCAGATCTTTTTTGCAGGCCCGCTTGTGCGTGCTATATTCGGAATGATTTTCAAGGAAAAAGAACCGCAGGTCATGAAAGAAGAAGCGGAATACTTAGAGGGCGGAGAAGCAAGATAATCCTTAAAAGGTAATACTATGTCCGGTATTTGGAAAAATAAGTGCGGCAGCGCAGTCAGTAACAAAAATGAAAACCAAAAACATATTCCATTTTTTTCGAAAATCCAGTGAAATATGATACCACCATTTTTGCAATATTTTTGAAAAAATGCAAACCCATAGAACGCCTGCAATGCCAAAACCTAACGCAGAAACCAGACAGATATACCCACGGAAATCAAGAAAATATCCGCTGTAATCCCAGTAACGTAAATTCCAGAAGAGATCAAGAAACCATCCAATCACAAGTTCTAAACCGGAGCCTAAAAGGGCAGAGAGGAAAAAGACAGTGACAGGGTGGTTTTTCTTATATTTTCCTGAAGAATCTGGCAATAATTCACGAGGGGATAATATAACCGAAAATAAAACTGCGCCAATCCCATAAACAGGCAGCCACGGACCGTAGAGAAAACCACGGTTTCGAAATGTTCCTTCTTTTACAAGGAAAATCAGAACCTCCCACACATAACCGCAGACAGAGCCTGTGAAAAAGAAAAAATCATAAGTGAGAGAATATTTTGTATTGTATTCTGCTCCGGTTTGCAGAGTCTGGTAAAATCCGGAAGGTGTTTTTGCTTTTTCATGGAATAAGTATGCTGCCGGAGAAGAAAATTATGTATGGAGTAATAAGAGAAATGTGAAATGAATAAGATGGCACACCTGACATTTGCTAAAATAGAAATAAGGAAAATGAATCAGAAATGGAAATCTCAAGTGAAAACCAGAAGTGGAGATCAGGAGCAAAAATGATTGACAGAGAAAACAGATCAGCGTATGATAAGAAACACTAATTTTCAGAATATTTTAAATAATACAATGCACGCTTGCGAATATTCTGTTGAATAAAAACAGGTTTTGGGAGATGCTTTGTGAGACATCAGGAGGGAAAAGAATGGATTTACAATTAGTGAAAATGAGTGAAAAATTCAAACCACAGCTTTTGGATATGATGGATGAATGGACGAAAACCGGGGAAAACATTATTCCATGGGCAATCCGGAAAGTCGATTATCATGATTTTGATGCTTATCTGAAAAGTCTGGAAGAATCGGAGCCAAAAGAGGGATATGTACCTGCATCCACTTTTTTCGCATATGACAGGGAACGAGATATTCTGGTTGGAGCAGTCGATATCAGACATTTCCTTAACGAAGCATTATTGTTAGATGGAGGTCATATCGGAGACGGCGTGCGTCCTTCGGAACGAAGAAAAGGATACGCCACAGAAATGATCGCTTTAGCATTAGACGAGTGCAGAAAGCTGGGAATCGAAAAGGTACTTATGGTATGTAATCAGGAAAATACCGGTTCAGCGAAAAGTATCAGGAACAACGGAGGAGTTCTGGAAAATGAGATAAACGTAGAGGGCGAGACGGTACAGCGCTACTGGATACAGTTGTAGAGGTTATGATCAACTGCTAAGGTTACGATCAACTTTAAAAATTACGTGCCAATTAAGAAAAACTATGCTACAATGAAACGAGCGGTAATTCCATTTGGCAATCCAGATAAAATGGAACTATCAGAAATGCTGTTCTGACATAAATCAGGACATTACAGAAATGAAAATACAGGAGGACAAAGGGCTGACTATGGAAAATATTTTTTCCCAGGAAAAAGTAATCGTCATCGACTTCGGCGGTCAGTACAACCAGCTGGTTGCAAGACGTGTCAGAGAATGTAACGTTTACTGTGAAATCTATTCCTATCGAACAGACATCGAGCAGATTAAAGCCATGAATCCAAAGGGAATCATTTTGACCGGAGGACCAAACAGCTGCTACGAGCCGGATTCACCAACCTATACCAAAGAATTATTTGAACTTGGCATTCCGGTTTTGGGACTTTGCTATGGTGCACAGTTAATGATGCACGTGTTAGGAGGCAAAGTTGAGAAGGCACCGGTGCGTGAATATGGTAAAACAGAAGTAATGGTGGATACAGCATCTCCATTATTTGGAAATGTGGCACCGACGACCATCTGCTGGATGAGCCACTTTGATTATATTTCAAAACCAGCACCAGGTTTTAACATTGTTGCACACACGGCAGACTGCCCGGTTGCAGCAGCAGAAAACAGAGAGAAAAATTTATATGCGATCCAGTTCCACCCGGAAGTACTGCACACCGAAGAGGGAAGCAAAATGCTCCACAACTTCGTAAGAGGCGTGTGTGGATGCGCCGGAACATGGAGAATGGATTCTTTCGTTGAGAGTACGATCAAGGATATCCGAGAAAAAGTCGGTGATGGAAAAGTGCTTCTTGCATTATCCGGCGGTGTAGATTCCTCCGTTGCAGCAGGACTTTTATCCAGAGCCATTGGAAAACAGCTCACCTGCGTATTCGTTGATCACGGTCTTCTCCGTAAAAATGAAGGAGATGAAGTCGAGAGCGTATTCGGACCAAACGGTCAGTTTGACTTAAACTTCATCCGTGTCAATGCACAGGAGAGATACTACAGCAAACTTGCAGGCGTTACAGAGCCTGAGCAGAAACGTAAAATCATCGGAGAGGAATTTATCCGTGTATTTGAAGAAGAAGCAAAGAAGATCGGAGCTGTTGATTTCCTTGCACAGGGAACCATCTATCCGGACGTAGTGGAAAGTGGTCTTGGCGGTGAATCTGCAGTGATCAAATCCCACCACAACGTAGGAGGACTTCCTGATTTCGTTGATTTCAAAGAGATCATCGAGCCACTCCGTAACTTATTCAAGGACGAAGTCCGCAAAGCAGGTCTTGAACTTGGCATTCCGGAGAATCTTGTTTTCCGTCAGCCATTCCCGGGTCCTGGACTTGGAATCCGTATCATCGGTGAAGTGAATGCAGACAAAGTCCGCATTGTACAGGATGCCGATTACATCTACCGCGATGAGGTGGACAAAGCAGTTGCTGCCTACAAAAAAGAGCACGGCAAGAACCCATCCTGGATGCCAAACCAGTACTTTGCAGCCCTTACCAACATGCGTTCCGTTGGTGTTATGGGTGATGAGAGAACTTACGACTACGCAGTTGCACTGCGTGCAGTCAATACGGTTGATTTCATGACAGCCGAGTCTGCCGAGATTCCGTTTGCAGTACTTCAGACGGTTATGAGCAGAATTATCAATGAGGTGCGTGGGGTGAATAGAGTATTCTATGATCTGACGAGTAAGCCACCGGGAACGATTGAGTTTGAATAACGGATTAAAATGCCGAAAGCCTGTATTTATGCGGGCTTCCGGCATTTGTTTTATCAAATGGCTCTAGTTTGGCTCTATTTGTGGGGAGAGTAATTGATGCAAATGTAATTATTCAGAAGAATGAAAAGGAAAAAATGATATGAAGAAATGCAAACTTCTTTTATTTGATTTAGACGGAACTTTATTACAGAGTGACAAAACAATATCAACCAGAACATTATCAGCTCTAAAAAAATGCAGGGGAAATGATATATTGATAGGTGTTTCCACCTCCAGAAGTGAGCAAAACTCTTTGGTATTTTTAAATGAATTGATGCCCGATATTTTAATATCGAGTGGAGGGGCATTAGTAAAATACAAAACAGAATATATTTATAGGGCAGAATTTTCCGAAGAAGAAACGAATGTGATGATTGACATGGCAAGAAATATTTGTGGAAATGATTGCGAAATTACGATAGATACAATAGATGCACATTATTGGAATTATAAAATAGATCCTAAGAAGTTAGATAAGAGTTGGGGAGATAGTATTTATACAGATTTTTCAGATTTTAACGAATGTTCATTAAAAATGTGTGTCGAGATATTTAATCAAGATAAGGCAGATAAGCTGGCTCGAAGTCTCTCTGATTGTGATTGTATTCGTTTCTCTGATGGATTTTGGTACAAGTTTACAAAAAAGAATGTGACGAAAGAAAACGCAATTATGAAGATTACGGAAGTATGTGGATTTAGTACAGATTCAATTATTGCATTTGGAGATGATTATGCAGATATCGGAATGCTTGAATTATGTGGAACAGGTGTTGCAATGGGGAATGCGATTGATGAGGTAAAAGAGAGAGCGGATATTGTAATTGGTTCAAATGACGAAGAGGGAATTGCGGATTTTATTGAGAATGAAATATTATAGATATGTACATGGAGAGGAAATATGGTGGAAGTAAGATTTTATGATACAGTTAATGACGAACTATTGAAATTTGCAGTAATTATCTCACAGAGTAACGGCAAGTGGGTATTTTGCAAGCATAAAGAAAGAGATACATATGAAGTGCCGGGAGGGCATAGAGAAGATGGGGAGGATATTCTTGAAACAGCCAAACGAGAACTATATGAAGAAACAGGAGCAATAACTTTTGATATTACTCCAATTTGTATATATTCTGTGACTGCACCAGATAATTTCGATGGAATGGAGACTTTTGGAAAATTATTCTTCTCAGATATATATACATTTGAAAAAGAGCTTCACAGTGAAATTGAAAAAATAGCAATTATGGATGAACTACCGATTAATTGGACTTATCCGGAAATTCAACCCAAACTGCTGGAAGAAGCAAGGAAAAGAGGATTTCTGCCCAAGAAGGAAGAAATAAAATGGCTGTTTTTTGATGTTGGCTCGACGTTGGTTGATGAAAGCAAAGTTTATGAAGACAGGATGAAAAGGATAGCGGATTTATCAGGTTTAACTTACGAGCAAATTAATAAATATGCCATGTCGTTTTATAAAGAAAACAAAAAAGGAGACTTAGAGGTAGCAAGGCAATTGGGCGTGAAACTACCTAAATGGGAATCGCAATACGAAAGGCTGTATACAGATACCAAAGATTGTCTGAAAAAGTTAAGTAGAATTTATAAAATTGGTGTAATTGCAAACCAATCACTAGGAACTTCTGAGAGATTAGAAAATCTTGGAGTACGAAAATATCTTGATTTGATCATCGCATCAGCAGAAGAAGGTGTTTCAAAACCAGATAGGCGAATATTTGAAATTGCATTGGAAAGAAGCCGTTGCAGACCAGAGAATGCAGTTATGATTGGTGACCGTATTGATAATGATATTGTACCTGCAAAACAGTTGGGTATGAAAACTATATGGGTAAAACAGGGATTTGGAAGTTTGTGGAATATAACAGATGAGAATGAAAAAGCTGATATTGAAATTAATAACTTATCTGATATATTAAAATATTTATAGGGAATGAGTCTATGAAATAAGATTCAAATTACAATTGTTCTTGCAGAACATATGATATATATGCTAGGGTACTCTTTAAGGAAAGTACCCATGACAGGGCGTTAAGCATCTGGGGGCACTTGCTTAGTACCGATGACGGCTTATGAGATCATTTCGATTTTCATTGGGATATTAGCATTGCTGATGTCCTTTGGTAGCTTGATTGTAGCGTTGCTTGCCTTTCTCGATAAAGAGAAAAGATCTTCGAGGAAGATCAGGCGAAAATAAAAATGCCTATCCTGTCTGATCCACAGGATAGGCGGTGTCCTTAAGGACATTCATTAACCTAAACTCGGAGCATCCACCTTTGGAGTGGGTACTTTCTGTTTAATTAGATATTATTATCTTATGTCCAATAATTCAAGAGGTTTCACTAATTTGGAAAAATTTTTACAGTAAGGCGGTCAGTGCCTTTTTTGACAACCATACTGTCATCAAGCAGGTGTTGCTTGATTTCTTCGATATTTTCATTGATATGTTGCAAATTGTCAGCATACTCTTCTTCTGAATATTCATCTTTAGAATTTATCATATTTTCACGAATTTCCAAAGCTTTCATATAGGTACAGAGTTTTTTATTGATGAGATTGTTCTTAAAGGACAGTTTAACAGTAGCAGGTTTGAAATTGCCCTCATCGTCCTTATCTGCCTCAAATTTCATATCAATCTGATCATCCAGTTTAAACAGTAATGATAATACATCAGAAACTGTTTCTATATCAAAATCCATGAAAATGTTAATGCTGATGCCTAGCGCATTGGCGATTTTTAAAAGCTGGTCAGGCTTTGGATTACGGATTCCGTATTCATATTTTTTTATTGTTGCGGAGTTTATGCCGGACAACTGACCAAGCGTTTCCTGCGATATTCCACGCATATTGCGAAAGTATTTAATCTTTTCTCCAGTAGTCATAAAAATGCTCCTTTATGATTTATTACCCCTATTCTATCACAACGGGACACATTTGTGTATAAAAATTTGATTAAATTGCTTGACGGACACAAATGTGTACTGCATAATACGAGTAAACAAGGTCACAAAAGTGTACTGAAATAAAAAT
>NZ_ACFY01000009.1 GCF_000174195.1 Roseburia inulinivorans DSM 16841 | reverse complement strand
ATAAGTAACTTAAGTAAAACAAAAAATGACAACTATTTCTAGTAAGAATGTGCATTTTTTTATTTACTCACGATTTATACGTTGTATATACAGTCATTTTGGGATATAACTGTGGATGTCAAAGTGCAGAAACTGCACAATTTATCATGAATTTCAGGAGGTAATTCTCATGGGAACCACGCAGCCAATCAGAAAAGAGGACGAGTTATATTCATTCCGTATGTATTATGCAGATGAAAAACCGAATGTCCGCAATTATACACTCATTGTCCTCGGTTTAAATACCGCACTCCGTATTGGTGATCTATTATCTTTAAAATGGTCATCTGTATACAACTTCCAATTCCAAAGCTTTTACGACCATATTTTGATCCACGAACAAAAAACTGGAAAACGAAACAATGTTCTTTTAAATGCCACTGCAAAGGATGCACTACAGGCATATTTCAATGAGCGGTCCCCGGAGGAAAGCGAATATATTTTCACGAAAACAACCTGTCACGAAAAACCGCTCAACCGCTCGCAGGCATACCGGATCGTCAAAACTGCCGCAGTTCACACCACACAAGAAGACTGCATCAGTTGTCATTCCCTCAGAAAAACATTTGGTTACCATGCATGGAAACAGGGAACTCCGCCAGCACTTTTAATGGATATTTATAATCATTCCTCCTACCGCATCACCCAGCATTATCTCGGAATCAGCCAGGATGAACGTGATGAGATTTATCTGAAACTTGATCTATGACCACTCCTGCTCCCGGAACAGTGTATCCACGATCACATAGTACTCTGCAAGGCGTTCCGTCTTTTTGATCTTCTTGAGATACTTCTCCGGATTCGTGAAACTCCTACTCATATAGCACCAGAGTTCTTTCATTTTAAATAACGTGTTGCGGTCGCCGGACATCACGCCTTTGTAACCATCACAGATATCATCATGGAATGCGCGGAGTGTCTGCTTGTCCACTACATTGCACTTTTTGTTTCCAACCGGTGTACCCGTATCTTTAGCCGCAAACTGAGCCTCCACCATCCGAAGTTCTCCGACCAGCCCCGGATCCTGCAAAATACCTCTGCCAAGCATGACTTTTTCTGTTTCCGGAAATGTCTGCCGTAACCGCCCGTATGCCCCGACCGAATGAATATCCCCATTGAAACAAAGTGAATGTCTGCTGTGCTCTGCTGCATACTGATAGGTTTCCATGCGTGGCGTATATTTATAAAAATCCTTCTGGATCCTTGGATGGACGATCAACTCCGATAACGGATATTTCTCATAAATCGCAAGGAGATTCTCCCACTCGTCCGGCGAATCTTTTCCGACTCTGGTTTTGATGGAGATTTTGCAGTCACATGCATTGAAAATTTTATCAAGAAAACTGTCCAGCTCATCCGGTACTGCAAGAAATCCAGCCCCTCTGTTTTTTGCCACCACCGTTCCGGACGGACAGCCGAGGTTTAAATTCACCTCATCATAACCATATTGCTTCAACTGGTTTACAATCGAAATAAAATCGTCCGGCTGATTTGTCAGGATCTGCGGAACAACTTCCATACCCTGATTATGCTCAGGATCAATGTCCTTTTTCACTTTAAAATCCAGTTTTTTATTTGTGATAAACGGAGTGAAGTACCGGTCGATATCATGAAAATATTTCTGATATGCGTTACGGTAAATATAGCCGGTCAATCCCTCCATCGGTGCCATGTAATACTTCATTTTCTTTCCTTCCTGTTATTCCCGGCTCTGTATGATCTGGTAGATTTCTTCCGTCTGCGCATCGTCAGATCCACTCATATAATAGTCTGTTCCATCTGCGGAAAAATGCAGAAATTCTGTGTTTTCCGGGTTTAAAAAGACCTCGCATTTCCCAACATTTCTTATAAAAAATGTTCCTTTTTCCAACGTATCCATCGCTGTTCCGCTTGATTTGCTCCAGGACGGAAGCTCTGTGATCTTCTCGACATGTTCTATATCTTCCACCTGAATCTCATAATCTACGTTCAGATGTTTGGCGTAAAGTATCTCATCTTCTACCGCAAGCCGGATCGGTGTGAATTCGTCAAGGATCAGCCAGATACACATTGCCGGAATCGTCACCATAAGTACCACTGCGCCCAAAATAGCACTTCCTTTTCCAACCGGTGTTGCCAGATTCATAGTCGTTCCCATTCCGACTTTCTTTGGCACCATGCTGTGCCTGTCTGCCGGATTGTAGTAGAAGATTCCCCAGATCCAGTGCCTGTCGTCATCAATGTTATCGTTCAGCTCACGCTTTGCTTCGTAGACTGCTTCAATTTTCCTTAACTGTTTCATTAACGGAATACACAAAAGCAGTGTTGCCAGTGCATACACCATGCTGCCTGTCAAAATCATCCATCCCATATTATCTGCCAGAAAAGATGCTGCCAGGATCACTGCCGCAAATGCCGTATTCAGCCAGAGTACGATGAGCCAAAAATTTTTCCAGATATTTTTTCTTGCTCTTGTATAATTCAGGTTTACGTCACTGTCATTATTTATCACCGCTGTCGGCTGTCTGTCCATCCAGACTGCTACAGCAGTCAGTGCCACTCCGCATAGCCACATAACAATTGTAAGCCACCCTACACTGCTTAATTCTATTGTTTTTTCCAAAGCCGGATTGAAACTCTTTGCCCATACCGGCACAAGTGCAAGCAGTAATGCCGCCAGATTCGGCAGGAAAAATGGCAGAAATTTTACTCTTCTGATTTTTCCGACTGCTTTCAATTCGATGCGGTGTTCCATCTTCTCCGTTTCATACAGACAATGTTCCGTTTTCCATCTTTTCAATCCGTTGTTCGCATGCACCAGCGGGAGACATAGCAATGCGATTGCAAGCAATATCCACATCATCCAGATTGTAAGCTGGATGGATATGTATTTTATCAGAAAACTGCTAAGTGGAACGATCAGCAGAAATATAAAATACTGTTTCATCTCTCTGCGGAACTTTTCCACAATTGCTGCCACCTCCGGTTTCTTGATCCACTCCGGTTTCATGTTTACTGCAAACAGGCAGCCATCTGCATACTGATACTGTCCTCGGAAACAAAAATAGAGAACTAATAAAACCGGATACATTGTGAAAAACATAATTATGTTTACGATCATAGTTTTTCTCCTTTCAAAGCTGGATTGTAATAAGCGTTTCGCAATTGTTCATCAAATCACTACGTATTTTATTCATACAATTCCCCGCAGATTTCAAAAAATTCTTCCTTCGTCATGCCGCTGACTTTCGCTTCCGATATGATCTGCTGCAACAGTTCTCTGGACTTTTCCGAAAGCTCTTTCGTCACCGCAAATTCTTTCCGCACCCTTGCGCCGCTCCTGCGGTCAGCGAAGATATAGCCTTCCTGTTTGAGCAGACTATAGGCTTTATTGACTGTCATGGAATTGATCCCGATCTCTTCTGCAAGCCCGCGGACGGTTGGAAGCTGTTCTCCCGGCGATAGTCTTCCATCGGAAATCCCCTGCACGATCTGGTTTCGGATCTGCTGATAAATTGGGATTTCTGACATCTCATTGATGGATATGATCATGTAGGATTCCTCCTGTATTTTTATCGTTATGTCAATATTTTCATCTTTCTTATCCATTTCTCACTGGATCTTGTCAAAAAAAATATGTATTGTTTGTATTAACTATTATAATACAAACAATACATACGTCAAGTAAAACATATTCAGATTACTTTATTCTTCTGCATGCGATCTATTATATTCTTCAATAAAACCATCCATCTTGGAAGTATCTTTTGTCAATTCTGTCAGTACATTATGGATTATAATGTGTACTACGTTTTCATTTTTTCTCCTCAAAATCCCTTACTTTTACTCTTACTATATAATTTACCATATTAATTAGAAAAAAAGACAATCTATGGCTCTTTTTTATCTGCTGCCATAGATTGTCTCTTTTAAGAATTTTGGAATCGGCATTATCTGCCGGAACTTATGCCTGTTCTTTCATCTCTTGTCGTTTTGTATACACTGCCTCAATTATATTGTATTAATCCGGTATCATGTTTGAAATAACATTATTTTTTTGATTTCTTGCAATTATTTGGTATCTTTCATTTTTACCGTAGATTATTCACCTTCCCAACTGAAATATATCCATCAACAAGTGCCCGGAAATCCGTTCCCTCCGGGGCATTCTCATTATAATTTCCATGCACAGTCAGTCGTATTCTTCCATTTTCAAGCTCCTCTTCCAGATACTCGTCAATGAAAAATCCACAGTCTGCAATTTTCCTGTCATATAAAATTCCCCGCAGCTTCTCAAGTTCACACTGCGGAAAATTTACGTTCCAGATCTGATTGTACGCCAGAGGCTGTTCCATCAATTCTTCCATCATCCGCTCAAGGTAAGCGTCTGTCACCTCATGACACTCCGATGCACCCTCGGAGAACGCAACCGCATGCACACCTGCGCACGCAGCTTCTAACGCAGAACCTACGGTCGCTGAATACTGAATATCTGTTCCGCTGTTATAGCCATAATTGATACCGGAAAAAACATAGTCCGGCTTTTCCTTCACAATATTTAAAATTCCAAAACGCACACAGTCCGCCGGTGTTCCTGTACTTGCATACGCGTGCACACCCTCCACCGGAAAATCAACCGAAAGAAACTCTATCGTTTCATGCAGTGTGATCCTGTGTGACATTGCACTGCGCTGTCCGTCCGGTGCCACTACCCAGACTTTACCATATTTTTTTGCTGCCCGTGCCAAACGAATGATACCGTCTGACTGTATTCCATCATCATTTGTAATTAATATTTTTTGCATTATGTTTTCCTTTTCCACAAATTTTCTTAGACTCTCTTCTCCATCTTTTCTATTTAATTTATCATATCCTTTTTTCCACGAAAATGCAAAACTCCTCAAAATGAGGACTTTTTAGCCTTAAAAGTCCTCATTTTGAGGAGTTTACTTTTTCGTTCATATACACAAATATAAACTGCATTCCCTTATTCTCTGTTTTCATATTGAAACCATCGCCAGTTTTACTGCTTTACTCTTCTCCGAAATAAGCACTTTTTTCAAGAGTGATACTGGGCGGATTCGAACCACCAACTTCGGTTTTGCAAACCTATGCCCTACCAGCGGCTACAGCATCGGATACGAAACAACAGAATGCACACCCGGCGAATATCTATTGTCATAAAAATCCCCTCATGGAGTATGTTTATCAAATTTTCCATGAGGGGATCTGTTTCAAACTGATTTCATTCTGCTGCTTCTTTCACAATCAGAACCTGAAACGCTCTTAGTTGCTGAATAATGCAGTAGACAGATATCTGTCACCGGAGTCTGGAAGAAGAACTACGATATTCTTTCCTTTATTTTCCGGTCTCTTTGCTAAAATAGTGGCTGCTTTTAAAGCTGCTCCAGAAGAAATACCAACCAGAACGCCCTCGCTTACTGCAAATGCTCTTCCCTCGTCAAATGCATCCTCGTTTTCGATAGGAATGATTTCATCATAAACGGTAGTATTCAAAGTATCCGGAACGAATCCTGCTCCGATTCCCTGGATCTTGTGTGCTCCTGCTTTTCCTGTAGAGAGAACTGCACTTGTTGCAGGCTCAACTGCTACAACTTTGACATTTGGATTCTGCTCTTTTAAGTACTCACCAACACCTGTTATGGTTCCGCCTGTACCAACGCCGGCTACAAAAATATCTACTTTTCCGCCTGTCTGCTCCCAGATTTCCGGTCCGGTTGTTGCCTTGTGTGCTGCCGGGTTTGCAGGGTTTACGAACTGGCCTAAAATAACGGCTCCCGGAATCTCTTTTGCAAGTTCATCCGCTTTTGCGATCGCACCTTTCATTCCCTTAGCGCCCTCTGTCAAAACAAGCTCTGCGCCGTATGCTTTCAAAAGATTTCTACGCTCAACACTCATGGTATCCGGCAGTGTTAAGATTGCTCTGTATCCTTTGACCGCTGCAACTGCTGCAAGACCTATACCTGTGTTACCGCTGGTTGGTTCAATAATGGTTGCGCCCTCTTTTAAAATACCTTTTTTCTCTGCATCCTCGATCATTGCCAATGCAATTCTGTCCTTTACAGAACCGGCCGGGTTAAATGCCTCAAGTTTTACTAAAATGGTTGCGTCTGTCACGCCTGCTTTTGCAGCATATCTGCTTGCGTTTACGATTGGTGTTTTTCCTACTAACTCTAATGTGCTTGATTTGATATCACTCATGTTAATCCTCCTTGTTTTTGCGAAGCAAAAATCCGAACTCTTGTGAGGAGAGGATTTAGCCTCCTTGTTTTGCGAAGCAAAATGCGACTGTTCCTACAGGAGCAGAGGATTTAGCCTCCTTGTTTTTGCAAAATTAAAATAGTGTTCTTAGTGAGAAGAAGATTTATCTTCTAAAATAAAAATGGCAGGTATCCTATGCACGACACCTGCCTGAGTTGCAAATTTTTAGCGGGTACACAATGCATATGAAAAATAAACCGTACTCATACATACAGCCTGACAACAGCAACAACACATCATATGATTTTTCTGTGTGCTTAATCCTGTGTGTTTCATATCATTGTCTCCTCTCTCATTTCCTACTAATCATATAGGAATATGTGTTTATATTGGAATTATAACGATTAACATCTTTACTGTCAACTATTTTTTCATAAATTTTTGCAATTCTTTTCGTTATGATACATTTTCCTGTTCACTTGCATTGCGTTACAATAACGATGCCTGGCTGCTGCTATATCTGGTTTAGCTTGCAAATTTTACAGTATCTGCCGGAAGTACTTTTGCGATGCGTTCCAGTGCCTCTTTTAGCGTACTTCTCGGACAAGCCACGTTAATCCGCTGGAATCCTCTTCCACATTTTCCAAAAATTCTTCCACTGTCAAGCCAGAGTTTCGCCTTGTGAACGATCAAATCCTCCAACTCCTGCGTGCACAATCCAAGTCCATTAAAATCAAGCCAGATCAGATACGTTCCCTCATGTTCCACCATGTTCACGCCCGGAAGATTTTTTCCACAAATTCTTTTGTAAAAGCGATATTGCCAGCCACATATTTTTTCATCGCCTGATACCACTCTTCCCCATCCCGGTAAGCCGCCTCACATGCCACAAGTCCGGCTGCATTGAGCTGACTGTATCCGGCGGCAGCCAACTGTTTTTTGAATGCATTTTTCAGTTTCTGGTTCGGGATAAAAATATTAGAAGTCTGCAGACCAGCCAGGTTAAACGTTTTGCCCGGTGAAGTGCAGGTAATGGTCCACTCCGCATATTCCTTTTTCAGATTTGCAAAAACGTGATGTTTTCCCTGAAAAACAAAATCTGCATGAATCTCATCGCTCACAACGATCACGTGATGTCTGCAGCAGATATCTCCAATTGTCTCCAACTCCTCCTTTGTCCACACTCTTCCAACCGGATTATGCGGATTGCAAAGGAAAAAGAGTTTTACTTCTTCCTCTGCGATTTTTTTCTCAAAGTCTGCATAATCAATATGATAGCGGTTGTCCTCTCCCAGGAAAAGGTCACTGCTTACGATTTTTCTTCCATTATCTGAAATCACCTCTGAGAAAGGATAATATACCGGTGACTGAATCAATACTGCATCTCCCGGGTCTGTATATGCTTTTACGGACAATGCCAGAGCCATCACGACCCCCGGTGTTTTGACCAGCCATTTTTCCTGTACTTCCCAGTCATGATGTTTCTTCAGCCATCCTTTCACAGCTTCAAAATAAGATTCCTGTCCATCACTGTATCCAAAAATCCCATGCTGTGCCTGTTTGATCAGTGCATCCTGTACATAAGAAGATGTCTGAAAATCCATGTCTGCAACCCAGAGTGGCAGCACATCTTCCGGCATACCTCTTTTCACTGCAAAATCATATTTTAAGCAGTTTGTATTTCTTCTGTCTGTAATTTTGTCAAAGTCAATATTTCTTTCTGCCATGTCGCACCTCTGGTTTCTTCTACTTGTAATATATTTCTGTCTTCTGTGATTGGTTATCATAATTTCCCACTGTTTCTGTAGGTCTTATTGGATATATACATCATAGCAGAATTTTGCTTTTTAACATAATTCATTTTATCTAGAATCAGCTATAGGTGAATCCTATAGCCGGAGTTTAACTTACCGTGGAGTAGCAGATTTTGTGGTGCTTTCTTAGTGTACAAAAGGGCAGATATAAGCGGTATTTCACAAGTCAATATTGAAGGTTTTTATACAAAGAAAAAA
>NZ_ACFY01000010.1 GCF_000174195.1 Roseburia inulinivorans DSM 16841 | reverse complement strand
GTACTGTATGTATATGATAGAATAGAAAATAGCCATAAGCTGCATAGAAAACAGCTCTCAAGGTTATTATGTAATATAGAACGGATTATCTGTTTTACTTTTATGGTATTCAACCGGGACAATTCAAGCACCTGACAATTTGCCCGTAGATACCCTTCTCAGAAAGGATTCACAACAACACTATGAATGATAAAAGCACATACTCTGTTGATAAATATTTAGAAATCATTGCCGAAAAAGAAGGAATCACAAAAGAAGAAGTCCAACAGGAAATTGGGCGGGCAGTTTCCATTGCTTTAAAAAGCCCTGATCCACAAATGCAACGCTTCTGGACAGACTTTCCATGTGAAAATGATACTCCCACCATTGAAGAAATCATATACCATCTCGCTGAAAAATTTGCAAAAGAGTCATAGACAAAGGACAGGATAACTACCCGTCTATTCACTCAGATAATCTTCCTGTCCTCTTAATATTTGTTCAATCATATGTAATGCAAATTCTATTTCTCTTTCGTCGCACCGATTCATCATAAATGCAAAACGCTCAATGTGCTTCTTAGGGTGCTGCTGGCTCATCAGAACCATAGGCGATGACTCCAATGCATGAACAATATTCAAATATGTATCAAGACTCATTGCCCTTCTGCCATTTTCAACACTTTTGATAGTATCCAATGATACATCCGCCCGTTCTGCAAGCTCTGCCTGCGTAATTCCAAGCCTTCTTCGTTCTTTTCTGATATTCTCTGCAATAATTTTGTATATGTGCTCTCGTTTCCCCATAGCCCCATCATCCTTTCTGACTTATCGCATTATATCAGAAATTATTATGGTGTCTGGCAATCTGTAACCATTTGCCATTTTCGTGTAATACTTTGCAGATTTTACTATCTCCTGTCAATTCATGGCAATGTATTATTCAATATTTTTAAATTCCAGATTATCTTTTGACAAATCATCATAGACTCCACTTCCAACAACAGCACCATCTTTCAGCATGATAATCTGATCTGCTTCTTTTAATATCTCCTGTTTGTGGGTAATGATTATGACCGTCTTTTCTTTCAGTTTCGTATGGAGCAGTCCGTTAATCTGATGTTCAGAATACACATCTGTATTAGATGTGGCTTCATCAAATATAATAACCGGACTGTTATGCACCAATGCCCTTGCCAGTGCAATTTTCTGTTTCTGTCCTCCGGAAAGCATTGCCCCATTCTGTCCTACCACATAATCCAATGACACCTCAGAAATAAAATCAGCAAGTCCACTATCTTTACAGGCTTCCATAATTGTCTTATCATCTATATTTTTATACATACAGATATTATCCCTGATAGATGAATTGAACAGATAGATCTCCTGGCTTACTACAGATACCATATTTCTGTATTCTCTCAAAACAAACTCCGAAATATCTATACCATTTAATGTTATTTTCCGCCTGTAGGTTGGTATAATTGCAGCAACAGACTTATCAGTGTACTTTTTCCCGAACCATTCCGACCAATCAGCACCGTTTTACTTCCCTTTGGAAAAGCAATATTAATATCGGACAGTACCGCTTTATCCTTTTCATATGAAAAAGAAAGATTCTGTAATTCCAGATCACCGAAGAAGGCTCGGTCATGCCCTCCTCATTTTCCTTTTCTTCTTCAAGTGCCATAAACTCATAATACCGCTTTGTTGAAGGAATAATTCCTGACAAAAGATACCCGATATTGAGTATTGCTGAAATAGGTCCTGTCACATACGCACTATATGTAATAAACGCAAACACACTGCCTACTGAAAGCTGCATATCAAAAACAAGATTTGCGCCAATAATATATATCAAGCTGGTCAGCAGATGTACGATAATGTTATCCGTTATGCCGTTCCACTGGGCAAGCATATTCATCTTTTTCTGTTTATTGATTACAGAAAGCTGTCTGTCAGCAAATTCGGCTCTCTTATTTTCCTGTATTCCAAAAAGCTTTACTTCCCTTACACCGCCAACAGTATCTCCAAACCATCCGGCATATTTTTCGCTTTCTGTAATAAACTCGTCCATGATTCTTTTTCGCTTCTTTGCAAAATGTTTCATAATAACCGCTTTTACCGGAATAAAAAGAAGTACCATGAGTGTCATTCTGTAATCTAAGATAAAAAGTCCGATAATTCCACCTACCATACTGAATGCCTGAGTGACAACAAAAAACACACCCTCATCTGCAACAGAAGTCATATTTCCTATATCTATATTTATGTTATTTAGGATTTCCGCATAATTTTTACTGCTGAAATAGTTTGCTTTTATCCTCATCAGACGTTGAAATGACTGTTCCGATAAAGAATATTGTATATTCGCAGATATATCTACCCGCTTCTTTTCTTTTATAATATCAATAACTGCTATCATCATATAGATAAGCAGTGAACCTATTACCTGTTTTATAAGCAGTTCTTTATCTCCGCCTATGAAACCATAATCCATAATCCCCCTGCTTAGTAACGGGATACACATATTCAATCCTGTTGAAATGAGCAGACATGCAATAATCAGAGCAATTATTTTTCTATACCCCTTTAACATTCCCAGCAGTTTCTTTACTGCTTCTTTATTCCCCATCTTCATCCTCCGTCAGGATTGTAAGCAGACAATCATATACTTCCTTTATCTGCTGCTCTCCGAGGGTTCCAAAACACATCTGCGCCTTTTTTATTTTGTCGCAATAAATTTGTATTCCTGTCTGCTTCTTCCCATTTTCTATTCTTACAAATATATCGGCTTCCACACCGATACTTTCTTTTTCCTGTATTCCACAAATAATCAAATCAGACTGGTTGTAATAAGTCTGCCAATACAGGAAATCACCAATCTTATTACTTATATTTTCATCAACAGCAAAAGGGATATATTCTAAATCATACAATACGCTCTCCTGTTCAGTGGAAATAGCATATGCATTATAGCCCTCCGCTTCAAAACTCTTTCTTAATTCCGTAAGCCACCATATCTGATCCTGTTCTTTACCACTTTTTAAAAGTATGACAGGTATATTAATATTCTCCTTCTTTATCCTTGAACATAAGATCTGTTCTTTTCTGTTTCTTCTGCTCCAGAAAAAGCACTGTGTATCCGGCTGCTCTGCTATTTCATTGCCAAGATACACAATGTGCTTCTCCCTGTATTCATTAAACTCATTTTTATCATACAAAATTACAGTGTCTGCTTCTTCCTTTGCAGCTACCTCAAAATAAACCTCTTCCTTACTCTTTAATACCTTTCCGGCAATCCATCCTTTTTCTATCCAATCCGGAATATATTGTACACATTTTCCCCTGAATTTCTGGTATAAATGCTTCTTAATCTGCCATACATTATTGATCCATGACTGTTCCATCATTAACCTTCCAGCCATTGCTGTTACATAAGGTGCCGCATAGCTGTTACTTTTCTGAAGCGTTATATCGTTTCCTCCAAACCAGATTTTGTGTTCCGATGGAGCTGCAAAATCCACACCTTTATCCCGCAAACCTTCCGCATCAATGTTAAATGTATCTTTTGCTTTTACTCCGATAACATTTGAAAAGGATGCCGGAAAAGCCGTATACCCACTATTAGCAGTTGCCGCAATTATGATAAGTCCCTTATTGGCATATTGATTTACCAACTGCCGAATTATTCCTTTGTCCTTAAAATGTGTTGAATATTCTTGTGCGATGAAATCGCACTTCCGGAAATTTGGAAATCAGAGTTCCGGTACTCGGAAATCGCCTATTTTGTGCTTGATGACTTATCCATTTCTGTTGGGATATTTGTCAAGACCTTGCCGCATCTGCGGTGCGTAGCAGTCTTTACAAATGTCTCAGCAGAAATTATGATTCGGTATGCACAAAAGCGGATCTAAAAAGTGATTTCCATATCACCGGACGGCTGATGTAAAACCATCTGGAATATTCATGTGTAGTTCCAAAACTCAGATTGACAAGTCTTATATTGTTCATCAGACACCAGTCAAACGCTGATTTCAGATCATCCACATTTCCTTTTCCTGTATTATCAAGCAGTTTATAACTGTATAATTCTGCGTCGGCACAATTAAGCCCTATGATCATGGCACAATTTGTCCCATGCAGAAACAAATCCTCCTCATCACTGATATTTCCTTTGTTCTGCTGAATTATATCGGGTAATCCACATGATGCAAGCAATTTTTCGTCTACACCATTATCTAATACTGCAATCTTTAATTTATTCATCCACCGCATTTACTCTGCTACCACAAATGTGGTAGTTATTAGACTTCGTTGCTTTATGCCAACTTATCTCTCGTAGCCTAGCCTTGTATGCGGTTTCTGTCCGTCGGACCAGAGATTTGCCAACGACTTCCTTCAGATTTTACCTCACGGTGAACACCCTTGCTGTTCAGCTATACATTTCCCACTACCTGGGCATATTCGGGACCTTTCACC
>NZ_ACFY01000011.1 GCF_000174195.1 Roseburia inulinivorans DSM 16841 | reverse complement strand
CAAAAAATTACATTTCTTTTTGTCGAAAATCACCATTCTATTTTTATCTTACAAGTGACATCGCCATTCTGCGGTAAGTATGCCTTTTTCCACGGATTGCAACGCTGTATGCCGTAATATTTTCCGGCAGTGCCATTCCCATGTACCCACTATCTCCTATATGATGGATGTCTGCACCTGCCATTTTACACATCAATGCAATCTGACGGATTGTTGCTTCGTCCGCTCCCTCCTGGGAAGTTCCAATTGTAGTCATCGCAAGTACACCTTTTTCATGTGCGGTTTTGATCAATTCAGCTGCATGCTCCATGGTAAATCCCGGAACAGTACCAGGTGCCGGAAGTAAAAGAACATCTGCCCCTGCTTCAATAAATGTCTCAGCATCTTCTTTTGTCAGTATTTTTTCTCCTGCTTCTGAGAGAATGCCGGATGCATGCATTTTTCCT
Source organism: Roseburia inulinivorans DSM 16841 (assembly GCF_000174195.1). Classification (GTDB taxonomy): domain Bacteria; phylum Bacillota; class Clostridia; order Lachnospirales; family Lachnospiraceae; genus Roseburia; species Roseburia inulinivorans. Next base: position 9,390 of record NZ_ACFY01000011.1, on the reverse strand, counting down.
GCTGTCAGGATCACTCTGTCGCCGACTGCCTCGTTTAAATCAGCTAATGCCTTTGTAATTGCCTTGTTATCAACGCCAACACCCGGATTTCCGGTAAGAACGATCATGTCAACGCCCATGTCCGCTGCTTTTTTTGCATTTTCCACGGTTGCGCGCCGTCCTTCTGTAAGACTCCACACCGATTTTTCTCCATCATTGCGGACTGCCGCCGGTTCTAAATTAATTGCAACCATCCTTCCGGTCAGACGTTTGACCTCATGTATAGTATCTTCCGGGGCAACTTCCGGTAATCCATTGATCACAGGATGATCCACGTCAAAAATATTCAGCATGATAATATCCGCACCAAGAGAAGTTACAAATTCTGCATTTGTAATATTTACGAGCATTGGTGTCACTGTACCGATCGTCTCTGCTGCAAGCACTCTTCCTTCGCTGTCCGCAATGGACTGTAATAATTCTTTTTTATGATAGGCAGCCAGTTCTCTGGCTGAACAGTCAATATATCTTTTTCCCATTCCTTTTTCCTCTTTTCTGCCTGATGCAAAATGTCTCTGCTTTAAAATTTTCACTGTGCCTTCTGTGCAAACTCTGTGAAATATCTTTTATTTCTCTCATATTTCACATTCTCTGCATTTTCTAACACTTTATTGCGATACTCTTCTATTTTCTGCGATGTTATAAAGGAAATCTCCTGCGGCTGATCATACTTTCCCATATAAGAAAAAGATATATTTTCCTGCTCTTCCATGGATTTATAATTCATATATATGGTATAATCCTCATAACCGTTTACCATCTCCCAATAAATCCCGTAATCTTCTCCCTGCAGATGATACAGATTTAAATAGTCATGCAGACTGTCAAACTCCCTGTCAATATACTTTTCCTCACACCTTGATTTATAATATTCCTTTCCCGAATATTTCACATGATCACTGATTTCTCCTGGTAATGCCATTGCAATTACTATAAAATTAAATACCACGATCACTGACACTATGCATTTTATAACAAAAGGGAACACTTTTACGCTGTAATCTCCAGTTTCATCCCGAAAAGAAAAGGTGATATTAATTTTCTTCATATTCCCACCCCTTTCTCTCAAAAATTATTTTTACAAAAGTTTCCTCCTCATCATAATATCGATCGCACTTTACAAATTCATTCACTTCTTCCTCTGTCATTTCCAAAGTCCCCATTAATGTTGCAATCGTATTCTGCTGGATTTCACTGAAATATTTCTGGTTTTCCTGAAATTCAATTTCACTGATACGATAATCATCCTGAAGCAAAATTTCATGCGCATAGTATAGGATATCTTCCACTTCATATGCCCTTGGCGTTTTGTCACTTTCCCAGTCAGACTTCTCCCTTAAATCCATCACATCTTCTATAAAATGGCTGTATCTATCATAGATATCTACACGTTCTGTATACTTTTCATACCCGTCCTCTGCATAAACTTCATACTCATGCAGATACGCATCCAACGCTGCATTATCTCCCGTCTTGAAAATTTCTTCTGCTGCTTCTACCGATGCTGATCTTTTCTGATGTTCTGTATGCTTTTCATCCACATAGCCTAAAATGAAAAAGACAAGAAATAAAACAACAAGAAGTACAACTGCCAGCAAAAGAATGATATTCATAATTTTATTAGCAACATAAAGCGGCATGGAATGTAACACTTTTGCTTTGGTAAGAAGTGTTTCTTTTCTTGTTTCGTCTTCCTCCTTTTCCCATTCCATACCAAGTTTATTTGGCTCTCCACAATAAGGACATTTTGTCTCTCTGGCTGGATAATCATATCCACACTTTGAACATTTCATATACTTTACTCCATTTTGTCTTTTAATCGGCTGATTGCAAGTTTCTGTAACGCTTCTGTAATCTGATCTTTATCATCGTAAGTCAACCCACCGGCTTTATCTATGCAGGACTTTATCTCATCCTCAGATATCTCGTAGTGTTCCTTCATATAATCATAACAATATTCTTTGTAATATGCCACAGCATCCTCTTCCTCATACTTGTAATATGCGTCCGCTGCCTCCTGACATTCATTTAATATACTAACGATGTAACTGATGTTGCTCAATGCATCTGCCTTATCATTCTCTACGATCCATTGCAGATAAGAATCATCCTCGTCATTCAGATAATTCAAATAACGCTGCATTCCCGCAATCTCTGTATATTTATCAAAATAAGACTGATAGGTATATTCCACTGTTTTCAGATATTCACAGATTCCCTCATAATCTCCGCTCTGATACAGGCTTTCTAATTTTTCCAGATTCTTCTGTTCTACCCGATAAGATACTTTATGGGAAATACTGGAAACAATAAATACAATGATACAGATCACTGCAACCATTATCACTGCTGCTATCCCAAGCTTTGCTGTCCACGACATTCCTTTGCCAGCCACTTTTTCCGGCATTTCCTTCCACCGTTTTTTTTCACGTTCCAGCTCATTCATCATGTCCTCATGCACCTGGACAGATTTGCCAAAGTTATCCCCACCACAATAAGGGCAGCGGTCCTGCTCATCATCATATTCCGCCCCACAGTTTTTACAGATTATCATTGGTTCGTTTTCCCCCTATTTATAACAATGCTTTCTTACAAAATAGTAACATACCACCTGCATTACGATTGTTGCAATCCACGATGCCGGATAGGAAATAAACAGAAAATACAGTGATCTGTGCTGTGGAAAAAATGCAAAAATCCACAGAACACGCATTCCGACAGTTCCGATAATAGACAATACCATTGGCACTGCGGAATATCCCATTCCACGCAGTGCACCCGGAAAAAGATCCATAATACCGCACAGAAAATATGGAACTGTCGTGATGGATAAAATCTCAACACCACATTGGATCACGTCTGCTTCCTCTGTATAAATCTGTAATATTTCCGCTCCGAAAAAATACGCCCCGCATCCTAAAACAAGTGCTGCTCCCACCGATAAAATCATACAGTCGATCAGTACGCGGTCCATTCGTTTATACTTTCCAACACCAAAATTCTGACTTGTAAAACTCATACATGCCTGTGTCACAGAATTGATGGAAACATACAAAAATCCCAGAATATTGTTTGCTGCCGTGTAACCTGCCATCGCGGTTGAACCGAAAGAATTAACTGACGATTGTAGTAATGCATTAGAAAAATTGATGACGGTACTCTGTATGCCTGCCGGAATTCCCACCTGAAAAATCTGTTTCAGGTAATAGCCTTTCATAGAAAGTTTTGAAAAAGAAAGTTTATAACTTCCCTCTGTTCTGCAAAGACAGGTCAAAACCAGCACACAGGAAACCATCTGGGAAAACACGGTGGCGATTCCAACTCCCGCAACTCCAAGTCCAAATACAATCACTAATACCATATTTAAGCCTGCGTTGATCACTCCTGCGATGATCAGAAAATACAATGGTCTTTTTGTGTCACCCACTGCACGGAGAATCGCCGCACCATAATTATACAGCATAAAAAACGGCATTCCCATAAAGTAAATCCGCATATAAAGCGTCGACAGTCCGATCACATCTTCCGGTGTTCCCATTAATTCCAATGCCCCTTTGGAAAAAACAAGCCCAACAAACGCCATGAGAATTCCGCTGATTAGCGCAAGCGTGATGGAGGTATGTACGGTCTCTGACATTTCCTCCTTGCGTCCGGCAGCAAAAAATCTTGCTGCAAGCACGTTTGCCCCAAGTGAGATTCCAATAAAAAGATTGGTAAAAACATTGATCAGTGCCGTTGTGGAACCGACTGCTGCAAGCGCTTCACTTCCACTGAATCTTCCCACAACAATAATGTCCACTGCATTGAACATTAACTGTAAAATGCCAGACAGCATCAATGGCAGTGCAAACGAAACCAGTTTATCCATTATGGAACCGTTGCACATATCAATTTCGTATTTATTACTTTTCAAAAAAATTGCTCCTCTCTACTTTTTATCTTCCTGTAACTTAAGACCCGGAAGGAATTTGAATGATTAATTTCTGTCCATCTTTTTCCATCATTGTCAATACTGGAATATGTTTTTTCCGCAGCTGATGTACGATTGGATATGTCTCAAACACATTTCCTTCCACATATACTGCCTCCGGCTTCTGTTTTAAAATCCGTTTCAGATTCTCTTTGACTTCGTTTTTCCACTGCTGCTTGTCCATCGCTGCTTCACCGTAAATTCCATCCACTGTAAGCTCTGGGAGCTGCATAAAATCCATATGTATCACCGTTGCCTCCTGCATTCCCGGAAGCTGCTTTAACAGCGGATCTATACAGGAATCCCCGCCGAGATTTACGATTGTCGGATTTTCATGATATAACTCCATGCTGATACGGCAGGCTTTCACCGCGTCCTCTAACATTCCCACCGTCATAAGAAATCCTCCCTTATGACAAAATCCTGCACTCTGTAATCCGGTAACCTGTTCCAATTCTTCATTTTCAAGACCAAGCCACTCTGCCGGAAAACTGCATTTGTAATTCATGGAATATTCCTTCTTCTGTGGTTGTATACAGTATCCACCACGATTGGATGGGAATATGACAAATGCAATCTCCGTCTCCGACAACCGCTTCTGACACGGCACAAACTCCGGTAAAATCAGAATCTTTGCATCTTCGCTGTCCCTTTTACCAGATGTAACCGCCTGCCGGTGTTCTTCTAAAATCTCCTCCACGCGCCTGTCTGCCCGCTCATTTCCGCGATAACGCTCAAATTTGTTTTCAAGGATCATGCCTGCAACGCTTACTGCCTGAAAAAATGCCTCATCATTTCCACCCTGTGCATCCCAGGTCGGATTGAAATTGCCAATCAGGTTTGCAAGCTCATTTTTCTCCCCCGTGTTATCATTATGATCCAGCGGCTGCACAAAAGCCTCGTCAAACTCCTCTGCCAGCTCTTCCCCAAGGATCTCTGCACCGACTGCCTCCCACAACAATCCAAACGCAGCGTATGGCACACCGTTTTCCCGGACTCTGCTGTCCCTCTGATGATGGTCATACGCACCTCTTCCAATATCAAACACAATTCCATCGAAATCATCCGGCACACGATTTCCACGTAAAATCGTAATTTCCGGATTTATATAAAATAAAAGTGCTGCCGAAAACACATCATCCGCATGAAATTTTCCTCCATGCGTAAATGCCCTGGCATCTTTTTTCTTAATCTGCTCCATTAATTCGTTCATTGCAAAATTCTTCTTTCTTTTCTGTGATTATTCTGAAATTTCCTCGATCAAAACTTTTCTGTTTATTACGCCTTTTTTCAATTGCATGACATACACATGAAAATCCAGCGTATCCTTTGCGGTCGTAAACGGCTCTTCGTGCAGTACCTCCGCATGGATTCCCGCACGCTCCAATTCTTCTTTCCGTTTTTCTGCCCGCCCTAAAAGTTTCCCGATATTTTCATCCTCTTTTTCGCCAAAAGATCGATTAGGATAAACGGATGTCGCTTTTTTTTAACCTCTCTGTGATCAGATCCACTACTTTTGCATGCGCATTCCGATGTAATAAAACTGCAAGACACCTTGCAACAACAGGATATGGATACCTTTCATAAAAATGTATCCATTTTTCAATTTTTCTGTCACCCACCTGCTCTGCCATCTCTTTCATCAAGGAAAATGCACCATCCGACGGTATCCATGGATTGTCTCGCGGCACAATGTACTGCTTTGAAACCGCCGGATAACAGGTATAATTCAGAGGTGGAAAATAGGCTAACTGCACGAGTTTTCGTTCTTCCTCATTGCAGACAGCCTCACCAAGATACTCATATTTATCCCATAATACCGCAATACGAAATTCCAGTTGCCGCAGATTTTCATAACCTTTTCTCCAAAAATGCGCAATATCACCATAATTATACAGATTTGTTTCCAGCTCCAGCGTTTTAAAAAGGATAGTGACAACACAATCCTCCTCTTCCTGTCGGACAACAAGTGCGTAATCATCCCCATCGCGATAAAAAGAGGCCTCAATAGCCCCTTCATAATCTTCTTTGTATGTACCTGTCATTCTTGCTTCCTTAAAAACAAGAAAGCTTTCTATCGTGTCATTCATCTGATATACCAGACGAATATCTGTTTTATCCGTGTTCTTTTCTTTTGCTCCTGTCTGATCCGGCAGCAAAAGTTCAAATTCATTCTGGCTTAACAGCCTTTTTAACATCTCAAATGTATCCAATGAGAGTCTCCTTTTTCCTGTTGCAATACTTTTTATTCATTATATAAAAATCCCTCCGGCTTGTCTATATGCGCAGCTTTCTTTTTATTGCCCTGCGCTTTTCGTCATGCCGTGAGGGATGAGTCGTAGCTGTCGTCCGCGATCTGGATGACAAATTCTTTTGTATAGCCTGCAATCTGCGGAATTTTTTTCTCGTCCAGCTGTTGTATAAAATCCATTTGAAATCCATGCATTTCAATGATTTTTTTTGCAATCGAAAGTCCTAGTCCGCTTCCACTTCCACTTTTTCTGGATACATCTCCTTTTGTAAATGGTTCAAATAAATGTTCCGCAAGCTCGCCCGGAATTCTCCTGCCACTATCTGCTACAAGAATATAAATGTATCCATTTTTCCGGTACATGCCAATCTTTATATGCGTACCACTCTCATTGTGCTTCATTGCATTATTCAAAAGATTCGTGATCACTCTGGAAAACTGGATTGAATCAACGGATACCGAAACCACTTCTTCCGGAATATCAATCTCGAATTCCATCCCTGCATCTTCAAAGTCTGCATAAATGAGTGCAGCATTTTCACGTAACAGTTCACTCAGATCTGTTTCTTTTCTGTCCAGTGAAAAACCTTCACTGTCTAATTTTACATACTCAAATAATAAATGGATCAGATCGTTCATCCTTGCCGACTTATTCTGTATTGCCTGCAAATACTCCAACTGTTTCTCCGGCTCCACCACCATTCCGTCTGCCAGTGCTTTTGCATAACCGTTAACCGTGGTCATCGGCGTTCTGAGATCATGTGCAATGTCTGATAGCATCAGATTTCTTTTACGGTCAAACTCTTTCTGTTCCTCCTCCCTCTCTCTCTGGATCTGACGAAACTCTTTAATCGTTATTTTTGCAAAACAAACTGCCCCTAACACATACGGGGTTAAAATTACCAACACTACTACAAAAGCAACCAGAAAAAGCAGAATTGCCTGCCCTCTGTTTAATTCATAAAAGGAAAAATTAGTTTTTCCAGCGGAAACGGTATGCATGAAATTTTTTTGCATTTGTTCCAAAGCCGCCTGTACCATCTCATGAAGCGGTGATGGAAACATTGCATTCAATGCTCCTAAGATCAGTAACATTAAAACTGCAGACAGGAAGAAGATCACGCCGGAGCCGAGCAAAAGCGGATTTTCTTCCACGCCCGGAAAAAAATATAGCAGTACGTTAGGCAGCACAAATCTGTTGACCAGAAAAGTCAACAGATATTCCACAACTCCAACAACTGCTAGTATTTCAATAAATTTTTTGATCAAAAACCACTGTAAATCATTCTGTTTCTTCATTTACTTCTCCAAGCGATATCCCAGACCACGGATTGTCTGAATATAAGCGGAAGGATTATCATCCAGTTTTGCCCGCAGCTTACTGATGCAGACCATAATGTTATTGTCTGCCACAATATAATCTTCCCCCCATCCATGTTCATAAATCTGCTGTTTTGTAAAGACTTTGCCCGGATGCTTCATTAACAGTTCCATGATGCGATATTCCACAGAGGTCAGCTGTATGATTTTGTCTCCTTTTTTCAGAGTACACGCGTCCTGATTCAATACCAGATCCCGAACAGCTAAATTTCCCTCCTGAACCACTTTTGTTCCAAGAGAATAAAAACGCCTAATGTTAGAATTCACTCTGGCAACTGCCTCTAAAGGATTGAACGGTTTTGCCAGATAATCGTCTGCTCCCAGATTTAATCCCAGGATTTTTTCCGAATCTGCGTCCTTCGCTGACAAAATGATCACTGGAATATTACTCTCTTTGCGAATCTGCTGCAATACATGATAGCCGTCTATCTTCGGCATCATAATATCCAAAATACATAATGCCGGCTGCTCTGCCCGCAATAAATCGAGCGCCCGCTGTCCGTCCTCCGCTTCTATTACATGATAGTTTTCATTTTCCAGATAAAGCCGGAGAAGATTTCTGATCTCCGGCTCATCATCTGCGATCAAGATTTTGTAATCCATCCGTAGTTGTTCTCCTAATAATCCGTTCTGTCCTCAAACGGCTGATCGATATTCTGATTTTCAAATCTATTCGGCATCTCTGTTGTCTGCTGATTCATTGCAGTATTCTGCTGGTAAGGTGCCGGATTCTGAATCTGCTGATACGGAGTTCTGTATCTTAAAGCTTCATATAATGCGGCATGTGTTCCATCTTTGTATGGCTGCACATAAAAGATTCCCAGGATTCCCATTGTCATTCCAGATAAAATATCCCATCCAATGAATGATAAATCCAAAACAAATGCATTCCATTTCTGTCCCTGCATCATTCTCTTACTCTCTGCAAATGCCTCCTCTTTTGTCATCTGTGGATTGTCTGCCAGCAGATATGGGATCATCTGGTATTCATATGACTTTACAATGCCAGGAATAATAAAAAGCATTGACCACAAAACAGTATACAGATCACGGAAAAACATTGTCTTTGCAATATTTTTATAATTGTTATCAAATGCGTATCCGGCATTTCCCACTAAAGCTGCCTCATTGAGGTTTCTTAAATAGAAACGTTTACATCCCACTTCCAATGGATTAAAAATAAATGCATCCAAAAGAATTGTAACAGTCATAATGATCACAAATACAATCATAAAGATCACAACAAAAATGACTCCTGCAAAAAGAAGTGCTGTATGATCTGTATTGTCATAGACATCATTCATCCCATACCAGATGTCATCTGCGTCATCATAAAAATCATCATAGGAGTCCGAGGTAATATCACTTCCGTCACTTCCTAAAGCTGATGACATAGCCGAACCTGCACTTCCTGCGCCACTGCCGCCTCCTATCAAAAGCGCCAGCAGTAAACTGATCAGCACACTTCTCCAATAGTTTCTTTTAAATGCAAACTTTGCTCTGTCTTTTAATTCCGCTCTCGTCCACATATTTTTTCCTCCTCTTATCTTTGATGATGCCATCTTAACACGTAAATCTTACTTTCCAACTCGAATAACCTTAAGGTTACCTTAATTCATTGTTTCCAGTAATTTATCTTTTTTATTATACCATCTTATGGAATTTTCCGCATTAAAAAGGATTCATAAAATCTGCATATACAAAAATAGCCTTAAACCCTTGATTTTTCAAGAATTTAAGACTATTTAGC
>NZ_ACFY01000012.1 GCF_000174195.1 Roseburia inulinivorans DSM 16841 | reverse complement strand
CCAAGCATCGTGTCAGCCTGAGACAGCATTTCGACTTCATTTAAGACTTTATAGTTGTTGTGTTTGTGTGGTCTTAGGAAGTTGTAATAAGCAACCCAGAGGGCGAGATCATAGTTGGCTCCATCAATGTTATCAAAGCCGTTGGTTTTACGATAGGAAGCTTTGTATGTATGGTTTAAGCGTTCAATCATCTGCTTGTAAGGCCTTAATTCTTTAGAAACCTCATCGTCATTGGTGAGTCCGATTACTTGTGTGATTTCAAACTTAAACTTATCACCGAATTCATGGAAGAACTGCTGGGCGGCAAGGGGATATGCACTGTAGCCGTCTGCAATGAATTTAAAGTTTTTAGGGAGTTCTTTTAGATGCCGAAATGCCATCCGCATTGCAAGAATGCAGGGACCTACGCCACGATTATCAGATACCTGGTAACCGATGATAGAACGTTTGGCAGCGTCCATGATAAACCAAATGTAGGTTTTGACGCCACGGATTTTGATGTATGTTTCATCAGCAGTAAATACTTTGCCGGTTCCGTAATCGTAATTATCTACGAAAGGTTTTATGCAGATCGAGGCGGTTTTACAGTAGTTGGCAACCTGTTGATGTGAGATGCTGATGCCATGGATGTCTTTTAAAGCCTGAGCTGTTTTACGGAGCGATAATCCGAGATTTACTTTGTAGGTAAGACAGAGAGACATGACATTCTGATCGTGTCTGGTAAATTTCAAAGAAGATGCATTTTTAGGCAGACTATTTAAGTCCATGCGAAAGAAATCTATCTGGAATTCACGATAGATGTAGTGGAGTTTATATTTGTTTTTTCCATAGTCTTCTGCCAAGTCTTTCTTATCAACCTTTTTAAGGTTGTGAAGATAATAAGGACATTTGGGATTCACGCATTTGTGGACAACAAAGTGTTTGCGGTCTTTCTTGTGAGCCAGCGAATGATTGCAGTGCGGGCATTTGAGGGAGTAGGACTTTGAAAAACGATTTTCTTCCGGAGAGAATGCAGTGGAGCAGACTTTGCACAGAATTTGTCCTTTTTTACCATTGTTCTTGTAGAGATAAGGCTAGGGAGCATTGCAGCGAGGACATGTGCAGTCATTAGAAATATCACAATCCTTGCGACGATTAACAGGCTTTATTTTCTTGCCGTACTTCCATTCAAGGTAAGGAATGTAGTCCAAGTAATCCCATTTTTCGTAATGGATAATCTTTGGGAGTTTATCAATCTTGAATTTTTGATATTTGGGAGAATGAGAATCGTCAAAAGACCACTGCTTAAGAGGAATATATCTGCAGATAAAGTTAAAAAGCCAGCGGATTTGTTTCTGTTGGTATTGAATAATGTTAAGTAAATAAAGTATAATGTCCATGAGCATTGACTCCTTTTGTATAAGGTTTGTTTGGCGATAGACATTATACAAAAAAAAGGAGGTAAATGCTCTTTTTATTTGCAAACCTCCAAAATTCAAGGTTTTAAAGGATTTAGAACAATAAAAAACAGGTAGTTTTTGACACTACCTATCTTTATAAGGAGATTTTAATATGGGTCAAAGAAAAAAATATTTGTAAATTTTTTGTTTTTGTTATAGCTTTTCTTCTTTTTACACATGTGATAGTTAAAGCAAAGGATATTGAAACAGGATGGGATTATAACCAAGAGGAACGTTTGGAGTATGAGATAAGTCCATATGTGATTTTAGCAGATGGAGAGACGTTACCACAGACAAAAGTAGAAGATGCGTCTGTCCTTTCAGAAGATGTGGTACAACTTGACACAGAAGAGGCGTTATATCAGTATCTGAAAGAACAGCTTGTGGCAAGAAATAGTCAGATAACGGTCAGTGTACCGGTTGAGATTGATAATAAGGTTGGACCGGTCAATGCAATGACGTCTGCAGAAGAATATACGGAATCCTGTTCAGGGCAGGAAGGGGATGCTCTTAAATATGGCGGAGTCGGGTACAACATCAGTACGAGGGGCTATACAGCAAGAGTAACTTATACATATTATATGAATTATTTTTCGACGGCTGAGCAGGAGGAGAAACTGACAAATGCCGTTAAAAGTGCGCTGAAATCATTGAATGTGGATGAAAAAACAGATGAGGAGAAGGTAATTGCCATTCATAATTATATCTGTGATCATGTGGATTATGATTATGATGGATTAAGTGACAGTACCAATACGGTAAAATACACGGCATATGGTGCATTATGCAATGGAAAAGCAGTCTGTAATGGATATGCAGTGCTTTTTTACCGGATGTGTAAAGAGGCTGGATTGTCTGTTAGAATTATTTCAGGAACTGCAAATGGTGGTTCACATGCATGGAATATTGTAAGAGTAGGTGATGTTTATTACAATGTTGATACTACATGGGATGGTCAGGATTCACAGATACTCGACCATTATCTGTTGAAGAGTGAAAAAGATTTTTCTGCCGATCATACAAGGAGCGCAGAATATACGACAGAAGCATTTAATGATGCATATCCGATGGCTCTAAATTCATATTATGAAAAAACTTTCAATGCCCCATTGAATTGTGATAATCCACAATACGATAATGTGGCACTTGGTGGTACAACGGTTACAACTGCTTCGTCCTCAAAACCAAAGATTATGATTTATTTCAGTACACAATGTGGTTATTCACAGGCAACCATTCAGGGACTCTCAAAGAATACATATACCGGTGCAGATATCGTAGCAGTTGCGGTTAACACGACTTCTTCAGATGAGGTCACAGCGTTTAAAAACACATATGGAAATGATGATATATGTTTTGTATATAAAAACGCAGAGAATTCTTCAACAGCCCAGAGCCAGATGTGGAGTTATGTTCATATGAATTCCTCAGTAACTCAGATCTATTTTCCTGTGATTGCTTACATTGACAGTAATAATAAAGTGCAAAATGTGACGACCGGTTATCAGGCAGTGTCAGATATAGAAGAAAATATGCAGCATTATTGCGGCGTGACAAGTGATGGAAATGTATATACTATCAAGTATAATCCGAATGGAGGCTCTGGAGATAGTATCAGAAAAACATATCTGGTAAATATAGCCGCAGTTGTGGAAGAATGTACTTATACGAGAGCGGGATATAGTTTTGCTGATTGGAATACAAAAGAGGATGGAAGTGGAACAAGCTATAAGCCGGGAGACGAGATTTTAAATCCGAAGAGTGATATTGTTTTGTATGCACAGTGGAATATGAATATGACCTTGGACAATGTAGAGTTAGATGAATTTGCAAATACAGCTATTGGTGTACAGATAAAATGGAAGGCAGTTTCAGATGCAAAAAAATATCAGGTATATAGAAAAACAGAGAGTGGAAAATGGGTAACATTGGCGAAAAACGTGGAAGGTACAAGTTATACAGATACCACAGCAGAAAACGG
>NZ_ACFY01000013.1 GCF_000174195.1 Roseburia inulinivorans DSM 16841 | reverse complement strand
ACCAAAAATAACTGCCACAAGACCGCCTGCCATAAACACAATACTTTTTGGCAGCGACAGTACCTTACAATCCTCACCAGTTTCACGATTTTTCAAAGCAGAATAAATCATGCTTACAATATATGCTGCCATTCCTGCCAGTAGAATCAGACCTTCGATACGGCTCAGTTTTCCATCCATAAACATGAAACAGAGAATCATTGTGATCACAATGTTGAGAGGCATATCTCTTTTTAAAATATCGAGATTTGTCTTAAAACTTGCTAAGAACGCACAGATACCGACCACCACAAGACCGTTAAAAATATTCGAACCGACAACATTGCTGATCGCAATGTCATTATTGCCTGTGAGCGCCGCATTAATGCTGACAGATGCCTCCGGGGCACTGGTTCCCATCGCAACAATGGTAAGACCAATGATGACGCTCGGTACTTTCATGATTTTTGCGAGAGAAGAACTTCCCTCCACGAAAAAATCTGCACCTTTTACTAAAAGTACAAAACCAACGAGTAACAGTAAATATTCCATAACGCCTTCCTTTCCTGCGATAAAGGATTGATTATGAAAAGAGACCTTTATCGCATCAAAAAAATTTTTGAGTGATAAAAGTCTCGTTACTTACAATAATAACCGGCCTTTCAGCGTGATGACGACTACTATTCCATCCGAAGATGCTAACTACTCCCTCTTATATTCGTTAGTTTAATATAAGAATGCCTGTCCTGTCAATTTCGTTATAAAAATTTTTCCAAATCTTAACTATTTTTTATTAATTCTGCCGCAGGATCTGCTCTTTTTCCAGCATCGGATAATGGATCAGTCCACTTCCATCCAGATCTTCCCTGTGCATATCCACCGCTGTGATCTGACGGTTCGTATAAGTTGTGTAATAATAAATACCTTTTGTGGCGTTACAACAGGAAGTATAAATCGTGATCTCATATTTTCCTTCTGCCACTTCACAGCATCCTCTCTGCTGCTCCACGGATCCTAAAATATGGAAAAACTGACCAACGCTCTCCTCCTCCGAATCACCGGAAACAGAGTTCATTTTCGTAAAAGCCACCCGGGCAAAACGGGATGCACTGGAAAGGTCTCCAGGCAGACCCAATGCTCCCATGCCACGACTATAGCATTCCAACGGAAGTTTCTCAGAAAAATGGTTTTCCGGCTGTCTTGGCGAAAGTCCTCTGTAATTGTTCAACAGAAACATCTGCTGGTCAAATGGTGGGTTATTTGTCATAACGCCCGCCGGGTTGTCATAAATTTTCAGTCCATCCTTCATGGATTCCACTGTGACAGCCTCATCAGCGTCCGCAATGATCCAGTGCAGGGAAGCCGCCGGCATATTTTCCGCAAAAGGTGTTCCTGTAATATTGATCTTAGCCAGCAATGCACGTACTTCCTTCATGTTGGCACACTGTCCTAACACCCACGGAATAAATTCAAAGGAGGCAACATTTTCTTTTCCTTCTGTCACTTCCGGGAAATAAGCATTTCCGACAAAATTAAGTCCTGCCATCCCAACACCTTTTTCGTTGACCGCATCATAATACAGCGGATAATCTGCTGCAACATGCGCCATTCCTATGATCGCATAGTGTTTTGCAACATCCCCCATATGCCGGAAATGAAACGGATAATTGCGCGGTGTCACTGCAATCTGCTCTCCATATGAAAATTCATAATCTAACGTTCTTCCAAAATAAAAATCTTTTGTTTTATAAGTTGCTGCTGTACACATAATTTTCTCGCAACGATTCCTTACGAATCCCTGCTTTCCTCCTGATCTTATATTTATTTTAAGTCCTGAAACCTTGACTTTTTGCTCTTTTCTCTTATATTTTCCTTAATCGGGGAGGAATTATACCACGGTCAAAAATGTTTGTCAAAAAGTCTTGCAGTGCGAATTCTTTATTGAATATCCAAATCCAAATGTGCTGTAGTATCGCTGATAGACTTATTCGTATTAGAGTCCATTCCTTATGGGGGATTAGTATGTACTTACAAAAGAAAGAAACTCTTTTAATTGTTGATGACTCAAAATTTCAACGTGCAATTATAAAAGAGATGCTGGGAGAACATTTTCGCCTCGAAGAAGCCACTTCGGGCGAAGAATGTTTAATGATTCTTGAAAAAAGCAGCCATCTGATCGATCTCGTTTTACTTGATCTGGTAATGCCGGGGATTGACGGATTCGAAGTTCTGCGACGCAGACAGACGATGGATGCATTTAAAGATATCAATTTTTGCAGATGTATCTGATACAACAGATTCCGGCAAATTTATATGGGATACGATAAAAGATGCAAACCCGAATCACGTATGCCCGGTCATTGCAATCTGTAGGGAGGGCTCTTTAGACCAGATACAGACAGCAGTTTCCTCGGAAATCATTGACGATCTTCTTTTTTCACCATTGGAAGTCTCTGTTTTAAAACGCCGGATCAAGGCAAGTATTCATCCTGATAAAAATAATGAAGCCGATGCGTAAGCATCGGCTGTTTTTATATACTATGTATTTTCAGTATGCCTGCAATCCGGGTACCCTATGCAGCCCCAGAATTCCCCGAAACGTCCATTTCTTTTTTTCATCGGAAGCCCACATTCCGGGCAGATTTTTTCTTTCGACTGCTTTTTTGCTGCCGGCATTTTCTCCAATTCTTTTGCCAGATACTCAAATACCTGCTGATTCATCTTACAGTCTGTCAGCGCCCTGTGTGCACCTCTTGTTGAAATTCCATAATGCTCTGCAAGATCGCTGAGTCTCCTGTGCCGCCACTCCGGGAAACAGAGCTTTGCAACCCGCAGCGTATCAACATAATCATTCGTTAATTTCTGCTGGAAAAGCCGCTCACAATCCCGATATAAAAATTTCATATCAAATGTCTGGATATTATGACCTACCAGAATATCATCTCCGGCAAATGTTAAAAACTCAGGCAGCACCTGCCCAAAATCCGGCTCATTTGCCACCATCTCATCCGAAATATGATTAACCATACTCGCGGCATACGGAATCGGTCTTTTCGGATTCACAAGCTGGCTAAACTCCTCCACAACTTTTCCACTCCGTACTTTTACCGCTGATATTTCAATGACTTCATCATAAATACAAGATGTCCCGGTCGTCTCCAAATCAAAGAGTACATAATCCGGTACATATCCGCATATCATCTTTCCTTTTTTATTTCCTAACATATCTTCTGCTTTCTAATTATTTGAACTGCCAAATTTTTTTCTGTGTTTAATTATTATTCACTTAATCTTGTACCGCATTTCGGGCAATATTCAAAATCTTCCGTTGTGGAAAATCCACAATTTCTGCAATGCCTCATCGTATATCCATATCCCTGCTGATTCATTTGCCTCAAATGTTGCGGCAGAATCTCCATATCCTCACCTGCTGCAATTCGTTTTCCAATCTCCGCATCCAACTCATAGACTGTATTACAGCAGCTTGTCTGCACATAATAATGCTTATTCCACTTAAAACATGGGATAAAAAATAACGACAGCACCGTATAGGTCATAAACACCTGAAACCTTCCGTATTTTCCACAGATATCACAGATTATCTGCTGATGAAAGTCAAAGTCTTTTCTCCCATCTGTAATTCCCATCATAAAAAACATGTTGCCTACCTTCTTTTTCTAAAATTCATCTTGCTTATTCCATAATTTTACTTCCAAAATACGCGGATAGCAACGTTAATATACATTATAATTTCCAGAAGAAATCCGCTACGCCAATCATTTTAACGATTCCCAAAATTCCTTTTACAATCCATCCCATCATTTTAAATGCAATAATAATAGGAAAAAACATAAGGTAAACTAACAATTTTAACATACGCTGCTCCTTTCATATATCGAAACATTTTTTAAGCTTGGATTTTGCCTTTCCAACATGGCAAACAGTGTGTCCATTCTTTTCACAGCCTCTCGCTTCACTTTTCGCTCTGCCTGTTTATAATATTTTTTCTGCTTTTTCGTGCGTCTCGGAAGATTATGGTAATCATCCTGAATTACAACCTTGGCTTTGTCATGCGCATCTATGTACTCTACTAATTTTACTAACGAGTCTGTCTGTTTCACATCTTTTTGTCTGTGAAATTCTCCCCGGATAAGTTCCTGATAATCTGTATTAGCGTCAAATGTATTTCTATGATATAAAAGGTATTTATCTATATCATCTTTTAAATATATTTTCCAAAAACCAATTTTCGTTTTTATATATAATGTTTCTGTATGATCATCAAATTTAAATTCCATTTCTTTTTTGTGTGTCCAGGATAATATTTGCGCTTTATGAGTTCTGACATCTCCTCTGAGTCCTGCGCAATATTTACACTCACAATAACCTTCTTTTTCTGCTTGTTCAACTTTTATTTCCAATCGATTTTGAAATTTGATTCTTTCTGCATATATGCAGCCCATTTTGTGATAAATTTTTCTTTTCTTTGGTGCTTCACTACTTATTACAACTAACATATCCATATCCTCCATTTCCAACTGAAATCAACTTTTCTTGTTATCTCTAATTGTACTCATCATCTGTCCTATAAATCGTACTAAAAAAGGTGTTTTGACAAGTTATTGTTTACATAACTCTGTCAAAACACCTTTTTCTTATTAAAATTATTCTTTTTATTTATTCGTTATCTTCATTTTCTTCAGATAACTATTTTTCAGCTGATTCTCTTCCCTCAATTTCTCATTTTCATCCTTGAGATACTGCATATACTCCCGCGCAAGCTTCACACCGCAGCGCACTGCAACATCGTCATGCTTTTCCATCTCATCCAGCCATTGAAGAAATGATTTTTCCCGAATATCGTTATACTCATTTTTTTCTGTAAAATACATGCTTCGCACCTTCTGCCCCGAAAAAATATTCCATTTATTATTTTTCCATATATTTTATTGTCCATAGTAACAGCGTTCTCTGCCCGGCATATCTTCCCCTTTGACGTAACGCGCATTAAATTCCATATTGATTTCACGCAGCTCTCTTTTCCCGTCAATATAGTCCTGATACATTTCTGCCAGCCCAGACATACAGCCATCACAGCTTGCTTCAATATTTCCAAGAGATTCCTTGACAATCGCCTCTCTCTCTTCTTTTGTTGTTTCTGAAATTAAATACATTTTTCTACCTCACTATACCATCTGTACGAGCCACACATTGCTTCGTACCATAAAATAACCAATTGCTACTTTTATAAGCTCTGTCGCCTGCACAAAAAAATAAACGCTCACAATTCCAAGTCCTGTGTAATGTGCAAGCACAAATGCTGTCGGAACTACAACCACCCAGGTAAAAACCGAATCAAACAAAAAAGTGACCAACGTTTTTCCTCCGGAGCGCAACGTAAAATAAGAAGCATGACTAAAGGAACAAAATGGCATAATAATTGCCGAAACTGCAATAAAACTGGTTGCAAGCTCTTTGATCTGTTCAGAAGTATTATAAATCTGTGGAAAAAATCTACCGATCACAAGCATCACGCCCGCCACAAGCGCACAGCAGAATACACTGAAAACAATCATTTTATTATCTGCGTCTTTCGCTTTTTTCAGTTCACCAGCCCCAAGATACTGACCAACCACAATGCTGATACATGCTCCAAGCTGGATATAGATAATGTTAAACAGATTCGTGATCGTAGTTGCAATATTAAGACCTGCTACAACTTCCAATCCTCGAATGGAATAACACTGGGTAACGGTTGTCATGCCTGCTGCCCATAAAACCTCGTTGAACATAAGTGGGAAGCCTTTGATAATAATTGCCTTCAATTCCCCTTTTGGCATTCCAAATCCGGTGTACGCACCTTCCAGATACCTGTTTTTCTCCTTGTGGGAATGTGCCCAGATAATAATGATAAATGCTTCTATGTAGCGTGCGATCACAGTTGCCAGTGCTGCACCAATAACTCCTAATTTTGGAAATGGTCCAATTCCGAAAATAAACAGATAGTCCAAAACCGCATTGCTTCCAACCGCTACAAAACTTGCGATCATCGGCACCAACGTCTGCCCGGTTTCTTTAATATTAGTAGCATAGGACTGGTTTACCGCAAATGGAACCAGACCAACCATCATAATGCCCAGGTATTCCAGACCATACTGCAGTGCCACCTCGGTTGCTCCACTTCCTGCCGTGTCGGTGAGATACAGGGAAATCAGATCTGCTCCTTTTGTCGCAAATAATAATATCGTTAATCCCGTTACAAGCAACGTTGCATACAATTTAAAACGGAAAGAATACATATGTCCTTTATGATTTCCTTTTCCGTAATACTGTGCCCCAAAAATGCTGGCTGCAGATGCCGCGCCAAATATTGCCAGATTGTATACAAAAATCAACTGATTGACAATTGCAACACCGGACATTTGCTCGGTTCCCAACTGTCCTACCATAATGTTATCCAGAAAACTGACAAGATTTGTTATGGCATTTTGTAAAATCATTGGCAACGCAAGATAAAGATACCTTTTGTAAAATGCAGCATCGCCAATATATTTTTCCTTAAATCGTGTTAACATATATTTTTCCTTTATTACATATAAAATCTATTTTTTCTACATCTTCCGCTAATTATAATTTGTCCTCACAAATATATCAATCCCTCTTGTATTCTTTTACAGAACTTATGCAGTTTTATATGCAGGATTATAGCCTTAACCTTTCGCCTGTCTCAAGTTATACACAGTCGCTGAGCCAATGACAAGCACCGCTCCAAAAATGGACAACATACCTATTGTCTCTCCACAAAAAATTGCTACAAGAATAGGATTTAAAATCGGTTCGATCGTAGAAGTCAGCGATGCTGTCACTGGTGAAACACGATCTAATCCTCTGGATAAAAATACATATGACAACCCGAACTGTACAATTCCTAATACCAGAACATATCCCCAGACGGTTGGCGTGAACACTGTCTCTCGCATTAAAAATGGAATTCCCACCACAATACTGATCAGATGAGAGACCATAAGCGACGATTCAAAATCTCCGCCCGGGAATTTTTTGATCAAAAACACGCCTGCGTAAGTCACTCCCGACACAATTGCAAGGATATTTCCCGCCATTCCACCTGTGCTGAGCGATTCAAAAAAGAAGCAGAAAATTCCACATAACACAAGAATGCAGGTTAAAACTGCGTCCTTTTTTGGTTTTTGCCTATATACGATCCACACGATCAAAATCAAAAAGACCGGTTCTGTAAACTGCAGTACAATTGCATTTGCTGCGGTTGTCATCTTTGTCGCCATCACGAATGTCAATGCCATGACAAAATTTAAAACCGCTCCAAGCAGCACCATTTTATTAAAAACAAACTTTCTCCCCTGTGTTCTCTGATAAGCAAATATCAGAATAAATGACAAAATGCTTCGCACCATATTAATCGACAACGAGTTCCACGGAATCGATTTGATCAGCACTCCGCCCAGACTGAAACAGATTGCTGACAGTAATACATACACGGTACCCTGTAAACTATTTTTATTGTATTTCTTTTCACTCATAACGTATCTTATTATTCAAAATCTATGAAATAATATTCTCCTTCTCTGCTTATCTTACATCCATCTGATCAGTCCATAAACGACCAGCAAAACTGCCAGATATCCCACATTGGCAATCGAAAACCACCTGAAATATTTTCCTTTCTGTTCGTTATAGTGATGTGCATAAATTTTATATGAGATCAGACTTGCCATTGATGCAATCAAGGTACCAAGCCCTCCAATATTTACACCCACTAATAATTTTGCATAATCCCTTGTAAATCCAGAAAGTAATAAGGCTGCTGGAACGTTACTAATCACCTGGCTTGCAGCGATACCTACTCCAACTTCCCGGCCATTCACAAACTCCTGTAACACATTCCTGATTGTCTCAATTTCTCCTATATTCCCAGTAAAAATGAAAAAAGCGATAAATGTGAGAATTAAACTGTAATCTACCGTTTTCAACACTTGTCTGTCCATGATAAAGACCGTCACAAACACAACAATGAAAGCCACATAGTACGGCAATACTCTCACAACGACAAGCAGACTCATCAGAAATAAAATCAGATAAACTGCATTTTTTTGATGTGTTTTTCTTCGAAGATGTAACCTTTCTTTTTCAATTTCATGGTCGCTGTTATTTTCTTCGAGTGTAAATTCAATCTTCTCTTTTTTTCTGCATACAACAGCAACAGATAACAGCAGCAATATACCGGATGTTAACGTATATGGACCTATAATTCCTATAAATGTTGACATTTTCATCTCTGCAAGATTGTAAAGATATAAATTTTGCGGATTTCCAATAGGTGTCAGCATACTTCCAAGATTGGCTGCGAGTGTCTGAACTATGATTACCGGTATTAATAATTTTTCCTGATTACATTTCCGCAAAGTCAGCATTGCAAAAGGAACAAATGTGATCAATGACACGTCATTCGTAATAAACATGCTAAAGAAAAAACATAAAAAGACCAACACAAGCGATAACTGCATTGTATTTTTTGTTCTTTTTAATAGGCTGCTTCCAATCATATCAAACAATCCATTTCTCTGAAGTCCTGCCATAACCGTCATCAGGCTTAATAAAATGCCCAAGACGCGGAAATCAATATAGTTTACATAATTCAATGTTGGTTTTACAAAAAAAGCGGATACCATTGCAAGTGTTGTTGCTACGCATAATACCGTATCTTTTTTATAAAGCCTATTACTTTTTCTTTCATTATTAAATTCTCCAACGCTGTTTTTTGATCTGTTCTTCTTTTCTCAAATAAGCAGCCTCATCCATAAAAGATATTAGTTCAAGAGTCCAAGCCTGTCTAATGCATGGTAAAGCCCATCTTCATCAATATGTGATGTTACCATGTCGGCTCTCTTTTTGACTTCTTCCCTTGCATTTCCCATCGCAATGCCAATTCCGGCATAATCCATCATCTGCAGGTCGTTTGGTCCGTCTCCGATTGCGATACTGTCCTCTCTGGGAATCCCCACACATTCCAGATAACGCTTCATCCCGGTTGCTTTATGGATGCCGTTGATTCCAACTTCGCCACAGTAATCATCCGCCCCGCTCAGGCTTAGTGCCACTACATCAAAATAAGGCTCCAGATCTGCATGCACTCTCGCCACTCCAAATGGTGCATCATAATAGATCAGTTTTTCTTCCTTCTCATTATTCCAGACATCTTCCTGAATAAAAAATTCACCTACAAGCTGACGCAGATGCTCCTCCGTGATTCCCATATCGCTCATAATTTTTAAAATCTGCTGTTCGCTCCGTTTATTCATGACAACTCCTGCATCTGTCTGGAAGCAGTAAACAAAATTATTTTTTTCCATATAATCTACAATAAATTTTCTGTGTTCTTCATCAATGACAGCATGATAAATTTCTTTTCCATCTGCGATCACCTGTGCTCCGGCTGCCGTAACCATTCCACTGAATCCAAGATCCAATAGCATCTGCGGCAATTGAAAAAGACTTCGTCCACTGCACACGACCAGTTTGTGGCCGTTCTCTACCGCCTTTCTGATCGCAATTTGGGTTGATTCCGGGATAATGCCTTTATCGTTTACAATTGTTCCGTCAACATCTAAAAATACAACTTTCTGATTCATACTTTTTCCTGTTCTCTATTTTTTCGACTGTGAAATTACTATCACAATGTAAAAATTATTTTATACATTTTTTCACAAAACAACAAGAGGTTATCACACATAAACACATTTTATCACAGACGCACTCTATCATACATCTGAATATGCCTATGCACTGACAACCTCCTGTCTTTGCGCAATTTATTAATTTTAGATATTGAAAGCCAACTGTATTGTACCTCTAATGATGTAAACCTTCTTATTTGATATATCCGGCTTTTACTAAAGGATTCTTAATCATCGGTGCTACAATGATCGCCACGATCATTTTTGCGATATCACCAATTATAAATGGGATCACACCAGCCATCAAAGCTGCCTGGAATGTCATTTCTGCCTCATAAGCAAGCCATGCTGTTCCAAGTGCATAACAGACTGCCGTTCCTAAAACCATTCCTACAAAATACATCACTCTTTTTCCCGGAAACTTCTCAATAAACCAGCCACTGATCATTGCCAGAAAAATAAATCCGATCAGATAACCACCTGTCGGTCCAAATAATTTTGCTGGGCCTGCCGAAAAACTTGAAAACACCGGAACTCCAACTAAGCCGATCAATAAATAAATCACATAAGACACCGTTCCTTTTTTCCATCCAAGCAATATTACGGTAAAATAAATTGCAAGATTTGTCAGGGAAATTGGAACCGGTCCGATTGGCACTGATAATGGTCCTAAAATACAGGTAACTGCGGTCATCAAAGCAATCATTGCAATCGTTGATGTTGATATCTTTTTCTCATTCATTGTTAACTTCTCCATACACTTTTATTTGAGCTGCTGTATGTCTATCCGTGAATACGTCTATCACACAAAAATAGTGTTACTGTTTATGCGTACCTCATTCCAGTAACGCTTCGCTCGTACTCACTTATTCTATAAAATATCGTTTTGATTGTCAACCTGTATTTTATTCTTAGTTAACATTTTTCATTTAACAATTATTACACCCATATTCTTGTACCAAATTGTCAGACATGATAACATATAAATATAGTGCTGTTTTAGATAGAACTGTTTTTACCATTGATTAGAGAGTTCAAATCTTTCATAACAATAGCAGGAAAACATATAGGAGCATTTGACATGTTAAAAGAATACAAATCCATGACACAAGAAGAAATGTACACTCTCGTACATGAAATATATATAGAAGGTTGTATGGAAAACGCCAGAGAAAAATATCCGGATGTAACTGACTTAACTACCGCAATCCAACAGGAAGAGGATTCCTTTGTCTGCTTTTTGCAGGATTTTTTTACTTTGCCGGAAAATACTTATTATGTTCTGGAAAAAGACAATATGCCTGTAAGTGCCGCCAGATTAAATAAAATAAATGATTTTTATTATCTGGAAGCTTTAGAGACACCACCCCAATACCGAAAAAAGGGATACGCCTCCGAACTTTTAAATGAAATGATAACACATCTTCATCAGCAGGGTTCTGTTGATATCCGTGATTGTGTAAGTAAAACAAATACCGCCTCCCTCGCAACCCACAAAAAATGCGGATTCTTTATTGCAGAGGAAAACGGTATCCATTATCCTTCCAATACGGTTAATAACAAAACTTACGGTATGCGGTATTTTATCCGATAAAGCCGGCAAATCCGCATAATAACACGATGACACCAAGAATGATACGGTACCATCCAAACACTTTGAAATCGTGTTTCTTAATATATTCCATTAAAAATTTAATTACAACGAGCGACACTGCAAATGCAACAACCATTCCCACCACAAGGATTACACCTTCCTGAGAAGTCATAGTTGCGTTCATCAAAAACTTTGCACCTTTCAAAAGACTGGCTCCAAACATGACCGGGATTGCAAGGAAAAATGTATATTCCGCTGCAACAGTTCTGGAAATTCCAAGTAATAATGCTCCGACAATTGTTGCTCCAGAACGGGATGTTCCTGGAAAAATCGCTGCAATCAGCTGAAACATTCCTATCCAGAATGCCAGTTTATAATCAATTCCGACAAGGGTATTCACCTTTGCCTTTTTTCCTTTGTGATAATTCTCAATCACAATAAATGCTACACCAAACAGGATCAACATAATTGCTACTGTCTGGTAATTGTAAAATAATGCTTCCAGCTGTTCATCAAAAAGTACACCTACGATTGCTGCCGGTACGCAGGATACTAAAATGTGAAACCACAGTTTAAATATATCCCATTTTATATACGCACCTGCGCCAGTTTTCGCCAATGGTTCCTTGTTATCCTTTTTTCCAAATGGCCAGATCTGATTCCAGAATAAAATTACAACTGCGAGAATCGCTCCAAGCTGGATCACAACTTCAAACATACTGTAAAATTCATCCGATACATCCAGCGATACAATCTCATTTAGAAGGATCATATGTCCTGTGCTGCTGATTGGAAGCCATTCTGTAATACCTTCCACAATACCAAATAATATTGCTTTTAAAATTTCTATCATTTTTTCCGCCTTGCCTAAATTCTGGCAAACACCTTTCTTTCTTTTTTATGCTTCATAAAATGAAAAAAGAACCCACATTGCTATGGATTCTTAAGAGGCGACAACCAGATTCGAACTGGTGATCAGGGTGTTGCAGACCCACGCCTTACCGCTTGGCTATGTCGCCATATTATTAAATTATGCATCACTGCAAGTGACTCCGACGGGAATCGAACCCGTGTTACCGCCGTGAAAGGGCGATGTCTTAACCGCTTGACCACGGAGCCGATTATTTATTGAGCTCCCCGAGTAGGGCTCGAACCTACAACATCACGGTTAACAGCCGTGCGCTCTACCATTGAGCTATCGAGGAATATATAGTTACTAACAACTCCGTAGTACAGAAAATGACGTAGATTGGTACGTCACTTAATTACTATATATCATAACTGTTAAAATTGCAATACTTTGTAAGTTA
>NZ_ACFY01000014.1 GCF_000174195.1 Roseburia inulinivorans DSM 16841 | reverse complement strand
TTATAACAGACGTCAATATCAAAATCACATTTTCCGGCAGCTCTTACAAAATCCTTAACCTCTTCTGTGTCAGTCAATCTGATTTTTCTTTCAATCATTTTAAACATCCTTTCTTATCAAAAACACTTACTTCCTATTTCAGAAACGCATTATGACATCATTTTCTTCATTTGTCAATTTTTCCGTCATCGCTTCAAATTCCGCCATTTTCCGTCATTTTTCATCATTTTTTTTGTAAAAGTCCGGAGATAAAGAACTAATTTTTCCGGTTTCACGTCTCTTAAAAAACTACACTATCTATTTTTACTACTATTATTTTCCATTATCGATTTTTTTATTCAATTTGCACATATTTTAAAGAAACTAATTTTGTTCATTTAGTTTCCCGATGTATAAAATCACATACAATTTTGCCTTAAATATCCATTCATGTTATATTATGATATGAGGGTCAAGAGATATTTTGCCCCTCATTTATGATGAATCAGAGTACTACTTATAATTTGTCTATCGTTTTTATATTTTGGAGATCATATGTTCATTTTAAAAGGAATTAAAAATTTTTTATCCGATCTATACCATAATCGCATTGCAATCCTTTGTATTATTATATACATGAGCGTTACTCAATATCTCTTTCACTCTGTCTGTCCAATTGCTATTTTATTTGGCTTTCCATGTCCTGCCTGTGGTCTCACGCGGGCTGGGATCAGTTTTCTCACAGCCCATTTTTCAACTGCTTTTCAGATGAACCCCTGCATCTTTCTTCTGATTCCATACTTTCTTTATCTTTGGTTTTATAAATATATATTCGAAAAAAAGCCGCCTTATCTGACGTTCATCACTTGTCTGCTCGGTATCATTGTCTTTGGCATTTATATTTTACGCCTGCTCACACATACGCTCCCTGAACTTCCAACAAACGGCATAATAATAAATCCCTGACAATCTGACGTTCTGCCAGACTATCAGGGATTTATTATTTTTCTAACCCTTATGCAAGGCTATTCAATTCATTCTGCATTAATGCTTCTGCAACAATTCCTAATCCAACAAAGCATAAAATTAAATATATAACTCCGCTATTGCTTGATGGGATGCCTCTGTCAGTTTTTGCCTTGTCGATCTTCTCTCCCTGCTTGTAAGCCCAGTATAAACCGTAAATGTTACAGGTAATCAGACTTAAAACAAAAGCAACTCCTCCGGATGTAGCATTCTCCGCATTGGATACTGTATTGGTATCATTAGAAAGAACGATAAACCAATAAATACCGTAAATACCGCATGTAACGATGGATAAAATAATACATACTGCAATGTTTCTCTGTTGAATCATAACTTTAAACTCTCCTTTGTTTTATTATTTTATTGTAGATATTTTGTATAATAATGTCAATTCATATGAGAGATTTTTATTAAAAAATCTAAATTATATAAATAATTTCTAAATAGTTTTCATGGATTACACAAAAAAATATGATACGTAAAAAATGAAGCCTTGAAAAATCAAGGCTTCATCAGCAGGGGATGAGAGAATCGAACTCCCACCAAAAGTTTTGGAGACTCCTATCATACCATTTGACCAATCCCCTATATATTATAGTTTTATTTCAAACCATTAATATCATAACTTATCTTATCCATTTTTGCAAGTG
>NZ_ACFY01000015.1 GCF_000174195.1 Roseburia inulinivorans DSM 16841 | reverse complement strand
GGCAGAACTGTACCAATATGGGATAGAAAATGGTATTGTTGTTGCAGGAAACCTTTTGGCTTCTGGAATATTTGGCATTGTGACGGGGAGACCGGGACTTGTTCTGGTCTTCCTGTTATTTTATGCCTCGTTGAGAAGCTATAGTGGGGGCAGCCACTGTAAGAGTAGAATCGGCTGTTTTTTGATTTCAATGGCAATTTTATTTATTCCGGTTTATACATATGAGCCTGTAATGAAAAATGTTCCTAATGCCTTGATTTTATTGATCGGAGTTCTTGCCGTGGTAATTATTATTGTCCTTGCCCCAGTGGAAAGTATCAATAAACCGCTTGATGAGGAAGAAAGAAGGTATTATGCAAGGGTAACACATTGCATAACGGCATTGCAGGTATGTGTTCTTATCATTTTGTTTTGTCTGGATCTGCAAGATTATTTTTATGCCGGGTATGTAAGTATAGTCCTGATAGCAGTATTTATGGTTATGGGAAAGATTGCAGTGAAACGATATGTGCAATAGCAAAATGTATTAAAAATAGGTATTGATATATAATTTTGTAGACGAACATGGGATATTAGCAATATAGAGTAATGGTTAAAATTTTGGATAAAGATGCCGAAATATAATAAAAAATAGGAAAATATACAAAAAATAATCCAACCAAATGAAAGAAGTATGTCAAATTTGTGTGTGGAAGGGGATGAGCATATGTTCAGAATTGCTATATGTGATGATGAAAGACAATTTAGAAAACGCATTCATGATATTTTAATAGAATATATGAATGAAAATGATATATTATACGAAATTGATGAATTTGAATCAGGAAAGGATTTTATAAGTTTAGGTATCAATCTGGCAAAGTATGATATTGTTTTTTTGGATGTAAATATGGATGAACTGGATGGAATGGAAACTGCGCAGAAAATAAGAAAAGTCAGCAATGATGTTTTTATAGTTTTTGTTACAGCATTTATTACATGTGCCCCTCAAGGATACAGCGTAGGAGCTATAAGATATATTTTGAAAAATAATGTAAATTTTCCGGAACTAATATTTGAGTGTATGGATGCAATCAGCTTGAATATGAATTATGTAGCCCAAAAGAAGAAATTTAACTTTAATGAGGGTACAAAGATTGTAGCATTAGAGCGTTTATTATACATAGAGAGCAGATTGCATAAACTTGAGTTTTTACATTATGGAGGACAAGTTAAAAAAATATTCAATATATGGCAAACTAGATGAGCTGGAAAAAGAGTTGCAAGGTAATGATTTTATCCGGATACATCAAAGTTATCTGGTTAATATGAAGCATATTGAGAAAGTCAGCCGGTATGAGGCGTTATTGAACAATGGTATTAAGTTGGAAATTCCAAAAGCACGATATAAATTTGTTGAAGAAACATTTGTTTCGTATAAAGGAGAATTGTAGATGCTGATTAGTTACATTCAAAGTATTATGATGATAATATTGGAGGTAATATGCTGCAAAATATTTTTTGAAAGTTTTGCTGAAAAGAGATCAAAAAATAATTATAGAAATTATAGTATTATTTTAGGAATTGTGGTATGTGAATATGTAATAGCTTCATTATTTTATGATAAGTTTATCTTGAAACAAATATTGGCTATAGTTGCTGTTGCGGTGTTTATGTGCTTTTATTTTAAAATTCATTTCGGAAAAGCAATAATCTTATCATTATTATTTCAGGCATTGCTGCTTTCTGTAGACTATTTTACACTATGGTTAAATGTTTCTCTTTTTGATAGTATAGCAGAAATTAGCAGGTTGCATTTTGTAGGTGGAAGTTTAATAACGGTTTTGGGAAAAATAATTCTTTTCCTAGTTGTTTTGCTTATCAGGAAGAAAGTAGGAGGGGAGTCCTCGGATGTTTTAAGAAGTACAGATTGGCTTCGATTTATTTTTTTCCCAGTTTTTACAATCTTCACAGTTATTGCATTGATCATGACATCTGGAAACATTGAGAATCAAAAGCAGGAAAATGTATTCTTGGTTATAGCATTGTGTTTAGCAGGGATGAATATAGTTGTGTTCTATATGATAAATGATATATTAAAACGTGAAATTAAGATTCGTGAAAATGAAGTGTTTCAACTGAAAGCACGAAATCAGACAGACATGTACCGTTCTATTTCAGAAAATTTTGTTAAACAACGGAAAAAAACACATGAATATAAGAACCAGATTATGTGCATTGAGTCTTTGATAGAGATGGAAAATTATGATGAACTAAAGGATTATGTGAAAAGTATAAGCGGAAATTTGAGTACAGAGTTAGATTATATTAAAACAAATAATGTGATTATTGATGCTATATTAAATAGCAAATATAAGGAAACATTGGATAAAGGCATTGTATTTATCTTTCAAATCAATGATCTATCAGGAATTAAAATGTGTGATGAGGATATTGTTGTTATATTATCGAATCTTTTGAATAATGCAATAGAGGCTTGTGAAAAGTGCTCAGGCAAAAAATTTATGAAAATGAAACTGGTTAAAGAGAAAGACAACATTATTATATCTGTAAAGAATACATATGATGGTAAACTTAATATTAAAGATGGAGAAATACAGACCTCAAAGAAATATGAAATGGATGAGCATGGGGTTGGAATAAAAAATATAATTGAGGTTATAACAAAATATCAAGGCTCTTATGCTATACGAAATGATAATAATGAGTTCTACTTCTCAGTTATATTGCCAAACTAAGATGAACCTTAAAAAAGTGATTTGCTGCAAGCAAATCACTTTTTTTTGTCATTTTCTGCAAAAAAAGGTCACTTTCTGCAATGGATATTGTTTTGTAAACAGATAAAGTTATACTTAATTTGGCAGGAGGCATAACTATGATTGAAAAAATAGCTGATGATTTAATTGGTCAGATGACTGAAGCAAGGTTAATTGACAAAGAGATGGAAGCAAGATATGTTTATGTTTTTATCTGTTGGATAGAGAAATTTATTACTGTTGGCAGTATTATCGTAATCAGTTTGATGTTTCACAAGCTGCTCCCAACTATATTTTTTCTTGTGTTTTTTTTAGAATTAAGAAAGAGAACTGGCGGATATCATCTGGACAAGTTTTATAGATGTTATTTAGCATCCATTGTTTCTTATTTAGTTATCGTGATTATAAGTGAAAAATTGTCAGAACATCCACAATGGTTATTTGCAATAGTACTACTTGCTATAACAGGGATAGGATTGATTGGTACAGCGAATCATCCTAATATGCACATGACATCAGATGAATTGATGGAATCGAAAAAATCTGCGAGGACTATTGTTTTACTTGAGGGGTGCATAATACTTGGCTGTGTTCTGTTAGATGCAGATATGGTTTACGTTAGTTATATGGCAATAGCTGTTATATTATGTGCAGCTTTGCTGTGTATAGCAAAAATTTTTAAACAGGAGGTGAAAGAATGAAGAAGGTTAATAAGAAAGTGTTGAAGGTTGTAGAACATGTCATGAGAAATGAAGCTGTATATGGAATAGATAGATTCCCACCTGCATGCATGGGAATATTTCATCAGCCGAAACGTCCGATTATCCAGAAGAAAAGTGAAAGATAGTTAACTGGCGTGTTTTACTATTATATCTGTAGCCATAGATGCTATAGGAACTTAATTGTTTATTCCAAGATGACAAGTATAAAAAGGAGGTACTGATATGTTAAAAAATTAAGAAAGTTATTGCATTTGCATTAGCATTGACTATGTTAATGGGTATGGGAACAATGGTGTCAGCAGCAGAAAAGGAGAGTAGTATTCCTGAATATTCTGAAACCAATGATGGTGGAATGACGGTGAATATTGCAGGAGATCAGGAAGGAACAATAGTTGAAGGCAGTGGTAATGAGGAAGGGATTAATCCGCTATGGTGGCCTGGAGATGGACCGGCTCCGCAGGTGACAAGCATTTCACTTTATAAATATGGCTGGCTTACAAATGGAAATTTTGGCGTTACGATCAAGGTATATGGATATGGCAGCGATACTACAACATTTGATGGAAGAAGTATTTCGTGGATACATCAGGAGCCATTTATTATATCTGGTACAGGCGCAGATGGCTTCTATTATACATATGATTGTGGTCCGATTACGCAAGCGGGAAGTTATAGATTTAATACAACTTTCAGGTCAACAAACTTCCCTAATACTACACGTTCCTTTTCAACGGTATTCACGTTTAGTGCAAACTAATATATGTTAATTCATATAAATAACATATTATAATGCGAATGGAGGTGGTTAAATGCGTATTGGTTCGGGAGTGCAGAGTGTATCTGAATTATTTGGAAAGCGACAAAACAATAGCAAAACATCTGTTAACGGAAATGAGGCATTTCCTCAGACATCAATGAAAGTGTATTTAAAGACGGATGATATGTTGTTTTCAGGCGGAAATGGAACCGGTCTTTCGTTTTATATTAAGTATGCAGAAGAGTCAACAGATGATAATCCTGTAGTGATAGCCAAAGGGATTGATGAAAATGGAAAAGAATTTGAAGAAAAGATTAATATTAACGATATTGATTTGAGAAATGCTTCTTATGTCGAAATGAGTGCTTTGGAGGCATATTATGATGTTGATAGGGGTAATAGTCTCAGCTCTTTTCCACAAGAAACTGGTCACATGGGATTAAATGAAAGATGTGACCTTATATCCAGCTTTGAAAAGGTTATTCAGGATATGAACAAATTAGGAAAGTATGATTTGCAGATGTTTTATATGCGAAATATGAATACTTATCTAAATCTGGAAAGACAGAAAAAAGCATAAAGTTGTTTATAGATTCCTGTTGGAATGAAAATTTATACGATGTTAATTTGAAAGGAGATTTTAAAATGAAGAAAGTAAAAAGTTTAAAGGCGTTGGTGTTGAGTTTGATGTTATGTTTGGCAATGGGAACAACTGCGTTTGCAAGTGAAGTATCCACTCAGGGACAGGCTGCCCCTAATGCAAATAAGGCAGTAGAAGTAAGCGATTGTGGCGATTTGGACGTAGTACCTGCTTATGATGACGCCGTTGCTCTTGCAGATACGATTCAGTATGATGCAAATAGAACCATTACAAGAAGCAATTCCAGAAGCGGTGTATTCAACGGAAATTATTATTACACCATTAATAACTCAAGCGTTACAAAGTTGTGCTTAAATGTTTATATGCCTAATGAAAGTGGAACAGATTATCTTCAGGGAACAATTACTCTTGTAGGAAATGACGGAACAAGTGCACCGGTACAAATTGCTAACTATTCAGGAGATTCATGGACACTGACATTTACAGGTGTTAAGGTAGGCGTTAGATACCATTTCCATTATGAGTTGTATTCTGTTGGGTCTTCGCAGGTAGGCTATATTGCTTCTGCTGCTTATGCACAATAATAGCTGCTTGAATATGGGATATTAAGCAAGCGCAACAGAATATTTTCATTGTATGTTGCATTTTATAGCAATCTGGCATAAAGTGCAACATACTATAATAAGAAAATTAGATTATATTGCTGCTGGAGGGATTATAAATATGGTAAATATGGTAAATACCGCTGTAAATAACAATATTTACGCAGGAAGAAAATCAGGTTCAAAATATAACCAATCAAAGGCTTTTCAACAAAAGGAAGTGTTAGAGACACCGGATGTTGCAGCAGTTAACAAATATGCAAATGTTCAAGAAATTTATGAGGCACTAAAGTGTAACGTGTCATGTAGAGGATATGAACAGGGGCAGGATGAAATTGCTGAGAAAGAAATTCAAAATGATGAACCAGAAATAAGCAATGATTCCAGTGAAAAAATGACAGTATGGTATCAGGGTGTTCCTTTGGAAGAGTGGGCATTAACTGATCCTAAATACACGGATTCAGAAACGGGAATTTCATGGTATATTAGAGATGGAAAATATCCGTATATGGTAGGTGAGGATGCAGAAAAGTTCCGAAAACTTTGTGAAGAATCCGGGGAGTTTGCGCTAAAGAAATTTGCGGAAATGACGGGATTAATACAGAAATTAGATGACAATACAGTAGCGTATGTGGGTGATAACGGAATTGCAGTTAAATCTAAAGATGGGAAAGAGATGTTTGTGGACACATCAGGCTTATCATATGATATTGTTATGGATATGTTCAGAAATTTGCCTAGAAATGGGAATTTTTTCAGCAATAAGTATTGGTCAGACAATATACAGAAAGCACAGGCTCGGAGCTGATGATACGTTATATTGCAAGAGTGTGTATGCTTGGACTCCGATAGGAGAAAGCAGATTGGTTCTGATTGACAGAAGAATCATATGATTTCATCATTAATTTGGCAGGCAATAATATTCAAATTATTGCCTGCTAAATTTTTACCAAAATTCTTCTAATACCGTTTTTAGACTAGGAAATATTGTTGAAAGCGTACTCTCAATATATTCTTTAGAGCAGAACTGTAGCTTTGAAATAGTATCAATGCTGTGTTTTTTACTTGATTTCTGAGTAATTTTTGTTCTGTTGGTCATTTTCTGCAAAAACAGGTCACTTTCTGCATAGGATATTTTCTTTTGCTTTGATTCCTGCTATTCTTAGAATATACAACAGATTGCTCTATATGGCACATTGAATACTGAGGAAAGGAGAAGTAAATATAATTATGAATATGCTTATAGAATGATCTGCATATAACGACAAAATGATATTAAAATAGGGGGTGATTTTGATGAAAGATTTTCATTTGAAGATTTTAGCTATAATAATGATAATTTTTGGCATATTTGGTTTAAGTACGCTTCCGTTTCTTTCCATTATTGTCCAATATATTGACTCAATAACTGGATTTAGTTCAGGAAATGGATATCTTACCAATAACATGGATTATCTTTTTAAAAGTCCTCTTATTTATATTGGTGGCTTTTTTGTTTTTAGTATCATTTTGGCAATTATTTATCTGGTTTATAGTTTTTTTAAAGTCAAAGCGGGGGTGACTTCTAATGAAAAAAATAATTAGTATGGTTTTAAGTTTTATATTGATTTTGGGGTGCTCGACAACAGCGTTTGCTGCGGAGACTCATAACTATGACACTGAAAATTTGCCTCATGATGGAGCTGATTATTTTGAAACGGAAATTAAAGCTGATGAGGAAAATGAAGAACGCATTTCTGATTTTGTTACCGTATATGGTTATCAATATACCAAAGGTAGTTTAAAAAGTGGTGCATGGAGAAATGGCACGAGTGGTGGTAGTTCTACATCTAGCGCAAAATTATCATTGAATTACACTCAAGATACTTCTTATAATATTTCCTTTAAAGCTTCAGTTTCCGGTGGATATACAAATGGTGGAACTATAGGAAGTGAGTTGGGTGTTACACTAGGTGCATCAAAATCATATTCTTTAGGTAGCGGATACTCCGTAACTGTTCCAAAAGGATCTCATTATTTAATCAAATATCGTCCTATGTATTATACATATAAGGTCGTTGAGACAAAATATAAAGAAAGATATAATGAAGCATTAGGCGGCATGGAGAGATATGTGGTTGAAACAAAAACCTGCTATGTAGACGTATTTTCGCACTGGGATTTTACACATGTAGCTAAGTAAAGGTGTATGTTACACTAAATAAAAGCAGGGAACTATCTATATCCATGCTTCAAACTGGAGATAAAGCTCGTGGATCTGCCACGGGCTTTTCTCATGTTGTTATATACATTTTGCTGAAATTTTAAATTTCAGTGTAAAAGTAGATTGGTGTTTAGAAGGAATATGCAAAGTATTACACGAAAATGTCAAAGGATTACAGTTTCCTAAAACCCATAATAATTTCTGATATAATGCGATAAGTCAGAAAGGATGATGGGGCTATGGGGAAAAGAGAGCACATATACGAAATTATTGCAGAGAATATCAGAAAAGAACGCAGAAGGCTTGGAATTACACAGGCAGAGCTTGCAGAACGGGCAGATGTATCATTGGATACTATCAAAAGTGTTGAAAATGGCAGAAGGGCAATGAGTCTTGATACATATTTGAATATTGTTCATGCATTGGAGTCATCGCCTATGGTTTTGATGAGCCAGCAGCACCCAGAAAAACACATTGAGCGTTTTGCATTTATGATGAATCGATGTGACGAAAGAGAAATAGAATTTGCATTACATATGATTGAACAAATATTAAGAGGACAGGAAGATTATCTGAGTGAATAGACGGGTAGTTATCCTGTCCTTTGTCTATGACTCTTTTGCAAATTTTTCAGCGAGATGGTATATGATTTCTTCAATGGTGGGAGTATCATTTTCACATGGAAAGTCTGTCCAGAAGCGTTGCATTTTTGGATCAGGGCTTTTTAAAGCAATGGAAACTGCCCGCCCAATTTCCTGTTGGACTTCTTCTTTTGTGATTCCTTCTTTTTCGGCAATGATTTCCAAATATTTATCAACAGAGTATGTGTTTTTATCATTCATAGTGTTGTTGTGAATCCTTTCTGAGAAGGGTATTTGCGGTCAAATTGTCAGGTGCTTGAATTGTCCCGGTTGAATACCATAAAAGTAAAACAGATAATCCGTTCTATATTACATAATAACCTTGAGAGCTGTTTTCTATGCAGATTATGGCTATTTTCTATTCTATCATATACATACAGTAT
>NZ_ACFY01000016.1 GCF_000174195.1 Roseburia inulinivorans DSM 16841 | reverse complement strand
TCCTATTTCGTCTGTACCGTTTTTCTTTTCATAAACCTATAAAATTCTGACTTGTGAAAGGACGCTTATATCTGCCCTTCAAGCTCTAGGAAAGCACTACAAAATCTGCTGCTCCACGGTAAGTTAAACTCTGGTTTACATCTTCTTAATGCGCTCCAGCGCAGCCAGTGTATTCTCATAACTTCCAAATGCAGTCAGTCTGAAGTATCCCTCACCGCTTGGTCCAAATCCGGAACCCGGAGTACCAACAACATTTGCATTCTCTAACAGATAATCAAAGAACTCCCAGGATGTCATCTCACCCGGTGTCTTTAACCAGATATATGGTGCATTAACACCGCCGAATACGGTATAACCGGCATCCTTTAACCCCTGTTTGATGGTCTTTGCATTATTCATATAATAAGCAACCTGCTCTTTTAACTGTGCTTTTCCGGCTTCTGAATAAACTGCCTCTCCAGCACGCTGCTGGATATATGGTGCACCGTTGAACTTCGTTCCATGACGTCTTGCCCACATTGCATTCAAGGAAACGTCACCACATTTCAATTCCTTTGGAACAACCGTATAGCCCAAACGTACTCCGGTAAATCCAGCGTTTTTCGAAAAGCTCTTCAACTCGATCGCACATGTTTTGGCGCCCTTACACTCATAAATCGTGTGCGCTACATTGTCCTCTGAAATATATGCTTCATATGCTGCATCATAAATGATCACAGCTCCATTTTTGTTTGCATAATCTACCCACACCTGAAGCTCGTCTTTTGTGATGGTGGTTCCGGTCGGGTTGTTTGGCAGACAGAGATAAATAATGTCTGGTGTCTCCTTTGGAAGTTCCGGCACAAAATTATTTTCCATTGTGCAAGGCATATAAATGACATTGCTCCATGTCTCTGTCTTTGTATCGTATTCGCCTGTTCTTCCTGCCATAACATTGGAATCTACATAAACCGGATATACAGGATCACACACCGCAATGCGGTTATCCACAGAAAAAATCTCCTGAATATTTCCGGAATCACTCTTTGCTCCATCGGAAACAAAAATCTCATCCGTAGAGATATCGCATCCTCTTGCCTGATAATCATTTTTTGCAATCGCACTTCTCAGGAACTCATAACCCAGATCTGGTGCATATCCGTGAAAAGTAGCAGCATTTCCCATTTCATCTACTGCCTTGTGCATTGCATCGATAATCGCTGGTGCGATTGGCTGTGTCACGTCACCAATTCCAAGACGGATAATATTTTTATCTGGGTTTGCCTGGCTGAATGCACTTACTTTCTTTGCAATCGTGCTGAACAGATAGCTTCCCGGAAGCTTCTGATAATTGTCATTTACTTTGAACATAATCTCTTCCTCCATCATGATCGCTGTTTTTTCTTTTTACAGCATAACAATTTTCCTTTAAACTTTGCTTTAGTATAGCATTGATGTATGACAGTTGCAAGTATTTTTGTTTACCAGGAATCAATTATTTTTCTCAAAAATACCGTTTTTTCAGCTATACTTAAAATTTTTTCACAGCGTTTTTTCAGACAACAAAACCCCCGGCAAAGATTTTATCTTATGTCAGGGGTATTCTGTTTCATTGGATAAAAAGTTTATGCGAGCAGCAAACTTAGAATCATCTGAGCTGTTTCTGTCAGACCGGTTCCATTATCCATGCTCCGCTTTTGAATATAGCGATGTGCTTCCTCTTCTGTCATATTATTTCGCTCCATCAAAAGTGCCTTTGCCTCAGCGATCATTTCCTGTTCATCTTTTGAGCGCTGCTTTGGTTTTTCCCTCTGCTTTTTCCGACGTCTCGTGATTGTGTAATCCATCATTTCAACAGTCTGCAGTAATTCGTGAACCTTCAGCGGTGTCGACAGACAGACAATATTTTCCAGATCACGCTCCCCGCAATTTGCAGGCGACGCAACTAACAGCATTTCAAATTGATCCGGCAGATACTCATGCAGTTCTGTGTACATCATATCCACAAATCGGTAGCCACAAATGACAATGCCCCCACCCAATTCATTGGCACTCTGCAGTGCCTGGGAACCTGTAGAGCAGACTGCATCCACATGAAATCCATTCTGCAGCAAAATTTTCTTCAGGTTTTGGGCTGTCTCCTGTTTGGGAAATGCAACAATAATATTGTTCAAAATCTAATCCTGCTTTTGATCAAATTTTATAAAGATATTTTTCGATTTCCCACGCGGTTACCTGTGCACGGTAATCAGCCCATTCTGCTTTCTTTGCTTCCAGATATTTTTCTGTGATATGCTCGCCTAAAACATTCTTGATATAATCATCTTTTTCCAATTCTTCCACTGCCTGTTCCAAATCACCCGGCAGAGATTCGATTCCAAGCTTTGCCTTCTGTGACAGACGCATCTCAAATACATTTTCTGTCACTGCATCCGGCGGTGTGATCTGATTGCGGATTCCATCGAGTCCGGCTTCCAGGCACGCTGCTAAAACCAGATACGGATTGGCTGCCGGATCAGGGCAGCGAAGTTCCACTCTCGTACCAACTCCTCTGGCGGCTGGAATACGGATCAGCGGACTGCGGTTCGTTGCTGACCACGCAATGTAAATTGGTGCTTCATACCCAGGAACAAGTCGTTTGTAAGAATTC
Source organism: Roseburia inulinivorans DSM 16841 (assembly GCF_000174195.1). Classification (GTDB taxonomy): domain Bacteria; phylum Bacillota; class Clostridia; order Lachnospirales; family Lachnospiraceae; genus Roseburia; species Roseburia inulinivorans. Next base: position 15,336 of record NZ_ACFY01000016.1, on the reverse strand, counting down.
ACCAGCGGATTAGTGATCACTGTCATTCCCTTCATATGCTTGATAATTCCACCGATAAACCAGAACGCCTCTTTGCTGAGTCCCATCTCTCCCTCCGGGTCGGCAAAAATATTTTTACCATCCTTAGCCAATGACATATTGACATGCATGCCGGAGCCATTGATCCCATATTTTGGTTTTGGCATAAAACTTGCAAACATTCCGTGCCTCTTTGCGATTGTCTTTACCGCAAGCTTAAATGTCATGATGTTATCTGCTGTTTTCAATGCCTCATCATAACGGAAATCAATCTCATGCTGTGCCGGTGCCACTTCATGATGCGAAGCTTCAATCTCAAATCCCATATCTTCCAGCGTAAGCACCATGTCTCGTCTGGCATTTTCCCCAAGATCGACCGGTCCCAGATCAAAATACCCTGCGCGCTCATTACTTTCTGTTGTCGGCTGACCCTCATTATTCTGATCAAACAAGAAAAATTCACACTCCGGTCCCACATCAAACTGGTATCCCATCTGTGCTGCATCAGCGACCGCCTTCTTTAAAACATATCTCGGATCACCGGAAAAAGGCTGTCTGTCTGCCGTATAAATATCACAGATAATTCTGGCTACCTTTCCCTGCTGTGGTCTCCATGGAAAAATGCAGAATGTATCAAGATCCGGATACAGATACATATCAGACTCCTCAATTCTCACAAATCCCTCAATAGAAGATCCATCAAACATACATTCATTATTCAAAGCCTTCTCTAACTGGCTTGAGGTGACTGCCACATTTTTTAATGTGCCAAACATATCCGTAAACTGCAGACGGATAAATTCTACATCCTCATCTTCTACCATTCGGATAATATCCTGCTTTGTGTACTTGCTCATAATCCAATCCTCCAACATTTATATTTATTTACTTTGTCATTCCCGACAGAATTCTTTTACCTTTTCATAGGACATTGTCCCGCCAAAAAGATCCAATGCACTGCCAATCGTAACATTTAACCTGTTTTTTCCCAGTTTTCTTAGCTTTGTAAGATCATCAAAATTTCCAACGCCTCCGGCATAAGTCACCGGAATTTTTCCCCAGCTTCCTAACAACCGGACAAGTTCCTCTTCAATGCCACTTGCCTTTCCCTCCACATCTACTGCATGTACTAAAAATTCATCACAGTAACCTGCAAGCTGCTCTAACAAATCTTCTGTGATCATCTGCTCTGTGAACCTCTGCCAGCGGTCTGTCACAATATAATACTTTCCATCTTTTTTCCTGCAGCTTAAATCTAAAACCAGATGCTCTTTTCCAACCGCATTCCGAAGCTTTTTTTAATCGATCCATCTGAATCTTTCCATCACAGAATACATAAGACGTGACAATGACATGACTTGCTCCTGCTGTAAGAAATTCTTCTGCATTTTCATCCGTAATGCCGCCGCCAACCTGCAGACCTCCCGGATACGCCTGTAACGCACCCATCGCCTGTTTCTTTGTCGCTTCGTAATATTCGCTGTCTCTCGCATTTAATAAAATAATATGACCACCGCGAAAACCTTCTTTTTTATAAAGATTTGCATAAAAAACTGCATCCTGTCCAGAAACAAAATTTTCGTCTGCCATATTCCCTTCATCTTTTAAGCTGCCACCGACAATCTGCTTTACCTTTCCGTTATGAATGTCAATGCATGGTCGAAATTCCATTTTTTCACTCCAATTTTTACCTTATTACAAGTGTGTGTTTTTCTTCTGACAAACACACCTTTTGCATAAAATAGAACAACGTTTCCTAATTTACATAAAAAAGGCAACGTGACCCCTTTTGTAGCCCCGTTGCCTTTTTCATCATATCACACCGAAAATCATTTGTGAATACCTTTATCATGATTCTTCCTATTAGCCTTTGTTTTCTTTTTTATAAGCGTTGCTAATGCGTTTGTTTATTTTATAAATCTATACTTATATATTATTGACATTATGTATTTTTTTTGCTATGATACAGAACAATTACCTTAATATATAATTATTTTAAAATAACACATCATGATGAAGAAAGAGAGGATCTAAAAAATGGGTACAATTATCGGTGATGGAATTACTTTTGATGACGTATTATTAGTTCCGCAGTATTCAGAAGTAACACCTAATATGATCGAATTAACAACACACCTTACAAAAAAAATCGTTTTAAATATTCCAATGATGAGTGCAGCAATGGATACTGTAACAGAGCACCGCATGGCGATCGCCATGGCTCGACAGGGCGGTATCGGTATCATCCACAAGAACATGTCCATTCAGGCACAGGCAGAGGAAGTTGACAAAGTAAAACGTTCAGAGAATGGTGTTATCACAGATCCATTTTTCCTTTCTCCGGAACACACTTTACAGGATGCTGAAGATCTCATGAGAAAGTTCCGTATCTCCGGCGTTCCGATCTGTGAGGGTGGCAAATTAGTTGGTATTATCACAAACCGTGACTTAAAATTCGAGACAGATTTCACAAAAAAAATCAGTGAGAGCATGACCTCTGAAGGTCTTATCACAGCTCCGGAAGGAATCACTTTAGACGAAGCAAAGAAAATTCTTGCAAAAGCCAGAAAAGAAAAACTTCCGATCGTAGACAAAGACTTCCATTTAAAAGGACTTATCACCATTAAGGATATTGAGAAACAGATCAAATACCCACTCTCAGCCAAAGATGATCTCGGCCGTCTTCTCTGTGGCGCCGGCGTTGGTATCACAGGAAATATGATGGAACGTGTCGATGCTTTGGTAAAAGCCCACGTTGATGTGATCGTGGTTGACTCTGCACATGGTCATTCCCGCAATATCTTAGAGGCAGTCAAGAAAATCAAAGCTGCCTACCCTGACTTACAGGTGATTGCAGGAAACGTTGCCACCGGTGCTGCTACCCGTGACCTGATCAAGGCCGGAGCTGACGCAGTGAAAGTTGGTATCGGACCTGGTTCTATCTGTACCACACGAGTTGTTGCCGGTATTGGTGTTCCTCAGATCACAGCTATCATGGACTGCTACGCTGCTGCAAAAGAGTACGGTATCCCGGTTATCGCCGATGGCGGTATCAAATACTCCGGTGATATGACAAAAGCTCTTGCTGCCGGTGCTAACGTATGTATGATGGGAAGTCTCTTTGCAGGATGTGATGAAGCTCCTGGTACTTTCGAATTATATCAGGGAAGAAAATACAAAGTTTACCGTGGTATGGGCTCTCTCGCCGCTATGGAAAACGGCAGCAAAGACCGTTACTTCCAGGAAGGTGCTAAAAAATTAGTACCAGAAGGTGTCGAAGGACGTGTTGCTTACAAGGGAACACTTGAGGACACTGTTTTCCAGATGATCGGTGGTATCCGTTCCGGTATGGGCTACTGCGGCTGCCCAACGATCGAAGACCTGAAAGAAAAAGGTCAGTTTGTCAAGATCTCTGCTGCAGCATTACGTGAAAGTCATCCACATGACATTCACATTACAAAGGAAGCGCCAAACTACAGTATCGAAGAATAGTTTCCGCTTCTTAATCATAGTTTATTAGATGAGGTGAATATTTTTGGACTCGGGTTCCATATTTCAGATTATTATTTTAATCATTCTGCTTTTACTTTCCGCATTTTTTTCTTCTGCGGAGACTGCACTTACGACCGTAAACCGGATCCGTATGCGCTCTCTCGCAGAAGACGGGAATTCCCGTGCGGCATGCGTACTTAAAGTTACCGATGACTCCGGTAAAATGTTAAGTGCAATCTTAATCGGAAACAATATTGTCAATCTTTCTGCATCTTCCATTGCAACTTCTCTTGCTCTGGATTTGTGGGGAAGTGTTGGTGCCGGAATCGCAACCGGTATTCTGACACTGTTGATTTTGATTTTCGGGGAAATTTCTCCAAAAACAATTGCAGCCATTAATGCAGAAAAAATATCTCTTTCCTATTGCAACATCATTTACTGGCTGATGAAACTTCTCACTCCGGTCATTTTTATTTTAAATAAACTTTCCATTGCATTCTTATTCCTTCTGCGTGTTGATCCGAATGCAAAAGACAAAGCCATGACCGAAGAAGAACTGCGAACCATTGTTGATGTCGGAAAAGAAACCGGCGTTATTGAATCAGAGGAACATGAGATGATCAATAACGTATTCGATTTCGGTGATGCCCAGGCAAAAGAGGTCATGGTACCTCGAATTGATATGACATTTGCAAATATCGACTGCACTTACGATGAACTGATTGAAATATTCAAAGAAGACAAATTTACACGTCTTCCGGTTTACAAAGACACTACCGATAATGTCATCGGTATCATCAACATGAAAGATCTGCTGCTTTATAAAGACCGGGAACATTTCTCTATTCAGGACATTATGCGGGAACCATATTTTACATATGAGCATAAAAATACCGCAGAGCTTTTTATGGAAATGCGTAAATCTTCCATTTCCCTTGCCATCGTCCTTGATGAGTACGGTGCTACTGCCGGGCTTATCACTCTCGAAGATCTCTTAGAAGAGATCGTGGGTGAAATCCGTGATGAGTACGATACCGATGAGGAAGATCCGATCGTAAAATTAAGCGACCGGGAATATCTTGTCCTCGGTTCTACAAATCTGGAAGATTTGTGTGAAAAGCTTGATCTTGATTTTGAATCCGATGATTATGACACCATCGGCGGTTATCTGATCGGCTTATTAGATCATCTTCCGGAAAAAAATGAGATCATTATTACAGATGATGATGTACTGCTCCGTGTGGAACAGATGGATAAAAACCGTATTGAAAAAATATACATCAAAAAACCTGAACCAAAGGAAGAGGCTTAGTCCTCTTCCTTTTTTACAAGTTCTGCCCCACTAAGCGCATAACGTATCTCATCGAGATCAAACATTTTCGTCCATGGATACCGCTCGGTATCCGGCATTTCCAGAAAAGTGTAAAATCCATGATTTTTCAGATTCTGTGCCCATTCCTCATGTTCCGTTTCCGGGAACAGCATCAGATATGCCATATCAGTAAGCTTTGACCTTTGATTTGTGATGTTCTCCATCTGCATTTGAATCTTCCTGCTCTCCTCCACGGATAAACTTTTCCCCTTCTCATTTACCAGTTTTCGCAAAAGAACAAGTTCCTTTAAGTTTTCCTTTTCTGTCTCTCCTGTCAGATCCAGCACATAGGCAGTCTGCTCAAAAAATCGGTTCTGTACTTTCTCTTCATCTATTTTCAGGCTGCCATCCCAGTACTCCTCCTGCAGCTGATCAGTCAGCGCATCATCTGCTGCCCGGTCAAAAATCCGGTTGTACTCCTCCATGGTATACTGTGCCTCCATCGTATAGCGGAATCGCAGATCTGTATACAATATCATGCCACAGAAAAGTACCGAAAATAAGATACACCAGTTAGAAATCTTCATACCGTACTGTGCCTCCATATAAAACATTGACCGAAGAATCCCTGCTTCCCACGAAATTCATCCATTCCTTCTTCTTTATGATCGCCACTTTCAGATAATCCCCACGTTCAAATTCATACACACGATTTTTCTCCAATTCGGCTAACATATCTTTTTCATCAAAGAAAATACTCTCATAGGAATAGTCTCCCTGCTCCAGTACAATGTCTTTCTGCTCCCGATACATATGCACCTCATAAATACCTGAAGCGGCAGATATTTCTTTATAAAACTGCTGATACATTTCCATCGTCAAAAAACCGGTATTGCAAATGCTGTCCACAAACTCTGTATTGACCGTCAAAAGATACATCTGTTCTGCTGATTTTGCCCGCTCACTCATGTACAAAAGCGGCATCCCCATAAACACCGCTGCTGCAAATAAAATTGCAGTCACTCTTCCAAATATTTCATCCATCCAAACACATCACTCTCTTTTTCTGAAATTCTCTGTACCGTAATGGTTCTCTGCTCCATCATCCGCTCTTCCACCGTCTGTTCCAACGCTTCACTGCTGTCCACCACCTGCAAGGCTGACTCCATTGCGATCAGAAACATCACAAGCACAGCTCCCATCAACAACCCCTGCAATCCTTCTTCCATTGCTGGCCTCCTGTCTTTTTGTACTCTCCGGATACACTGCGTACTATACCTGTGCGAACACGATCCCGATGATCGTGCCATTCACATCCTTTACGATACTGCCCTGAAAGCGTGCAGTCGGATTGATATACTTGTCACTTGCCACATCCTGCGCATTTTTGTAGCTGTTATCTAATGCTTTTCCCAGCTCCCCCTTATCCACGTCAAAATTATAATTGTAGTACGTTTTATTTTTATTCGTCTGTACAAGAATTCCCATTGTCTCATCACTGAATTTCCTGATGACATTCAGCACTTCGCTTCCTGACACTTCCGTGCCGTCATACATTGTTTTGGACGCATCCGTAAACTCCGCCTGCAGCTGATTGATCTGCCCAGTTCCCTCCGAGGCAGTATCTCTCGCCTCTCTTGCAATATAAAATCCGAGACTGATAATAATGCAGGTAATGATAATTCCTGCTGCAAGCATTAATCCTTTTAAACTATTTTCCATGATCGATACCTTCCTTTTTCATTTTAATTTCATTTATTTTCGTATAACACTTTTCCCTAAAAAAATCCCGTCATGCTCTGGCTGTATGCATGAAGTTCGCTTAATCCCTCCGCCACAAACGGCACGACCAGCTTTAATATAATGAGTAAAAACATCGGCAGATACGCTGCCATTTTTGCCAGTGCAATGCATTCTCCCTGATAATTCCTCCGCTCTTCCATATTCTTCTTCAAAAAATATTCGCGTTCGTCTTCAAGGTTTAAAAACGCTTCCTCCACAGGCAGTTCCTCGCAAAACTCCAGTGCATCACAGATTCTCTGTACCGGTTCATCCGGGATCTCCTGTTTTAATTTTTGAAGTGATCTGATCCGGTCATAAGAAAAATGATCCACTGCTTCTGCCATCTGGCTTTGAAAGAGAACCGCAAAATTCTCCATCTGGGATAAAATTTCTTCCACCGTTGTCTTCTCATAATGAATGAGCAAAAGCACTACCGTCTGCAGTCTCAGACATTCACTCATCCTTTTTTCCCTAGACTTCCACTGTTCTGCCACCAAAAAAAGTTCCGGAATCTGAAACGCCAGAATTGATACCACAACAATAAATAAAATGTGATACCAGGCAATCCGAATTCCCTGATATGCCCTCACCTGTAGAAAAAGTGCCTTCACAAATTCTTCCGCCCCCTGCACACTTTCTGTTAAAGAAAGCTCCTGCTTTAACTCCTCCCAGACTGCTAACTGCTCCAGATGCTCTTTAAATGCCTCCTGGTCCATTTTAAACGTTTCAGGCACCACTTGTGCGACCAGCTCCTGATATTGTTTCTTTACCTGTTCCTGCGCTCTCTCCGGCAGCATCATAAGCTGATAAGACGGAATTTTTATCTGTGTCAGGATCTGGGAACGCTCTGCATTCTGATACACCGTGAGAAACAATACGCTTCCAAGCAATGCCGCTGCAAAAAAGCAGACCTTTTTCATCAGAAAAGCCCTGACATTTCCAAATCCCTGCAACTGTTTGATCTGTTCATTTTTCTTCAGACATTTTGTATAATGCCGACTGACATAGACATCCAGTAAATATGCCATCCATGGAAACTGTAACAGCCACTTTTCCAGCCGGTACCGGTCTTTTTGTTCCTCATCCGGCAGAAACAGCCATAGGATAAGTCCATAAATTCCAATCGTTGCCACGAACAGGAGCACTGTTGTCAACATTCCATAGCTGCCATAATAATAAGCGGACAGTCCCTCTGAAACCCGGATTGCCCAGAGCCTCACAACCGGCAGGAAGCAGACCGGAAGGACGGAAAGAACATCAAGCCCTGTAAAACCATGCATTTTCGACTTGCAGAGCAGGAGATTTTCGCGTATTTCCTCTTTCAGATACTGCAGATTTCTCTGAAAGACAGAATATCCATCCGAAAGCATATCTCCATCCTCCCGGATGACCGCACACATTGCGCCATAGATACGCACATAGGAATGTTCTGTGGGAAGTGTGACCGTATGTGACTCCTCCACTTCTGCCACTGCCTCCTCAATATTTTTCTGTTTTCCGTAAGTGGCCGATAACTCTGACAGATAATGTTCAAACTTCTCCTCCTGTGAGACCGTCTTTATCCAAAGCCGCTTTTTTCGGTCATACCGGATAAATACAAGCAGAAGAATGACATACAAAATGCCCTCAAATATCCACATTGAAAAATGCCTCCTTCTCTTCCTTCGTCAGCCATTTCACCATTTCTGCCCGTGTCGTCTCGCTGATGGTATGCAGCTTCACGTACCGTTCCCCGTCAAAACGTACAAGTTCCACGATCCGGTATCCCTCCGGACTTTCCGTGTCAGGCACGATCTCACTGATCCTCTCGATATAGCGCTGTCCCTCTCTGCTCATGTGCAGGTGCACATCAAAACGTACCACTTCCGTCACCTGTTCTAATGCAACTCTCTCCGACTGAAAACTGCCCTCCTTCAACAGACTGTTCCGAAGTGACAGCAGAAGACTTCTCGTACTTTTTGCATGGTGCGTAAAAATCGTAAACAGAGAACCTGTCTGTCCGCTCTCGATCATCCATGACGCCACTTTTGCACTGACAACCTCTCCGATAATGCTCACGGCTCCGTCTGTTTTTTTCTGTACTTCCAGAGCCTCCTGTCCGCCAATTCCACCGTGTTCCATCATCCCCGCTGTTTCGCGGAACGTCACAATATTTCTGTTTTGATAGCGCTCCCTCAAATGCAGTTCAAATGCCAGTTCTAACACACGAATGGTATATTCCTCCGGGATCTCTCCGACCATCGCAGTGAGCAATGTTGTCTTACCACAGCCCTGCATTCCGGTGACCGCCGTCACCTGACAGCCCTTCATGAGCCATTTTAAAAGTTCGACCGGGATTTCTGCATGTCCGCCTGTCACAAGCTGCTGTAACGAGACTTCCGGGATATTGTCGAGTTTACGGATAAAAAACATCCAGTTCTCCGCAAAATCCGGTCTGGCAACTACAACTCTGGCATGATCTGCCATCTCATGAACGAGATATCCTTTCTTTCGTGAAATTTCTCCCGGCTGATGATATCTGCAAAGATTTCTGGAAATCCGCTCCATCTCTTCCTCCCGCTCAAAATCCAGAAACGGCAGCCAGACACTTCTTCCATGATAAAAAATCCATGCACTGTGATACGTCCCCTCTTTTCCGGACACACCGCCGGAAACACCGTCGATCTTCATGTCGCGTAGCTCATCGATTGCACCAAGCCCTTTATAGTAAGCATAAATCTTCCTGCTCAAAAGCTCGATCTGCTCAATGAACTTCAATTTTCTTCCGCAGACTCCATAAACATGCTCAATCTGCTCCTCCGTGATCACATTTTCCGTTCCTGACAATAAGCCGTGTTCCTCGATCAGTTTTTCCATTGCTCCGCTGCCATACTGTTCTTTATACAGAAACAGCAGAATATCAAATCTGACCGCCGCCTGCCTGCTGCCTTTTTCCGAAAAGAAAAATGTATGCTTTATCATCTCTTCATCCATCTTCATTCCGTTTAACAGAAATTCCTGAATAAAAGAAATCAAATACTCTTTTACCTGTAAATTTCCGGTTCCGGCTTCTTTTAAATATCTGCGGAGTTCTTCCTTCTGCCTTAAAAGCCGGAAGGTCTGTTTTTCGTCCAGTTTTAATTCATAAAGATTTCTCCGCAGGATACGGTTCACATGTTCACTCACCCGCTCCACAAGTTCCTGTCTTGTGATCTCCTGCTGTTTTCCTTCAAACAATTCCAGACTGCCTGTCTCTTCCACTGACAACCTGCCCGCCTCCCCTCTTATCAGACCGCTCCAGGATCATCTGCACGGTATGCTCTAACTCTGTGAAAAAATTTTCCCTCATATCTGTCGGAAGTAACAGTCTCCTGCCACGGATATACCTGTCTAATTTTCCCTCCCGGCATGCCATCTCAAACTCAGGATTATAGGGAACTACACCAAGTTTCTCCGGTGCAATCCGATAGATTCTGTGGATATTTTTCTTATTATAGACAGCATCTTTCTGATAACTTCCGATCAGATACACCACCTTCTCCGAAACATCTGCATGCTCTGAAAAAAAATGATCTAACCCCTGGGATGTCTGACTGAAATTGACAACAATAAGATCTGCCTGCTTCATCTGCTCTTTTGTCCAGTCATTTCTTTCACTTCCACAGTCAATAAACGAAAAATCCATACTTTCATCCAGCAAACGGATCACCTGGTTTAAAACGTTTCTTGTCTCCTTCGGATAAAAATCGCAGAGCATCCGTTTCCCTTGCGGAAGGCAGAAAAGTTTTCCATCTACAACAGACTGTAAAGCCTCCTCTAAATGATGTTCCGTAAGATTACCGTATTTTCCAGCCATCAACAGATAATCCAACCCTTCTAATGCGTAGTAAGCACAGTCTTCATTCACAGTCACAGAATCCGGTCTGGAAAAATTTCCGGCAAGATCATGCGCATTCTTTTCCGCTGAAAGCATCGCTACGCGGCAGTCATGTCTCGCAACGATCATGCTTGCCGTTGCGATCATATTCGATGTTGTTCCACACGCCGCTTCCTCACTCCAGAATACGATTTTCAAAAGCATTCCCCCCTTTTTGCACGGCGGACGCCCATCAAAACCTCTTTATAATCCTGCTCTGAAATATTCCTGCACAAATGGAATAATACCTTTTCAAACTCCTTTGATAAATTTGCAAAATTCCGATATCCCTCAAACTGCATCATCAGCCTGCTGCACTCGTCAGCCTCAGAAAATGGCAAAAACAACTGTTCTAATACAAAACAGTTTTCATCCACAAAAAGTTTTCTGATTCCTCCTGCACTCATATAACTTTTGCAAAAATCCCGGAATAAAACACTGACCGGATGTTCGATATGTAAAATAAATTCCCGGTACTTTTCAATCTCGCACTTCTCACAATTCAGCGCACAGATCAATTCATCACAATCCGTGACACTTTTCTCGTCCGGCCAACTGCCTAAATTTACAATGACATAGTCATAACCTTCTGTTTTCCACAGACTGCGCTCACAAAGCGCTGTGTAATCCACATTTTTATAAGTGATCATATTCATTTTTTCATTTGGTCTTGGGATGCAAAATCGCATTTTCTGCTCAAATGAATTGTCAATGACGAGAACACTGTTCTTCATATTCTCTAAGATGCTGGCCAGATAGATACATAAATCCGTCTGTTCACAGCCAAAAATGCCAATTATCTTCTGCTTGCTCAAAATTCCTGCCTCCTAAAAATCTGCAGGGATATTCCTCGATAACTAACACTTATTTGATAAAAAAGATGTGATTATCATACTTTCTTTTTTTCAAAAAGTAAACTATCTTTTGGAAATTTATAAATATTTTAGAATTTGTATGATTTTCTTTTCTTTCTCCATAGAATCTTATATAATGGTATCAGATAATCGCAAAACAAGGAGGCTTTATGAACGGCTTTATGAAAGACTTTATTATAACAACAGACACCACGACGGATCTTCCTGCAAGTTATGTCAACGAACATCATCTCGGCATGATGTCTCTTCCATATACGATTGAAAACCAGACTTACACCTGGGAACATTCCCTTTCGGAAAAAGAATTCTATGCCATGATGCGCAATGGTTCTCTTCCAACGACCTCACAGGCAAATCCTGAGGAAGCGGAAAATCTTTTTGAAAATATTATCCGAACACAGGACGTTGACATCCTGCACATTGCATTTTCTTCCGGTCTGAGTGGTACCTATAATAGCTGCCGTCTGGCTGCCATGAACCTTGCTGAGAAATATCCCGACAATAAAATCATCGTGATCGACTCTCTCTGTGCCAGCATGGGCGAAGGACTTTTTGTTCACAAGGCAGTCATGATGAAAGAAGAGGGAAAAAGTATTGACGAGATTGCTGCATGGTTAGAGGAAAATAAACTGCATGTCGTACATAACTTTACTGTAGATGACCTTTTCCATCTTTACCGTGGCGGACGTGTATCCAAAACCGCTGCTGTAGTCGGAAGCATGATCAACCTGAAACCGATCCTCCATGTGGATAACGAAGGACACCTCATCCCGCTTTCCAAAGTCCGCGGCCGGAAAAAATCACTGATTGCCCTCGTTGACAGTATGGAAAAACAGATTGGTGCATGGCGTGACAAAAACGACATCGTGTTCATTTCGCACGGAGATTCCTTAGAGGATGCCCAGTTTGTCGCAGAACTTATTAAAAAGAGACTTGGCATTGAAAACTTTTTGATCAATCATATTGGGCCAACCATCGGCGCACATTCCGGTCCTGGTACCATTGCATTGTTCTACATGGGCGACTACCGCTAAGACACCAGAGCGATCCTGTCTGAAATAAAACAAAGGGCATATCAATATCCATGCTGTTTTCCTGAAGCTGATACTGATATGCCCTTTCAAATTTTATTGTTTTTCTTCCCAGAATTTTTCCAGATATGTTTCAACGCTGTCAACGGTACACACCAGACGTTTCTCCCACTCTTTCGGGAACAGATTCCGGTAATCACTCTGTAAAAAACGTTCATCCAAAAGTTCGATCACACCCACATCATCTATCGTCCGGATCACGCGCCCTGCAGCCTGCAATACCTTATTCATCCCCGGATAACGGTAGGCATAATCGAAGCCTTCGCCCATTCTTTTTTCATAATAATCCATCAGTATTTCCCGCTCGTTACTGATCTGTGGAAGTCCTGTTCCGACAATGACCGCACCGATCAGCTGCTCCTTTTTCAGATCGATCCCCTCACCAAAAATTCCACCCATCACACAAAATGCGATCAGTGTTTTTTCCCTCTCTGCCGAAAATTCAGCCAGAAATGCCTCTCTTTTTTCCTCATTCATTCCCGGCTCCTGAATGATAGCCTCCACGTTGCCTCCGTCCAGCTCCTGAAATACCTCATAGACCTGCTGCATCATTTTATAAGATGGGAAGAAAACCATATAATTCCTTTTTTTGTCAAGTCCGGTCTTTTTGGATATATTGTGCGATCCGTTCAAACTCACTTTGGTTTCTCCTTGTATACCGGCTGCTGACGTCGCTTCCCATAAGTAACAGACTCTGCTCCTCCGAAAAGGCTGTCTCCGCATAAACCGCATAGTTATCTTTCTTCGTGGATAACAGATTTTTATAATATTGAATCGGCAAAAAGGTAGCAGAAAAAAAGATGGCTGAATTTCCTCTGTCGATGCATTCCTGCAGATTCAGCGAAGGATCAACGCAATAAAGTTTCATCTTAAAGCGCTCATCTTCCATATGCTCTGTATAAATCACATAATGCTCATCCACGCGCTCATACATATTAATAAAATTGCGCAGTCCAAAATAAAATTCACTCACTTCTTTCCGCTCCGGGAACTCTGTGCTGCGCTGTAAAAACTCGTCCAGTTCTGACGCAAGCTTCATAAGATAAAACATCAGATTTCCAATGTTGTCATAAACCTTATACTTTTCGCACTCCCTCTTATATTCTAGTAAAATGCGGTTACAGTGGTTAAACTGCTGCTCAATCCCCGGCCGGTAACGCTTCACGATCTTCTTTACTGCCAGAAAATCCTCCTTGTAAATCTCTGCACTGTACATCTCCCTGCTGCGTTCCACCAGATTATGAGCCTCATCCACAAGGAATATATAATCTCCCCGGATCCCCTCTGCAAAAAAACGTTTCAGGTACACATTCGGGTCAAACACATAATTATAATCACAGATAATATCATCCACCCAGGATGCCACATCCAGACTCATCTCAAACGGACAGACCTGATACTTTCCTGCCTGCTCTAACAACACTTCCCGGGAAAAGACATCTTCCTGCAAAAGCAGCTGAAAAACAGCATCGTTTACCCTGTCATAATGTCCTTTTGCATATGGACAGTGTACCGGATTACACTCCATCTCATCACACATACAGAGTTTTTCTTTTGCCGTGATCTGGATAATCTTTGCCTGATATCCGCCCTTGCGCAATAATTCAAACGCTTCCCTTGCCACCGTTCCCGTGATTGTCTTTGCCGTCAGATAAAAAATACGGTCTCCAAGATTTTCTCCCACCGCTTTCACCGCCGGAAAAACAGTGGAAATCGTCTTTCCAACTCCGGTCGGCGCCTGGATAAACAGATTCTTTTTCCGTTTTATCGTGCGGTACACTCCGGCAGCGAGCTCCTTCTGCCCTTTCCGGTAAGGAAATGGGAACTGCAGTTTCTGTATGGATTCCTGCCGCAGGATCCGCCATGCATACTGAAAATCTGACCATTTCTTATAAGCCCTGATCAGATCATCAAACCATTCTTCTAAAGCTGCAAATGTAAAATCCTCATGAAAATATTTGATCTCCTCTGTATCAAGGTTTACATAAGTCATCTGAATACCAATCCGCTCTATGTCGTGCTGCAATGCAAAAATATACGCATAACACATTGCCTGTGCCTTATGGACCCTGACCGGTTCTGCCAACTGCTCTAGCTTCAGATAGACACCCTTGATCTCATCAATGACAACATTCATATCCTCCTCAATTGTCATGGAATTGAAATTACTGGAATAATCAATCTCACGTTCTGATTCCGAAGTGATCTGGATTCCATCCGCTCTTCCCTCTAATACAAGGTCATAGTTTTCTTCCCCGATCACTAATTTCAGCGGCACTTCTGCATGATAATCGCTGCCCATCCGCTTCTGGATCCTGCGGTGCATTCTGCTCCCTGCTAACATTGCTTCCGGTGAAACAGACTGTCCATGCCGGTTGTCAATGTCTCCTTCCCGGAAAATAAATTCTACAAGATTGCGTACTGAGATCTTGATCTGGCTTCTTTTTTCTTCTATTTGATTTTCTGTCTCTTTCCCTTTTTTCTCTTTACTCATACTGTCCATTATAACTGATTTTCTGATAGAAAAAAAGAAAAAGACCATGCAGACAAATATTTCAAATATACCTTTGCCCACATAGTCCTTTTCTTATGCCGGAACACATCACTTATGAGTGAAATTAATAACAGCGGAAGTTATGCAACCGCATATTTGTTCATTATATGTTCAAAACATTCATCCTGTTCGCCATATTTTACAACAAGATCTTTGCAGATTCCCAGATACAGCATGCCAAGTAACGACTTTGCATCAATTACTGCTCTATTATAACAGACGTCAATATCAAAATCACATTTTCCGGCAGCTCTTACAAAATCCTTAACCTCTTCTGTGTCAGTCAATCTGATTTTTCTTTCAATCATTTTAAACAT
>NZ_ACFY01000017.1 GCF_000174195.1 Roseburia inulinivorans DSM 16841 | reverse complement strand
CATAAAAATATAGTGTATCATTGGATCAGCCGCCACATTTGTGGCGGCTTGCTTCTTCTTATGCGTCAGAAGAAATAGTTTCTACTTCCTGTTGGGATAAACCTGAAAATTTTGCAATCTCTTCTATAGTAAATTTGTTCGATTGCAGCATCCTTCTGGCAGTTTCAATTGCAGCATGGTTTTGTCCTTCGGAAAATCCAGATTCACGACCTTCAGAAAATCCGGTTTCATGTCCGGATTTTTCACCATCAGAAAAACCGGCTTCATACTCAGCCTTTCGCAATTTCTTTTCTTCCAATTCTTTATCATATTCAAAGATACTCATACTGATAACCTCCGCACGATTTTTGGAAAGAAATTCTGCAAGAATCCCTTCCTTTATGCATTCGTCAACAGCACATTCTACAGCCTGATTCAGAGACATGTTGGCAGAATAGTGCCGTACTCTGGCGACATATTGCGCATATTCTTTCAAAGTGCTGCAATGCTGCATCAATTCAGCATTATGTCCTTCGTTTACATTTAATACAGTGACAGTCAATTCAAGCTTTGGTTTGCCTGACAGATTTTCAAATGCTGAAGAAAGCTTAAGTTCAGTGCAGTCGGATAATATCGTTGAACCATTATAAAACTCAATAAAATTCGGAGCAGGAATTTTTTGCAAAGTAGAAGAATAGAGAGATTTCTTATCCACGAGTTTCTGATATTCGTTACTGATATAGAATAAATCCCGAAGAGGGATATTTGGATTGTAGGTTGACTGGTGCTCGTACAGATATAAATTAGTATCAATGATAAATGCGAGGTCATTTTTCATACCCATGTAAATTGCATTTTCTAATGTGACGATTTCCAAGTCATCAGGATTTTTATAATCTCTCTGATTTACTGCGTTGTAGAGTGAAAGCAGGTTCTTACGGTTGGAAAATAACATCCGAAAAACGGTGTCTTTATAATTCCGGTTGGCTGCAGGAACTTTAACTGTGAAAGTTTTCTTTGTGTTTTGTAGTTTTCTTTTTCGTTTTGCCATAAATGATTCCTCCTGAGATCGGCGGGGCAGTTGGAAAACTGTCAAGGCAGGAGAAATCTATATTTCTGATATCCGTCTCCTGCTTTTAAATTAGTTAATGGGTAATTAAAAGCATAGATACGAATGAAGTACGGAGATTATCAGGGATAATCAGCCGTTTCCAGAATATAGATGGCAAATGCACCATAAAGATTTTGTAAAATATGCTTTTTGTCATTGTAACATGAGGGATATTTGCAGGCAAGCAGAACTTTATAACATTTGTCATCTTTTTTTGCATATTATATTTGATTTTCTTTTAAAAATCCTCCTTGACAACCATCTCCAAGCGTGTATAATAACCAATGCAGCCGAAAATGCAAATAATTTGCAAATGCACACAAAATGCAAAAACAAATAACTTGCAATTTGAACAAATCAAGATTAAAACAACCAAATGCGGGAGGCGTTTGCTATGATACACATTTTAGAACATACATTATCACACACGATCGAGGACAGCGTGAAGCTGCTTCCATTTCTGTTTTTCACTTATTTATTAATGGAATTGTTAGAGCACACGACAGGCGGAAAAGTACAGAACAAGATTAAAAATGCAGGGAAAGTCGGACCGCTGTGGGGTGGACTTCTTGGAATTATGCCGCAATGTGGTTTTTCAGCAGCAGCGGCCAGCCTTTATGCCGGACGTGTCATTACCGTGGGAACGCTGCTTGCCGTATTTTTGTCTACGTCGGATGAGATGCTTCCAATTTTTATTTCTGAAGCGGTTGCTCCGGCGACCATTTTTAAAATTCTTGGTGCAAAAGTCTGCATTGCGATCATTTCAGGATTTCTTGCAGAACTGGTTTATGTGAATGTTTTTAAAAAGAAAGAAAAAGATATGGACATCCATGTGGTATGCGAGGAAGAACACTGCAGTTGCGAGGATGGTGTCTTGAAGTCAGCGTTAAAACACACGTTCAAGATTTTTATATACATTCTGCTCATCACGTTTATGCTGACATTCGTGATCGAACTGATCGGCGAAGACCAGCTTGCGGTAGTATTTCAGGACATTCCGGTGGTGGGAGAGATGATCGCAGCACTTGTGGGACTGATCCCAAACTGCGCATCTTCGGTGGTAATCACGGAACTGTATCTGAGCGGAATTATCGGAGCAGGAGCAATGATGTCCGGTCTTCTGGTAAATGCAGGTGTCGGTCTGCTGGTTTTGTTCCGACTGAACCGCGACTGGAAACAGAATGTGGGAATCATGGCGGCACTCTATGGTTTTGGCGTGTTCTGGGGTGTTATCATTGAATTGCTGGGAATAGTATTTTAAAAATAAAAATGTAGAAAATGGCATTTGCCTGGAAAGAAAAGAGATGAAATAATGGCAGGGAATGGCTATACAACAACGAGCAGGAAAAAAATCCTGGAATATCTTATGGCGAACAGCGACCGCACGGTGACGGTGGCAGACATCGACCAATATCTGAAAAAAAATGATAACGAGGTGAACATCACAACCATTTACCGGTATCTGGACAAGCTTGCAAAAGAGGGCACGGTCATGAAATACGTGGCAGAGAAGGGGAGTCAGGCGGTGTACCAGTATGTGGAAATGGGGCATCACTGCGCGGAGCATCTCCATTTGAAATGTGTTTCCTGCGGATGCATCATACATCTGGAATGTGCGTTTATGGATGAGATCGCTGAGCATGTTTTAAAAGATCATGGATTTACACTGCAATGCAAAAATTCCATTATTTATGGTTTGTGCAGGGAGTGCAGGAAAAAACAGGACAGGGAATAATACTGCTATAGGATTTCCCTATAATCGGCTCATGGTTTTATGGATTAACACTTTTTCGATTGATTTGATATGATAATTCCAACAGCAGAACCTGAGAAAAACAGGCAGGCAAAAAGAATGAAAACATAGAAAAAGGATGGGAAAACACATGAGCACATTAAAAGAGAGAAAATTAAAATTTGAGACATTACAGTTACACGTTGGACAGGAAGAACCGGATCCGGTGACCGATGCAAGAGCGGTTCCGATTTACCAGACATCTTCCTACGTATTCCACAATTCAAAGCATGCAGCAGACCGTTTCGGTTTGCGTGACGCAGGAAATATTTATGGAAGACTGACCAATCCGACAGAGGATATTTTTGAACAGCGTATTGCAGCATTAGAGGGCGGCGTGGCAGCGCTTGCAGTCGGTTCCGGTGCAGCAGCCGTTACATACACGATTGAAAACCTTGCACAGGCAGGTGACCATATCGTATCTGCAAAAAATATTTACGGCGGCACTTATAATCTGCTGGCACATACATTAGTAGATTTTGGCGTTACGACCACGTTTGTTGATCCTTTTAACTTAGAGGAAGTAGAAGGCGCTATCAAGGACAACACAAAAGCAGTTTACATTGAGACACTCGGCAATCCAAACTCTGAAGTAGTGGATATCGAAGCACTCGCAGAGATTGCACACAAACATAAAATTCCACTTGTCATCGACAATACGTTCGGCACACCATATCTGATCCGTCCAATCGAGTACGGCGCAGATATCGTAGTTCATTCCGCAACCAAATTCATTGGTGGACACGGAACCACAATCGGTGGTGTCATCATTGACGGTGGAAAATTTGACTGGGCTGCATCCGGAAAATTCCCACAGCTCACGGAACAAAACCCAAGCTATCATGGTGTCAGCTTCGCAGCGGCAGCAGGACCGGCAGCATTCGTGACAAGAATCCGTGCTATTTTATTAAGGGATACCGGAGCAACACTTTCTCCAATCCATGCATTTATCTTTTTACAGGGCTTAGAGACATTATCCTTAAGAGTCGAGCGTCATGTGGAAAATGCATTAAAGGTTGTGGAGTTTTTAGAGAAACAGCCACTGGTTGAAAAAGTAAATCATCCATCCGTTTCCGAAGATCCGGAGCAGCAGAGATTATACAAAAAATATTTCCCGAACGGCGGCGGTTCCATTTTCACATTTGAAATCAAAGGCGATGACAAAAAAGCGCAGGAGTTTATCGATCATTTACAGTTATTCTCCTTACTTGCCAATGTAGCAGATGTAAAATCCCTTGTCATCCATCCGGCATCTACCACACATGCGGAATTAAATGAGGAGGAACAGGCAGAGCAGGGAATCAAGCCAAACACCATCCGTCTTTCCATCGGTACAGAAAATATCGACGATATTCTCTATGATCTGCAGGAAGCGTTTGACGCAGTAAAATAATATAGGCCATTTTGATAATTTATCATTCAGAAAGGATTGCGCACAGAAATGTGTTGCAGTCCTTTTTATCTTTTCATAGAAAAAAACATTGCAATATAGAAGCAATTCATATAGTATAAAATATGAAAATTAAAATTTTAGTTTATAAAAAAGATTTGGGAGGAAAAGAAAATGAATGCAAAACAACTGACCGCAGCAGAGACAATTGTGATGAAGTGTATCTGGGACGCAGACCATGAGATGTCACTGGCAGAGATCGTAAAGAATGCAAATGAGGGATACGGAAAGGAATGGAAGCCACAGACCGTATCGACTTATCTGGCAAAACTCTGCCTGAAAAATTATATCCAGATGAAACGAGCCGGAAGAACGATCACCTATGAAATACTCATCACGGAAGAGGACTACAAGAGTGAGCAGGCGAGGGAGTTTGTCGCATTCTGGAATAATGGTTCGCTGAAGCAGTTTATCACCGCTTTTTATAAGGATGAACCGGCTTCCAAAGACGAGATTGAGGAACTTCGGAATGCTATTGAGGAACTGGAAGAATAGTTTTAGGGTGAAAGAGGTTTATTCTTTTTGATAAAGAGCATATGACACATGAGGAAAACAAGATGAGATATAGAACGATTGTAAATGATAAAGTAGTATATGAAAGTTATTTTGCCTGTGTGTTTCACAGATAGCGTTTTATGGTGTAAGGAAAAAATGTCATAGGTGAAGTTACCAAAGTAAGATAGATCAGCAAACAGAAGGAGTGCAGAAAAAATGAAATTTAAAATAATTATAAATTATAAGTCGGTACGTGAATGTTATATGGCAATAAATCCGATGATTCGAAAAATTTTATATGGTTTTATCGGTACATCCTTAGCAATGTCAATTGTTTTTTATTGTTTTCATCAAATAGTTTTTTCAGCAGCATTTTTCTTGTTTATATTTGCGATTATTATTGAAAATCAATTCATTATGAGACATGACACCAAAATGATGATGGAAAAAATAGAAGACTTAGCACATACAAATGAACTTTGGGGAGAGATTGTATTTGATGAGTCTGCATTAAAAGTAATCCCATATGGAAATACGGAGTCTGAGTATTCTATGGAATATAGTAGGTTTAAAGATTTTTATATACTGAAACATTATTGTGTCTTCGGGGATAAAAGAAAAATCGAAAAGGGACTGACGCAGGAAACAATCATCATTGATAAAACAGTTTTAACAGAAGCAGATATGCATAATTTGACTTCCCTGATTCATGAGAAAATGCCACAGGTAAAAGTTCATGAGAAAGAAAGGAAAAACAATTGAAAAACATATATCGAACCAGAGCATTTGTGGAATTATTTTATAGAGTAAGGGATTTTCGCTACATGGCATTATACAGAGTTTTTGTCGTTGCCATACTATTTCTTTTTACATGTATGCTTCGAGTGAAATCCACTGAACTAATGATACAAAATATGTGTGTGGTTGTGGCAGCATTTATTGCGCCGACATGGTTGATTGTTCATAACTGCAGGATTGCGGCAATGCGTTTATGCAAAAAGTATAAGATGGAAAATGAATTTGGTAAAGTAAATTTTCTGCCTGATAGTGTAGAAATTAACGATTTTTATGTAGAAAGCAGGATTGTGGGGTATGAATCAATCAGTAACTATTACAAATTGAAACACTATTATTTTTCCTGATAATTACAAACGAAGTGATTCCCATTTTTGTCGATAAAAAATCATTAACGAATGAAGAAATGGAGAAATTAGAACTTCTGGTGCAACAGAAAATGCCACAGTTGAAGAATCAGACTGCAAAAACGATAAAACAGAGATTTGCTTTTTATAATCTTCATTCTCAAGGAGACTTGTATGGTATGTGAAACGCTGATAAATAAAAAATTAATGTACAGATTGTATGCTGCCAGCCGTTTGACGAAAATATGCGTGCTCTTATTATTGATTTTGGTTAAACAGATGTTAGATATGGCATCTATAGAGTCAAATAAGAGTTCTTCATTCTTTCTCATAGGATTGAGCATTTGGGCAATCGTGGAGATTGTGGTGTATTTCGTTGACCAGAGGAGAGAAGCAGTCTGCATTTTGAAACAATATGATGTAAAGCAGTTTCGTCAGGTGGTATCTTTTGAAAAAGAAGTGATCAGAGTGACAAACGTAATCAATGATACAAATTTTGAAATTCCTTATGGCGAGATCAAAAAATTACGAAAGAAAAAGTATCTTCTTATTTTTCAGACAAAGGACCAACATATTATTATTCTTGACAAATTGCAAATGTCAATTGCGCAGCAGGATGAACTGCTTCGGATCATTCACAAAAAAATGCCGTGGCTGCGAGCCAGAGGATTAGCATAGTTTCAGGTTGGGAAAAGGAGTGAGGAATAAAATGGAGTTTGAATGCACAATTAATCGAAAAAGCGCAAAGGAAATATATAAAAAGACCGGGAAGAACGTTGGTATAACAATTATAAAAATCATTTTCTGTTTTCTGGCGATATGTCTGTTTCTTTTTTTGCTGATAAAAGATATTGCGATGATCTTACTGTTGGCAGGTTCCTTGATAGCAACGGTGATATTTTTAATCATTTATTATCAAAGACAACTTAATATGATCTGTCCCAAAAAGAAAGACGGCAGTAGTGAATACCTCCAAAAAGTGGCATTTCTCGAAGATGAAATTGCGGTATCAGGAGATTTGAATAATATTGTTTGTAAGATTGCATACAAAAGAATCAAAAAATATTATTCCAGCCAGCATTATTATATTTTTAAAACCAGAGGCGGATTACTCTTTTGTGTAGAAAAAAGCAAAATTTCGCCAGCAGACAGAGAAAAACTTGCAGAACTTTTCAGAACAAAAATGCCACAGTTAAAAATACCGTGGGAGTTGCAGCAAAGTATATATGGACGTTAGAAAATAAAAAAATATTCTGAATTTACAGAAATAGTCTGAAGAGGTACTGATTGAAGTTGTCCGGGAAAAAATGTCACAGGTGAAGTTACCAAAATAACGGTCAGGATGTGTTGAAAATGGAATTAAAAAAAGAAGCAATTCGTATAGTATAAAATATAAAATGAAAAATTAAATTTTGGGTTTATAAAACAAAGATTTAGGAGAAAATGAATGCAAACGAGGAATATGGAAAAGAGTGAAAACAATCATCAGTTTAAAATAATTTTTAATTACAATATATTTGATAAGTATTTTTCAAAAATATTTCCATGGTATAAGGCAGTGTATGGGGCAATAGTGTTTGGCGTAGGGATTTTGACCGTAATTTTTGAGAGATATGGTCAAAAAGGACAGGCAATATTTATGCTTGGAGGTGGAGTTTTTCTGCTCATTTTCTGGTATGCAGAAAAAAGAAAGTCTGCAAAATGACGATAGAACGGTTTCAAGATCAATATGGAATCAGAGAAATCCATGGAAGCTGCATCTTTATGAATGAATATTTGTTATATCAAAGAGATTTCAAGCAGGAAAAGAAGATTTCATATGAGTCATTTCAAAAATTTTATGATTTGAAAGAGGTTTATCTTTTAAGGACAAAACTATATATGTCCATAAGCAAAGCGCAGGAACAGGCGGATCATTTAGGGTTTATCTTCATTGATAAAGAGCATATGACACATGAGGAAAGAGAAATATTTCTTGCGCTGATTCGGGAGAAGATGCCACAGATAAGAAACGGTAATAGATAATATTTGTAACTATAAAATTAAATAAAGAAGAACAGCCAATTATCATTGTGATGTGCAATCCCTGCTGTAACCATTTTACATAGGTTCCTGTTTCTCCTTTTTTTACTACCATAATTTTTCTCCTTTATGTGTGATATTTGATTTGCAAATCACTTATTAAGAAGCATATAGTTTGAGGAATAGAAACCAGAAAGGGAATTTTTTATTTGTAAGTATCAAGCTGTACCAATAATTGAAGATTCGCGTTTTCATATTCATTGAATACAGAGGAATCAAAAGTTTCCGAGTCGAATTCCGGTAAATACCAGAGCTGGCTCAAAAAATAAGCATTTAAGTCCTGATTTTTAAAAATGTATCCGTGTCTGGCATAGATTTCATTTTTTGCCAGATGAATGATTAACGGAGGGACATTGCTAAAGTCGGAAGCCTGATAATATCTTGTATCTGTAGCATAAATCGGGTAAATATTCATGGAAATATCCCGGACTTCCATTACATTTTCCATATATCGGACATACTCTGGGTAAAAGGAGCAGTAGTCGTGATAGGTGTTCCGTTTTTGGAGTTCTTCCAAAATCTGGCTTTCGTCCCAGTCATCGCTGTATTTCTGCAAAGATTGTTCCGGTAAATCGTTTTCTTCTGAAGAGGAGGCAGTTTCACTGGTTTCTGTTATCGCTTCATCCATTTGTTCTTCTGTTGATCCATAGTTGTTGTATTTTTCATAGTCAGATGTCTGGGTATCTGTCTCGGTGTCAGATGTTATATTTTCTGATAAAAGATCGTTTTTCGTATCAGCCGTATGACCGCAGGCAGCAATCAATATGCAGCATGGTAATAAGATGCAAACTAAAAATTTTTTTCTCATGGTTAATTTCTCCCTTAATTTAACGTATAGGTTGCTGTGCTTTATAGAAATTCTTTTTCATAAAGTTGTTAAAATACAGATGTTATCTTATCACATTTAGCTTTGGTCGTATATAGTTTTGAAAGAATAAAAAACTAAAAATATAGTTAATACTTTCTTGCATAAAAAAATAAAATACTGTAAACTGAAAATATAGTTTACAGATTTAAGCATCATACACATTATCTTTAGCATATAGGAATATTTGGTTAAGTGGAAGATTAGTAGATAGGGGGAAAGCAGTATGAACAGTAAAATCAAAGAATATTTTGAAAATAAAGAGAATCGTATCAAGTGCGGCATCACAGGCGGAACGATCGCGCTGGCAGTCGTTATTTTTACAGTGATGGTGTTCATGGAGAAAAATGAAACTCCAAATAATCCCACTGAAACCGTTTCACAGACGGAAAGTGACACACAGACAGAAGAAGCGGCAGGATATTCTTTCAACGCGGGCGATCTTTACGATATGCGGCTGGATGCACAGACAATCGAAGATTATTATATGAAATCCTGTGGGGATCAGTTCAATCTGTACACGATCGATGAGGATGGTGTGCTCTGGGGAAGTGGGCATAATGAGTATGCGCAGATTGGACTTGGGTATGCGGACGAGGAATTTCATGAAGAAAAAAAGTAAAATCGCGGAACACGTTGTGCATGTGGACTATTCCCAGAAAGATTTTGTTGTCTATCTGACGGAGGAAGGGAAACTTTATGGTCTTGGAAACGATTCTACCTATATGTTATTGCAGCATACAGAAATGCCAGTGGAAGATTTGGCATATCCGACAAAACGGTATGTCACCAGTCCGGCACTTTTGCTGGAAGATGTCAGTTATGCGCGGTGCGGACGTGATGATGTAGTTGCATTGAAAAAGGATGGTACAGTCTGGACATGGGGAATGATCTGGAATTATCAGAGTACGGGATATTGTATCACAATGCCACAGCAGATTCTGACAGATGTGAAGATGATCACAGGCGGATGGTTTAACCACGCCGCACTGAAGGAAGATGGAACACTCTGGACGTGGGGATACAACTTTAGTGGAAACTGCGGAACGGATAAAGCCACGATGATTGAAACACCGGTGCAGGTGGCAGAAGACGTGCAGCGCGTGTGGACAGGACTTTTGAATTATTCAGCCAAAGAGGATGATATTACCGATATGGAAGAATTCGGTAATGATTATGTGGATAATACGATCATTGAAAAAACAGACGGTACATTCTATGCATGTGGAATGGGTGTCGGCGACAAAAGTGTGGTATTGCCGCAATATTATGAAGTGTCGGAACTTGACACAGTCTGCTCATCAGAGTTTCTTCCGCTGGACTGGAATGAAGAAATGTTGAACAGGAAACAAAGAGAATACATCGAGCGAAAGGAGAGCCAGAGCGAGGAGGCTGTTCTTGCAAGAAAAAATGAAGCGTTATTGGAAGAGATAGACAAAAACTACGATATGGAGAAACTGAAACGCAAAGTTCCTCGTTTTTCGGAGGATGATAAGATCAATGAGACATATTATCATGCGATCAAAACACTGGATACAACGGGATTTCTGCCGGATGGGAGATACTGCTTTTATATAGAGCAGGACGGCAGAACAGATGTGGAACGTTTTCAGGAACAGAGGGCACAGCATTATAGTCCGGAAAGAGTTGCGGTGGCAGATGTGGATGGCGATGGTACGGCAGAATTACTATTTTTTATTGAAGGAACTTGTGTGAGAGATTCGGCAGAATATGTCTATCGGTATTCAGAAGAAAAAAATGCTTTTGAACTTGAATTTGAATATTCAGCGGGATGTAATTATTATCAGAACGGAGTGATTAGGGCAAAGCCGCTTTACTCAGGTTTTATATATCAGGATGATTTTTGGCCGTATAGTGTATTTCAGTATGATGAAAATAAAAACGAGTTTGTGCTTACAGCCAGTGTCGAGGAGATTCCAAAAGCCCCGGAAAATCCAGATAATTTTCCAGAGGAATATGATAAAGACGGCGATGGAAAAGTGTATATCATCAGTCAGGGTGAATCCGTTGCGTATATGGATGAAAAAGAATATCTTGCATGGGAAAAACAGGTTTTCTGGATGCCGGAGATGAAAATAGATTGGTGTGAATTAGGAAGCAATAAAGAGTTATTGGAAGAGATAGACAAAAATTATGATATGGAGAAACTGAAACGCAAAGTACCTCGTTTTTCGGAGGATGATAAGATCAATGAGGCATATTATAATGCAATCAAAACACTGGATACAACGGGATTTCTACCGGATGGGAGATACTGCTTCTGGTATTGTGATGAACCGGAGAATTATTTGGAAACAAAGGAAAAATTAGGCGGATTTGGCATTGCAGTATGTGATGTTGACGTTGATGGAAAAAAGGAAATGTTGATCGGATTGAGAAAAGAGTTGAGTGAGCCGTATGGTGTTTTGATTTACAGATATAACGAAGAACAAAGAAAATTTGAGGTAGAGAATGGTTTTTCTTCCAGAATTAATTTTTATAATAATGGATATGTGGAAGAATATTGGACAATGCCAAATTATGACCAGCCTGCTTTCACGATATATCAATACAATCCGGCATTAGATACTTTTGAAAAAATGTTTTGGATTAATGGGATAGAGGACGTGGGAATTGATGATTACTTCCCAACAGAACAGGATCTAGATGGAAATGGAAAAGGGTATATTATGAGCGTTGATGGCAAAGAAACATATGTGGATGATGCTGCCTATCAGAAAATGATGGAACAGTATATTGATTTGAATAAACGAATTGATGTGGAATGGGTGGATTTGTTTCAGATGGAGGACATGGTTAATTAATCATGTCCTCTGGGGGGGGTAAAGAATATTTACATATCAATAATTTTCATGCGTTGAAAAACAAGGCAGATTCTATTATGATGTGCAAAAAATATATCAATCACTTTTAGAAAAAATGCAACTCAATTCTGAAAAGTATTTGTCCATCTAAAAAAGATCTGTAAAGAAACGCCAGAACCGACATTTGCCGGAACTGGCACTTTTTTTATTTATGGACTTATTTTACAGTCCCTTTATGAGACTTTTATACATATTTTGTTGTCTAATATATGTAAGATAAAAAAAGAAGAAAAGCGACTGTCTTACATTCACTGCGCGCGTGGAGAAAAGCATTATGAAAAAACAAACAGATGATCTTGTGAAAAGAGCGAAAAGGCATGAGTCGGAAGCTTTCACAGAATTAATGCAGCTTTATATGACGGATATGTATAAGGTTGCGTATGCAATTTTGATGAATGATGAAGATGCCGCCGATGCAATCGGAGATATGATTCTGATATGCTGGGAAAAAATGAATCAATTAGTGAAGATACAGTATTTTAAAACATGGATGACAAGAATCCTCATCAACAAATGTTATGATATCAGAAAGAAAAATCAGAATCTTATTTGTTTGGATGAGTACGAGGAACCAGCAGCCTGCGATGAATATAATCTGGAATTAAAAGAGGCACTCGCAGCGTTAGATGAAAAATACCGGATTATTATGATTCTTTTTTACAGCGAGGGCTATCGTATCAGAGAAATTTCTGACATTTTAAAAATTCCTGAAAGTACTGTGAAAACACGTTTACAACGTGGACGGGAAAAGCTGGAAGTTTATTATAAGGAAAAATGAGGTGAGATTCATGTCAAAAAAAGTGAGTGAAATTTTAAATAGTGATATTCAAGTGCCAGAAATCGTTCAGAAAAAAGCAGATGCCGCCTTTTCACAGATTCAATCGGAAAGGGAAACTAATATGGGTAAGAAAAATTTAAAAGTAACAAAATTGTTTGTGGCAATGGCTGCCTGTGCAGCGTTTATTATTGTTGCGTCTACAACAAACAACTATCTCAACAGACCGCAGGAAGAAAAAGAAACAACAGTGGCTGAACATACGACAACAGAAAAAGAGAATATGTTTACCATGAAAGTAATGGCGGCACAGGCAGAAGTGACGGCACAGAAGCCTGTAGCAATCGCACAAAATGACAGGTTTGGTTATGCGATTAATGGGGACAGCGATATGAATACAGCAAGTTATAAAATTGATATGCCACTTTACTGCGAAGGTGAGAATATAGAAAGTGTAACTTACAGTATCAATAAAGGATATTTTGAAATAAGTGAAAATATTACCGATGATTTTCAGAGTGCTGTCGAGAGCGGAAAGCCATTGGATGAAAATAGCAATGGGTATCTCAATCCAATTTTTGATGATAATGGAGAAATTGTCATGCAGCAGGAAGTAAACGATTTTGTTGAATACACAGTTTCCTATGAAAATCAGCAGAAAGAAGGAGTGTGGGTAACCTTTTGTAATGATGAAATTCCGTTTTCAGATTTTGACAGTATTGTAGAACAAAAGAAAAAAACACAGGAGGAAGTGGCAGCAGCATATCAAAAACTTGTAGATGGAGTGGTTATTACCTGTACTGCAAATTATAAAGACGGCACAAAAAAAGGAGTAAAAATTAATGTTGGAGCTGCAGCGCTGACTTATGAAGAAATCGGAATGAACGTGGACGGAATGACTTTACAAGTAGAAGGAGAAGATAAAGTAGAGCTTCAGCCAACAGATAAAAGAGCAGTTTTTATGTTTGAATTGCAGCCATGACAGATAAAATCAGTATTCTGAGAAATCACTATTATTTTTTAACTGTGGAGCTGGTGGCTGGCGGATGTATTTGAGATTAAACAGTATTGAAAAAGATATATATTTATTTTATAATAAATAAAACTAAAAAAAATAATTTCAATATTATAAATGAGGCATGAATATGAAAAAAGGTATTAGAAGATATTTCATAATCTTGATTGTAATAATAGTATGTATTGTGACATTGGTGGACTGCACCAATACTCAGACGAGACAGGAAGAAAGAACATCTGCCAGTCATTTGATTATAAATTGGGAGAATGAAGTTCAGATTTTTGATGCAGATGCAATGGAAAATACTGGAATGGTTGAAAATATAGAGACGCTTGCCTGGATTGCACCACGAGGCGGAGCCGGGATTGACACAGTGGGTATTGAACAAATACAGTCACAGAATGAATACATTGTAGAAAGCAGTCAGTATCTGAATCAGGATAAAGAAATCATTAATACCGAAGGATTTGATACATGGGTAAGGGTTGTACAGGAGCAGGTGATGCCCACAAAAGAAACATCAGAGACAGGACATGGAGACTATCTGATCTATAAGCACGGAGATAATGGATATCTGGCAATACAGTCTGGCGAAGATCGCACAAAGTGGACAGTATGGGAATTACCGGGTTATGGGGAGTGGCTGGATAAGGAAGTAGCAATGTTTATAAGAATGGTAACTGGATTGTAAAAAATTAAAAAGAGTTTACAAAAATCAATAAATTTTCTTCTTAATTATTAGAATAATATTGGATAAGAAAGAAGAACATAGAAAATTCTTCTTATGCGTTGAAAAACAAAGCAGATTCTATTATGATAAAGGGGGAACATGATTGATAATATGGTAAACTTGCAATGATTTTATACAAGCAATATAATATTGATAATGAATTTAACTAATAATAGTATAGCTGAGTAATATAAAATTATTAAGGTGGAAGAATAGGAAGTAATATGAGACTAATTTTAGAAAATGTTGGAAAAGTGCAAGAAGCAGATATTAAGTTAGATGGAATAACGTTAATTGCTGGAGAAAACAACACAGGAAAAAGCACAGTAGGGAAAATGCTATTCTGCATTTTTGAATCTTTTTATAAAATAGAAAGGCAGATAAGTCAAGAACGGATTAATACAATAGGACGTCATATTGCCAATTTTTATCATGAAACCTTTAATCGTGCAGGAAGAAAGTATTCTGTACATGATCTCGCAGCGGAATTTGTGCACAATAAGGAGCAGTATGTTGGAGATTCCAGAATCATTAGAAAAGCAATTGAAAATTTTTTTGAAAATCGAGAAATAAATTTTGATGCAATTGCATATCAGGATACATTAGAGCAATTAGCAGACAAAATCTATTCTGTCCTATTTATTGAAGATACAGAAATACGCAGGGCAATTTTGCAAAGAACATTGGACTCTGAATTTGGAATGAAAATAGGATTTTTAAATAATGAGAGTAATTATTCAAAAATTCAGCTGGAAATAAGAAACAGCAAGATCGAATTTGAAGTGATCAATAATGAAAACATAAATATTATACAGGATATGAGTTTGAATAAGGAGATTATCTATATAGATGATCCATTTGTATTAGATGATTTACAAGATTTATTGCCATATCGGAGTGTTTATGGTTTGAATCATAGAGACAGTTTACTGGATAAGATTGTAAGGGTTAAGGATACAAGAGATTTTGGTGCTCTGGATGAAATCTTGGTAAATAAAAAACTTGAGCGAATTTTTGAAACAATGAATGGTATATGTGATGGAGATTTAACTGTATCGGAAGATGGAGGAAACTATAGTTATAGAACAAGTGAACTGAATGGTACACTTGAAATGTCTAATTTATCAACTGGAATAAAAAGTTTTATTATTTTAAAAACACTATTAAGAAATGGAAGTATTAATGATAATGGTGTAGTAATATTAGATGAACCAGAGATACACTTACATCCTGAGTGGCAATTAAAGTTTGCAGAAGTTATCGTATTGATTCAGAAAGAATTTGGTGTAAATATTTTGTTAAATACACATAGTCCTTATTTTTTAAATGCAATCGAGGTATATGTAAAAAAATATGGGATTGAAAAGAAATGTAAATTTTATCTGACAGATGACAATGAGGGAAGAACCAATATTAAGGATGTAACAGATCAGACAGAACTGATATATGAAAAGTTGGCTAGACCATTACAGGATTTGGAGAATTTGGAGTATAGCGATGGAAACACGATATGATAAATTTGAATTTTTTAAGAATAGTTTATCTTCATTAAAAGAGACATCTAAAGATTCAGACAGCAAAGAGATCAGTTATATGACAGAATCAGATTTGCAAGTGGTAAATTTTGATAAAGTAAAAGAAAAATATGCAAAAAAATTAGGAGTATCAGAGACACCATGTTCGAATGATGCTCTTTATTTATCAGAAGCAGGCAATTACTATTTTATTGAGTTTAAAAATGGAAAAATACAGAGTAATGTAATTTATAATGTATACAATAAAATATATGATAGTTTGTTGATATTTACAGATATAGTAGATGAGAGGGTTTCATTTTGTAGAAATAATGTAAATTTTATTTTAGTTTATAATGAAGAAAAGAATCCCAATAACACTGACGTAAAAGAGGATAAATCTCGAGTAGCAATTGGAAAGCATTTTATGAAAAAGGGTGGAAAGAGATTTGTGCGTTTCAACCTTGAAAAGTTTGAAAAGTTATATTTTCATGCTGTATATACATATACAGAATCCGAATTTGAACAGGAATTTGTACAAAAATATAGTATAAATGATTAGTGTCTGCTGAACAATAAGGTATTAACGCATCGGATTATGACGTGCAGAAAATATATCAATTACTTTTGAAAAAACACACAGGACAGCTTAACATAGGAGCTGTCCTGTGTGTTTTTTCAGATCTTAGATGAAAAACCTAAGAATATTAATACTTTTTTTAATATTTCCATGAAATCTTCCAATAAGAGAGTGAAACAGTTTTTCTCTCCACATTGCGGTGATTTTATGTCTGTGCCGGAGGAGTCTTTCTTCATCTGAGCGGTATCAGGTAAAGAACTGTTGCCGGATACATTGGCAGATCCGGCTGTAGAAGCAGTTTCGGAAACCAAACCAGCCACAGTATCTGTAGATGAACCATCAGTGTTTGTATTACCTGATGCCGGTGGTACAGGTGTGGATGCCGGTGGCACCGGAGCAGATGGCGCCGGGGCAGGATCTGAAATTACAGAAAAATCCGCCGTTGCCGTTCCGGTTGTTGATACAATGGCAATGCTGTGAGTTCCTTCGGAAAGACCGGCAAGGAAGGATGGAAGTAAAGTTATGATAGTACTTCCGGAGCGGGCAGTATAGTCTCTGTCCCTCACTAATTCAATATTATCTACCTTTACCCGAACAAAGGAATCAAAGGATGCATCTGAACGAAATACTGCACCGGAGTTATTGTCTGGATTTTTGCTCACTTCTGCTTTGTCACCTTCCAGCATGACCGGTGGATTACCAGGAGACACAGGCGGTATTTCCGGTTCCGGTTTTCCATCAGGTGGAGTGACTGGTAATTTATCAATGATCTCACCAGCTTCTACTATGGCGTTACAATCTGTACATACCAGATCACCGGTATATCCATTTTCCTCCTGTGTTGGCTCTTTAAAGCCCTGTCGCTGGAGATTCAAATGGCATGTTGGATCTATTTCTCCGTATTCCTTCCCACATTTTTCACAGACGGCTTTTTTCGTACAGGTCGCCTGTCCACCGGAATGGACATGTTGTTCCATTTCCCCTTCGATTTGAAAGGTAAGGACTTCCCCTTCTATAGCAGCGACAGTCACTTTGAGTTTGTCTGTAACCTGAAGCGAATCATTTAAGCCAAGGGCTGCATCAGATTTAGTGGATTGTGTACCGCCCATAACTTCCAGTGCCCAATTTCCCGGTTTTCCATTTAGATTGCTTGGAAAGCGGATGTCAGGTTGCGCAAGATAACAGACTAAACCGGATTTTATGTTCGATGTTTCTGAATTGGTCAGCTGCTTCTCTGACTTATCATATTTGCTGCCATCTGTTGAGAAGTTTCTGTATTCCAGATACAGTGTCCTGTTCAGTTCCGGAATGCCTGCTTTATATCCGATACAGTCGTCAGTACCGGTGGCTGTGCCGCTGAGCTTTACTTTGTATTCACCCGGTTCTGTGATCGTCTTTAGAGTACTGTCGTCTGTCCATCCCAGAGCCTCTTTTTCTTTGATCGAAAGTCCCTGTGGAACAGGTGAGATGGCATTTGCCATGGCAGACATGAAATAAACCGGCGTTTGACCTGACGAATTGTATAAATCCAGCAGACCAAATATATGCCCCATTTCATGGATCGGAGACTTCAATGAAACGATCGGTTTTTGATCATTGTTTGCCATATACAGAGTTGAGTAGTTATTTATGACCTGTACATAATATTGGCTTTGAAGCATCCTGCCATCGCCAAGATTGATCTCCACATAGTCTGCATAATCCTTATAGTTCCAAAGCGGATCAGAGCGGTTTATCACAATATTTTGTGTCGTGTTTTTATAGATAACTGTAATGGAATCGATCTTTCCATCCCGGTTTTTGTCAAGATCCTCATAACTGTATGTCTGGCTGCCATTGTAATTTGTAATGGGGTTTCCATCCTGGATCGCCTTGTTTATGGCATCAGACCAATCGGTGCGCAGCTCGTACATACGGTAGGCTTTTTCACCACTTGTTTTATAACCGATTGGATTATCTGCACTGTAACCGGCATAGTAACCGCGTTCATGTTTCAACTGCAGGGAACCGCCGTTATCAAACAGATAAAGACTATTCATGCGCAATTTGTCTGAGGACGCATTCCGGTAGTAATCGCCCACGGAATAATAGGCAGTGTTATAGGAATTGTCTATGATCTCCCGCACAGAGACACCTTGATAAATATCATTCACAAATTCATTCTCATCTGCAAATCTGGCAAATACGATTAAATTTGTAAAGTTTGAATCGGAAGTCTGTTCTGTATTCCCGGCAGCTGCGCCCTTTACGGACAGAGAGCTAAAACCGACATTTAGCAACAGACACATGGATATCAGCAATCCGAAAAATGTACATATTTTTTTCATACATATTCTCCTGTTTGTCGTTGAATGTTGCATAGGTTTTTATAGTTTCTGGAAAAAAGGCGTAGAGCCGTTTTTTATTTCTTAAAATTCGCTCTTTTTCTTAAAGTCGGATCCAAAATTCTCTTACGGATACGAAGGGATTTCGGAGTAACCTCCAATAATTCATCGACATCGATGAAGTCAAGCGCCTGCTCTAAGCTTAAAATCTTAGGCGGAACTAAAGTCAATGCTTCGTCAGCGGAAGAGGAACGTGTATTGGTAAGGTGTTTCTTCTTACAAACGTTCAATTCGATATCCTCGTTTCTGGAGCAGGAACCGATGACCATACCTGCATATACTTTTTCACCAGGTCCGATGAACAAAGTACCACGGTCCTGTGCAGAGAACAGACCGTAAGTGACAGATTCGCCGGATTCGAATGCGATCAGCGAACCAAGCTGACGGTAAGCAATATCTCCGCGGTAAGTATCATAGCCATTGAAAATGGTGTTGATAATACCATTACCTCTGGTATCGGTCATAAATTCGCCTCTGTAACCGATCAGACCGCGGGATGGGATATTGAACTCAAGTCTTGTATATCCGCCGGTCAGAGGTTTCATATTGATCATTTCACCTTTGCGCTGGCTTAACTTGTCGATAACAGCACCGGTATACTCATCCGGAACATCGACATAGGCAAGTTCCATAGGCTCTAATTTCTTGCCGTTTTCGTCTGTGTGATATAATACTTCTGCTTTACTTACGGCAAACTCATATCCCTCACGACGCATATTTTCAATCAATACAGATAAATGTAACTCACCGCGGCCGGATACTTTGTAGCTGTCCGGGGAATCGGTCTCCTCTACACGAAGGGAAACGTCTGTATTTAATTCGCGGAATAAACGGTCTCTTAAGTGGCGGGAAGTAATAAACTTTCCTTCCTGACCTGCCAATGGACTGTCATTTACGATGAAGTTCATGGAAAGAGTAGGCTCGGAAATCTTCTGGAATGGGATCGCAACCGGGTTCTCCACAGAACAGATCGTATCACCAATGTGAATATCAGCAATACCGGAAATAGCAACGATGGAACCAATATTTGCTTCTTCGACATCTACCTTATTTAATCCGTCAAATTCATATAATTTGCTGATGCGGACTTTTTTCTTCTTGTCAGGATCGTGATGGTTGACTACGACCGCTTCCTGATTTACTTTCAGGGAACCATTGTCGATCTTACCGATACCGATACGTCCAACGTATTCATTGTAATCAATGGTACTGATCAGTACCTGTGTCGGTGCTTCCGGATCACCTTCCGGAGCAGGAATGTAATCTAAAATGGTTTCAAATAATGGTGTCATATCTTTTTTGTTGTTTACAAGGTCGTGGATTTCACGAACGGCATAACCGTCTCTTGCGGAAGCAAAAAGGAATGGGCAGTCTAACTGCTCGTCAGAGGCATCCAGATCCATAAATAACTCTAATACTTCGTCCACAACTTCGTTTGGACGGGCTTCCGGGCGGTCTACTTTATTGACACAGACGATAACCGGGAGTTTTAAATCCAGAGCTTTCATCAAAACGAATTTGGTCTGAGGCATAACACCTTCAAATGCGTCAACGACAAGGATAACACCGTTTACCATTTTAAGGACACGCTCTACCTCGCCACCGAAATCGGCGTGGCCAGGAGTGTCGATGATGTTTATCTTTGTTCCTTTGTAAGTGATCGCTGTATTTTTGGAGAGGATTGTGATACCACGTTCCTTCTCAATATCGTTGGAGTCCATGACACGTTCAGCAACTTCCTGATTCTCACGGAATACACCACTCTGTTTTAAAAGTTCATCGACCAGTGTTGTTTTGCCATGGTCAACGTGGGCGATGATTGCTATGTTACGTACGTCTTCACGTTTCTGTTTCATAAAAAATCTCTCTTTCTTCTGTGCGGAAAAGAAATTATCTAGAAATAAATCCTGTCTTTTCCTATTAATATAGCTTATAAATTAACTCGAACCCATATATTCTATCACAATTTTATGAGAACGCAAGTAGGCAGCAATATTTTTTTTCAAAACAATATAAAAAACTTATCGACAAGTTACACGAAATTTTTTCTGGAAGGAAATGGTAAAACCATAGTTGTCAGGCAAATCACCGGTCGATTCCGGTGATAAGAGGAAGGGAGAAAAAATTCATGGCAGATAAAATTTTTGAAAATAACCAGGTGTCAATTGTGGGAGAGATTGTTTCTGATTTCAGATTCAGCCACGAAGTGTATGGAGAGGGCTTTTATGTGGTAGATGTCGCAGTCAACCGGCTGAGCAATTTTATGGATTACATACCACTGATGATCTCAGAACGGCTCATTGACGTGAATGAGGACTATATTGGTCAGACCATATATGTTATGGGACAGTTCCGGTCATTTAACCGGCACGAGGAAAAAAAGAACCGTCTTGTTTTATCCGTTTTTGTAAGGGAACTGGAATTGTTAGATGAGATCGACGAGGATATGAAGACGAACCAGATTTTTCTGGATGGCTACATCTGTAAAGATCCGATTTACCGGAAAACACCGCTTGGAAGAGAGATTGCAGACCTTTTGATCGCGGTGAACCGTTCTTATGGAAAATCAGATTATATTCCATGCATCTGCTGGGGAAGAAATGCAAGGTTTGCATCCGGGTTTGAAGTCGGAGGGCATGTTCAGGTATGGGGACGTATCCAGAGCAGGGAGTATGTGAAAAAACTGAGCGAGACAGAGACAGAAAAGCGCGTGGCATATGAGGTTTCTGTGAGCAAAGTGGAATTTATCGAAGACGAAGAGTAGATGTTAACAGGGAAATTATTCCTGAGAGTAGATATTGACAGGGAAATCGTGCATTGACAATGGAATAAGATGGTGTTATGATTTACGCAATGAAAATATTGCTTGGTAGAGGTCGCGTGCTTTATGAGTCGCTTTTTGGATGTATCAGGAACAGTTGATAAGAAGCAAAAGGAAAGTACGCCGAAAGGGTATGCAGCCTGAAGGCATATTACTTGGGCATAAAGTGAAGAACTTTATGACTGTCATCTGAATGGAGATCATTTGAGATGGGGAGCTATCAGATTCTAGGCAGATTTGCAAAGATGCAGAATGCGTATAATATTAGAATTTTGAGACCGGCTCGTCAGCCGGTCTTTTTTTACTTTACTGTAGCAACATTTTTAACAAAAAAAAATGCAGTGCGTATAATGACGATAGGAGGAGAATGCAATGTCTATTTTTAAAGGAGCAGGTGTAGCGATCGTCACACCGATGAAAGAAAACGAAGAAGTCAATTACGAAAAGTTACAGGAACTGATCGAATGGCAGATCGACCAGGGAACAGATGCGATCATCATTGCAGGAACGACAGGAGAGAGTTCCACACTGACCATGGAAGAGCACAGTAAAGTGATCAAAGCAGCAGTAGAATTTGCAAAACACCGTGTACCGGTTGTGGCTGGTTCCGGTTCGAACTGCACAAGAGAAGCTATTTATCTGACACAGGAAGCAGAGGAAGCAGGAGCGGACGGAATCCTTGCAGTGACACCTTATTATAATAAATGTACACAGGGCGGTCTGGTACGTTATTATTCTGAAATTGCAGAGTGTACAAAGTTACCGATCATCATGTATAATGTACCTGGAAGAACCGGATGCAATATTCTTCCGGAGACAGCAGCAAAGATTTTTAAGGAAGTTGAAAATGTAGTAGCAATCAAAGAGGCGACAGGAAGTGTTGCACAAGCATCACAGTTAATGTATCTGACCGATGGCAGGATCGACCTTTATTCCGGCGAGGATGGAATCGTAGTTCCGCTTATGGCGATCGGCGCAATCGGAGTGATCTCTGTATGGTCAAATGTTGCACCTGCCAAAGTACATGGCATGTGCCAGAGTTTCTTCAACGGAGACTTACAGACCGCAATGAAGATACAGAGAGAGGCACAGCCGCTTGTCAGTGCATTATTCTCAGAGGTCAACCCGATTCCGGTGAAGAAAGCTTTAAACCTCATGGGAAGAGAAGTTGGAACACTTCGTTCTCCTTTGACGGAGATGACCGATGCAAATGCAGCTGTTTTGGCAGATGCAATGAAAGCATATGGCATTTTAGATTAAAAGGAAGAGACTGTCGTATCCGGGTGCGGCAGTCTTTTTGGATTTATTGATAAATTATATCCAAAGATAAAATTCGAAAGGTGGATTTTTAAGTATGACAAAAGTAATTATGCATGGATGCAATGGAAAAATGGGACAGACGATCACGGCGATGTGCAAGGATGATCCGGAAATTGAGATCGTGGCAGGCATAGATCTGTATGACGGGATCAAAAATGATTATCCGGTATTTCCGAATATCTCCGTCTGCGACGTGAAGGCAGATGCAGTGATTGATTTCTCAAATGCAAAGGCAGTGGACGATCTGCTCATCTACTGTGAGGAAAAACAGGTGCCGGTTGTATTGTGCACGACCGGTTTGTCCGAGGAACAACTCGCAAAAGTAAAACAGGTCAGCGGACATGTGGCAGTTTTAAAATCAGCCAATATGTCACTCGGCATCAATATGCTGATGGAACTTTTGAAAAAGGCGGCTTTAACGCTCGCACCGGCAGGTTTCGATATGGAGATCGTGGAGAAACACCACAATCAGAAATTGGATGCACCGAGCGGAACGGCTCTCGCTCTGGCAGACTCCATGAATGAGGCGCTGAATGAGAAGTATGCCTATGTTTATGACAGAAGCCGGGAGAGAAAGAAGAGAGAAAAATACGAGATCGGAATTTCCGCAGTGCGCGGTGGAAATATCGTGGGAGAGCATGAAGTGATCTTTGCAGGACAGGACGAAGTGATCGAATTTAAGCACACGGCATATTCCAAGGCAGTTTTTGCCAAGGGAGCAGTGCAGGCGGCAAAATTTCTTGCAGGAAAGCCGGCAGGATTTTATGATATGAGCGATGTCATTCAGGCGCAATGATGAATGAAGTATAAATCAGTACACAGAATAAAAACAGGATGGTGACGGATGGAACAGACCGATTTACGTTATTTAAAAAGTCTTGCAAAGCAGTATCCGACCGTGGCGGCGGCCGCCACAGAGATTATCAATTTACAGGCGATTTTAAGCCTGCCGAAGGGAACCGAACATTTTATCACGGATATCCATGGCGAATATGACCAGTTTCAACACGTATTAAAGAACGGTTCCGGAGCGATCAAGAGAAAGATCGAGGACGAGTTCGGGAATGCCATCAGTCAGGCAGAAAAGAAATCGATCGCCACACTGATCTATTACCCGGAACAGAAGATGGAGCAGGTGATAAAGACCGAGGAGAACATGGAGGACTGGTACAGGGTCACATTGTACCGCCTGATCAGGATCTGCAAAGGAGCGTCTTCTAAGTACACCCGTTCCAAGGTGCGCAAGGCGCTTCCGAAAGATTTTGCCTATGTGATTGAGGAACTTCTGACCGGAAGACCGGATGTATCCGATCAGGAGGCATATTATAATGAAATCATCCATTCAGTGATCCGGACAGGCAGGGCAGCAGAACTTGTGGTGGCATTCTGTAACCTTATCCGCAGACTTGTAGTGGATCATCTGCATGTTGTCGGCGATATTTTTGACAGAGGACCGTATCCAAACCTTATTATGGATACGTTAATGTCACATCATTCCGTGGATATCCAGTGGGGAAACCATGATATCTCGTGGATGGGGGCAGCAGCGGGCAATCAGGCGCTGATCTGCAACGTGATCCGCATCTCCGCAAAATACGGCAATCTGAATCTGCTGGAGGATGGATATGGAATCAATCTGGTGCCGCTTGCGAGACTGGCAATGAACCGTTATGACAAAGATCCATGCAGCTGTTTTAAGCTGGATTACCGGGAAGAGGAATATGATGTCCGGGATGCAATGCTCGATGAGAAAATGCACAAGGCGATCGCCATCATGCAGTTTAAGCTGGAAGGACAGATGATCGTGGGACACCCGGAATTTGGAATGGAGAACCGTTTGCTGCTCGATAAGATAGACCCCGCAGCCGGTACAGTCCTGATCGAAGGGAAGAAATATCCGCTCCGGGATCTGAATTTTCCAACCATTGACTGGGAACATCCGTATGAACTTTCGGTGGATGAGGCAGATGTGATGGAACGTCTGACTGCCGCATTTTTAAATTGTGAGAAATTACAGAGACAGGTGCGTTTTCTTTTTACCAAGGGAAGCCTGTATCATGTATACAATGGAAATCTTCTGTATCACGGCTGTGTGCCGCTGAATGAGGATGGCTCTTTTACCAAAGTCAATATTTACGGCACGGAATATGCCGGAAAAGCGTTGTACGATGTGTTAGAAAGCTACGCCAGAAAAGGTTATTACGCCATTGACCCGGAAGAGAAGAAAAAGGGATCAGACATTCTCTGGTTTATCTGGGAAAATAAAAATTCACCGGTGTTTGGCAAAGATAAGATGACAACGTTCGAGCGGTATTTTGTGGCAGAGAAAGCGACACATGTGGAACCGAAAAATCCGTATTACCGGCTGCTGGAAAAAGAAGAGATCGTAAATGCGATCCTCGCAGAGTTCGGACTGTCCGGCCAGGAGGCGCATATTGTCAATGGACATATCCCGATCGAGGCAAAAAAAGGAGAGTCCCCGGTGAAGTGCGGGGGCAAGCTTCTCATCATAGATGGCGGCTTTTCCAAGGTTTATCAGCCAAAGACCGGAATTGCCGGGTACACATTGATCTACAATTCATATGGACTTGTGCTGGCGGCACATGAGCCTTTTGAATCCGTGGAAAAAGCAGTTTCGGATGGGAATGATATTGTATCACATACGATTCTGGTGCAGCATGTTGTGAGACGGAAAACGGTTGCAGATACAGATAATGGAAAAGTGATGCGGGAAAATATCCGTGATCTTGAAAATTTACTTCAGGCATATCG
>NZ_ACFY01000018.1 GCF_000174195.1 Roseburia inulinivorans DSM 16841 | reverse complement strand
ATAAATACTTGCGGATTTCTTCAATCAGGGAAGCATATTCTGCATCTGACAGGAATTTTTCACCCGGATTCATGGCAAAAACACCACCCCATTCATAGCCATCTGTGTATTTTGGTACAAGATGGAAGTGAAGATGATGTCCGGTGTCACCGTAGGCACCATAGTTGATCTTCTGAGGATGGAATGCCTTGTGAAGAGCCTCTGCTACATGGTTGATATCTTCCATGTAAGCAGCGCGTTCTTCGGCAGTCAACTCTACAATCTCACTGACGTGTTTCTTATGGGCAACGATCACACGTCCTTTATGGCTTTGTTCTTTAAATAAATAAACTTTGGAGGATGGAAGTTCACAGATTTTAATGCCAAACTGGGCAACTAAGTCACCTTCCATACAATAAGCACAATTCTGATCTGTCATAATCTGTCTCCTGTCTTATTTCTGGTTGAAATGTACAGCGAAACCGGCGATTTCATCTTTTAAATAAGCAACTGTGATATTTCCTTTTGCATCATATTTGAAAGAAGACTCATCAAATACAAAACCACGTTTCTCTAAGTGGTACATTGCACGTGCAAGATAGTTTGTCTGGATTGCGATATGACCACAGGTTCCACGTCCTGGATTTTTCATCATTTCGATAAGAGAACCAACAAACATAGAGCTGTTTCCAACTTTTACATCCTGTCCAAGTAATGTAGCGAATTTTGCAGAATCAGAAGCAGCAGCTTCCTCAGATGCATTGTTTACACCAACGTGAAGAAGTTTGAAACCTAACATGGTAGAAACTGCTTCTTTTGTGAGTGCTGTGATACCAGCCCAGTCTTTTGCAGCAACAAGGTCTTTGCTTACCATCCAGGAACCGCCACATGCGATGATTTTGTTGAAATCAAGGTAATTTGTAAGGTTCTTCGCATTGATTCCGCCGGTTGGCATGAATTTCATATTTACATAAGGAGCTGCCATGGATTTGATCATGTTTAATCCGCCGGCTGCCTCTGCAGGGAAGAATTTTACAACATCAAGACCAAGTTCAATAGCAACTTCAACGTCACTTGGGTTAGAGCATCCAGGAGTAACCGGAATTCCTTTTTCTACACAGTATTTCACTACTTTTGGATTTAAGCCAGGACTTACAATGAATTTTGCTCCGGCGTTTACAGCGCGGTCAACCTGCTCTGTAGTAAGAACGGTTCCGGCACCTACTAACATTTCTGGGAACTGCTCAGCCATAATACGGATAGATTCCTCAGCGGCAGCAGTACGGAATGTAACCTCTGCACAAGGAAGTCCTCCGTCACATAATGCTTTTGCTAAAGGAGCAGCGTCCTCTACGTGATCCAGGGCGATAACAGGTACAATACCAATTTTGGAAATCTCTTCTAATACTTTGTTCATGATGATTCTCCTTATCATTCTTATTTTCTCATCCATGTTCTGGATGATTGTGTTCTAATATAAAGTTCCATTATACGAAACAATGTTCCATAAAACGGTACGATTTTATTATAACATCAGAAAAACGGATGTCAATAGTTCCAACTCAATTCCCTTGACATTTCTAATAGTAGCTGTTAATATGAGAAAAAAGAAAGTTCCACAATATGAAACGAGAATCTGAAATATGAAACATATAGGTAAATCCAGAGTTTTTTTGGTTTTACAGAATTATATTGTGAACAGGAAGAAAGGGACACCTACGATGGCAGAAGAAAAAGAAACAAAAAATCCGGTGCAGTCTGCAGAACGAATTTTCCAGGTGCTTGAGATGTTAGCAGAGCATGGCGAGATGGGGTTAATGGAGATCAGCACAGAACTCGGACTTCACAAAAGTACGGTCCACCGCTTATTAATGTCCTTGATCTATATGGGGTATGCAAAACAGGACGAGACAACGCAGAAATACATGCTTTCTTACAAAATCGTGAGCATGGCGGGAAAAATCTTAGAGCGTACCGACATTTTACAGATCGCAAAACCTTATATGGAGCGCCTGTCCGATATCAGTGGGGAGGCAGTGCATCTTGTACAGCGGGAAGGCAACAACATTTTGTACATATATAAAATAGAAGCAAAAGTTGGTACAATCCGCATGGTATCACACGTCGGCATGGTGCATCCAATGTATTGTTCCGGTGTGGGCAAGGCAATCATGGCAACGCTTCCGGAGAAAGAAGTAAAACAGATCTGGAACGAGAGCATTATCGAGAAGAAAACGGATAAGACGATCACTGACATTGACGAGATGATGCAGGTGTTAGAGGAAGTCCGTAAGAACGGTTATGCGTTAGACGACGAGGAGAACGAGGAGGGCGTGCGATGTATCGCTGCCTGCCTGCATGGTTACAGCAAGGAAGTGAAATATGCATTCAGCATTTCCGGACCGGTCAGCCGTATGACGAGAGAGCGCGTGGAAGAACTTGCCGTGGATGTGAAAAAAGTACAGGAAGAATTATCAAGAGAACTGGGGTATTATCCACAAAATTAAATTTTTTTACAGAATATGTATAAGAAAAAAATCGATGGTCATACTATTTTTGAAGAACAGAGCAAATATACTCTGTAAAAGAAAAGGAGAAATGACTATGAGAAAGTGGAAATTACTTTTGGCTGGAATGATGCTTATGTTATCGTTGAGTGCTGTCGCAGGCTGCGGAAATAACAATGCAAACGATAAAAATAATGGCACAAACGGTACAAACACAAGCACGGAAAACCGTCTGAATAACAATGCGGACACTACCACAGGAAATGACAAAAATAATATTGACACCACAGAGGATAAGGACAACAACCGTGTGGATGATAACGGCAACGTGATCGAGGATGTAGTGGACGGTGTTGGCGATGCCGGCAAAGATGTGATCGATGGTGTGGAAAATGGTGTGAATGATCTCACAAACGATGCAACCGGCGGAGATGCAGAGAATACCAACGGAACCGGTGGGAATGCCGGAAATGGAACTGCAAATCCGTAAATGATAGAGAAATACAAAAAAAGAAACGGCTTATCGTTTCTTTTTTGTGCCTGTTTATTCAGATACATTTCATGGTCTGCTTTGTCAAGCAGATTGCGGAGCGTACAATCTTTGTAATTCATGGAGTAGCTGTAACCATAGGCGTAACTGATCGCATCCGGCATATTGCTGGAATGATACTGTTTGATCGTAGCATGTAGTTTTTCCAATAGCTCGTCTGCCTGCCCGGAGGTGGTGTCATACAAAATAGCGATAAATTCGTCACCGCCGTATCTGCCGACAAAATCTTTTTCAGGAACTACCTTTCTTAAAATGTGGGCAAAATTGGCGATCATCGAATCCCCGGCAGCGTGTCCAAGGGTATCGTTCACTTCTTTTAAATTATTTAAGTCGAACATAACAAAACACAGCGGCTCAGTGATAAAACCGGAAGAGTTCAAAAGGTCTTCACAGCGGCTTTTGTTTGGAAGTCCGGTGTGCACATCCAGGTAGGCTTTCTTGGATAAAATATGATTTTCCCTGACGGCCTTAATGTGCTGGATCTGCTGCTGGACGATCAAAAAGATTAACAATAGTATATCAAGCGCAGAAATAATCTCGGTCAGCCGGATACGCGCGGCAATCTTTTCCGAGTACTGTTCGGCAGCAGTCACCGTCTCGTCGGCATATTCAAAATAAGTTTCACTCATTGAGACAACATTGGTGTTTTCATAGCCCTTTTCACGAACAGTATAAATCTCTTCTTTCAGTAGTTCCCAATATTTAATCTGATTGTCCAGACACTGCTGGTAAGCAGGATCTTTCAGGCTTACCAGATTATAATTTCCATCTTCATATTTTAAACCGGACAAAATTTTATCCAGATACTCGATCTGCATGTCATCTGCAGTTCCGGTAATCTCAAGCTTGACTTCACG
This sequence comes from Roseburia inulinivorans DSM 16841, assembly GCF_000174195.1. Taxonomy (GTDB): domain Bacteria; phylum Bacillota; class Clostridia; order Lachnospirales; family Lachnospiraceae; genus Roseburia; species Roseburia inulinivorans. The sequence goes on along the minus strand of NZ_ACFY01000018.1, from coordinate 7,980 downwards.
CTGCGTGGCTCCGCGCACAAGACCGGCATAGTTTACCACGTGGGCAGTTCCATGTAGATTCTGGATCTGCACCATCATAAAAATGACAAGGAAAATCAAAACGAAGATCAGAATTTGCTGCAGCAGTGAGGCAGCATGCTGTTCTGCCTGTTTCATTCGTCTGCTAAAAGAGGTTTCTTTTGTATACATGAGTCACCTTTCCGAAAGTTTTTTTGTGTGTAGCTGTATTCTAACCCATAAAATCAGGAAGGTCAAATATTAGTATGTTTTTCAAAGAAAATATCTTAAATAAAAATGAAATCTTGCCAAATTAGTTGTGATTCATTTTTATTTGAATTATAATAAACCCATCGCATTTTTTGAGGCGACGAAAACAGAAAGTAATTTCAGGGATATTAAGGAGATTTCGATGTCAGATAATGATTTCAGAGAGGTAATCGACGGAGAAGAGAACAAAGAGCCGGCAGCCTCTGACAATAATTTACATACAACGGAAGCAGAGAGTGCGGAAGTGGTGAACACCACGGCAGATGCACAGGAGAGTGATGAGAAGAAGGATGATGAGTACGAGGAGATCTGCTACATCTGTCACAGACCGGAGCATATAGCCGGAAAAATGATCAGGATCCCAAACAGCATTTCCATCTGCCATGACTGTATGCAGAGAACTTTCGACAGCATGAATGGTACCGGATTCCCAATTGGCGATATGATGAACATGGGAAGTTTTAATAATATGAATCTGGATAAGATGCCGAATATCAGCATGATCAATCTTTCCGATCTGCAAAATATGATGGGCGGTATGCCAAACAGCCAGAAGATCAAGAAAAAGAAACCAAAAGAGGAGAGAAAGCCGGAGATCGATATTCATGCGATCCCGGCTCCACATAAGATCAAAGCGTCGCTGGATGAGTATGTGGTTGGACAGGAACATGCAAAAAAAGTCATGTCTGTAGCAGTTTACAATCATTACAAGAGAATTGCCTCCGATGTGCAGGACGGTGTGGAAATCGAAAAATCCAACATGCTCATGATCGGACCGACCGGATGTGGTAAGACTTATCTGGTCAAGACACTGGCAAGATTATTAGATGTGCCGCTTGCCATCACGGACGCAACTTCCCTGACAGAAGCCGGTTATATCGGTGACGATATCGAGAGTGTAGTCAGCAAACTGTTAGCGGCTGCTGACAATGATGTGGAGCGCGCAGAGCACGGCATCATCTTTATCGATGAGATCGATAAGATCGCAAAGAAGCGCAACACAAACCAGCGCGATGTCAGCGGAGAATCTGTCCAGCAGGGAATGTTAAAGCTGTTAGAGGGTGCGGAAGTGGAAGTGCCGGTAGGGGCAAGCAGTAAAAATGCGATGGTTCCGATGACGATGGTCAACACGAAGAACATTCTTTTTATATGCGGAGGAGCGTTCCCGGATCTGGAAGATATCATTAAGGAGCGTCTGAACAAGGAAGCTTCCATTGGATTTAAGGCAGACCTGAAGGACAAATATGACAATGACGAGAACCTGCTTGCAAAAGTGACGACAGAAGATGTGCGCAAATTTGGTATGATCCCGGAATTTTTAGGACGTCTGCCAGTCATGTTCACATTGGAGGCGCTGACGGAAGATATGCTCGTGCGTATTTTAAAAGAGCCGAAGAATGCAATCATCAGGCAGTATGAGAAGCTGCTTGCCATGGATGAGGTAAAGCTTGTATTTGACGAGGATGCGCTTCATTCTATCGCAAAGGAAGCAAAAGAGAAAAAGGTAGGAGCGCGTGCTCTCCGCTCTATTATCGAAGATTTTATGTTAGATATCATGTATGAGATCCCGAAGGATGACAATATCGGCATGGTAACGATCACAAAAGATTATGTAGAGAAAAAGGGCGGTCCGCTCATTACGATGCGCGGCTGTGCAACGATCGAAGAAAAGCCTGCAATTTAAAGGAATAAAGGACAAAACTCCGGCATTTATTGTAAAGATAGGTGTGCGGAGTTTTTTATGTCTGACTGTGAAGAAAAGATTTATTCCAATGATTATGTGGATTTTATCATATCGAAAGATGTTTTGGATGTGATTGACCTTTCAAGTGATTGTATCCAGCGGATCGATGAGGAAAAAGATACTTATTTTTATCCGAGGAGTTTTTTCCGGATATTTGATTTTCCGGCAGATTCCTATGCTTCTGTTCCAAAGTGCTATGGACTTCTGGATGAGACGGCGCTTGAGGTTTCGGGGATATTAAAATTACAGCAGCAGCCGGCACTCGCACTGAAAGGGCAGGGCGTGATGATCGGATTTATCGATACCGGGATCGATTACCGAAATCCGGTATTTCAGTATTCTGATGGGACAACAAGGATTTACCGCATCTGGGATCAGACGATTCGGGATGGAACAAAGCCGGAGGGGATCGCATATGGTTCCGAGTATAAGACAGAGCAGATCAATGCCGCACTCCGGACAGAAAATCCGCTGGAAACCGTTCCGTCCATGGATACCAATGGACATGGAACCTTTGTGGCCGGGGTGGCATGTGGAAGCGAGGATGTGGAAGATAATTTTATCGGGGCGGCGCCGTTTTCCGAGATCGCAGTCGTAAAACTGAAAGAGGCAAAAACTTATCTGCGGGAATTTTATTTTATCCCGGATTCTGTTCCGGCGTATCAGGAGAATGATATCATGATGGCAGTCAGCTATCTGGACCGGCTGGCAAAGGAGCGGGATATGCCGCTTGTGATCTGCATTGCACTAGGAAGCAACATGGGAAACCGTGGCAAGGACGGACAACTGGCAACTTATCTGGATATTGTATCCAGAAGGCGGAAAAGATGCAGTGTGGCAGCAGTAGGAAACGAGGCGAATGCAAGACATCATTTTCTTGGAAAAATACAGCCGGACATGGAGTACGAATCGGTGGAAGTCTCGGTGGAGGAAAATATGCCGGGTTTTTTCATTGAGATGTGGGCAAATGCGCCGGAGCTTTATGCGGTATCGGTCAGCTCGCCCACCGGGGAAGTGCTGCCAAAAGTACCTTATCGGAGCGGTGGAAGACAGGAGTTTGTCTTTATTTTCGAGCAGACAAGAGTCAGCATCGACTACCGGCTGACGGGCAGGCGGCAGGGAAACCAGCTTATTTATTTACGTTTTTCAAACGCAGCGCAGGGGATCTGGACGATCAACGTGTATCCGCAGAGCATTGTGACAGGGGATTACAATATGTGGCTTCCCATGCGGAATTTTACGAGTGGAAATGTTTTTTTCCTGCGGTCAAATCCGAATCATACGATCACCGTGCCGGGTAACGCAGGGCAGGTCATAAGCACGGGCGGCTACAATGTGGCAAATGGCGGTCTGTATCTGGACTCGGGCAGGGGATTTACACTTTCCGGTGAGGTAAAGCCGGATTTCTGTGCCCCGGCGGTGAATGTGTACGGACCGGGACTGCGGAACCGCTTTGTGACCATGACCGGGACGAGTGCGGCGGCAGCGATCACAGCCGGGGCATGTGCGCAGATCATGGAATGGGGACTGGTAAAAAGAAATCAGATTTTCATGTCCTCTGCGGATATCAAAAATATGCTGATCCGCGGCGCAGACCGGGCGGATGACAGGAGTTATCCGAATCCGTCGTGGGGGTATGGAACGCTGGATGTGTATGGAGCATTTGAGGATCTGCGGAGGTAGCGGACATTGGCTTTTCATTTTCCCTTCTGTGAAGTATAATAATATGTGGAAAAAACATTTTGCAGGCTTCCTGTGACAGTAAAATGGATCACAAGAGGTATGGAAATATTATAATTACGCAGGAGAAAAGAAAATTTTATGATAAAGATCGCGTTTTGTGATGATGATATGGAAGTGCTTCATCAGATGAACGAATTATTAGACCGCTACCGGGTAGAACGGAATGAGGATATTACCTATGCAGCATTCCAGAGTCCGTTTGAACTGCTGACGGAGATTGAGAAGGGCATAAGACCGGATATATTATTTCTCGATGTCGTGATGCCGGGGCAGAATGGCATGGATGTGGCAAAAGAGATCCGGCAGTATGACACGAATATGAAAATTATTTTTCTGACCTCATCCCCGGAGTTTGCGGTGGAATCTTATTCGGTTGGAGCTTATTTTTACCAGTTGAAACCGATCTGGGAGGAAAGCTTTTTCCGGCTGATGGATGCGGTGCTGGCGGAGTGTGAGAAGAAAAAGAAGAACAGCCTGATCCTGCGCAGTAAAGACGGTATTACGAGGATCGATCTGCAGCAGCTGGAATACTGCGAGGTGCTGGGACGAAAACTTTTATTTCATCTGGGAAACGGAGCAGTTCTGGAAAGCGCAGGGAGTCTGGATGATCTGGCAGGACAGCTGATGCAGTACAGCAATTTTTTCCGTCCCCACCGATCCTTCCTTGTGAATATGGAGTATATCCAGAATATTTCCAGCCGTTCCATCAAAATGGTAAATGATGCGGAAATCCCAATTCCGCATGGAAAATGTTCGGAAATCAAAAATACATATATGGAATATGCGTTTAACGGAGAGCAGGCTGTCTTATGACGGTCTGTTTTTTCTTTGATAGAATAAACTACATGAATAGTAAGAAAAGACATGGTCGATTCAATACATTTTACGGTCGATTCATGACAGTGCGTCCATTTTTTTGGGAAAATCGTGTATGGTAGATTCAGACAAAGGAGAAAGCCAAAATAAGCACACAAAAGAAGGGAGGATTAAGAAGAAAAAATGTTAAGTATGGAAATCTTGGTCATTATTGGTTTGATCCTGCTTTTACTTGTTCTCTGGATCATCTCCGTGCAGCGGAAGTTTGCGGTGATGGACGGAAATATCCAAAATGCCATGAATCAGATCGGAGTGCAGATTTCCTCACGTTTTGATGCACTATTTGCAGTGCTTGATCTTATGAAAGGATATGCAGCAGATGACATACAGCCGCTGATGGAGCGTGCAGCAGCCAGACGAAGTGTGATCACTGCTCGCTCCGCACCTGAGGAGGTATCAGAGCAGGAGCAGGTGATAGAGGAAACCGTAAAAAGCATCCGTCTGGCAGCAGAACGCAATCCACTGCTCTGCGCAGACAAAAACTATACCAAATGTATGGATGCGGTGGAATGTTATGGGCGCATGGTATATACCAGCCGTTTGATCTACAACGATTCAGTGACAAAGTTAAACAGTGCGCTTGGTATGTTTCCTACAAATGTAATTGCAGGTATTCTTGGCTTTCATAAAAGAGAATATCTGTCACAGAAAGGGGATTAATATGGGATTATTCAGTAATAATAAAAAATTATGTCCGGTCTGCGGGAATCCGACACCGCGGCTGCTTGCAACGAAAATACAGGACACACCGATCTGTAAGGAATGCGATAAAAAAATCTATCTGCCAAAAGGCAGGACAGATCGGATGACCATCGATGATTTTAAGCAGTACATCCAGTTTTACGAAGATAATCAGGCATTGAGAGATCAGTTCGAGGAAAACTATTCGTTTAATTTTGGACTGTTTGGTGGAGATCTGGTATTAGATATTTTTCATGGACTTTTCCGTGTGAACTGTGACAAAGATTCACTCGCATTTCAGGCGGACAATTTAAAGTCTTTCCGTATTTTAGAGGACAGCCGGGTTTTATTTGAGGGAAATCATCAGGAATTAAAGCATTACGACAGTAAAGTTCCGGAAAAAGTAAAGCAGCTGGAGCCGCAGATCGCACAGTTTCAGATGCAGATGAGGGAATATGAAATGTTTGAGCGGTTGGAGCGGATGCATGAGGAAAATAACAAAGATGATAACCATTATCATGAGTATCATCCAAGACCATCTTTTGACGTGGCTTCTCCGGCAGATACCTTCCATGTGGAGCTGACGTTTGACCATCCTTACTGGGATAATATCATGTGGGATTGGACAGGAGTTTCCTTTGACAGTGACAGTCCAAGTGTCGAGGCGTTTTTAAGCTGCTATGAGGATAAAACAGAGAGTCTGCACACGCTGGCGCTCAATCTGGCACACCTGATGAATCCGAATGTCAAAGAGATGACAGCGGGAGAGAAAAAACAGGCTGCAAAGCAGGAGACCGGATCTTTGGAAGAGCAGAAGCAGTCTTCTGAGAGCGATACGATCGAACAGCTGCAGAAGTACAAAGGTCTTTTGGATGCAGGAGTCATCACAGAAGAAGAGTTTGCAGCGAAGAAAAAGCAGTTATTGGGAATTTAATGATAAGGCTGATCCGGAAAGGGTCAGCCTTATTTATGAAATCTGCAAAAATAATTTTCAAATGGTACGTTAAAATTTGTGATGGAAATTGAAAATTTCGAGTATATTTTGTGCCGGTTTTATTGTATAATGTTCTTTATGTTTGTAAATAAAAAAGTGAATGAAAAATAAGGGGATATCAGGGATGAGAATAGGATTTGACAATGACAGGTACTTAAAAATTCAGTCGGAGCACATCAAAGAGCGGATCAACCAATTTGGGGACAAGCTTTATCTGGAATTTGGCGGAAAATTATTTGACGATTATCACGCATCCAGAGTCTTGCCGGGATTTGCACCGGACAGTAAACTGCAAATGCTCATGCAGCTTGCGGATGTGGCAGAGATCGTGATCGTGATCAGTGCGGCAGATATTGAGAAGAACAAAGTCCGCGGGGATCTTGGAATTACTTATGATGTGGATGTTGTCCGGCTGATCGGAGAGTTTGAGAAAAAGGGTCTGTATGTGGGAAGCGTTGTCATCACGCAGTTTGCAGGACAGAGCGGTGCCGTACAGTTCCGTGAAAAACTGGAAAAAAGAGGCATTAAAGTATATCAGCATTATAAGATCGAGGGCTATCCGGCAAACATTCCGCTGATCGTCAGTGAGAACGGATTCGGCAAGAATGACTATATCGAGACGACCAGACCATTAGTCGTCATCACCGCGCCGGGACCTGGAAGTGGAAAAATGGCAACCTGCCTTTCCCAGCTTTATCATGAGAATATCCGTGGAACAAAAGCCGGCTATGCAAAATTTGAGACATTCCCAATCTGGAATCTTCCATTAAAACATCCGGTAAACTTAGCTTATGAGGCGGCTACCGCAGACTTGAATGACGTGAACATGATCGACCCGTTCCATCTGGAAGCTTATGGAAAAACGACGGTCAACTACAACCGTGACATTGAGATCTTCCCGGTTTTGAACGCTATTTTTGAAGGGATTTACGGAGAAAATACTTATTATAAATCACCGACTGATATGGGTGTCAACATGGCAGGAAACTGTATCATCGATGACGAGGCATGCTGTGAAGCCTCCAAAATGGAGATCATAAGACGTTATTACACAGCGGTAAACAAACTGGTCAAAGAGGAAGCGACGGAAAATGAAGTTTACAAGATTGAACTTCTGATGAAACAGGCCAAGATCACAACGGACGACAGACATGTCACAGTCGCTGCAAAAAAACGTGCAGAGGAACTTGGCGTTCCAACTGCAGCGATCGAACTTTCCGATGGCTGTATCATTACGTCCAAGACATCAGATTTTCTCGGTGCTTCTGCAGCATTGCTCCTGAATGCGTTAAAATATCTGGCTGGCATTGAGCATGATGAGAAACTCATCCGCCCGGAAGCGATCGAACCGATCCAGGATCTGAAAGTCCGTTTCCTCGGTGGAAAGAATCCAAGACTTCATACCGATGAGGTATTGATCGCCCTTTCGCTCGCTGCGGTGACCAATGAAAACGCAAAGAAAGCATTAGAGCAGCTTCCGGCACTTCGCGGATGCCAGGTGCACACTTCCGTAATGCTCTCTGAAGTGGATATTAAAATTTTTAAGAAGCTGGGTGTGGATCTGACAAGTGAACCGGTGCGCAGTGGATTAAAATTGTATTAGAAATTTGTTTGTCAAAAAATACATGAAATAATTTGTGAATAATGTATAAAAACCCTTTTATAAAATAAGGTG
>NZ_ACFY01000019.1 GCF_000174195.1 Roseburia inulinivorans DSM 16841 | reverse complement strand
CGCAGATAGGAATTTGCTCACACTTGAATCACTTTCGCACGGTCTGTGCAGTAAATGCACAGACCTGATTGAAAAAAGTTGTACCTGCCTTCTAAGAACCGGCGGTTCCCCAATGTCTTTCATGTCTTTTGTTAATTTTTCACAATTCAACTTAGGTTTTCATGAGTTTCGCAATTGTCTTAGATTAGTATGGCGATTTTTGAAAAAAATATGCAAAAGAGCATATGCCATAATTTTCTGACATATGCCCTTCTTTCAATTTTTATTCATTTTTATTTTAATGCGGCAGGATTGATCTTCTTTGTTGCGATCTCATCCTTTAACATTGCAAGGAACTCTTCTTTTGGAACGGTTGTGGTAGCCTGTTCGCCATGAAGTCTGTAGCTTACTGTTCCGTCTTTTACTTCGTTCTTGCCAAGAATGATGAGGTAAGGAACTTTCTCTACCTGTGCAGCTCTTACACGATAGCCAAGTTTCTCGGCACGCTCGTCAATCTCCACACGGATACCGTTCTCATCCAGATAGCTGAGAAGTTCATGTGAGTATGCATTCAACTCTTCATCCTCATTTTTAACCGGAATGATTCTTGCCTGAACCGGTGCTAACCAGAGTGGCAGATTTCCTTTTGTTTCCTCTAAGATATAAGCCATGAAACGGTCAAGGGAACCAAGGATTGCTCTGTGTAAAACAACCGGTGTTTTCTTTGTGCCATCTTTGTCAATGTATGTCAGATTGAATTTTTCTGGTAAGCAGAAGTCAAGCTGGCAGGTGGAAAGTGTGTATTCATTTCCGATTGCCGGTTTTACGTTTACGTCAAGTTTTGGTCCGTAGAATGCAGCCTCACCGATTTCCTCTGTGTAGTCGATTCCAAGGTCATCTAATACTTTTCGGAGTGCATTCTCTGCTGTGTTCCACATCTCATCGTCATCATGATATTTTACTTTATCAGCAGGATCTCTTAAGGAGAGCACGCAACGGTAATCTGTGATGTTGAAATCCTTGTAAGTATCAAAAATCAGATCTACAACCTGTGAGAACTCTGACTCAATCTGTTCCGGTGTCACGAAAAGATGTGCGTCGTTCTGGCAGAAATGACGTCCTCTCTCGATACCTTTTAAAGTACCGCTGGCTTCGAAACGGAAGTCATGTGCGATCTCACCGATACGGATTGGAAGATCTTTGTAGGAATGCATTCTGTTTGCATAAATCATCATATGATGCGGGCAGTTCATTGGACGGAGAACAAAGGACTCTCCCTCCACTTCCATTGCAGGGAACATATTGTCTTTGTAATGATCCCAATGACCGGATGTTTTATACAGATTAACCGTACCAACACAAGGTGTCATAACATGAAGATATCCAAGTTTTCTCTCTTTTGCTTTGATATAATTTTCAAGTTCCTGCCATACTGTGTATCCTTTTGGAAGGAACATTGGAAGTCCACGTCCAACAAGGTCATCCGACATGAAAAGATTCATCTCTTTACCGATTTTTCTGTGGTCACGGTCTTTTGCTTCCTCAAGAAGTTTTAAGTGCTCCTCTAACTCTTCCGGTGTCGGGAAACATACACCGTAAATACGCTGCATTACGTGATTGTTTGCATCACCTTTCCAATATACACCAGAGTATTTTACAAGTTTGAAGTTCTTGCATAACTTTGTATTGTCTACGTGAGGTCCACGGCAGAGATCCGTGAAATCTCCCTGATCGTAAACAGAAATGTTTCCATCTTCCAGACCTTCAATTAAGTCCAGTTTGTATGGATCATCTTTGAACATTTCCATTGCTTCTGCTTTGGAAATCTCACGTCTGTAAATCTTCTTGCCTTCTTTGCAGACTTTCTTCATCTCTTTCTCGATTGCTGCAATTGCTTCGTCGTTGATGATATCATCGCCAAGGTCAATATCATAATAGAAACCTTCTTTTACAACTGGTCCTACCCAGAACTTTGCCTGTGGGTATAAGTGTTTTACTGCCTGTGCCATCACATGTGCGCAGGAATGGTTTAAAGTATTCAGTCTCTCGTCTGCTTTAAAATCTACCATTTTCTTCATTTCCTTTCGCTATATAAAAATAAGTTTCTGTAGGAAGTATCTCCGATTCTCTGTACAACATAAAAAATCCCTGATACTGCATTCCTACAATATCAGGGACGATATACTTATCGTGGTTCCACCCATCTTCATCTCTCCGTCTTACCAGACATCAATCTTCTTACTGCCTGTCCATTCCAGAGAAATCTCATTCTTGATTGTAACGGTATCACCGGACCGGATTGGGGTCACTCAGAGCTGGTCTTCACATAATTCTTAGCCGGAATGCTCACACCAAACGCCTTCCTCTCTGGGACTTTTTCTTATGCTACTCTTCTCTTCATCGTTTTGACTAGGGTCATTCTATACCCTTTTCTTCTATCTGTAAAGTACTTTTTACAGTTCAGATACGGCGGACTATCTTCCGCAGCAGTATTTGTATTTCTTACCGCTTCCGCATGGGCATGGATCGTTACGTCCAACTTTTTTGCCTACATGAACAGTGCCGGATTTCTTCTGCTCTAAGAATAAAGCTCTTCTCTTCTCATCATCAAAAATCTCTTTCCACTGTGGTAATTCATATAACCAGTCTGCCTTTGCGTCAACCATGTTTTTGTATAATTTTTCTTTGTCAAAAACAAGGTTAACTTTTGTATCTTCTTCCATGGTGTCGATTGGATTAGCCTCTACCAAGCTGTCGTTGATTCCGTCTAAGAATCCTGTCATCTCCATAACACTGAGGTTGTACTTCTCTGCAAGCTCTTTTACCGTTCCTTCTACTTTCTCATCCGGATTTGTCAAAAGCTGTTCGTATACGCCCTTCTCTAAAAGGAAGTATCTCTGCCAGAATCTCTGTAATTCACCTCTATCTGCTTTCTCATTATAGGCAACTTTCTGCCACTGTTCCAATAATGCCATGTTACATTCCTCGATTTCTAATTATAGTATATTTGCATCACGCATAGATGCATTTGTTATTATAGCAAATATTGATGGGTTTTTCAAAGGATTTTTTTAGGTGGGATAAATGCCTTGAATGAAATTTTAAATTCCACATCTATGCTGAATTTAGTCTTTCT
>NZ_ACFY01000020.1 GCF_000174195.1 Roseburia inulinivorans DSM 16841 | reverse complement strand
GAATTTAATAAGGGAGAATATATATGAACGAAATACCAGTATATTTATTTACCGGTTTTATGGACAGTGGAAAGACCTCCCTCATCAAAGATACCTTATTTGAGCAGGGCTTTGCAAAAGAGGGAAAAAGCCTTGTCATCTGCTGTGAAGACGGCGATGCAGAGTTTACGGATGAAGAACTTGAAAAAAATAATGTAAAACTTGTCATGGTAGACAGTGAGGCAGATTTTACAGAGGACTTTTTGAAAAAAGTAAATACCGAGTACCAGCCGGAGCAGGTATTCTTAGAGTACAACGGAACCTGGCAGATGGGAACACTCATGGATATGGAACTTCCAAAGTACTGGATGATCGTACAGCAGCTTGCCACGGTAGATGCAACGACTTTCGATATGTATCTTGCAAATATGCGTACAATGATCATGGAACAGCTTTTTTCCGCAGATGTCGTGATCTTCAATCGCTGTGATGACAGTACAGACAAAGGAAAATACCGCAGAAATGTCAAGGCATTAAACCGGAAAGCACAGCTTGTCTATGAGCGTGCGGACGGAACACTTGACGAGAGACCGGAGGAGTTACCGTTTGACATTACTGCGGATGAGATTGAAATTTCCGATGCAGATTATGCAATCTGGTATATGGATTGTCAGGACAATCCGAAAAAGTATGAGGGTAAGAAAGTTTCTTTCTTAGCACTTGTATACAATCCGGACAAACTGAAAAAAGGAATTATGGTTCCGGGACGTTTTGCAATGACCTGCTGTGTGGAGGATGTTACCTTCATCGGCTTCAAAACGAAATACGACAGGGAGGATGAAATTCCGCACAAATCCTGGATCAATATCACAGCAGAAGTACACGTAGAATTCGCAAAAGAGTACAAGGGAAAAGGTCCTGTATTGTATCCAATTTCCATAACTCCAGCCGAGAAGCCGGAAGATGAACTCGTATACTTCTCATAAAAATAAAAAAAGGTGTTGACAAAGATACGTTAATGTATTAAAGTAACACCATAAAGAAAAACCGTTGAGAAAGAGTAGTAAGTAATCTGTTGATATTACAGAGAGCTGCAGGTGGTGGGATTGCAGTATGGATCATTTTACTGAATGGACTTTCGAGGGTGACCTGAACAACATACATGAAGCATACAGAGCCATGTATCAGCAGTAGGAGTCACCGGGAACCGAACCCGTTATCAATCAGGCGTGTATGATAGTACATGAGAGAGTGGACCGGATGGTCAAGATGAGTGGTACCGCGATAATAAGATTTTATTACCGTCTCAAGCAACAGCTTGAGACGGTTTTTGTTTACTTGCAAACAAAACCGCAATACATGATTCTTATAACTTTCAAAACGGATTTCTTTCAAAAACATTCTTAAAATTTGGAGGAAAAAATGATGAAGAGAAAAATGATGGCAGCAGTATTGACAATGGCAATGGCAGCAACAATGATCGGTGGATGTGGAAACAGCACAGACACATCCAATGCAGGAAACAGCACGAACACAACAGAGAGCAGTGCAGACGCAGCCGATACCGCAAAGGACACTGCACAGAATACTGCAGACAAAACCGTGTACAAAGTTGGAATCGTACAGTATGTAGATGATGCATCCTTAAACCAGATTGAGAAAGCAATTGAAGCAGAGCTGGATGCAAAAGGAGCAGAACTTGGTGTGACATTTGATTATGCAGATTACACCTATAATGGTCAGGCAGATTCCTCTACCTTAAATCAGATCGCAGCAGATCTTGTGGCAGAGGGCGTCGATGTGATCATTCCGATCGCAACGCCGGCAGCAATGATCATGCAGAACGCAACGGAAGATAATCAGATCCCGGTTGTATTTTCCGCAGTATCAGATCCGGTCGGAGCAGGACTTGTAGCAAGTGCAGATGCTCCGGGTGCCAATATTACAGGAACATCCGATGCAATTGATGTGGCACAGATCATGGATTTCATTTTGGCAGCGGATCCGGATGCTGCAAAAATCGGATTTCTGTATGATAAGAGCCAGGATTCTTCCACAAGTGCTATTCAGGCGGCAAAAGATTACTGCGATGAACATGGGATTTCCTATGTAGAAAAAACAGGTACAACAACCGGTGAGATCCAGGCAGCAGCAGATTCCCTGGTGGCAGAAAAAGTAGACGCTATTTTTACACCACAGGACAACACTGTTATGACAGCAGAACTTGCGATTTTTGAAAAATTTGCAGACGCAGGTATCCCTCACTACACAAGTGCAGATTCCTTTGCTTTAAACGGAGCATTCTTAGGATACGGCGTCAACTATGAGACACTCGGAACAAAGACAGCAGACATGGTTGCAGACATTCTTGCAAACGGAGCAGATCCGGCCACAACACCGGTAGAAACATTAGACAGCGGTATCGTAACCGTAAATACAGAGATTGCAGAAAAAGTCGGAATCGATTATTCTATCTTTAAAGATATGTGTTCCGAATTGATCGAGACAGTAACAGCAGAGGAGTTTAATTAAGGTATGGGTTCCATTATTACATTATCAATTGTACAGAGTGCATTAGAACTTGGTTTTATCTATGCACTGGTCGCACTGGCATTATTTATATCCTTCAGTATTTTAAACATTGCGGATCTTTCGACCGATGGATGTTTTACATTGGGATGTGCCGTCTGTGCATCGGTGACACTTGCAGGTCATCCGATATTAGGATTATTTGCAGCGATGGCAGCTGGTGTCTGCTCCGGTTTTGTGACCGCTTTCTTACAGACAAAAATGGGGATTCAGTCCATTTTGGCGGGAATCATCGTAAATACCGGATTGTATACAATTAATATTGCAGTAATGGGATTCGCTTCCAACATGAACTTATTCAACTGTGAATCCGTTTTTACCTGGGCAAAAACAGCGATCGGTGGAACGTGGTATAAACTGATCGTGGCTGCACTGATCGTTATCATTGTAGGAGTGCTGATCTCTTTCTTTTTAAATACAAGGCTTGGACTTTCCATCCGCGCAACCGGAGATAATCCGGATATGGTAAGAGCTTCCAGCATTAATACAAGTGCCATGATCACGATCGGACTTTGTGTTGCCAATGCCCTGACCGGTCTCTCCGGCGGACTGCTTGCGCAGTATCAGAAATCCTGTGATATCAATCTTGGAACCGGAATGGTAACAATCGCACTCGCCAGCCTGATCATTGGGGAATCTATCATTGGAAAAGGCGGTATGTTACAGCGTGTGACCGGCGTTATTTTAGGAAGCTGCCTGTATCGTTTTATCGTGGCAGTTGCCCTGAGATTAAATGTACCGGCAGAGTGTTTAAAACTTGTTTCTGCAATCATTGTAGCCGTGGCGATCGCATTCCCATATCTGAAAAAGCAGATGAATTTTTACCGGCAGAAACGTGCCGCAAAGGCTCAGAACCAGATATACGTTCAGGAGATTATGAAAAATGACAGCGAAGGAGGAGAAAGATAATGGCAGAGAAGAACGCAATGCTTGTGATGCGCGATGTCAGCAAAACTTTTAATCCGGGAACTGTCAATGAAAAATGTGCATTAAAAAATCTGAATCTCACCTTAAAGCAGGGGGATTTTGCAACGATCGTAGGAAGCAACGGAGCCGGAAAATCAACGCTGTTTAATGCGATAACAGGAGCCTTTTTTGCAGACAAAGGACTGATCATGCTGGATGGTGAGGACATTACCTATCAGAAAGAGCATGTCCGCAGTAAAGTGATTGGTCATTTGTTTCAGGATCCATTGAAGGGAACCGCACCACATATGACGATCGAGGAGAATATGGCGCTTGCCTACCTGCGCACGACTACTTCAAAGAATGCCTATTTCAGCCGGATCAAGGCAGCGGACAAGAAAAAATTCAGAGAGCAGCTCGCACTGCTTGACATGGGGTTAGAAGACCGTATGAAGCAGCCGGTCGGACTTTTGTCCGGTGGACAGCGTCAGGCACTCACACTTTTGATGGCAACGATGGTGACTCCTAAGATTTTGCTGCTGGATGAGCATACCGCAGCCTTAGACCCTGCCACCGCAGAGAAAGTACTGAACCTCACAAAAAAGTAGTGTCAGAGCAGAACATCACCTGCCTTATGGTCACGCACAACATGCATCAGGCGCTTGAACTTGGAAACCGTACCCTCATGATGGATTCGGGAAATATTGTGCTGGATGTTTCCGGGGAAGAACGGGAAAAGATGTCAGTGGATGATCTGTTAGAGCAGTTTGCAGTCCGTGCCGGAAAGGCATTGGATAATGACAGAATTCTGTTTTCCAAAGTGGAGGCATAATAATATTGTATAGATGGAAACAAAAAAGAATGGGTTCCATAAATAATCATTATAGTAAAATACTGTAAAACCGAGGAAAAGCCGTTGAAATCTAACGGCTTTTCCTTTATTATATAAAGTAATGCTAAAAAAATGTATATTTTCATAGGAGACTCGTGATTAAGAAAAACGATTACAGAGATGAAAAAGGCAGTGAGTATATACAAGGAGGAAAAACATGTATCCAATCGTTAGAAGAGAAAAACTGGCAGACAAGATCTATCTTATGGATGTCAAGGCTCCTCGTGTTGCGCAGTATTGCGAACCGGGACAGTTTGTGATTGTAAAAATTGATGAGGAAGGTGAACGTATTCCACTTACCATTTGTGATTACGACAGGGAAGAGGGAACGATCACGATCGTATTCCAGACCGTAGGAGCTTCCACAGAGCGTATGGTAAGCTTACAGGAAGGGGATGCTTTTGAAGATTTCGTTGGACCTCTGGGATGCCCATCGGATCTGATCCATGAAGATATCGAAGAATTAAAGAAAAAGAAAATTTTATTTGTTGCAGGTGGTGTTGGTACAGCTCCGGTTTATCCTCAGGTAAAATGGCTGCATGAGCACGGCGTTGACTGTGATGTTATCATGGGTTCCCGTAACAAAGATTTACTGATCTTAGAGGATGAGATGAAAAAAGTTGCCACAAACCTTTATGTGACAACGGATGATGGCTCGTACGGTTTCAAGGGAACCGGTACTGCACAGCTGCAGGAACTCTGGGATAATGGTAACCGTTATGACCACTGTGTGGCAATCGGACCAATGATCATGATGAAATTTGTCTGCAAACTGACAAAAGAATTAGGAATTCCAACGGTTGTTTCCATGAATCCGATCATGGTAGACGGAACCGGAATGTGTGGTGCATGTCGTCTGGTTGTCGGCGATGAAGTGAAATTTGCATGTGTAGACGGACCGGAGTTCGACGGACATCTGGTTGATTTTGATCAGGCGATGAGAAGACAGGCTCAGTACAAGACCGAAGAGGGAAGAGCAATGTTGAAATTACAGGAAGGTGCAACACATCACGGCGGATGTGGCAATTGTAACAGTTAAAAATCAGAAATTTGTCAGATCAGAGAGAATGCTGTCTGGTCAGTTACATAGAATCAGGAGGAAAAAATGGACGTATTAACTAGAGTTCCGGTTCGTGAGCAGGAGCCAGCCGTTCGTGCAGCGAACTTTGAAGAAGTATGTTTGGGATATAATGAAGAAGAAGCAATGGCAGAAGCTGCCCGCTGCTTAAACTGTAAAAATGCACAGTGTATGAAAGGATGTCCGGTATCTATCAATATTCCGGGATTTATCGCAGAAGTAAAAGAAGGTAATTTTGAGGCTGCTTATCATGTGATCAGTGAGTCTTCCGCACTTCCGGCAGTCTGTGGCCGTGTATGTCCACAGGAGACACAGTGTGAGGGAAAATGTATCCGTGGAATCAAAGGAGAGCCTGTAGCGATCGGTAAATTAGAGCGTTTTGTTGCGGACTGGGCAAGAGAACATGGCATTAAACCGAAAAAGGCAGAAAAGTTAAATGGACATAAAGTAGCAGTGATCGGCTCAGGCCCGGCAGGTCTTACCTGTGCAGGAGATCTTGCAAAGCTTGGTTATGATGTGACGATTTTCGAAGCATTACATCAGGCAGGTGGTGTGTTAGTTTATGGTATCCCTGAATTCCGTCTTCCAAAGCAGAAGGTTGTTGCCGCTGAAGTGGAAAACGTGAAAGCATTAGGGGTTAAGATTGAGACCAACGTTGTCATCGGTAAATCCGTTACAATTGATGAGTTGATGGACAACGAGGGCTTTGAGGCAGTTTTCATTGGTTCCGGTGCAGGACTTCCAAGATTTATGGGTATTCCTGGTGAGCAGGCAATGGGTGTATTCTCAGCCAATGAGTTCTTAACAAGAAATAACCTTATGAAAGCGTTCTTAGACAATTACGATACACCGATCAAAGCTGGTAAGAAAGTTATTGTAGTCGGCGGTGGTAACGTGGCAATGGACGCTGCAAGAACAGCAAGAAGACTTGGCGCAGAGGTACATATCGTATATCGTCGTGGTGAGGAAGAACTTCCGGCACGTAAAGAGGAAGTACACCACGCAAAAGAGGAGGGTATCATCTTTGATCTTCTCCAGAATCCAACCGAATTATTAGTGGATGAAAACGGTTGTGTAAAGGGTGCAAAAGTGATCAAAATGGAACTTGGCGAACCGGATGCTTCCGGAAGAAGAAGTCCGGTTGAGATTCCGGGCTCTGAATATGAGATCGAGGCAGATACTGTGATCATGTCACTTGGTACTTCTCCAAACCCTCTGATCTCATCCACTACAAAAGGTCTTGATATCAACCGCAGAAAATGCATTATTGCGGAAGAAGAGACCGGTGCAACTTCCAAAGAAGGTGTTTATGCCGGTGGTGACGCTGTGACAGGTGCAGCAACTGTTATCCTTGCGATGGGTGCCGGTAAAGCAGCAGCTAAGGGTATTCACGAATATCTCAGCAACAAATAAAAACAGACAGGACAGGGCAGGTGCTGAATGGATCATACATTTGGCACCTGTTTTTCTGTGGCTATTCCAAAGAAAACCCAAAGTTTTATTAATATTTTATGAAGAGGGTAGCAAAATTACAGGGTTTATGTATATAATAGAACACGCTACGCAAGAAAGAAATACGAGAGAGGTTACCGATAGATGAAGGAGCAGAATCAGCGCCAGATACATAATCAGACAGAATTAGACGAAAGAAGAATGAGACAGAAAAAGCTTGTACGGAAAAGAAAAATCGTTTTGAGTGTAATGCTTTTGACATCTTTTTTACTGGGATGTGTCTGTGGAAGATATTTTCCTGAGATCAAACTTGGAAAAACAGAAGAAGTGCTGGCATCAGCGCAGGATAACTCCGGTGAAGAGAAAAAAGAAAATCAAATTACAAATGACGTGGGAATAGAGAACGAAAAACTGACAGATAATGCAGAATCATCAGAGATCGAAGAACCGGCAGACAGCGAAGAAACGAATGATCCGTTTGCGGAGATTCCACAGGTTGTGTTATCAAAACCGGTAGATTATTCCTTAAATCAGGCAATCAGACAGTTAGAACAGATGGAAGCGTCAGATGAACGCTACGCACAGATCGTGGAAAATGCAGAGAAATATCCGGAAAAATTACTGATCAATCTGGCAAATAATCCGGAAATGATCGCATTTGTAGCTGATTATAAAGGGAACACAAGGGATTATGATAAAGCAGAACTGACAGAGAAAGAGTTACAGGAAGAATATCCGCTCTTTTTACAGTGGGATAAACGCTGGGGCTGCCTTGCATATGGGGATGACAGCAATGTTGCGATCAGCGGATGCGGTCCGACAACACTGGCGATGGCAGTAGTTGCGCTGACTGGAAATGAGGAGGCAACTCCGGCTGCAATCGCAAAATTTGCCATGCAGGAAGGGTTTTATATGTCCGGCACAGGAACGATGTGGTCGCTTATGACAGAGGGGGCGGCAGCTTACGGTGTCCGCTCCGAGCAGATCAATATCAGCCAGACTGAGATCAAACAGCACTTAGATCAGGGAGATATCGTGATCTGCTCTGTGCGGCAGGGAGATTTCACTACAGGGGGACATTTTATCCTGCTCTATGACTATGATGATGAAGGATTTTCCATTAACGATCCGTTTTCTTTATACCGCAGTGGCCAGAAATGGAACTATGGAAAAATCAGGAGCCAGATCAAAGCTGTCTGGGCATTAAAAGCAAAATAAAGAACAGTTAGCGATTGTTCAAATAGTTTAACAAAAAACAGGGCATACTAAAGCATCATAAAGTGAGATGGAGAGATGCAGAATGTGCCAGAATATGAGTGGACTGTCCACTGCTGAAGTGGAATTTCGGAAAAAGCAGGGTTGTCGAATGAAAGCGTAGATTCTTCCACAAAGACAGTGGCACAGATCATCCGCTCAAATGTTGTAACTTATTATAATCTTATTTTTTGATCATTACGATCCTTCTGATCGTAGTGGGGTCTTTTCGGGATCTTACTTTTTTACCTATTATTATTGCAAATATGTTGATCGGGATCATCCAGGAGCTGCGTTCCAAAAAGATTCTGGATGATCTTACGATATTAAATACACCGAAAATCACGGTCCGGCGCAACGGAAGTAATCAGGAGGTTTTGGCGGATGAACTGGTGCAGGATGATGTGATAACGCTTTCAGCAGGTGGACAGATTCCGGCGGACGCACTGGTGTTATCCGGCAATATCACAGTCAACGAGGCTTTGATCACAGGGGAGGCCGATGAGATTGTAAAAAAAGATGGAGATTCCCTTTTTTCGGGAAGTTTTGTGATATCAGGAGAGTGCATGGCAAAACTGGAAAAAGTGGGAAAAGATTCTTATATTTCAGGACTGATGTTACAGGCGACGCAGGCAAAAGAGGGCGAGCAGTCGGAGATGATCCGGGCGTTGAACCGCCTTGTGCAGACCGTGGGCGTGATCATCTTGCCGATCGGGGCGATCCTGTTTTTACAGCAATATTTTTTTTCCGGGGCGGCGATGAAAGATAGTGTGACGGGCATGGTGGCGGCCATTCTCGGAATGATCCCGGAAGGTCTGTACCTTCTTGCAAGTGTGGCGATGGTGGTGTCGGTGATGAGGCTTGGAAAACAAAAGGTACTGATCCATGACATGAAATGTATCGAGACACTGGCGCGGGTAAATGTACTGTGTGTGGATAAGACCGGAACCATTACCGTGCCGGAAATGGAAGTGGCACAGTTTATCCTTGCAAAAGACCAGAACCTTGCAGCGAAAGAACAGGAAGCAGACCAGCAATCGGAAGACAAAAATAAAATTGCAAAGCTGCTCTCTGACTGTGTGCGTGCCCTGCCGTGCGACAATGCAACGATGGAGGCATTGCAGCAGTATTTTACGGAGCCGATGGAAAACAGTGCAGAAAAAATCGTCCCGTTTTCGTCTGCCACAAAATACAGCGGAGTGGTTCTGGCAGGAAAAGCTTATGTGGTCGGCGCACCGGAATTTGTGCTGCGGCAGGATTATGCGGCTGTTCAGGGAACAATCGAAGTATTTCTGGAAAAGGGATATCGTGTGCTTGTATTTGCAGAGTATGAGGGGAATCTGGATGGAAAAGAACTGACAGAAAATGCAACTCCCATTGCATTTATCCTGCTCAACAATGCAATTCGTGAGGGGGCAATGGATACATTCCGTTACTTTTCCAAGCGGGGAGTGGAAGTGAAAGTGATCTCCGGGGACAATCCGGTCACGGTATCGGAGATTGCAAAGAAAGCGGGAATCCGCCATGCGGAAAAACAGGTGGACGCAGCAACGTTGAAAACAGCGGAGGCAGTGCGGAAGGCAGCAAAAAAATACACGGTGTTCGGCAGGGTGACACCGGAGCAGAAACGTCTTCTGGTGCAGGCATTAAAAGAGCAGGGAAAGACCGTGGCAATGACCGGAGACGGCGTGAACGATATTCTTGCGTTGAAAGATGCTGACTGCAGCATTGCGATGGCGTCAGGCAGTGAGGCGGCTTCGCATGTGGCACAGCTTGTGCTGCTCGATAACGATTTCAATAAAATGCCGGCGGTTGTCATGGAAGGGCGGCGGGTGGTGAACAACATCGGGCGCACTGCCAGCCTTTATCTGGTCAAGAACATTTTCTCCATGCTCTTAGCCGTATTTTCCATGCTGTTTCTGATCGATTATCCGCTGGAGCCATCGCAGGTGTCGCTCATCAGTGTTTTTACGATCGGGATTCCGTCATTTTTTCTGGCGCTGGAGCAGAACCGGAATCAGATTCATGGGCATTTTCTTACCAATGTCCTGATCCAGGCGCTTCCGGCTGGGATTACAGATTTTATCGTGGTGAGCGGTCTGGTGATTTTCTGCAGGGAGTTCGGAGTGGAAAAAGAGTGCGTTTCCACGTCGTGCACGATCCTGATCGCAGTTGTCGGCTTCATGATCCTTTATCATATAGCAAAACCGATGACAACACCGCATGCGATCCTGATCGCAGCGATGGTCATCGGCTGGTTATTCTGTATGCTGTTTTTCAGTGAACTGTTTGCGATCACGGCGGTCACAGGAAAATGTGCAATGCTCATGATCGTGTTCGCAGTCATCACGGAGCCAGTGTTCCGGTATCTGATACAGCTTGTGGAGACTGTTCAGAAGTGGGGTGGAAAACTAAAATTTTAGTCCGATGAACCGGAATGTTTTTTCCGGCTCTGTTTTTCCCAGATAAAATACGTTACGATCAGAAGGATTCCGGTGAACAGCCATGTGATCGGGCTTGCCAGACGGACTGCCCAGTAACCGAACGGATTTAAGGTGACGGCGATTACGATAATACGGCACACCATTTCCACAACACCGCTCAACATTGGAACAAGTCCGCGGTTTAAGCCCTGCAGGGCGTTCCGGTAAAGGAAAATCCATGCGAGCGGCAGCATGAAGAAACTGATGGTGTTCAGATACTGCATGGCATAGTCGAAAATTTCTTCAGAAGGATTGCTCACAAACCAGCTCACAATAAAACGTCCGCCGAATACGCAGATGGCAGAGGCAGCAAGCGAGATAAAAATGCAGATGAAAAATCCTTTGCGCATTCCCTCGTAGATACGTTTGTATTTTCCTGCGCCGAGGTTCTGACCGCAGTAGGTGGCAATCGCAGTGCCGAGTGTCGGCATGGTCTGGGTGGAGAGGTTTTCCACTTTGGAGGCGGCAGTGAAGGCAGCCACAACACTGGAACCGAAAATATTGACTGCGCCCTGCAGGATCATGGTTCCGATAGCGGTGATGGAATAGTTGAGCGCCATCGGAATACCGATGGAAAGCATATTGAACACACCGTATCCGTCGAGGTAGTAATCTTCCCGGCTGGTTTTTAAAATGTCGAATTTGCGGAACATATAAATAAAGCAAAGCAGTGCTGAGACACCCTGCGCAATGATCGTCGCATAGGCAGCGCCTGCGGTTCCAAGTTTTACGACGACGATCAAAAACAGGTCGAGCACAATATTTAAAAAGGAAGAGAGAATCAGGAAATACAGCGGTGTTTTGCTGTCGCCGATCCCTCTTAAAATACCGGCGGCAACGTTGTAGGACATCGTGAGCAGGATACCTGCGAAAATGACTTTAATATAAGAGTCTGCGAGTCCTAAGATATTGTCCGGTGTTTTCATTAAAATAAGAAACTGTCTGGAAGCTGCCACCGTAGGGATGGTCAGAAGTAACGATACAATGGCAGTCAGTATCAGGGAGAGTGCGACATAATGCTTTAACAGCTTGAAATCTTTTGCACCGAAGGCGTGGGAGACCATAACGCCAAATCCCTGCGCAATACCATTTGCAAATCCTAATACAAGGAACATCAGACATCCGGTAGAGCCTACCGCAGCCAGAGCATCCTCACCAAGATACTGCCCGACAATGATCGTATCCACCATGTTATAAAACTGCTGAAAAATATTTCCCAGTAAAACCGGAACGGAAAAAAGTAAGATCATTCTGAGCGGGCTTCCCATTGTCATGTCTTTTGTCATAATCTGTACTCCTTGATTTATAAAATAGTTAAAAACCTGTCCGTGTTTTTTAGCCTCAACACGCATATTCTTTACGTTTCAGCAACTTAGTATAAGGCATGGACCGCAAAAAGACAATGTTTATTTTTGCGCAAAAATATAATTTTTTGTTTTCGCAAAAGAAAAGATTTTTTCGTGGGAAACTGTTATAATAAGAAAGCAATTATTTGCAAGTTACAAGAAAATCACGGAGTAAAATAATGCAGACAAACCTCGAATACTACAAAATTTTTTATTATGTATCCAAATACAACAGTATCTCCCTCGCAGCAGAGGCGCTTTCCATCTCACAGCCGGCAGTCAGCCAGGCAGTCAAGCATTTAGAAAGTGATCTTTCCTGTGCTCTCTTTGTGCGTACATCCAAAGGCGTGCGCTTAACAAAAGAAGGCGGACTGCTTGCAGAATATGTGAGAAAAGGATATGAGACAATCCTCACCGGGGAGAAAAAACTCTCGGAGATGTTAAACTTAGATGCCGGAGAAATCTGTGTGGGTGCCAGTGACATGACATTGCAGTTTTATCTGCTTCCTTATCTGGAGACGTTCCATGATGCATTTCCGCAGATCAAAGTGACTGTGACGAATGCCCCGACACCGGAGACGTTGAAACATTTACAGGACGGAAAAATTGATTTTGGGATCATCAGTACCCCGGTGAACAATAAATATGATTTTAAAATGACACCTGTCCGCAAAATTCAGGATGTCTTTGTGGCGGGAAAAAAGTTTGAGTACTTAAAGGGTGGAAAATTAAGCTATAAAGAGCTTGAAAATCTTCCGGTGATGTGCTTAGAGGGAAGCACTTCCACAAGAAAATATGTGGAGGATTATCTGGCAGAGCGCGGCACATTTGTCCGGCCGGAATTTGAACTTGCGACAAGTGATATGCTCATCCAGTTTGCAGTGCGCAACCTCGGTGTTGCCAGTGTCGTGTCGGATTTCGCAGAAAAATACATTGAAAATGGGGAATTATTCATATTGAAATTTGACAAGGCGATACCGGAACGCGAGTTTTGCATTGTCTCAAACGAGCGTGCGCCGATGTCGGCAGCAGCGGAAAAACTATACGATTTTCTGCTTGTTCCGTAGTGAAAATGTCAGAAAAAGTTCATCAAATCTTCATCAATCTTAATGGAATATCAATGGGATTGCGGGCAGGAATATGATAAATTTATATGCAAGATCAGGATATTTAGGGGGAAACGTAAATGATGCGTTTATTATCCATCGGGATAGATTGTGTCTCAGCTGCTATTTTTGTGATTCCTGCTTTGGCTATTTTGCAGTGTACAATCTACAGGAAATGGGAATTTAAACCATTTTGTGTAAAACTGATATTTGCATTTTATGCGATTGCTCTGTTTTCGGTTGTGGGTGTCCCTGCGGTTGGAACATTTCAGATGGATTTTGGCCTGAATCTGATACCGTTTGCAGACATTGTAAATAGTCCGTTTGCATATATGAAAAATACGATTTTGAATATCATTTTATTTATACCGATGGGATTTTTTGTACCTGCGGTCTGGAAGAATTTCCGGTCTTTCAAAACCATGTTTTTCATGGGACTCGCGGTATCGCTGGGGATTGAACTATTACAGATATTTACATTCAGGCTTACGGATATTGATGATCTGATCACCAATACGGCAGGAACTGTGATAGGATATGAAATAAGCAGAAAATTCTCTTTTCCGTTCTCTTTAAAATCAGTGGATTCGAAAGAAAGTTTAGTACGATATGAACCTGTCCTGATTCTTGCGGTTATGCTTTTGATTTCCATATTTCTGAAACCAATGGTGTCTGATGGCATATGGAATATTGTGTTATCTGGTCCGTGGTGGGAAAGATAAGGAGATATAATGAATGATTATATCAAATATAATGAATATTAATTTTACTTATGACATCGCTTCGTGTATAATCATAAAGTAAAAACAGGAAAGTGTGATGGTTTTTACAGACCATCACTTTTTTTATGCAGGAGGAAAATCAAATGGTTACAGCAGTAGTAGGCGCTAACTGGGGCGACGAGGGAAAAGGAAAAATCACAGATATGCTTGCAGATGAAGCGGACATTGTTATCCGTTTTCAGGGCGGAGCAAATGCAGGTCACACCATCGTAAACAACTATGGTAAATTTGCATTACATACATTGCCATCAGGTGTATTCCACAGCCACATCACCAACATTATCGGAAATGGTGTTGCACTGGATATCCCGAAGGTAATAAGTGAGATCAAATCGATCACAGACCGCAATGTGCCTGCACCAAAAATCATGATTTCAGATAGAGCACAGATCGTTATGCCATACCACGTTCTTTTCGATCAGTATGAGGAGGAGCGTCTTGGAAAGAATTCTTTCGGTTCTACCAAGTCCGGTATCGCACCATTTTATTCAGACAAATATGCAAAGATCGGTTTCCAGGTAAGTGAGTTATTCGACGAGGAATTATTACAGGCAAAAGTAAAACGTACCTGCGAGACAAAGAACATTATGCTTGAGCATATGTATCACAAACCATTATTAAAAGAAGAGGAATTATTAGCTACTTTACATGAGTACAGAGACATGGTAGCTCCGTATGTCGGGGACGTTTCTTTATTCTTGGACAAAGCAATCAAGGAAGGCAAGAAGATCTTATTAGAAGGTCAGCTTGGTACCTTAAAAGATCCAGATCACGGAATTTATCCAATGGTAACCTCTTCTTCCACCTTGGCAGCATACGGTGCGATCGGAGCAGGTATCCCACCATATGAGATCAAGAAGATCGTAACAGTAAGTAAAGCATACTCTTCCGCAGTAGGAGCAGGTGCATTTGTAAGTGAGATCTTCGGAGACGAGGCTGACGAACTGAGAAGACGCGGTGGAGACGGTGGTGAATTTGGAGCAACAACCGGACGCCCAAGAAGAATGGGATGGTATGACTGTGTTGCAAGTAAATATGGATGTCGTCTGCAGGGAACAACCGATGTAGCACTTACCGTACTTGATGTATTAGGATACTTAGATGAGATCCCGGTATGTGTTGGATACGATATCGACGGAGAAGTTACTACAGACTTCCCTGTAACTGCAAAATTAGAGAAGGCAAAACCGGTATTCAAAAAACTTCCGGGATGGAAATGTGATATCCGTGGAATTAAGAAATACGAGGATCTTCCGGAAAACTGCAGAAAATATATTGAGTTTGTTGAGGAACAGATCGGATACCCGATCACAATGGTTTCCAACGGACCAGGCAGAGAAGATATCATTTACCGCAATAAATAAAAAGACTGAGGCAGGCGTGCAGTGCACCCTGCCTTTTGTGACAAAACAAGGAAGAAGGAGCATTTATGATAAAAAATATTATTTTAGATGTCGGGAAAGTTCTTGTGGCGTGGGAGCCGGAAGACGCAATGAAACAACTTGGATTTGATGATAAGATAGTGAAAGCAGTTGCGGATGCTACGGTCAATACTCCGGTCTGGTCTGAGACAGACCGTGGCGTCTGGTCAGATGAACAGATCCTACAGGCATTTTATGAGAAGGCACCGGAATATAAAAAAGAGATCGACCTGTTCTGGAATCATCTGGAGCTGGCGATCAAACAGTTTTCCTATACGAAAGAATGGATTTCCAATATGAAAAAAGAGGGCTTGCATGTGTATATTCTTTCTAATTATGGGGATTGGACTTACCGGAGAACAAAAGACAATGCACTGGATTTCTTGCCGTTGACAGACGGAGCGATTTTTTCCTATACAGTGAAGCAGATCAAACCGGATCTTGAAATATATGAAACATTGTTAAATCAGTACAAACTGAAACCGGAAGAATGTGTATTTATCGATGACCGGATGGAAAATATCGAGGGAGCCGAAAAAGCCGGAATCCACGGAATCTGCTTTGAGACGATCGGGCAGGTGAAAGAGGATCTGAAGAAATACAATATATATGTCTAAATAACAGGTATTTAAGAAGAGAAAAAATCGTCGTTTCACAAAGTTATCACATTTTTTTCCAAAAGAAAACACATTTTTTCGATAAGATAATACTATCGAAAACCGACAGTTGCGAAATTCGTGAAAACAGACGGATTTCGCGATTTTCATGCGAGCCGGAAGTAAGGAGGAAAAGATTGTGATCGAGATCAGCCATCTGGTAAAAAAATATGGCGACCATATTGCAGTGAATGATCTGACATTGACTGTGGAACCAGGAAAAATTTATGGATTTTTAGGACCAAACGGCGCCGGAAAATCCACCACGATGAACATTATTACAGGGTATTTAGGTGCAACCAGCGGAGAGGTGAAGATCAACGGATTTGATATTTTTGCACAGCCGGAAGAAGCAAAAAAATGTGTGGGGATATCTGCCGGAGATCCCGCCTCTTTATGTGGATATGACAGTCAGGGAGTATCTGAACTTTGTGGCAGAGTTAAAGAAACTCGAAAAGGGTCGGAGAAATAAATATGTGGAGGAGGCGATGGAGACGACCGGAATCACTGCACAGCAGTCAAGACTGATCCGTAACCTGTCAAAAGGCTACAGGCAGAGAGTCGGATTTGCACAGGCAGTGTTAGGGTATCCGGAGATCATCATTCTGGACGAACCGACGGTCGGACTTGATCCAAAACAGATCATAGAGATCCGTGACCTCATCAAAGAACTTGGCAAAAATCATACGGTTATTTTAAGTTCGCACATTTTGTCTGAAATATCTGCAGTGTGTGATCACATTTTCATTATTTCCAAAGGAAAATTAGTGGCAGGCGATTCCACGGAGAATCTGATGAAACAGATGTCCGGGGCGCAGGAGATCGAACTTCTGATCAAAGGAGACAATGCGGCAGTGCAGGAGACATTCACCGGGATCGCAGAAGTTGAAAAATGCATTCCATTAGAGCAGAAGGACGAAGCGTGTGTACATCTGAATCTGATCGCAAAACCGGGAATGGATATCAGGGAACAGGTGTTTGCTTCCTGTGTCAACCATGGATTTGTCATTCTGCAGATGAATCCCGTTTCAAAATCTCTTGAGGATGTGTTCCTCGAACTTACGGAAAAAGAGGGGACACAGAAGGAAGTTCTGCCGGAGAAAAAACTCCATTTTGTAAAGTCTCATTTTGGAAAAGAGAGTAAGGAGGACGGGGAATAATGTTTGCGATATTAAAAAGAGAAGTAAAAGCTTACTTTCAGACGGTGACAGGATGGTTGTTTATTGCTGCAGTTCTTGTACTCTATGGACTATATTTTTATGTTTACAATCTGCGCGCAGGCTATCCTTATATTTCTTACTCACTGTCGGCGATCGCATTTATCATGCTGATCACGGTACCTGTGCTGACTATGCGCAGTTTTGCGGAGGAACGCCACAGCAGAACAGACCAGTTGATCCTGACTGCACCGGTATCTGTGGGAAAAGTAGTATTGGGAAAATATCTCGCAATGGCTTCTGTATTTACCATAGATATGGTGATCATTGCAATCACACCATTGCTGTTAATGTCTTACGGAACGATCCCATTAGGTGAATCCTATGCAGCAGTGCTTGGATTCTGGCTGTATGGCTGCGCCTGCATTGCCGTTGGTATGTTTATTTCCTCATTGACCGAAAGCCAGGTGATTTCCGCAGTTTTGACATTTGTTGCATTATTTGCCGGCTATATGATGGGAAGCATTTGTAATCTGATCTCAGAGAGCGGAAATCTTCTGACAAAAATTTTAGGCTGCTACGATCTTTACACGCCGCTCGATAACTTTATGAATGGAACACTGGATGTGGCGGGAATTGTCTATTACGTAACGATCATTGCATTACTTTTATTCCTGACAGGGCAGTCCGTTCAGAAACGTCGCTGGAGCATCAGCTCCAAAAAAATATCGACAGGTGTATTTTCAACGGGAATGATCATTGCAATGGTGGCAGTGACCGTTCTTGTGAACCTGTTCGTGGCAGAACTTCCGGCAACATGGACATCCATTGATGTCACTTCAACGAAAATTTATTCCATCACAGACGATACGAAGGATTATCTGAAAAGTCTCGACGAGGATGTGACAATTTATGTGCTGGTGTCTGATGCATCAAAAGATACAAAGCTGGATGAGACATTACAGAGATATGAATCCCTGTCGAATCACATCAAAGTTTCCTATATCAATCCGGCTGCAAACCCGACTTTTGCTGCGCAGTATACAGACAGTTCTGTAACTTCAAACAGCATGATCGTTGTGAGCAGCGAGCGTTCCAGAGTTATTGATTACAATGATGTGTATACCTATAGTTATGATTACAGCAGTTATTCCAGAAGCATTGATGGATATGATGCAGAGGGACAGCTTACAAGTGCGATTCAGTATGTGACCATGGATTCCACAGAGCTTCCGGTGATTTATCAGGTATCTGGACATGGGGAAACAGCTTTATCCGGTGGATTTACAGAGGCAATTGAAAAAGCAAATATCACTTTATCTGACCTTGCATTATTAAAAGAGGATGCGGTTCCGGAAGATGCAGCAGCACTTATTATCAATGGACCGACGACTGATTTTTCGGAGGATGATGCCAACAAAGTGATCGATTATATCAATCAGGGTGGAAAAGTGCTGATCACCTGCAATTTCCAGGCACAGGGTCTGGAAAACTTCGAGTCGATCCTGTCAGCCTGCGGAATGGAGCGTGTTTCCGGCATTGTCATGGAAAATGATAAATCCTATTATTACAGCAATACACCGTATTACCTGCTTCCTGACGTAAATTCAAGTGCATATACAAGTTCCGTCAGCGGTTCATATATCTTTGCTCCATACAGCGAGGCAATCACCTATGGAGAAGATACAGATGATACAACTTATACAGCATTATTGGAGACGACAGATAAAGCAGTATCCAAGACAGATGCAGCAAATGCAACAACATCAGAGCTGGAAGAGGGAGATGCTGCAGGACCATTTGCGGTTGCGGTTGCCATGGAAAAAACAATCGATGAAGATACAGTCGCAAAAGTAGTGGTCGCCGGATCTGTGGAAATGTTTGCAGACAGTGCAGACCAGATCGTTTCCGGAAATAACAGCGCAATGTTTACAGATATCATTGCCCAGATGGTTGGCGATTCTGATCTTGCAACAAGTGTGATCCCAACAAAAGATTACACGCTCAGCGCCATCACGGTGGATGCAGCGGCAGGGATTCTGTATGGGCTTGGTCTGATGATCGTGCTTCCGGTCATTATGATGATTCTTGGAATTGTGATATGGGCATCAAGAAGAAAAAATAAAACAATAGATGATAGAAAATCAAGATTGGAGACAGATAGAATATGAAAAAACAGAAAATTCAGTTTATTGTAATTCTGATCGTGCTGGCAGTGCTTATCGCTGCCACCTTCGGAATGAAATGGTATAACAAAAATAAAGAGGAAGAGAAAACAGCGGAAGAAGAGGCTTCTACCATTTATATTTCCAAAGTGGACGTTGACACGATCACAGCATTTTCTTATGAGGTTGACCATGTGACGTATACTTTTACAAAGGATGGGGATACATGGACCTATGACGGAGACACATCACTGGATATGGATGAAGAAGCGATCGACAGCATGCTTTCAACACTGTCATCGCTGACAGCAATAGAAGAGATCAGTGATTATACAGATCTGAAAGAGTTTGGATTTGACCAGCCGGAAGATCTGATATCCTACACAACAAGTGAAGGGTCTGTTTCTCTTTTTGTAGGAAATAAAAATGATACTTTGAATGCATACTATATTATTTCAGCTGATGGAGGAAGCATTTATCTGACAGAAACGTCTCTTGCGGATGCTTTTTCAAAAACGATTGAGGAGCTGACAGTCACAGAGGATACAGAAAGCACGGAGACAGTTGAGAACACAGAAGAATAAATAAGATAAAAGCAGAATCAGCACCTGACAGGAAATTTGTTCAGGTGCTGATTTTTTTAATGCTCTGTAGTATCTTTCTCTTCGGAATCTTTTTTGATCAGTTTGTAAATAAAACTGTATGCCCAGATCAAAACAGGGATGATCACAGAGGCATAAATGGATGTCATGAGCATGTTCATAAAATTTTCACTGGCAGAAACTGCACAGACGATAGTAGAAATATAAAGCCCAACCAGAATGATCACGCCGATGATTGCTAAAATTTGTTTTACTTTTTTCATATTTTGAATCCTTTCAGGAAAAATCGAATAAGTTATGGTATAATGAGCGCAAGCGAAAAGAACATATTTATATGCTCGGCGAGCGGCGAAATTATTGAGTGATGAAATCACGATATAATCATCCTATCGGAAAAAAACATTTTCGTCAATAAAATTGTGGAAGAAAAGGCAGGTAAATCTGGTGGCATATGAAAAGCTTTTGAATGAAATTTATGCGGCGGTATCATTGAAATATCTGTGGAAGGAATACGAACCATATTTTGTGAAAAGTGAATCGCCGGATTGGATTAATCCAAACATGGATTTCGGGTTGGAAGTCAGTCAGGCACTTTTGCCGGATGACGGGCAGGAGGAGAGTTTTATCGAAAAATATCTTGGCTGCCGGAAAGAGGAACTGCCTCCTCTGGCGTTTGAAAAATATGGGGAACGGCTGAATTTTTACAACGGAAGGTTCTGGGCGATTCTGCCAGATAATACTGTGCAGCAGGATTATCTTTCCAAGGCGAAATATCGTTTTGACCGCAAACTGGAAAAACTAAATGCAAATTATATCCATAAGCACTACAATGGTTTGTATCTTTTTCTACATCCGACCGACGAGAATGATATTGATGCAGGTGCACTGTTTGAATATATGAGATATACACAGGAAAAGAAAAAAATGCGATTTGACAGGGTATTTTTAAATTGTGTCAAAACCATTTATGTCTGCAATTACGAAAACAATACGATTGAGCCGATTGTGCTGCCGCCAAATGCGGAAAACTTTTTGAATACGGAGGCGGAGTACTTACGCAATTGCTGTGACTGGAAGGATGGGACAGCGCTGGAGATGAAGCGTGGCGATGAGAGCTTTTAAATAAGTGTAGAAATATGATTGGAGGAAAATAGAATGAACAGTATCTTTCACAGAGTAAGTATCAGAAAATATCAGGAAAAGAAAATTGAGCAGGAAAAAGTGGAACAACTGCTTCGAGCTGCAATGGCAGCGTCGTCTGCATGCAACCAGCAGCCGTGAGGAGCTGGCTCTTCCATTTCAATCATTCAGTCAAAAAGCAAAAGAGCAGGAAAAGTTAAAAGTTTCCTTGACTTTCCCCACCCAGCCCCTTACAATAAACCTATCTTTTTTATCAAATCAAAGTTACAAAATAAGCTAACATAACAAAAAAATCCATCACCACATCGGTGGACCACTCAGCAGGAGAAAATGACAGACACAAATTTAGAACAGTAACTAAAAAATCCATACAAACAGTCTTGAAGAATCTTGAGGGGTTCTATATAATAAACATAGATCATTCGGAAAACCTGTTTGTATACCATAAAAGCAGGAGGTCAAATGACCAGGAAAAAACAAAAGACATTAGAGGAAAAGATAGAACAGGTTAAAAATTTCAGACCTATTGATGATACGTTTTTTGAAGTACTGGCAGATGATATTGGCGTATGTCAAGAGATGCTGCGTATCATTTTAGAAGATGAGAAACTCATCGTAAAAGACGTTATCGTACAGAGCAGTGAGAGAAACCTGTATGGACGTTCTGTCCGTCTGGATGCACTCTGTATCCTTGGAAATGGAAAAAAGTGTAACGTGGAAGTGCAACGATCTAACAAGGATCACCATTTAAAAAGAGTGCGGTTCAATGCATCGGTCATCACGGTGCGGGACTCGCAGACGGATGATAAATTTGAGGAGACGATCGATCTGATCGTTGTGCATATTTCCGAGTTCGATATCTTTAAACGTGGCAGGGTGATTTATCACGTGGACAGCGTGATCCGGGAAACACAGGAAAAAGTAGACGACGGATTAGAGCGTGTATTCGTCAATACCACTGTAAAAGACGAAACAAGCATCTCGGAATACATGGGCTGTTTTCAGCAGAAAGAGATAGACAATGCCAAATTTCCAAAATTAACCAACCGTGTGCACTATCTGAAACATGAAGAGGGAGGCGTAAACGCAGTGTGTGAAATAATGAGAAAATATTCAGATGAGGCGTATAAGCAGGGCGAGGAAGCCGGCAAAGAAATCGGTCAACGGCAAGCCAACATCACCGCTATCAAAAACATGATTATCCGCTTTCATGCAACGAAGGAAGTCATTTTGGAAGATTATACCGAGTCCGAATACAACACCGCCATCGCCGAACTCCAAGCCAAAGCCAAATAACCACAGACAGAATCATCCATCACAGGGTCAGCTCGCCAGGAGCTGGCTCTGTGACGGAACGTATGCGTGGGAAGCAGTGTAAGAGCGAGAATATGAAAAATGTCTGAAAGAAAACAAAGTATTTGAATTCGGCGGCTTTGGAAATGAACTCAGACTATAACAGAAATTATAAAGTAGAAGCACTCTAATAGAATGAGCAATCAGAATCGTTCTTTTAGAGTGCTTTTCTGCAAAAAAATAACTTTCGATTTCACGTAAGTTCATTGTGTTGGTTTATGTGGGGTGGTAAAATATATAAAAATTATATGGCATGAATTAATGGAAGAGAATGTTATGAAATAATAGTGAAAAAGAAATATTGATGTTCATAGATCACTAGTCAGTTTAGACAGATTATAGAAATTAGGAAAATGAGTTTGGACAGTTTTTTCGTTGAGAAGATGGTGCTTTTGATTTAAAAGTGACATGTATTGAAAAGGGAAAAACACAAGTGTAGCTTGCTGAAAAAATTGATATCATAAATAAGCAGAATGATATGGTGAATAAGATTTTCAGGCAGATGATGGAAACATTGGGGATATTGAATAAACATATACCAAAATAGACAAATGAGAAGGAGAAAAAATATGTTATTATTTTCAACAATTCTTGATATTGAAAAGTCTTTAACGAAAGATTCTTTTATAAAATTGGTTTTGGAATGGAATCAAGGAAGTCCTCATGAGAGTAATGTTATTAAAGGTATCAAGTGGAATGGTGAACATAATATCAGGTATGGCAATGAAAAATTGTGGATAGATATTGAGGAATATCGAAATAAAAATATTATTGCTGTTAGATTTGAGAAAATTGAAGAGGATGGAGCAGTCTGGGATACAGATTATGTTATGAATTTTCAAGATATGAAAATGTCAATTCGATTAGATCGTAGTTATCTTGAAGAGGCTTTAACGATTGATCCTAAATTTTCGACACCACATTTTATTACGTTGTTAATTGAGCGAGGGTATGTAAAGAAAGATGGATTGCTAGAAGTGTTGAAGAAGCCAGTATCTATAAATAATGATAATATTCAAATGCTTGCAGATATTATTAACGGAGAAACAACGTATAGATTACCAATTGTGTATATCTCAAAGACATATTATGATGATAATCCAGTTAATGTTGGTCTTTTAGCTAGTAAATTAAAGGGAGCGGCTCATGTTCTTGTTCAAGATAGCAATTGTACTAATAACAAGCTGAAGATATTGTGTAATGAAAAGAATGAGTACTATGGTGCTATAGGTATATATTTCCCAAGACAGGCAATGGGACGTAGACGCTATTTATATAGGCGTACAACAGGCATTGATAATCATTTGTTGGAAAAAGTTGTTCAAGTTGTTATTCAATATAGTAATTCGCAAATGATTGAAACATTATATACATGGCAGGGAGTTAATAATGCATTATTAAGAGATAGACTTTTTTGCCAAAAAGAAGAAAGAGCGCAGGCAGAAGAAGAGAGACGAAAAGCACTTTATGAGTTATTGCTACTGAAAGGAAATTTGGATAAGACGCAGGAAAAGATGCAGCAGGAAGCAATAAAAGATGCAAAAGCTGAAGCTGATAAAATTCTTGATAGTTTTGAAGAAGATATGTTAAAACTTCAGGAGCAGGTAGAGCAATTATCTCGTGTAAATGATGCTTTGACAAGTGAAAATTATGGACTTCGTTCGAAAATTAATACTGTTGATAGAGTGCCAGTGATTTTCTTAGGAGATGAAGAAGAGTTTTATGCTGAAGAAATCAAAGAAATGATTTTAGATGCTCTAGAAGAGGCATTAAAAGCAGCAACTCCCAAAACTAGAAGATATGATGTACTTCGTGATATTCTTGAGAAAAATGCATATAAAAGGATTCGTGATGAAAGAGAGAAAACCATAAAAAATATGTTCAAGGATTATAAGACTTTATCTGGAATAATGAGGCAGGAACTTAAAGATATTGGCTTTGAAATAACTGATGATGGAAAGCATTATCGTTTAACATATTATGGCGACGATAGATATAAAACAACTATTGCAAAAACAGGTAGTGATTGGAGAGAAGGAAAAAATATAGCAGCTACCATTTTAAAAAATATGATGTAAAAGCATTGAGCGACATTTGCAGATAAGATTTCTTATTTGGTAGGAGTATTTTTGCAATTCAAAGATAATAAATTTTGTAAAGAATGACAGGCTAAAACAAGTGACACTTTAAGTGTTGAAGTTGATTATTCCGTTAATAAAATATTTGCATTTATCCCAG
>NZ_ACFY01000021.1 GCF_000174195.1 Roseburia inulinivorans DSM 16841 | reverse complement strand
CTGCCCTTCATAACCTATAACCGCACCACAGAATCTGCGACACTACGCCAGTTAAACTCCGGTTTTAGAATGGAAGTCCCCCTAAACCACCCATGCCACCGGTGATTTTTGCCATAGAGCTCTGGCTTTCCTCATCGAGTTTACGGAATGCTTCATTGGTAGCTGCCATGATAAGATCCTCTAACATCTCGATATCATCCGGATCAACAACTTCCTCGGATAATTTGATCTTTGTCACTTCATGTTTTCCAGAAACTGTTACTTCAACTGCTCCGCCGCCTGCTGTTGCAGTTACTTCTTTTTCTTCTAACTCTTTCTGAGCTTCCTCCATCTGACGCTGCATTCTCTGTGCCTGTTTCATCAGATTATTCATATTTCCAGGCATACCACCTGGGAATCCACCTCTTTTTGCCATTGTAATTCCTCCATAATTGTTTTCAACTCATGATATATAAAGACTGTCGAGCAAGGCTCGTATAGATAGCGATCATGAAGCTATGCTACATGATAATATAATTTTCCAGATTCGTCCAGCTGGAAATTAGAAATCATCTTCTTCAATCTCAAAATTGATAAGTTGTCTAAGATCCGGATAAATCTCCTCACTCGCGTGTCCGGTGTCATTTTGTTTCACCTGAAGTTCCACTTCTTTTCCAATCCGCTCTGCAATCATCATTTTCAGACTGTCCTGACATTCTGAACGATTTTCCGAAATGTACTCATACGCATTCGGATCTTCAAATACCAGAAGCAGACAGTTATTTGGTCCAAGTGTTGGAACTGCCTTATTCAGATAGGTTTTGGTAATTCCGGTAAGCTGGGACAGGATTCCCTTCCAGTTTCCAATAATCTGTTTGACATCCTCCGGGATTGCTTTTGGGAGCTCCATTTTTGCAATTTCTTCCGATGCAGTTACCTCACTGCCCTGCCTGGGGCTTTGGGATTGTGCAACAACAACACCTTTTTCCAGCTTTTTTTCCAGACTGTCCACACGGTCTATGAGTGATGTATAATCTTTTTCCATTTCTGGTTTACATAACTTTATTACATTTATTTCAATCAAAATACGCTTCTGCGTTGCATATTTGATCTGATTGCTGAGTTCTGAAAAAATACGGATGTATCTCATTAAGATTTCCGGATCGACCATTTCCGCTTCTTCTTTTAACAATGCAAGGTTATCCGCAGAAATGTCAAGTACATCTTCCATATTATCTGAGCTCTGGACAAGAAGAAGATTTCGCAGATACCATGTAAAATCTGTTACAAACTGCCCCATCTCGCGTCCTTCAATGACCATCCCGTCAATCACCTGAATTGCCCCGGTCACGTTTTTATCCAAAATCTGTCTGAGCAAGCGGCTGAACACTTCCGTATCTACTGCGCCAAGCGTCTCAAGCACTTTTTCATATGTCAGTTCCTGCCCGAGATAGAATGCAATACACTGATCCAAAAGGCTCAATGCATCCCGCATGGAACCATCTGCTGCCTTGGCAATGTAACGGATTGCCCGCTCCTCCACATTTACCTGCTCTTTTTCCATAAGATACGTCAGGCGTCCTGCAATCGTATCAATGGAAATTCTCCGGAAATCGTATCGCTGGCAACGGGATAAAATCGTTATCGGAATCTTGTGTGCTTCCGTTGTGGCAAGAATAAAAATAACGTATGACGGTGGCTCCTCCAACGTTTTTAGCAGTGCGTTGAACGCTCCTATGGAAAGCATATGAACCTCATCGATAATGTATACTTTGTATTTTCCCTCGGTCGGACGGTATTCCACTTCCTCACGGATCTGACGGATATTGTCCACGCCATTGTTGGACGCCGCATCGATCTCGATCACATTCATGGAACTGCCCGCCGCAATCGCTTTACAGGTCGGACATTCCCCACAAGGGCTGCCATCCACCGGATGCTCACAGTTGACTGCTTTTGCAAAAATTTTTGCGATCGTCGTTTTACCGGTTCCTCTTGTTCCGCAAAATAAGTAGGCATGTCCGATACGATCTGCTTTTATCTGGTTTTTCAAAGTTGTTACGATATGATCCTGTCCTTTTACATCTTCAAATTCCTGTGGACGGAATTTCCGGTACAACGCCGTATATGACATGCTGTTTTTCCTCTCTTAGTTATGCCCGGCTCTGACGATGCAGTTTGCCGGGCATTCATTTTTTTATGTTTTTAATCACCAAAACTGATTCCGATACGTTTTGCTTCCTGAATCATCTGGCAGTCCGGATCAACGGTTTTCAATTTGCCGGAAACCTCTGCCAATGGCACACGTTTTGTCTCTCCATTGATCATTGCAATCATGTAGCCGTAATCTTCCTCAATGATTGCCTGTGCTGCTGCAGAGCCAAGTCTGGTACAGAGCACTCTGTCATATGGACATGGGCTTCCGCCCCGCTGTGTATGTCCCGGAACCGTAACACGGACCTCAACGCCTGCTGCTTCATAAATCTGATCCGCAATCTCATAGGAAACGGACGGATATTTGCGGTCGGCCACTTTTGCCTTGTATGCTTTCTTTGTCAGGGATGAATCCTCCTTGGAAATCGCACCTTCCGCAACTGCAAGAATTGTAAATCCTTTTCCTGCTTTTGTTCTCTTGTTGATAGCTCCTATCACTTTATTGATATCATATGGAATCTCCGGAAGCAGGATAATGTCCGCACCACCGGCAATTCCTGCATATAACGTCAGCCAGCCGACTTTGTGTCCCATAACTTCCACGATAAATACACGGTTGTGGGAAGCTGCTGTCGTATGAATGCAGTCGATCGCCTCTGTTGCAATGTTGATCGCACTCTGAAAGCCAAAAGTGACATCTGTTCCATAAATATCATTATCGATCGTCTTAGGAAGATGAACCACATTTAAGCCCTCTTCCCGGAGAAGGTTTGCCGTTTTCTGCGTTCCATTGCCGCCAAGGATCACAAGACAGTCCAGATTTAATTTATGATAAGTCTGCTTCATTGCCTCTACTTTATCGAGACCATTCTCATCCGGCACACGCATCTGTTTGAATGGCTGACGGGAAGATCCTAAGATTGTTCCACCTTTCGTGAGGATTCCGGAAAAATCTGCTGAAGTCAAAAGACGGTAATCTCCATAGATCAGCCCTTTGTATCCATTGTGAAATCCGTATATCTCAAGTTCATCTACATTATTGCTCAGTCCTTTTACCACACCACGCATAGCAGCATTCAGTGCCTGACAGTCGCCGCCGCTTGTCAACATTCCGATTCTTTTCATACGTAAACAGTCCTTTCTCATTACTATATTAAATGATTTCATTGCTAATCTAGATTATAATATATTTTTTTAACAGGTACAACTATTTCAAAGCTTGCAGATTATAGAAAATATGGTATACTAAACAAGTATTTTTATACAAAAAGAAAAGCGTATCACGTTTTTCTATGGAGATATACCCAAGTGGCTGAAGGGTCCGCACTCGAAATGCGGTAGGTCGGTAAATGTTCCGGCGCGCGAGTTCAAATCCCGCTATCTCCGCTAAAAAAGGATATCGCATGGTAATTCCATGCGATATCCTTTTTATATTAAAATTTGCTTTCGAAAATGCTTTATTTCACATCTGTCACTTCGTAACCCGCATCTACAACTGCCTGTTTTAATGCTTCTACAGAAGCATCGCCTGTTACGACTGCATTTTTGTTTTCAAGGCTTACGGTAACTTCTGTTACGCCTGCGACCTCTTTTAATGCTTTCTCTACATGTGCCTGGCAATGGGCACACATCATGCCTTCGATTGAAATTGTTGTTGTCATAGTTGATTCTCCTTTATCATTGTTTGTTGATTTTATATTATTATCCAGTGCATTGTGCTGGTTAATATCTGCAATTGTACTTGCAGCGACATCCTGATGCGGTTCACTTTGTGTCTTTTTCGCATCGTGCAGTTTTACCCATCTTAACCGGAGTGCATTACTTACCACACATACGCTGCTCAGACTCATGGCTGCTGCACCGAACATCGGGTTCAATTTTATCTGGAAAAGCGGATACAAAACACCAGCTGCAAGCGGGATTCCGATACTGTTGTAAAAGAATGCCCAGAATAAATTTTCTTTGATGTTGCGGATCACGGCTTTACTTAATTTTACTGCACCTACAGCGTCAAGTAAATCGTTTTTCATCAGTACGATATCAGCACTCTCGATCGCCACGTCTGTTCCTGCCCCGATCGCAATTCCCACATCTGCGGAGGCAAGCGCCGGTGCATCGTTGACGCCGTCACCGATCATCGCTACTTTATGTCCTGCCTGTTTTAAGGCTGAGATTTTCTCCTCTTTCTGTGTTGGCAGAACCCCGGCGATCACCTCATCGATACCAACCTGCTCCTTGATCGCCTGTGCGGTCACTTCGTTGTCACCGGTTAACATAATGACATGTATGCCGTAATCACGGAATTTCTGTACCGCCTCTTTACTGGTCGGTTTTACCACATCTGCAACTGCCACAATTCCAAGGAACTGTTTTTCATCTGCAAAAAGAAGTGGTGTCCTGCCCTGTTTGGCAAGTGCCTGGATCTGGTTTTTCTGTTCTGTGGAAAGGCTGATTCCTTTCTCTTCCATCATCTTCTCATTTCCGGCATAGTAGTGTGTACCGGACACTGTACCTTCGATTCCTTTTCCAAATAAAGCGTTGAAATCTGTTACTTTTTCCAGAGAAATATTGTTTGTCAAACAATAGTTTACAATCGCCTCAGCAAGCGGATGTTCGCTGCCTTTTTCAAGACTTCCTGCAATCTGAAGAAGCCGCGTTTTATCTGCATTCTTTCCGGCAGCACAGATAATATCTGTCACGACAGGTTTTCCCTGCGTGATAGTTCCCGTCTTATCTAACACAACGGTGTCGATCTGATGTGCCGTCTCTAATGCGTCACCGGATTTGATGAGGATCCCGTTCTCTGCACCTTTTCCGGTTCCAACCATGATTGCTACCGGTGTTGCAAGACCAAGTGCGCACGGACACGAGATCACAAGCACTGCGATCGCAGTTGACATGGCAAACTCAAACGTTGCGCCGGAGATCAGCCAGATAACTCCTGTGATCAGTGCAATGGTAATAACGGCCGGCACAAAGACTCCGGCAATTTTATCTGCCATTTTTGCAATCGGGGCTTTGCTTGAGG
The DNA here is from genome assembly GCF_000174195.1 of Roseburia inulinivorans DSM 16841. GTDB lineage: Bacteria > Bacillota > Clostridia > Lachnospirales > Lachnospiraceae > Roseburia > Roseburia inulinivorans. The sequence continues at coordinate 70,731 of NZ_ACFY01000021.1, read as the reverse complement.
AAGCTTCCTCAACCAGCCTTATGATCTGCGCAATTGTAGTGTCTTCACCGACTTTTGTTGCTTTTGCACGGATGAGTCCGGATTTATTTATGGATGCAGAGACAATGGTATCTCCCTCCTGTTTTGGCACCGGAATGCTCTCACCTGTGATCGCAGATTCGTCAAAAGAGGATTTTCCCTCCAGCACGATACCGTCCACTGCAACCGATTCACCCGGTTTTACAAGGAAGATTTCTCCTTTTCCCACATCTGCTGCATCCACGACCTGCTCCACACCATCTCTTACAACCGTCACGGTCTTTGGTGCGAGATTCAGAAGTTTTGTGATCGCCTCGCTTGTTTTTCCCTTGGACTTCGTCTCAAGATATTTTCCAATGGTGATCAGTGTCAGGATCGTTCCGGCTGACTCAAAATATAAGTCATGGGCATACTGATGTACGACCGCCATGTCGCCATGTCCCATCGCATAACCGATACGGTAAATTGCAAAAATACCATAGAGAATTGCCGCACCCGCACCGATTGCGATCAGGCTGTCCATGTTTGGACTTCTGTGCCACAATGTCTTAAATCCGTTTTTAAAATATTTCTGATTTGCGATCAAAATTGGCAGCAACAGTAAAAACTGCGTAAACGCATAGGTGATTGCATTCTCATTTCCATGCAGAAAGTTCATGGTAAACGGCGGCATCGGAATGTTGAGCCACTGATATATCATATGTCCCATGGACACATACATCAACGGTATCCAGAAAATCAGTGAGACGATCAGCCGCTTTTTCATGTTTTTCACATTCTGCTCTACGGCTGAAAGTCCATTGTTTTCCTGACTGCCAGACTGTCCGGACGTTTTTGCCCCGGATTTTGCGTGCCCGTCTTTCACCGCCGCACCGTATCCGGCATCCTCCACTGCCTTGATAATTCCTGCTGTATCAAGTTTATTCTCATCAAATTCGACCTGCATACTGTTTGTCAGCAGATTCACGCTGACATTTTCCACCCCGGTGAGCTTGCTCACGCTTTTCTCCACATGGGAAGAGCAGGCGGAACAGGTCATGCCTGTAACATCAAATCTCTCTTTCATGTATATCGTCCTTTCCTGTTATGTTCTGTTTTTGAATATCCGGAGTTCTGCTGAAACTTCGGATATAACTTTGTCAGAGTTCTTTATTTCATCAGTTTCTTCAAAAGTTCACACAGTTCATCGACTGCCTCTTCATTTCCTTCGCGGATATCCTCCGAAACACAGGTTTTGATATGTCTCGCCAGAAGTTCTTTGTTAAACCCATTCAAGGCCGCCTGGATCGCTGACACCTGTGTGAGAATATCCACGCAATAACGGTCGTCCTCCACCATCGCCCTGATCCCACGCACCTGTCCTTCAATGCGGCTCAAACGTGTCATGAGCGCTTTCTTCTCCTGCTCATCACGCTGTTTATGTTTTACATTGCCATCCTCATTGCCTTTACAACAACATGTCATAGCTCCACATCCTTTCTGTCCGCCGCACTCTGATTTTGTTATCTGAATATTATTTTTACCACTTATGATTTTGTCATTCATCATATTTTATATACCCCTATGGGGTATTTTGAATATAGTATAGGATAAAAGAAAAGTCAAGCATCATTATTTACTATTTTTCTCATTAACTAAATTTCTATTACCGTTCTCCTGTATTTCGTTCCCATAACAATTCCTAACTTAACAATGCAAATAATATAAGTTCATGATATAATGTGCGTAAGCAATGAGCAGTGCCATAGACAGAGAAAATATTTTCTGACTGCTTGCAGGCAAGGAAATATTTTTCCTGTCTATGATAGGGCGAATGCCCGACAGCCAGGAAAATCTCTGATTTTTCTGGCGTGCACTGCGGACTAGAAATCATGATCTAATAAAGACTAAAATAGATAATTGCGAAACTCCTAAAAACGTGAATGAAATTGTTCAAAATTAACAAAAGCTTGAGAAAACACTGGGGAGCGGTCGGCACTTAGAAGGCAGGTGCGGCATAAGCCGTGACTGGCTTCTTAGTACCGCTACCAGCGACACGTAGCGGAAGCGTGTTTTCGAAAATTTTGTTAATTTTGAACAATTTAAAGCAACTTTGCCAGAGTTTCGCATTCCCCAAAAAACCAGAGAAAGGACTTCCCTATGCTTTTGAAAAAAGAAAAACCCGCCCAGATCGATCCCCTCGAAAACTGGCCGGAACATTATTATGAGATAGAAAATGCCAAAGAAAGAAAAGAGATTCTCGCTCAGGCGATCAGCCGGGGGCTGGATCTTCCAAATGATAATTACCGTATGAAATTGTTGGAAAAACGTTATGGAAAAGACGGCAAGAACGATGCCTTCATGAAAGCATGGATGATGATCAAAGCATCCGGTGCTGCCGGAATTTCTTTTTTCAACAAGCGGCATCTGCAAAAAGAATTAAAACAATATATGAAAGATCTCTGTCTGCTCGAATACGCACCTGAGAATGAAACAGAACAGGCAGTTCTGCTGACAGAGTGGGAAAATTTTGCGAAAGTTCTGCTTGCCTCCTGCACGGGAAGCAAAACTTATTGCTCCACTCTTTTTGGCATTGTGCCGATCAAAGATGCATCCGTTGCAAGAAAAATCGCGGAAGAGATCGACTTCGTCACAAGAACTTACCCACAAAAGCTCGAACTTGCTGACGAATTCGCTCCGTTCCGCGAAGTGATGGTCAACACCTACTGTAATATGATAGAAAATGGTTCTTCCTACTGGTACGAAGTTGTAAACTCCTGATCAGAGTAATCCCTGATGAGAATCAATAAAATCAGATTAATCCCTGGATTAGGATAAATAAAATCAATACCGGAAGCACAAACTGGAAATATGGTTTTAATCCTTTTGCGATCTTAAGACCTTTTCCAGTATTTGCTTCTTCCAGATAGTTATCAAATCCCCATCCCCATTTTGTGACGCAGAATAACAGATAAATAAGGGAACCACCCGGTAGCAACAGATTGCTCACAATAAAATCCTCACTGTCTAACACATCTCTGCCACCGATCAGGTGCAGATCACTCCACACATTATATCCAAGTACACATGGCATGCTGGCAATCAGTATGATCACACAGTTGACCAGTGCCGCTTTTTTTCGATCCCAACCAAACATATCCATACAAAATGACATGATGTTTTCAAATACCGCAATAATCGTGGAAAAGCTTGCGAAAGTCATAAACAAAAAGAACAGTGTTCCCCATATACGACCGCCTTCCATATTTACAAATACGTTTGGCAGCGTGATGAAAATGAGTTTTGGTCCTGCCCCGACTTCCACGCCGTAGCTGAAACATGCCGGGAAAATGATCAGTCCTGCCATGATTGCCACAAATGTATCCAGTGCACAGATTCTGACACCTTCTCCTGCAAGACTGTTATCACGACCCATATAGCTTCCGAAGATCTCCATGGCTGCAACTCCGAGACTTAAGGTAAAGAACGCCTGATTCATTGCCGCTGAAACGACATTTCCAATGCCCACTTCCCTCACCGTTTCCATATTGGGGATCAGATAAAAACGTACACCCTCACCAGCACCTGATAAAGTAAAGCTGTGTACCGCAAGGATCACGATCAGGCCAAGCAAGGCACTCATCATGACTTTGCTTATTTTTTCCAGACCATTTTGCAAACCTCTGCTGCACACAAAAAAGCCCAGAATGACCGTGAGTATCATCCAGAAGCTCATCTGCAACGGGTCTGCAAGCAGGTTGGAAAATACTGCTCCGGCAGCCTCCGCATCCATACCAGCCTGAAATTCACCCGTCAGGAATTTATAAAAATAAGTTATCATCCACCCGGAAACTGTCGTGTAATACATCATCAGCATGTAGCAGCCAAATATCGCTGCCCAGCCGTGAAGATGCCACTTGCTTCCCGGTTTTTCCAACGCCTTGTAACCTAACACGGCACTCTTACGGCTTGCACGTCCCACGGCAAGTTCCATCGTCAGAACCGGAAGTCCCATGGCAATCAGGAACACGAGATAAAGGATTACAAACAATCCTCCGCCGTTTTCTCCTACGACATAAGGAAACCTCCATACATTTCCAATTCCAATGGCACATCCAGCACTTACCAGAATAAATCCCAGACGTGATTTGAAAGATTCTCTTTTCATGAACTAATCCCTTTCAGTCAAAAACACCTTTCCGCTTCGGCTGCAACTTTCTGCTGTCTCACGAAAAGGTGTTTTCATTGCAATATATTCTGTATATTAGATATTTAACAGATCACTATAAACTTTTAATGCTCCGTCTGTGTCATGTGCAAGAACACGTTTTGCAAGAACTTTTCCAAGCTGAACGCCTTCCTGATCGAAGCTGTTGATATTCCATAAGAATCCCTGGAACATAACTTTGTTCTCAAAATGAGCAAGTAAAGCACCAAGTGTCTTAGGATTTAATTCCTCACCGATGATGATGGAAGATGGACGTCCACCTTCAAAATTCTTGTTGCGGTCGTCGTCTGCCTTACCACATGCAAATGCTACGATCTGGGCTGCAACGTTTGCGCAGAGTTTCTGCTGGCTTGTGCTGTCCTGTATCACAACATCCGTTCCGATCTGGCTGTTCTTAAATCCGATGAACTGAAGCGGAACAATATCTGTTCCCTGATGTAATAACTGATAGAAGGAATGCTGTCCATTTGTACCAGGCTCACCGAAGATCACCGGTCCTGTCACGTAATTTACAGACTCACCAAAACGGTTTACAGATTTACCGTTAGACTCCATGTCTAACTGCTGTAAATGTGCAGGGAAACGGCTCAAAGCCTGGGAGTATGGTAAAACGGCTGTAGCCGGGTAGCCGAGTACATTACGCTCATAAACTCCGATCAATGCGTCGAGCATTTCCGGATTCTCTAACATATTTTTATTTAAAGAAAGTTTATCTTCTTCTGCTGCACCGTCTAAGAACTGTGCAAACACCTCCGGTCCGAATGCCAGGGATAAGACAGCTCCGCCAACTGCTGATGTAGAAGAGAAACGTCCTCCGATATAATCATCCATGAAAAATGCTGCCAGATAATCATCACTCTTTGCCAGAGGAGATGTCTCACTTGTAACAGCGATCATATGCTTAGAAGCATCCAGTCCTGCATTTTTCAATGCATCTTTTACAAAAGACTCATTCGTCAATGTCTCTAATGTTGTACCTGATTTTGATACAAGTACGAAAATGGAATGTGCAACATCAATAGAAGCTAATACTGCTGCTGCATCATCCGGGTCTACATTGCTGATGAATTTTGCTTCCATCTTGAATGTGTTGTTTTTCTTTGCCCAGTTCTCCAGTGCAAGATACATTGCACGTGGTCCAAGGTCACTTCCGCCAATACCGATCTGAACTACAGTTGTAAACTTTTCACCTGCTGCATTTGTGATCTCTCCGGCATGTACCTTGTTTGCAAAATCTGCAATTCTATTCTGCTGTTCTACATAAAAAGAACGTTTGTCTACGCCATCTGCCTCGACTGCATCACCCAGCTGTCCGCGTGTCATATGATGAAGCACAAGACGTTTCTCGCCTGTATTCACAACTTCACCATTATAAAGAGCTGCAAATTTTTCAGAAAGCTGTGCTTCCTCAGCTAATTTTGCAAGTGCTGCAAGTGTGTTATCATCCACTTTTTTTGCAGCATAATTATATGCAAGTCCCTCTGCCATCGGTGTGCTGTATTTCTTCACACGCTCTGCGCCGTTTTCTCCGGACATTACTTTTGTCAGGTCAACCTCTGCAACCTTTGACAATTCTTCAAAAGAAGTAAGGGTATCTAAATTCTTCCACTCCATGATGTTATCCTCCTTGTTTTGCGAAGCAAAATGCGACTGCCCTTGCAGGAGCAGAGGATTTTACTCCTTGTTTTGCCTTTTATTTATACAACCGTGAAAAATTATACTATTAAATGTAATCGAATTCAAGTAGCGCAATACACCAAAAAAAGAGTCTCTTTCGAAATTTTGCTTAAAAATTTCACAAAAGAGACTCTCTTTTTATTTTCTATTTCTGATTTGCCGGTTCCATATTGACGGAACGTCCTTTGATCTTCACATTCTTCATAGCTTCTAATACTTCTTTGCCGTACTCTCTTGGCACTTCCACGAAGGTGTATTTGTCGTACATATCGATCGCACCGACGAGTTTTCCAGGCATTCCTGACTCACCTGCGATGGCACCTAAGATATCGCCCGGTTTCACGCGGTCTTTTTTACCGATGTTAATGAAGAGACGAACCATACCTTCTTCGGCTCCGGTGTTATCCCAGTCGATCTCGCCATTCTCTCTGTCGTTTTCCAGATTCACCTGACCGAGTGCCTGTTTTAAGAAGGCTGCTGCGATATCCATTGCGGTGTAATCGGAATCATTGACCTGCTTTTCGATGATCTCGATCATCTCTTTTAAATCTTCATTCTCAATGATCTCACCGATTCCCTGCATCACTTTCTCTGCCTTGATCTGTGCCACATCATCGGAAGATGGGATTGGCATTGCAAGGATCTTGGTCTTGCAGTAACGCATGATATCTTTTAACTTGTAAACCTCTTTTCCTTTTACAAAAGTGAACGCACGTCCGGTACGTCCTGCACGTCCGGTACGTCCGATACGGTGTACATAATACTCGTCATCCTGTGGAATATCATAATTGAATACTGCTTCCACATCATCAACGTCAATTCCTCTCGCAGCAACATCTGTAGCAATCAGGATTTCCACACGTCCGGAGCGGAATGCTTTCATGACACGGTCACGCTGTGCCTGCTTCATATCGCCGTGAAGTCCTTCTGCCATATAACCGCGGCTCTTTAACTCCTCGGAAAGCTCGTCCACCATTTTCTTAGTATTACAGAATACGAGGGAAAGCTTTGGATTATAGTAATCTAACAGTCTTGTCAGAACTTCGGTCTTGTCCTTGCGTTTGACATCATAATAATACTGCTCAATGCTTGGCACGGTCAGTTCTTTTTTTACCACCTTAATGGTCACTGCGTCATGCTGATATTTCTTTGTGATATCTAAAATCGGCTTTGGCATGGTCGCAGAAAACAGAACCGTCTGTCTTCCCTCTTCCGGGATATATTCCAAAATCGTCTCGATATCCTCACGGAATCCCATGTTCAGCATCTCGTCCGCCTCGTCTAAAACAATCGTATTGACTGCCTCGCAGCGGATTGTTTTTCTGCGGAGATGATCCATGACACGTCCCGGTGTACCGATAATGATCTGTGCACCACCTTTTAATGCCTTGATCTGACGGTTGATATCCTGTCCGCCGTATACCGGAAGGATTTTCACGCCATGCATATATTTGCTTAATTTACGGATTTCTTCCGACACCTGGATCGCAAGCTCTCTGGTTGGTGAAAGGATGATCACCTGTGTCTTTTTATTATTTGGGTCTACTTTGTGAAGCACCGGGATACCAAAAGATGCTGTCTTTCCGGTTCCTGTCTGTGCCTGTCCGATCACATCAACTCCTGACATCACAACCGGGATCGCCTGACTCTGGATCGGAGTCGCCTCTTCAAATCCCATCTCTTTGATAGCACGGAGTACCTGTGGATATAAATCTAATTCATCAAATCTTACTGTTTCCATATATTTTCCTTTCGTGCGAATGCGCAGTCGTATACGTTAGCATATTGTCGCCATTTTGTCAACTATTTTGTCAGAATACCCGTATCACATCCGGCACGATCTATGTACCCCGGCTTCCATGAAAAAGAAAGCTGGGTTAATATGAAAAGCAATCGAATACTCCCTGTTTTTCATCCATATCCAAGCAAAATCCAGTCGTCGTACACTCCACATGTATTTCTGTTTTTCCCCTGTAAAAATGTGATATGCCCGTCACCTCTAAAAAAAGCTGCCGTAGCAATAGTTCGATTGCGGATTGCTCATTATAACTTATGCCAATTTTCCTCTAAGGTTCCACTTTTTCCTGTTTTTGAGGATAAATCCAGCTCCTGCCCACGAATATCCGCAATACAGATATCATTTCTGCTTCTCTTCTTTACCTGATATAACAGCATATCTGCAGTATGTAGAAAATCCCAGCTCCTGTTTCCGTTCTCCGGAACTCCATACGAAATTCCCTGGGAGATCGTCACGATCGGCAAAGCCTTGGAATATAAATGCTCCAGTTTCAGATCCATAATATTCTGCCGGAGTGCAGCTGCCTTCGCGTACACTTCCTCCGCACTTGCACCTGCGTAAATGATAATAAATTCATCTCCGCCATATCTCGCACAGAACGTCTGTCTGTCTTCCATTTTTTTCAGCTCATCTGCAATTGCTATAATGCACTCATCGCCCTGCTGATGTCCATAATTGTCATTATACTGCTTAAAAAAGTCAATATCTAAAATCTCCATTGCAAGCGGAAGCCTGTGTTCATAACAGTAATCTAATACTTTGTCCGAATAATCATTCAGGCGGTAACGGTTTGCCAGTCCGGTCATCTGATCTGTCTCCGACTGTTTCAGCAGCTTCACATTGACTGCTTCCATCTCCCTGCGGCTCTCATTTGCACGTTCGAGAGAACTTCTGACATAAAGCATGTTGACGATCATATCTTTGTTCTCGCGCTCCATGATCTCGGAAAGCTCATAATACAGACCAGCTGCCTGCAGATAACCTGCATTGTCCTGATTCTTGCGGTAGCCTTTGATCTTAATGGAAATGACTCTGCGCTGCAGATTGATCACACCTGAATCTTTCACGATCCGATCCAGCTTCTCAACGATCATCCACAACACATCATCCCGGCCGATCTCCAGCATCAGCCCGCAAAAATCACAAAGGTCGTCAAACACCTCCATGATCTGCACATTTTTATTGATTATTTCCACAATCTCCTGGATCTGTGCATCTCGTCTCACATAATTGTGGATCAGATGATAATACCTTGCCTTCAGGCAGTCCACATATAAAATATCTATGTCCTCATAATAAGACGCACATTCCGCATCCAGTTTTTCTATATAAGCATGTGTCTTATCTAACATCCCCTGCAGCATATAGCAGCGTGCCAGATTCACGTAACTGGCCATCAGTCCGACATAATTTTCCTTCACATCTGGATTACTTCTGCAGTATGAATGAGCCTTTTCGAAATAACTTTGTGCCTCGTGATACACACCATTTTCCATGTACAGATTACCAAGATTCTGCATGATGCTGATCTCCATCTTAGTAATCCCATATTTACGACAGTAATTCAATCCTGTCAGATAGTAATCCATCGCTGCAGACACATTTCCCTTGTTGACAGAAGAGATTGCCATCAGGTTGTAAGACCTTGCGATCAGCTCCCACTGTCCGGTCTGTCCTAACAGATGGATTGCCTGCGCAATGTTGTGGAACATGTGCTCCACATCATTCAGCAGATAGTAAGTTTCCCCACTGTAAAAATATGCAAAACCAAGAAGTGCCGCATCTTTATGTTCCTTTGCATACCGTTCTATATCAAGACAGCATTTGAGTGTATGCTCTGCGTCCTTTCCTCTGCTGTTCAAAACTTCCTGTTTCCATGCGTTTACCACGTCATTTGATCCATGAACTCCCATGCAGTCTCTTCCTTTCTGCCTGTTTTCGGTATTTCAATAAAATTTATTATAATCCAGAAATTCCGTGTGTTCAAGAAAAAGGAAATTTTTGCTATTCAAAAAATTCAATCGGATCGACCGGTACCCCATCTTTTCGAAGTTCAAAATACAGGTTACTGCCCTCAACAGAATAATATTTTGTCGGTTCTGTCACATAACCGATCACATGACCTGCCTCCACATAGTCTCCCACTGCAAACTCCGGTTCCTTAAGCTGTCCGTAGACTGCGAGATACCCATCTCCCAAATCCTCTGTCACGGTACATCCTGTCACTTCATTTGTCTCAATACTCTGGATTTTTCCTTTTGCTACCGCATAAACTTTGCTGTTGACATCCCCGGCAATGATGACCGCCGGATTGTATTTGTACTGGTCCAACGTCGCAAAATACACCGTCGAGTCCATGCTGTAATCTAAGATCACATTTCCTTCCATCGGCCATAAGATGCCATCTTCCGCAGCAAAATGAAGTGCCTGGGAAGTGTTTCCTGTCGGTGCCACCTCTTCCTGTCCACTGTCTGCTTCCTCACTCTCCTTTTCTACCTCTGCTGTCTCTGTGCTCTGTGTCTGCGGTTTTAAAATAGAAGCAACCTGATCTGCCTCTGTCTCTTCCTCCATTGCCACATTCTGGTTCTCCGTGTCCATCTCTGCTGCAATTTCCTGTTCTAACTGCTTTCTCTCCTGTTCCTGTCCTCTGCTATATAAAACAGTCATGCCGACTGCTGCAAGGATTACCAGCGTGCCTGCAATGATATACTGTTTTTTCTGCCAGAAGGCTGCCCACCCGTGATTCTTTCTCATATTTTTCACCGTCCATTGTTTATTTAGCAGAATACATTTACTGCTATTAACAATAGTGTTGCCACATTCAGACGGTTTATTCACAGTAATTGGAATCGTTTTTCATTCCACATTTTCCAGCTCTGTACCGGGAAAAAAATACTGTAAAATTTTTCTGTAATCCTCCCCTTTTTCAGCCATTTTCTGTGCTGTATACTGGCTCAGCCCAAATCCGTGTCCATGTCCTTTCGTTACAATTCGAACCTTGCCCGGCTCCAGTTCTGTCACCGTAAAATTCGCGGATTTCAACCCAAGTTCCCCGCGCAATTCCTCTCCTGTGTAGGATTTCCCATTCATCTGTGCCTTTGTGACATACCCGGCGCTATCCTTCTCTTCGATCGTGATCTCCTGATCCAGATACAGCACCGAAAGATAATCCGGCGCCTGTGCATCCTCATAGCATGCCACACCTGAAAGGTAGGGCATATCCAAATCCGGATATAATTCTTCCATATTTCTCGTATTTCCTGCACTCACTGCATGGTATGCCGCATATATGTAATGATTCCGGTACTGCAGCGTCTCTCCGTCTGTCTCCTGTATCGCCTCCCTTATCTTCCCCTCTGCCTCGGAAAAATAGTCGCCCCACAGCTCCTGCAGTTCGCCCATTGTCATCTGCCCCGGAAGCTCTGTCCCCGTCTCCTCTGCTGCCTTAAGATTTGTGCGGGCGATCACACACTGGGCTTTGATACATTCCTCCGGTGCATCTGCGCTTATCTCCTTTGCAACAATGCAAAAAAGCATGTCCGCATCCTCCTCTTTTTCCGCTGTCCGGTTTACATTTCCCAGCAATTCTTCCAGCTGCATTTTCTGGCAAAAAATGGTGAGAAAAAGTGGTATGAGCAGCAAGAGCAGAAGTATGGTCAGCATCGTGTTTATTCTTTTTGCCAAGTTTTTTCTGTGCATAAAAAATCTCCATCCCATATACAAGTATATGAGACGGAGTCAGCTTTTATGAATCAAATTTTATCAGGAGTTCCTGTGGAAAGTTTATGCCTGACCTCAGGGATTCTGTTGTCTGCAAAAAGTTATGATACACCGATACGAATATGGCAGGTGCTTTCGAATGAAAATGTTCGGCTTGTTGATTTGTCTGATGTCATGTTTGGACTTTCTGATTATTTATGTTCATTCAGAGCTGGACACTTCACGCCAAATGTGCGCCCGGGACAAACTCATTGCGAAAGAATCGTGCAGGAGTTAATACAGCAATATCAGCAGTTGTCCAGTCAAAAATTATCTGAACAGCTTAATTTTTGACTGGTTATAAACAATGCTGATAGCTGTATTTACTCCTGCCAGATTCTTGAGTTGAGTTTGTCCCGGGCGCACATTTGACGCGGAGTGTTCAGCTATGAATGTACATAAACCGTCAGTCCAAACATGACATCGGACAAATTTACACAATCCTCACGAATTTTCATTCGAAAGCACCTGCCATATTCGTATTGGTGTATTTTTACGTTATGATCAGACAACAGAATCCTTGAGGTCAGTCATAAACTTTCCACAGGAACTCCAGACTTCTATTATATTTTGCTGCCGATGATGTTGCTGAGCTGCGCGAACTGCTGAAGCGTCAGTGCTTCGCCACGGATGGTGACCGGAACGCCAAGTTCCTCAATGCTTTCCTGGATCACTTCTTTGGAAAGATGAATGTCCGGCGCATTATTCAAGCCATTGGCAAGCGTCTTTCTGCGCTGATTGAAGGATGCACGGATGATCTTAAACATTAATTTTTCGTCATTCACCTGCACCGGCACTTCTTTATGTCTTGTGAGACGGATCACTGCGCTTCCGACATTCGGGCGAGGCATAAAACAGTTCGGCGGAACGATCGCAACAATCTCGGGTTTCGCATAATACTGCACTGCAAGGGAGAGTGCCCCATATTCTTTCGTTCCCGGTCCCACCTGCATACGGTCTGCCACTTCTTTCTGCACCATGATCGTAATGCTGTCGATCGGCACATGGCTTTCAAATAATCCCATAATGATCGGTGTCGTGATATAATATGGAAGATTCGCCACAACTTTGATCGGCTTTCCTCCATTTTTTTCCTCTGCCAGCTTATTAATATCTACTTTTAAAATATCATCATTGATGACTTCCACATTGTCGTATGCGCTGAGTGTGTCTGCCAGAATCGGGATCAGATTTTTATCAATCTCCACCGCCGCCACTTCTCTTGCATTCTCGCAGAGATACTGCGTCATTGTGCCGATTCCAGGTCCGATCTCCAAAACAAAATCATCCTTTGTGATTCCGGACTCCTCAATGATCTTCTCAAGCACATGCGTATCGATCAGAAAGTTCTGTCCAAACTTCTTCTGAAAATTAAAATTATATTTCTGTAAAACCTCTATGGTATTCTGTGGAATTCCTAACGTTGCCATATACTGCCTTTCTCTTCAAATAAACGATCTAAAAACTCTGCATACAGGCGGTTAAATGTTTCATGAAACGTAACTGCCACATTTACATCCTGATTTCCAGACATCTGTGCCTCCTCAAAAATAGCAAAGGCTGTCTCATATAAATCCGGGTTTTTGTCATAAAATACTTCCGTCAGACCATCCTGAAAGGCAAACTGCGCCTCCTGTGAAAGATTGTCCTTAAAATCCTCTTTGGAAATGCATCCACCCTCCTCGTAATCGGACAAAAAGATGTGTCCGCCTGCGGAGGTCACGAAATCTTCAAATGCCTCTTTTACATCCTCATAGGTTACCGGAACATAATTTTCCTCCCAGTAACGGTCAAATGTTTCTCTATCCGGAAATGCTGCTAAAATATCTTCCATACCTGCGCTCCTTTGTGTTTTCTGCTCCATTTATACTATCATACTTTGCAATCGTTCCGCAATAATGTATACAGGGTTGGCTCTAAGTGAAATTCCCTGCACATGTTTTCCACTTCCGCTAAATATTTTTTCTTCGCAGAGGACGGTAAGACCGGGCGGCGGACCGCACGGATCAAAATATTTTTCGGTGTGTGTTCAAAGTCAATAAATTCCAGCAGCTGGGTTTTGTATCCGCAGCACTCCAAAAGATTCGCCCGGATCGCATCTGTTGTCAGCGCTGAAAAACGCTCTTTGATAATGCCGTATCTTGTGAGCAGGGAATAATCCTCACTCTGGATCTGCTTATTCACCTCATGCTGACAGCATGGTACGGAAAAAATCATTTTTGCATTCCATGTGATTGCATTATAGAGTGCAAAATCTGTCGCAGTATCGCAGGCATGGAGCGTCACGACCATATCCACGTCAAACGGCGTCTGAAATCCATTGATGTCACCTAGCTCAAAGCGCAGATTGTCATAGCCATATTTCTCCGCCGCCCGGTTGCATTTTTCGATGACATCTTTTTTCAGGTCGAGTCCAAGCATCTGCACTTTCATGTGCCGGATCTCTGTAAAATAATAATACATAATAAAAGTCAGGTAAGACTTTCCGCACCCGAAATCAATGATGTGGATCTCCTCGCCTTTATATTCCCGGATCGCATCATCGATCATCTCGATAAAACGGTTGATCTGGCGGAACTTATCATACATGGACTTTACCACTTTTCCCTCTCCGGTAAAAATACCCATATCCACCAGCGGCGGGATCACCTGTCCCTCATCCAAAATGTAATTTTTCTTCCGGTTATGCTCTGTGACTGTGTCTGGTGCTTCTTTTGAAGCTTTCGCCCTGAGTGTCACCGCACCTTTCTTTGAGATCAGAAGACTGTATTCTTTTGTCTCATCCCATGCATTTACCTGCAGGAATGTATCATGTATGGCTTCCATCAAATAGCCCTGCAGATCTTCTACGCCAAAATTATCGTGAAACACCTGTTTCTCTGTATACTTTGCCGCCTGATAGCCATCGCCTTTCTTCTCCACCACGATCTTTTTGTACTGGCAGTCTTTCGCCATCGGCTTACTGATAATTATTTTCATGAGCGGATTTGCTGACAGCTTTTCGATTGCCGCAATCCAGTCCTCATTCGCCTCAAATGTCTTTTCTTCTCCCTCTTCATTTGCGAGAATCACAAGACATTTTTCTTTTTCTCCCGACTGCCGCTCTTCGCAGCCGTATTCTCCATCAAAAATCTGTTTTAGTTTCCACATGATCTATGCTCCTTACTGGGATTCGGAAATACATTCCTGTTCCAGCTTTATTCCTTTTTGTAACATATAAGTGATGAGTTTTCTCTCTTCGTCCGGCAGCTCCATTTTTTCTAACTGCATCAACCGCTTTTTGTCGTTTTCTGTCAATGGTTTCGCATAATCCTCATACTTTTTCAATGTTTCAATGTCCATTTGAAACATTTGAAATGGGATCCCTGTTTTTCTTTTCAAGTGTTCTAAAATATAAAATCCGCCTGCATCCAAATCTCCAAAATGATAATATTGTGCATCCGGCAATTTCTGATAAATCTGCATCAGCAGATTTCGTCTGCTGTGGTTATGATAACCGCCAAGATAGATCACCAGACTGTGTTCCTGTTTAAAACGGTAAAAAGAAGTCAGATTTTCAATTGTGAATACTTTATCAATCGTCTGATCCGGACAGATATCCGGCGTATCCTCCTCACTCCCCACCGCAACAGCGATTCCTTCCGGGAAAGCACTGATATCTGCAGCCTGCTTTCCGGCGCTGTAAATCTGTACGTTTCCCTTCATATACACATAGCCCGGTGTTTTATAAATCTGATACTCCGCAAGAATTTCTTCATTTTCAAATCCTGTCAGTTCTTCATTTTCCTCCCGGAATATTTTACAGATTTTTGGGATCAGTGTCTCGAATACTTTGCTGTCATGAAAATGTTCTATGGAAAATTCCCTGATATAACATTCTTTCCTGTTCTGCTCTACTTTATCTAAAGTGTCAATCAGTTGTTCTGTTTTCCTGTGATCCATAATGTCGAGATATTCTTTTACTGACTGTTCGCTTTCCAGCCGCGTTATCATGCGGGACAAAAAGCTTCTTGTTATCTCACCCTGCGTTTTCTGATAAAACTGCTCCAAAATCTGTTTTGTACGTGCCTCGGCTTCCCTCTTCGGCTTCCTGCCAAGCCTCTCATATGCCTCTTCCACATGATCCTCACAGAGTACAAGCTTCTCGATAATATATCCGGGCTTCTGGTTTTTCCATGCGATTGCGACCAGTCCCTCACGCTCCATCTGTTCTGCGGCTGCGTGAATGGTTTCTATCTCAAGCGAGCTCTCATCGAAATACTTTGGCATCGTCTTCTTATTGAACGGAAATGCAATATGGATCGCTCTCTGGTTTTCTCCTCTGGAGAGCTTACTGTTTTCGTATTTGTCCAATAGATCATTCAATATCTTATTTTCGACCGGATGCATAACGATACTCCTCCACGAAGCTTACTTTATCGTCTGTCAGTACTAATAATGTCTCCTGCATTTTCGGACCGATATACTGGATTTTATCCGGCGGCGCTGCGATCACGATCTGAAGCGGCAGTCTGTTCATAAACTCAAGAACTGCCCCGATCCTCTCATCATCCATATTGTTAAATGCCTCATCAAACATCACCAGCCCGATTGCCTCTCCGCCGATATTATTATTGTACAACTGGACAAAGGATGCGGCTACCGTCACATAGAACGGGGTCTGTGTCTCGCCTCCGCTCTTTTCCTCACAAACCTTAGAGTAAAGAGAATAGCTGCCATCCTCATGTGTGATCTTAATATCATAATCCATATAGGTGCGGTAATCCGTAAATTCATCTAATGCCTTGATCCCATTGTCCTGATCCAGTGCGAGCTTTGAAAATAGTTCATCAATGACTTCCTTATGATTCTCATGAAACAGACCGCTGAAAATGGACTCTCCCTGCACTACATTAAAATCATCCATGATCATATCATAATATTTTCCATAGCTTTTGCTCGGCAAATATAAAAATTCATATCTTTCATTGCTGAAGGTGATATCTTTCAATGCCTTATTGAGTTCTTTAAACTCTCCCTGTGCCTGCTTCATATTTTCCTGAAGCTTGGATAAAAACTGTTCCCGGAATTCTTCCTCTGCCGATAATTTTGCTTTTCTTACTTTTTCTTCATAATTCAGAAGTTCGGAGTTCACCAGTCTCTCCTGGACTGCCGCATACTCCGGATATGCTTCTAACGTAGCTGCTGCACCAAAATCAAATGCCGTTTTGTAATCGTACATCGCACTTGTCATTTTCTTATCCGCATTCTCTTTTGTTGTATTATTCGCCTTACGTCTCCGGTCAAAATTCTGCCGGAACTGCTCTAATGTCTTATCACCGGTCTGTTTTTCGTATTCTTTCTTCCAGAGCACGATCTCGTTTTCTGCTTTCTGGGCAATGTCTGTGATCAGTTCATTCTTGTGTATGCACTCATCCTCGCACTCCACAAGCCTGTCTTTTGCACTGCTTATTTTCAGTTCGCAGGCTCCGCTTTCCCTGTCACTTTTTGAAATGTGGCTTTTCAGTTCCTCACACTCTTTCCGCATTTCATCCGCACGGATCTGCTTTTCGATCATGGTCGTATTCTGCTGCAGATTCCGGATCTCCGTCTCACATTTTTCAATCTCAAGTCCTGTCCTTTTCAGTTCTGATACAATTGTAATCCTATACTTCACATCTGTATCATCATCCCACTCGAGCCATTGCAGCGTCGCTTCCATATGTGTCATACGGTCTTTGCATTCTATTTTCTGGCGGTTTAAATCCTCCTTTTTCTGCAGTGCCTGCTCATACTGGACTTTAAATGCATTCTTGCCGATAAATGGAGTTGTATAGATTTCCGGTCTGATCGCAGATGCGACATGATTCTGATAGCGCATGCAATTTGGTGTGATAGAAACCGGATACTGTTTTAATTCATCCACTCTCTTACACATATGTACCTTGCCAAGAACCATATTCACATACCGCTTCGCATAAATACTCTTCGACTCCACAACTGTTGCCAGACTTCCTGCTGGTGCAATGTCATATTCCTCGAGTTTGCCGGAATTGATCAGTCCCACACCGTATGCTTTCTTTTCTCTTCTCAGTTTTTCGTAAATACCAAGGGCAATGTCAAAATGTTCCGGCTCTACCAACACATAAAATCGCTGTGTATTCAGATAGCCCTCCACTGCATTTCTCCATGTTTCATCCGTGATTTCTAACATTTCACACAAAATCCTCGGCTTTGCCGTCCTTCCGATCTTGAGCAATTCCTGCTCCACACGCGACATCAGAAGCTCGACTGCCGAGGGATAGGAAAACCGGTGCTGTTTCAGATTACTGATCCGCTGCTCTGTCTCCTGCAGGTCTGCTGCGATCTCATTCAGCCGGCTTTGAATCTCTAAATTTTTCCTCTGCAGTTTTGTACTCATATGCTTCTTGTAAGCGATCGCCCGGTCAATCAGTTCCTGCGCACTAACAACGTCCTCCGTATCCTTCAGCCGGTGCAGCAGCTCATCATACTGCTTCATGCATTCATCCACATCCGGTATTTCAAGCAGTCTTTTTACTTTCTGTCCTGCTTTTTTTCCGCTCTCTAACAGTCTTTTCTTTTCCTGATATTGTATTTCTTCTTTTTCCTGTAATTCTTTCAAATATTTTTTCTGCTTTTCCAACGTCTGGAAATCTGAGTTGGCGTTCAGTTCCGCTAAAAGCAGTGTGCGGACTTCCTCCTTATTCTCCAGTTCCTTTTTCATGCTGCTGCACTTTGCATTCAGCTGTTCCAGACGGTAACTTTCGCGCCTGATCTCATCCTGCAGAACGCCGATCTGTTCTTTGGTCAGATCCAGATCCGACTGTGCCATAAAATATTCATACATCCGGTCAGATTGTATACAATCCACCACTGCTTTGTGGTGGCATTCGATCTCTGACAGTTTTTCAATTCTGTTTTTCACACCCTCCAGCGTTTTTTCCAGTTCCTGATAGCTTCTTACATTTTCGCGCAGATTGTCAATATTGACTTCTTTTTCATCCAGCACATAGGAATAGACAAAGTCCTTGATATCATCAATTGGTTTAAACGCCAGCGCCTTTGGGATCAGCTGGAAGAACTTATCCTCGATTCTTCCAAAACGCTGTTTGATCATTTTTTTGCCTTCTGCGTTCGTCTTTGCAAATAATTTGATGTTTTTATTGTTAAACGACCTGAATTCTGTGATGGTCCGTGGTCTGTTTCCGATCTTAAACATCTCATCCTCTAACATCACATTGTCCATGAGATAACGCACGACTGTCTCCTGCCCCTCAGTCGCCGAATCTATCACTGCTCCGATGACAAAATACTTTTCCTTGCTCTCCTCATAAAATTCCAATGCGACATGCGCACTGATCTCTCCGGTTCTCTCATAAGGATGATTTTCACGTCCGGTCTTACACCGGATATAACCGGTCAGCTTTCTCTTGCCGTTCTCATGGGCAGCCTTATTAAAATGATTTGTGGAGCAGGTCACAACAAATTGGATCGCATCTAAAAGTGTGGATTTTCCGGCTCCATTTTCGCCGGAAATCAGAGTTGAGTCCCCAAAATCTATCGTGACATCCGAGAAACGATGCCAATTAATCAGCTTCAGTCTGGTCAGTTTCTTCATCTTTTAATTTTCCTTTCCTATAACTGTCCACTTTGTCGTATACACTCTTGATATCCTCTACCCTCACTGCCATCAGGATGGAATTATAGATCAAAACTCTGGACTCCTCATTTTTCAGATCCGAATCCAGCAACTCAATCAGCTGATATCTCCGGAACAGACGGAGTGCATTTCCCATCGTCGTCTTATCGATCATTTTGTCACGGATCTTCAGGCTTAAAAACTTGTCCTGAATATCGCCCAGATTCACGATGACTTCATCGCTCACAGACAATTCTCTTTTCTTCTCGTCAAACAGAATACGCAATATGAGTAAAATAACGGACTCATATAATTTTAAATTCTGCCGGTTTGTATTCAGGGCGTTGGTAAGCTGCACAACGCCATATTCTTCGTTTATTTCTAATCTGTAGCCGAGTACTCCAAGTAATTCTTCAAACTTTTCTTTGTACTTTTGTATAAAATAGAAGTCACTTCTTGTTGCCTGATTCTGTCTGCATATAAAACATACATTAATCAGTTTATTACATATTCTGCGGAATTCATCCTGATCCTTCTGCAGCATGCCATTTAATAAATCCATTCTGCTCTCCCTCTGCTATGCGCTGTCAGCGTTTTATGATCGCAAAATCCGGGAAATCAAACTCTCCACTGATTTTATTCGCACCTTCTGCCTTTTCAATTCGATATCGCATCTTTTTTCTGGAGCCATACAGTCTGACATAGATCAGCCTGATAAAATCATCCATTGTTTCCATCGGAAGCTCAGACGCATAGATTTTTGCCCTGTCTCCTAATTGTTCTTCTACAAACCGCTCTATCCGTTCCGGACTTAAAATGCGCTGCATCTTCTCCGCCATCTTCCGGAGCTTTTCCTGCCGGAGTTCCACATCCGGCATTACTTCTATCAGCTCCTGAGGATGAAACTCTTTCTTTCCCTCGATCGGACTGTAAAATGATTTCTCATCAATAAAACTGCTCCCGAACAGTCTCACCAGATTATCCAGATACTCGATCTCATAGATTCCATTCAGATCCAGCTGGCTCTGTTCCATCTGCTCTCCAATATATAAGAGAATCTCTTTCATCTGTCCTCTGACATCTTCCGTTCCTGCCAGCAAAAACTTTGCACGGTTTACTGCTGCTCTCTGGTATTGTGTGTTTTTCCAATTGATCTCTGCCAGAATATCATCCATATTCCGGAACGCTTCCACAATCTCATGCAATGTCTGATATACCAGTTCTTCTGCCTGCCCGACCGGTATCTCCCGGATCGCTGCCAACTCTTCCGACGTCTTTGTGATATAACGTGAACTATGCCCATTTGCTTCCAGCCGCTCTATAATCTCCGGCCGGAACTTTGACACATTGTCTGAAGTCAGTAATCTGTGGTAAGCTTTATCTACAATATTCGTAATATAATCATTAAACAGCGCATTCATAATCTCCGCTACGGTCTTATGCTTTGTCAGTTCATCAATGTAATGCTTGATATTTGAATTGAGATTCTTTAATCCTGTAATCAGCATATCCGTATTATCCCGGATCTGTTGCAGCACAACCGCCGGATGATCCGTATTGGTCCGCACAAGGCTGTAAATGGTATAAATATAGCCCTGATATTCTACCTTTCGTCCGTCTGAAATCTCAAGAAGCGTTTTCATGACTTTTACGGCATAATCATAAAAATTGACTCTCTGCACATAACTCTTATCCGTCTCAACCTCAAGCCAGCCATACTTCTCCAATAAGCGCAGCATCTCATTTGCCTTTTTTCTGGAATCCATGCCATTTATGTCATCTTCCTCAAATTCCGCTGCCTGATTCTGTTCAAAATAAAACTGTAATTCATCCACAAGGATTTCTCTCTCGATCCCAAAGGAAAGCTGTGCACTCATTGCCTGAAACAACCGGCACAGACAGTCCCAATATACAAGTCTATTCGGCGATGCCAGCGGTGTGAAAAATTCTTTTGGAATAATACCAAATAATGGATTGGTCTGCTGTGCCTGTACGTCATCCATATCTGAATCTCCTGTCCTTCCCTCTATTATGCCATGGTGATCCGCTCAATTTTGCAGGAATGTTTTTTATAATCGTCCTTCTTTAACTCTTTGCTCTCATAATTGATCCCAACAAGTATCACTTCGCCCCTGTAATCCTTCAGGCTTTCGACATACTGTTTTCTTTTGATCTGTGTGATTGCTGCTTCCGCTGTCTGATTCCATTTCAGCTCTACAACGATTGCCGGTGTCTGTGTCGTTTTTCTTGGAACAAACACCATATCTGCAAATCCTTTTCCTCCGGCAAGTTCCCGGTATACTACATAATTCTTCTTCGCTGAATAATACGCAAGTGCGATCACACATGCCAATGAATTTTCATCATTATAGGCAAGTATGGATGTATTCTCCTGATGTGCATTCTCTATCATCCGGGCAACCGTTTCTTCCTCACCGCGGATTGTGGCTGCAAGCAGCTCTTCGGATTTCCGGATTGCGTCCATAACCGGTTCCCAGCCACCATCTTCAATACAATTAATAAATTCCTTCTGTACTTCCTGATTCGGGATATGAACGGTACATGTATCAAAATCATAAGTCAGATATCCCAGATGTACCAGAAGTGTCAAGACATCATCTGCACTTGCAAATGTAGTCATATCATTCTGAAATTTATCTGGATTTATCTCAATAGAACTTCCCGCAATCAGTCTCGTTACAAGTTCTTTCAAATTATACATATCCATCTGGATATACTTTTTTAATGCCTCATAAGTCTCTGTTTTGGTCCAATAGCTGTCAAAATCATGTCCTGAAAGTGACATTACGACTGATCTCGGATTATAAATCTGTATCCCTTTTAAATCATAACCGTCATACCACTGTTTCATTTTATCATATGACATGTCATACTGCGGGCACAATTCCTGCACTTCCTGCTCCGTAAATCCTGTAAATTCTGCCAGCTCACGCTGATTGGTCATGGAATATTCATCAAACATATTAAGGGCAGAATGTTCTCCATATTTTTTAATCGGAAGGATTCCGGTCATATAAGCCAAAATGCAATAAGGCTGGTTCTTTAACAAATCTCTCAGGAAATTCAGATACAATTTTTGTGCTTCTGTATCTTCCCCTTTTACACGGAAAATGCAATCCCACTCATCAATAATAAAAACAAAAAAGCTGTGTGTCTGTGCATAAATCTCTTCTATCACAGACACTAAGTCTTCTTCGTAGTACGTCACATCTGCAAATTCCCGCTTCAATTCGCGTGTTACTTTTCGTGAAAGCAATTCCAACATCTCATGTATTGTCTCTGTCCGCCCCAAAAACTGCTGGATGTTTAAATGAATGACATTATATTTATTTAAATGTTCTTTAAAACTGCTGTCATCTGCTATTTTAAAATTTTCAAACAATTCCTTCGAATCGCAGCCTTTGCTGTAATATGCCACCAGCATATTGGCTGCCATTGATTTTCCAAAACGCCGTGGTCTGCTGACACAGATGTTTTTATGTTCACCAAAAAGTTGTGAATTTGTAAATTTAATCATCTCAGTTTTATCAACATATATTTTAGAATGAATCGCTGCATTTCGAAATTCTTCATTCCCCGGATTCAAATAAAGTCCCATTTTGACCTCCTTTGCTGTGACGATCAGTCCACGATCAACACTGTCTTTCCTTCAAATGCAAAGCCGTACTCTTTAATCTGATCTTCTGTAATTCCTTTCATTTTCAGTTCTTCGCTGTATTTTCTTTCCCGAATCTGTGTGATCGCAGACTGCGCTGTCTCTTCCAGACTTTTTTCTTTTCTTGTGCTGCGCACTTTAAATTCCAGAATCACTGCGTTATCCTTTCCCGGGTTCTTTGGTTCAAGCATGACATCATATCTTCCAAAACCACTTTCCCGGTTCGATTTCAGATAATATCTGTCCTGCAGATCAACAAGCAATCCTAACACAAATCCATGATAAAACCGTTCCGGTTCTGCTCCCGATGCTCTGTCTCCGGTATCAAAATAACTGAATGTCTGCAAGGCCACCCGGTTCATATATTCATTCATCGCATCCACATCACCGGCAAACATTGCTTTAATAAAGTCGTTGTAATCCGGTCTCGCCATTGCGAACCAGTCATGAATCATTCGATGGAACATCAGTTTCACTTCCAGATTCGTAAGTGCCAGCTGATACTTTGGCTCAGTTCCCTCCGGAATATCCTTGTACTTTTCATAAGAGAGGACTTTTAAGTAACCACTTGCCAGCAGAAGGCTCCACACTGCCTGCTCATTACCGTTGAGCTGATCATAAACAATCTGTTCATCAATTTCTGACCATATACACTCTCCGCAAAGCAGCTTTTCGAATTTACTCTTGATATTGCGGTTTCCCTCACGGACTAATTTTGCCACCAGACTGTTTGCACTTGTATTTGCCCAATATGTTGTGTACTGCTGTGAATCAAGATAATTTAAAATTGACCACGGATTATAAATATCTTTATATTCCCCGAAAATAAAACCATCATACCATCTTTTCACTTCGCTCTTTTCACTGTCTAATCCGCACTTTCCCAATGCTTCAAAGACCTCTGGCTCTGTGAAACCAAATGTTGTGGCATATTCA
Organism: Roseburia inulinivorans DSM 16841; assembly: GCF_000174195.1. Classification (GTDB taxonomy): domain Bacteria; phylum Bacillota; class Clostridia; order Lachnospirales; family Lachnospiraceae; genus Roseburia; species Roseburia inulinivorans. Next base: position 47,021 of record NZ_ACFY01000021.1, on the reverse strand, counting down.
TCAGATGTCGTTGTAACTACTTTCAGATTATTCAAATCGGAAAAAATGGACTCCTTGCTCACCCGTGTGATGCCTGTCATAATGCCACGTTCCAATGCCGGATTTGTCTTGAAAGTTGAATTAAAAAGACTTCTTGTAAATGTCACCAGTTCATCCCAGTAACCATCTACAAAAGCTTCCTGCATTGGAGTATCATATTCATCCAATAAAATGATCACTTTTTTCCCATAATATTTATATAAAAATCCTGATAAATAGTTTAACGAAAGCGTAGCATCTACATAGTCCATATGATTCATGATTTTCTTATACAGATTCACTTCTTCCTTAATCAAAGCATTGCTCTCTGTTATAAAATCAAATTTGAAATATAATTGTGCAATAAGGTCGCAGATTTTCTTTTGTGTCAATTCATAGGTTGGTTCTTTTATATTTGCAAATGAAAGACTAATGACCGGATACGTTCCCTGCAAATTGCGGTATTTCTCGTCATTCCAGATTTCCAGCTCCTCAAACAGATCAGATCGTCCCGCATATTCCATTGAGAAAAACTGCTCCGTCATGCTCATGGTCAACGTCTTTCCAAAACGTCTTGGTCTCGTGATCAGTGTAACACTGTCACCACTATCCCACCATTCCTTCAAAAAGGCTGTTTTATCCACATAAAAATAATGGTTTTCTATCAATGTTGAAAAATCCTGCACTCCAATCGCAACATTCACTGACATATTCTGCCTCCTTTTTGCTATCTTTGAAGAAAGCCTTTAGACTTATTATAATCTAAAGGCCTTGTGATCATCCTATGATATTTACTTTAAAACAATCGAAAGGCTCTCGCATATGCCATATGAAATGAATATTCGCCGCCCTTCTTTACTTCAGGCTGCATGTTTGCATAATTACGTTCCTTATATGACCAAAACATTTTATTCTTCCGCTTGCCATTTGGCAAAGTTTCATATATTTTATAACAAATGATATTCGTATCATATAAAAGCTGTAAGGCTTCACTCGCAGTCTCCATAAACGGTGGAATCTTCCGTCCTAATTCTCTTAAATACTTTATATATTCTAAATGTTTTTCCTCAAAAAATTTATAATTGAAATTTCTATGCCCCTGAAAATAATCAAAGAATATACTAAAATTATTATAATCTGAATCATCCATATAAATTAACATATAATCTTTCAATTCGCCTTTTAAATACGTCGAATAATTGGATAAAATACCTTCAAAATCAGAATGTTTAAACTGCGTACCACTTGTTGCATCAACCATCTCGTTTAACATGGTTAAAATATCTCTTGGTTTGTATAAGGAATACCTCAAGAATTCAACAAACGGATTATCTGGTGCTTTCCATTTTTCCTGATATTCCACCTTGTATGGAAAATAATAATTCCAGCATTCTCCCAGTTCATATGAATAATCCTGCTGCTTCATAAAATAATCGTCTGCAATCTTAAATAACTTTGAATCAATATATTTGCGATAAGAAGTTACCCAATTTAACAACACCGAATTATTTCTAAGCTTCTGATTCATATTATGAACTGGCATTTTATACATAATGTCCGGTCGGATCAGCAACATAATTTTGATCTGTTTCTCTTTCAGGAATGATTGATTCATTTCTAAAACTGCATTTACCAGTCCAACCAAACACTCAAAATACTGCTCATTATCAATATCTCTTGGTCTTGCATCAATGCCATCCACAAACAAAATCGTTGGTTTTTTCAAATTAACACTCATAAATGCTTTTTCAAAACCATCTCTTATCTTCAAAAGACTAATCTGAAAACTCTGTTCCACATACTTCTGGGACGTTTCCGCAGATGCCTTAGTTCCAGTTGAAAACAGCCCCTGTTTCATCATCGAATTAATAGATGCAGAGGCATTGTCAACAAATTCAAAGGCATTCACAAATTCCGGTTTAAAAGCATCACTATAAAAAACATCTATTGCCTTCGATAATTGTTTATACTTAATGCTGCTGAAAAAAGTCTCACCATATTCTTTTCTGATCTTTTCTGCAAGAATCAAATAAATCAAATTAATCCATACATCTTTGAAACTTGAAAGTTCCAATGCTTTCTGTCTTTTCATATTAAGAAATCTCTGATACAGCGTATTTTCCACAAGTGAAATGGAACAAAAACTATTTATCTTATCAGATTTCGACATATACACCGAATATGCTGTTTTTCCAGATCCTTTTTCTCCAATCAAAAAATATTTATCCGGTTTGCAAATTTCTTCTACAATATCGTCTACCAAAAATATTTTTTCAAACAGATCTGTATCTTCATTTCCGGCAATGTAGTAATCGTATGCATCACCTTTTACCTGTTGTAATTCCTGAATTTTTTTCATAGTATTTCTTTCTGGCAAATCAAAACTCCTCCAACATAAAACTGTCGTTACTCCATACCTTTTTAGTTAATTATCGTTTATAGTAGTATAACCCATCTTATTCGCAAATGAAATAGTTCCCATAAAAACTTTATATTTTTCCTAAAATGAATTTTCTCATATATTGGAAATTTTGATTGACGTATCTTCTGTTCTTATGTATAATAAATCAAGCCGACAAACAAGAGAATCAATTCCTTGTTCGGTGTATATAATAATTAAGAGAACATAGAACATTAAATGTTCTTTAACATGAAAGAGAAAAGCTAGCGATGTTCTTGGTTATACCAGGAAAGGTTCACTAGCTTTTCTTTCATTAGAATTATGCTCTTGAATGTATATCGCCAGTTTTCCTTCCGCTGGAATATTTTGTCCTTTAACATATTTGAACACTGGAAGAAGTCTTGTTCTTACAACACCTTCATCGAATATTATTGATTTCTTCTTGCACATGAACAATCTCTAAGCCAAGCATTCACCTTTATATCTCATAATCAGCATATTCCGTCAACCCACTTATAATTTTAAGTAACTCTATCAACGGCGAACCGTCTCGCCCTTGTATAAATTTATTATATCTAGGTCTATCACACATGTTCAATCCAATCATGAGTGGTACAATACATAAAAAGCAAAATTGTCTACCTGTTCCATCTGAAAATGCGAATAACCATTGGTCATGTTCCTTATGCGTTGGTTTATATGCAACAGTCTTTGCCACTCTATAAAACTTTGCAATTTCTCTCAGTCCCATATTGAACATCTCTACAACTTGCTTACATACACTTTCATATACCCACGAACCATTTTCCAAACCTATGCCATCATAAAATCTACGCATATCCGGTTTAGGCAATTCTATTCTAAAATCAAAAAATCTTTCCAAATATCTGCATGCATCAAAGTCATTACCATAAAATTTACGTATCGTATGTTGCAATTCATCCATGTTGAGAGAAAATATGAACGTTATTCTTTCATTCCCAAAATAATGTTTTATTCGCTCAAGCAGGTGAATAGCATAATCCGGCTTACATCTATCCAATTCATCTATAAAGACAACCATTCTATTGCCTCGTTCCGGCAATATAGATTCAAAAAACGCAGCTATCTTCGATTCCAAATCTTTTGCTTTTTTTATGTTTTCCAATGGAGGTGTTCCCCTCAATGAATCCAAAACGCCTTTTACTGTTCTGCCTGTAAAACAATCCAATACATTTCCTGCTAAATCCAATATTCCTCTTTCATTTTCCAGACTTGTCAGCCCATCAATTTCCTGCAAAATCGCCAATACCAAGGAAAGTACTGGATCCTCATCATTGTCATTCATCCACGCATCATAATATACTGTTACGAACGGTTGTATTTCTATCTCCTGTTTTTTCTTAGTTTTTCCCATGTTTTTTTATTTCTTCTCTATGTTCAATATTCTCATAATATGGGTTAAACGCTTCCAGTACCAACTTCGTTTGTTTTACAAAGAAAGTTTTTCCTTCACCCCATCTAGCATTAAGTGCAATTACATTTCCACTATCCAAAGAATTTAAAAATGATACAAATGAAAACACATCTGCATCTCTACCAATTGCATCATCGATAAATGTTGTATATATATTTTCTTCCGTTGCTAATAAATCAAGTGCCTTCATTCTTTCCTCCTGCTGTATTACTTAATTTAAGAAGTGCCGGTTACTGGAAGAAATCCATGTAATACATGGAAATGTAATATACCCCATACTGTTCATGAATATGTGAGATATCCTCCTCGCCTGCTGAATAACTTTTATAGTTCCAAAATTGCTCTATCTCTTTTTTGTCTTATTTTTGCAAAAATTCAATTCTCGAAGCAAGGTATTTATTAATTGGTTGATTTGCTGTAATCTTAGAAATATTTTGAGCCACTATAAGAAACAATGACTTTCTAGAATTATAATTCGTATTTGAATGATTTATTTTTTCTGTAAGTGCCAAAACGGAATCTGTTGAAGCAAACATATCAAATAGCTCTGTACAGTCACTGTTATCATTTAAATATTTCTGAAAATAATAATTAAACAACAGAACTGCCCTCATCCGAACAACAAAATCCCTTCAACCTTTCCTCCGCCGGTCCATACTCGCCACACATCTCATAATATTGCTTTGCTTTATCTGTCATTCCAAGGCACTCATAAATCACACCTATATTATAAAATGCCATATATGAGTTTGCACCAACATTTCTGCTCTCTTTATACTTTGTCGCCTTCAAGAAGGCTGCAACCGCCTCCCCAAATCTGGCATTATTCATATAGATAAGTCCCATAAGGAATTGAAAATCCGCTGTATTTCCAAATTCATTCTGTATACTTTCAAAGAAAAGTGTATCAGAAGCCTGTCCATTGTTAATCAATGCATATCCATATGTTTCTACCATATCAATTACATATTCCAGTTTTGGGTTTAGATCAAAAGATAATGCACAGGAAAAATAGACACACGCCTCTGCATAATTTCCTGCCATATAATATCCTTTTCCCAACTGATACAGAATATATGGCAATTGCTCCTCATGCTGTAACGTGTCTGATAAATCATCTCCTGCTTCAATTATTGATAAAATCTTATTCACGCATTGATTCTCATCATACTCTGATTCAACTGGTACAAATGTCTTATTCGCATTATCAGACAAATCTGCTTTTTGTAAAAAAGCTATTAGCAGGCGCTGTAATTCCTGCCTTAATAATATAATGTTACGCTCTGCCTTTTGTTTGCGTTCTCCTTCTGGCAAATCATAACCAGTATGTAAAATCACTACCGGTGTCTGATACGTCTTGTAAGCTTCGCCATTTATAGCGGTTACCTGCTCATGAATGCAACCTTCATAATGAAATAATTCTTTTGAAAAAATCCGATTAATCCACTCCGTATTTTCCTGTTGGATGCCATTCCGCTCAAATACATTTCTTCTGAAAATACGTCCTACCTGATATGGATGTTTCTGCAACTCTTCCTGCAATTTTTGAATATCCAAGCTTTCGATAAATTCATCACTGTCTAACACCATGACATATGAATTTGTTGCTTTGGAAATTGCAAAATTCTTAGCTGCTGCGAAATCATTTATCCATGGAAAATCATATACTCTATCTGTATATTGGGATGCAATCGCCTTTGTATTGTCTGTTGAGCCTGTATCTACGACAATGATTTCTGGCATATATGGTGTCAGACATTTCAAGCAATGTTCTATATTGTTCTGCTCGTTTTTTACAATTATGCAAACTGATATGTTCATATATATTTCCTTTATATCTTATTCATAAATAGCTAATCATTAAAATCAGGAAATAATGCTTTACTTGCAATTAAGACATAAATCCCACTCAACCTCACCGGTTAAAATACTATCCTCGAATTCTTTAATTTGTCCATAAGCAGGCTTTTTCCGCTCAACCTCATCCGTTAAAATGCTTTCCTTGAATTCATTAGACTTTAGTTTTTCCTTTTCCTCACTTAATACATTAGGAGCATATATTCTTTGCACATGTATCCAATCAATTCCTTGTATATCTATTTTAATCATTTGAATTTTTTTATAATCTGCTAAATCCTTAAGTTTTTTCTTTTCGATTGAAACAATCAAACGACATTCTTGTTCATAATCCCATGCCTTGCTTTTATGAACGAACGAATAATTCTCATTATTAAAAATATTACTCTCCGTCCCAATGCTCCATATATCTCCCACAGGTCTTCTGACTATAAAATCATTATTCTTCTTTTCAACATAAACAACATCTATTAACTGTATTTTGAATTTATCTTTTCCCAAAGTCTTTAATGAAACAAATGCTCCTTCTTCAAAATATCCAACCTCTATCTGTTTAGTATTATTAAAAATTTCTAGCATAGCAAATTTGTCAAACTCTATCATAGCTCCTCTATGCTTCATTCCACCATACAACATCCACATAGCTACACTTTCTGAAGTGGAATAAGAGAAACAACGTCCAAAATTCAGCATTGTCAGTTTATCATTATTAAAGTTTTCTCTATCAACTTTATCATTCCAGTTATATCCACTTGATAAATATAATGCTTTATTTTCTATAATTGAATTCACTATATCAATCGTACTATACATTTTGTAAGAACGATGATTACATCCCTTTTCTCGTAAATAAGGTAAAAATTTTTCATCAATTTGAAGATACTTCTTCTTTTTCATAATCTAACTCCCTTCTCCATTCCGTTCTATAAAACATTTTTCGTGCTTCAATGAAAATTTTGCCTCTAAAGCTATATTTCCAATATACTCTAACAGCATTCATCATTTTTTTGGCAATATGCTACTGGCAAAGGTTTAGCACATACAAGTTCATAAATTTGCCGGCATTTTTGTGCATTCTTTTCTGCTCCAGCTTCTAGATAAATACTTTCTAACCCCTGCATTACAATTGCCTTATCCACAACAGCATGGAGTACAATTTCCACTAAAGCCTCACATGAAATTTCTTCACATAACGCTGCACTTCTAAGTTCTGCATAACTTTCTTTTTCAAATCCAAGTTCCATTCGACGCAGCAAAAAACGTACCGTATTGTACTTTTCATAGATACTCTGAAAATTTGAACACCCTGTAAAAAAACTAATTTTTTCTTCCGATGCTAGTTCCTTTTCATGAATGTCTATTAATATACCACACACATTCATTAAAATATTGTTCATTATTCACACAAACAATAAAAGCTATCTTTTTTTCATTCACCACATTATACCCTACTGATATCTACCAAAGTTCTTTTCACCATTCAATAATTTCAACAAATCATAATATCCCAATTGTCCATTTGCAATTCCATTAACTCTTGAATAAAATTCACCCTCCCACATTGCATCAAGGCATTTTAAGCTAATTGCATTTTCAAACTTTGTTTCAAATGGAACAAAAATTATTTTTTGCTTAAATGGCAACTCACTAAATTTCTCTGCAATTTCTTCACTTTCAGTCCACATTTCCACAAAAAGTGAATTGAAATTTATACGCTGTTTTCTTATCTTCCATTTTTCTTTTGCATCTTCAAATGTTTGATAATGATTAAAATGTAGTTTTACATCTCCAAGTAATCCAATTGGATACTCTCTTTTTAAATTTGGTTCATAAGCACTGCCATAATAGCTAACATCTAAACTCATGTACTCTTCAAAATTTCCTAAAAGTTTGATATAGTCTGTTCCTTCTATAAACATATTAATAAAAGGTGATAAAAATTCTGCTCGCAACATATGATATGTAAAACCTGCCCAGCAATGATTTGATAAAATACTTACTTTTTGATTCATTAACTCTACATATTTTTCAAAATCAAATTCTGGTATCAAAAATATATTCACAGAAAATACTTTTTCTCCATTAATCCCTATACGCATTAGAAGATGTTTCATTTGTTCAAAATTTGCTTCTTGTCCTGCAATCAAGATATAATCCCATTCTTTTTTTAATGCAGCTTCTAATGAGAATAGCGGATACCCATCCATATAACTGGCAAATGGGGATTGCACACCGACACCTAAAATCTTTATCTTTCCTAATAATTCCTGATATTTTATTGCATTTAATGTATTCTCATAGGCTGCTCCCATATAAATAATAACCGCTTTGTACATTTCTCTCCTCTTCTGTTATAATTTCGTAGATATTCCAATTGCTTTATTAATTAACGTAGTTGCTTTTTTAGCACCAACCGCACTTAAATGATCCATATCATTAAAATCATCTATGCCCCAACACTTACATTCATTTAAATCTAGCACTTGTATTTTCCCTTTTATATCTGAGAGTGCATTATAAAAATTATCAATCATTTGTTTGTCTATGTAATTCCAATATTCTTTTGTTACCGGAAAAATACATATATATAATTTAACAAAATTTTTTTCACAGCAGCTTGCCAATTGGCTCAATAACTGAGTATTTTCTATATAACTTTCATAATATCTAATTTTTTTGTTATGTAATTCTGCCCTCTTTTTTCCCGCCTCCTCCCTCTCTACTGCTAATAATTCATTCCATTCCTTCGTTTTATCATCCCACATTATAGTTTTCCATTTTTTCCGTTCGTGGAGCACAGAAAAATACTCTCCAAATATTGTATTATAAATCTGATTTGAGAAATAACTTAAAATGCTCGGTATATTCCATATTACACTTTGTTTTGTTTCTATTTGTGGCGGAAGAATAATTGCATTGTGTTCATCTCCAAATATCGGTTTATATACATTCGATATCCTCGACAATTCATCTTCATTCTCTGTTTTTGATAAGTCTGAATAAAAAGAATAATATCCTAGTCCAATTATAATATTTTTAATTGAATACTGTGTTCTTCTTTTACATTCTTCTATAATTTTCAAAGCATAGTACAAATCCTGCGACGGTAATGCCAAATTCTTTGTATGCTCACTCTCTATTTTATCATCATAACCAAAGCATGCATAGGAAGATCCTACTACCAAAGTGTCATAATTTCCTCTCTCCCAGTCTTTTAATGCATTTTGCAGATAATAATAATCATAATTTTTTATCCAATTTTCTATTGCATAAGTTTCAAAATAAGAAAATATATCCTTCCACTGATATTTGATTGTACTGTTTCCGTTCAATATTTCAATTTCATTTGTTTTTAGTGTCTCATTATATTCTACACAAATTTCTGGTTGTAAAAATATCTTTAAAAATGAATTTTGTTCAAATGTAGGATTTATTTTACATTTCCACACTATATTTATCCTCCATTATTTTCTCACACTACTTTCTTTTAGAAGTTCCAATTGATACCTTCCTTTTCCAATCTGCATTTCCTGTTCATAAAACATTTTATTGGTATACCCATATTTTTCACACAGAACCTTATAATAATCTGGATTTTCAAACACATCATAAAAATACAATGCTGCTGCACTTTGTATTGCCATAACTGGAGACATACATAACACAAAAAATTTTTCGCAAATTATTTCTTCCCTACTCGCAGCCTTAGGATTTATTAACATAGTCCGAAACGCTTCTTTAAAATACTCATCACTCATTTCTTTCATGATTTTGTACCAAATATACTCGTTTTCCATATCTGTTCTAATACAATTTACAGCTGTAAAAGCACTTACATTCTGATTGTTTTTATGATGGCAAAATTTCACAAGTGGTTCCTCAATAATATGAATTTCCCAATTTTGAATCAATTTCACCCACATATAAAAATCCGGAAGTTGTCTGAAAACACTAATGTTTTTTTTACACAAAAATTGGTATACTTCTGTTCTGATTAGTATGGATGGATGTGCTAGACAATTCCCATTTTTCCAAAAATGAAACATCCACTCCTCTTTTGATCTATTCTTTACTCTAAATATTTGAATATCTGTTAATTTTCCCTCTTCGTCAATTTCATCACACCAGGTAAAGCATGCCCCACACTCCGGGTGTTGTTCCATGTAATCTATTTGTCTTTCTAATTTCTGTTGTTCCCAAAAATCATCCGAACTAATTATTGCAGTATATTCTGTATCCGCTTGTAAAATAAACTCTCTTCCCCTTCCATGTCCGGAATTTTTATCATATAAATGAATCTCATCTATACTATTTTCATATTTCATAAGTATTTCTGCTGTATGATCTGTAGATGCATCATCAGCGACAATAAATTTATAATTTTTATATGTCTGATTTAAAACACTTCTAATGGCGCTTTCAATATAATCTTCGTGATTATATGCGGACATTATAATTGTGACTTTCTTATCCACACTATTTTCCTCCCAAAATAAAATTTCCCTTGTTATACATCAGTTACAAATTTAATTCCATTGTATTCCAATTATCTGCAATTTCCGTAATGCAAAATCCATTTTTTTCATAAAAATGGATGGCACTGAAATTATTATTATGCACTTTTAATAATATTTTTTTACATTTCTTTTTTCGACTATGCTCAATAACATTATTTAACATAAAAGTTCCAATACCTGTATGTAAAAATTCTCGTTTTACTGCAATTGAAGATATAAAGGCATCTTGTAAATTACAATAAATAGAACACGATGCAATATCACATGCATCCTTTACTATAAATATAGTATCTGCATTAAACGACAATTTACAAGCATATCCATCTATATCAACGCGGTTTGTCAATGTCGGAATTATTATATCATCGACCTCTCTTAAAAAAGTCCTAATTCTCTTATTGTACTCAATTCCGTTACACCATTCATATAAAAAAGCATTTTCAAACATATTTTTTTATATCCTCATAAATTAAATCCGCGCATTGTTTGATTTGTGGTATCGTTTTTTCCAATTTCTTTTTAATTTGTTCTAAATTATTGTAACACTCAGTAACAGTTTGAATTAATCCTTCTAAATCTCCCGGCACACATACATATTTATCCATGTTAAGTAACGACGAAAAGCCATACATTTTGTCACTATATATAACCCGCCTATCATATTCAATATATACTGTTGGAATACATTGGCTTGTTGCTGCAACCGAAGCATGTACTCTACCGGTAATTAACATATCTAATTTACCAATAAGTGCCTTTATATCACATGGAAGCAATGGTTCATCAACCAATGCAACATGTTTTCTGTAATTTTCATCTTTTTCTATTAGTAACTCATAAAACTCTTTTAATATTATATAATCTCGACCATTTTTTAATTTAAAGTTTGGTGGCAAATCGAATCCGTTTGTATGTGAAAAAATAACAATATCTAAATTAAGATTTTGTATTATATATTTTGCTAATTCCAAAAAAACTTTATATTGTTCAGGATCTCTCGGCCACATATCGTATGGTCCAACCGGCATATTGAAACCACCAAAAGTTATACCAACAACCTTTCTTTTGTTTTTATGTGCATTTTCAATATACTCCGTCCATTTTGACTGATATGCCAAATTAGCCTCAAATAAAAAAGAAGGACATGGCGCCCACACAACCTTTTTTGTTGGAAAGCCCCACTTTTCGAGATTATGTTTTGATAGCTTTTCTCTTATTACCACTAAGTCAAATTGTTTAAATACTTCTAATGCAAGGTTTCTATCATCCACCTTGTCAAATGGACCTGGTGTTACAGCATATAATATTGTCTTTATGCCAAGCAACTGAGCAGCTTTCATTTTCAGACAATCAACCAAAAATCTCTGCTGCCCTACATGTTCCGCATTATCCCCCCACATATCTCCTGATACGTTTATGAGCAGATCACACTCCAATACAATTTCATCATACTTTGATAAAGTTATATCGCCCCCATTGCGATACTGTCTTGCTTTTTCAACATCATAATAGGCATTTTCTACGTCTTTTTCCAAATCCCAATTATAATATATTTCCATTGGGAGGACTTGTACTTTTTCGCATTTTACAAATTCTTCTGTCATCTGAAATGTCGTTATTATCTCATAATCCGGAAAATGTTTATGCAACAGTCGGAATAATGGTTCAACAATATAGTAATTTCCTATATTACCATATTCCAATCTTCCCCAATGTAACGTACATAAGCCTGTAACCAAAATTTTCTTCATAAATTTTTCACCTATTATCTGCTTTCCAATTGTTGCGCAGGAGCAACTCTCTCAACATCATTGCATAACCCAACACAATGTGCACATGATGTACTGCTTTTTTGTTCATACATTTCCATCAATATTTTTCTTTTTTCTTCTATGCTAAGAGTTGCATCCATTAACGGAACGTACTCACCTATTCTTTTAGGAATTATCCCCTGCTTCATCCTCCAAAAAGATCTGGAGCAGCAATGCAATTCTCCGTTATTAATAACAAAATATTTTCCTACTCGATGAATACACTTTTGTGCATTATTGTCTCGCTCTTTGAGGTTATTCCATTTTAATGAATGATCTGTAAAGTCTATCCAACCATCATAATATAAATTATTTCCAAAAAACCTTGATATTCTGTATGGTATTCCTCTTTCCTTTATTGCACATTCTATAGCATCTATTTTTGTTGATAATTGTGGTCCATAATTACTTAGAACAATTTTTGTTTTTTCTTTATTTCTTTCAAATAAGTCCAATAATTCCGTAGGAATTTCAATTGTTGCATTTGTTACAAAATCAATCGACTGAAATACTTGATTTTTATACTTATATACTTCTTTTAATATCTTACAAACATCTTTATTAAGTAATGGTTCTCCTCCCGTAACTGTAAAATGCTCTACAGAATCTACCACTTTAAAATAATTGTCTAATATTGAACAAGCCTCCTCATATTTCAGATTCGAAGGATCTTTGTAATATGGAATAAATGCAAGACAATTTTTACATTTAAGATTACAAAAGGTTGAAATACTTAGTACTGTTCTTTTTATATCCGTTCTCATTCAAATTCTTACCTTTCTATTTTATACTTACATAACATCTCATTTATCTCATTACAACTGCAAAACATCATGACATCAATCATAGACAATGCGGGTATAAAAACTTCTCTGTTTTGTCTATATGGAATAATTTCCTGAACTAAAAACTGCAGATCAACATCATTTATCTGATATTTTTCTCTATTAAAAAAAGACATTCCTCCTGGAGGATTTATATATGTATTATAGCCTAATTCTTTCGTTATATATAACGCCCATTCATCCGGTTCTTTAACCTCAGGCAAGGCTAAATTCATTTTCGAAAAAATATCATATTTTATATCAATATCTAGATACTCACATGTTTTTACTATACTTTTAATTGCCAAATCAGATATCAACATTGTGTCTGTATTAAATATACCTTTTACCAAATCTATTACTCTACCATAATTAGGTGCTTTTTTATAAATATTTAATTGACCTAATGTCTTCATTTTCCAATCATAATTATTTGAAACAATTATTTTATTAATCGGTGTATTTCTGTCTGCTTTCTGAATCGGAACTGTAAAATAAGTTATATCACCATTCGCACTTAATATTCTGTTTCTATTTATCCATCCTTTTCTAATGTATTGAGGTGTATCAAAAAACACAAAAAAATCTGTATTTTTTATAAGCGAAAAGTATCCAATATACGGAAACAAATACGGTTGCATTATTGCAATTTTCATAGAATGTTTTCCTTCCCTAATTTGCAGTTTTTATAATATCACATATATTTTTTATATCTAACAAGCTTAAATCTGCATACATTGGTACTACTAATACCTTTCCTGCTATCGCTCTGGCATTATCTAATTTCTGTTTTTCATAACAATTATTAAAACATGCTGCATCCGCAGTAATGGGATAAAAATACTTTCTGCAATTGATATTATTTTTTTTCAAATAATCATATAATTGGTTCCTCGTCAAACTAAATTCATCGCCAATTATAATTGGAAAATATGCATAATTACATGTTGCAGAAGCGTTTTTATGAAATAATTCTATTCCTTTTATATTTTGAAACTGCTCCAAATAATATTCATAACATATTTTTCTTGCTTGTAACGTTTCATTAATATGTTTTAGATTGCACAACCCCATAATTGCACAAAATTCGTTCATCTTAGCATTTGCTCCAACATCAACTACTAATTCTTCCCCACGAATGCCAAAATTTTTTAGATCATATAATTTTTTATACATAGCATGATCAGAAAAAGTAACTGCTCCCCCTTCTACCGTATTAAATACTTTTGTCGCATGAAAACTAAATATGGAAGCATCCCCGTAACTTCCAATACCTTTTCCTCTATACTTTACTCCAAATGCATGAGCAGCATCATATATTACTTTCAGATTATATTTATCTGCTATCTTCTGTATTTCCTCTATATTACATACATTTCCATATACATGAACCGGTATAATTGCTACTGTTTTTTCTGTTATCAATGCTTCTATTTTCGATTCATCAATCGTTCCATCTGATATTTTTATATCACAAAAGACAGGCTTTAATCGATTTCTTACAATTGCATGTGTCGTTGATATAAATGTAAATGGCGTAGTTATAACTTCAGCCCCTTCTGGAAAATCAAATGCTTGTATTGCAAGTTCCAATGCCATATGTCCATTTACCATTAATGAAAGTTCTGAAACATCTAAATATTCTTTAAGTTGTTCTTCCAACTGCTTATGATACATTCCCATATTGGTAATCCAATGCGTATCCCATAATGGCTTTATTGCCTCTATATATTCCTCATAGGGAGGCATAGAAGATCGTGTAACTAATATTTTTTCATCCATTTATTTTTTCTCCAAACATTTTCTATGATATCCAGTCCAGCAAAACCTAGTATTTTGTTAAACACATCATATATCAATCTCCCCATATCAGTTATCTAATTAATCCTATCCATTCAATCCTTATAGAACAGTAACGCTCAATAAGCCATGAAACAAATAATTACCTTTGCAACAGCCTTTTTCCCCAAGTTAAACTTAATAAAAAAGGCAATAATGTCATTTCATTTTTTTCAAGAACAGCGTATGTAGTTTCTAAATTCTTGTTTTCATAAGAATGTTCATAAACGCGTGCCGTTTTTGAATAAATCTCTATAATATCCGAAAAAGTTAATTTCCCTTTGCTGCCACTATAGACAAATGCTTCAAAACAATTCTGCAAATAAAAAAGTGCGAAAAATTGTACCATAAATCTATACGGCTGCTTCTTCTGGAAGAAATCCATGTAATACATGGAAATGTAATAAACCCCATACTGTTCATAAATATGTTCGATATCAACCTCGTCTATTGCAAAATTTTTATAATTCGTATTAGAATGATTCAGAATTCAAAATCAATCAAAAGTTTTTACAAGGTTTCATGATCTCAACAAATTCCTGTTTTCTCTGCAAAATTCATCTATGGTTCCATTGAAACTAACTGATTTTATTTTAATTCAAACATAAATATGCTATATGCTCTAATACTATATTCGTACACTCTTTTTGTACATCTGGCGCATTTACACTCTTTCCATCCTTATCTGTAAGGTATGTAACATATTCAACCAATTTAAACCTACCATCATATCTGGCTTCATTAGGATTACAAAAGTAAAATCTATAATTTTCATTTACCAACGCTGCCCGATAGTAATCATTTGGGTGTAAGCTTTCTGTAAGTGTCCATTTTCTTCCTTGCCCTCCAAATATTTTTGGAAGTCTTCCTGATACATTATTTTCGTTATAGTTTATTCCTGCTAGTTTACACATAATCGCTGTATAGTCTAGCAATGACATTATCTCATTTGTTTGACCAATATGCTGTCCATCCCTAAACATATAGGCAATATTACTTCTCTCTGGTCCTAAAAATTGCCCACCATCAGGTATCAAATATCCCTGACCATGATCGGAAAATAGTGAAATTATTATTTCATCATCTTCATAAGTATCTTCTAAAAATTGAAATAACATACCTAAATATCTATCTATATATGTCATCATTTTTTCGTATTGATGTTGTTTTGAACTATCATACGATTGTTTTACAGATGTCGTTCCACCTTGTTTAACATCTCTGTCTTTTACATTTAAACTCGTCGCTACGCTTGTTGGAAGTATTAACTCATCTACAACATCATGTAAATCACCAATGGTCATCCAAACAAATTGATTTACCTCTTTCAATGCATCTATCTCATCTATGACATTCCCTATCATTTTTTCTGCCGAAAATCCTACATGTTGAAGCTGATAAATAAATCGATCACACCCCCTTATATATCCATATGATGGAATTATACGACGATCCCCTGAAAAAATACTTGTATGGTATCCTTCCTGATGAAAGTATTCCATTAATGTTTTTACATCATCTGGAAGTTTCCAGTCGATTTCATTATGAAACATCATATGCTGTACCGTCGATAACCCCGACATTGCTCCCGCTATACTCGGATATGTCCATTCTCCAGAACTATACGCCTGTGTACATATCAAGCCTTTTTCAAAATATCTTGCTGTATTTGGCATAAGTTCTACAAATCTTCCATTATTTAACAATACCTGTGCTAATCCATCCACAAAAATACTTAAAATAAGTTTCTTTTTTTCCTTGTCTTTTCTTATCGGTATTGGCTCACCATAATAACATTTATCTGAAGATACAATCGAACTTCCCCCACATACTCGATAATAATAGAAATTCTTAGCCTGACGTTGCAAACACTTTACATCCTCATGTTGTTCATGATGTATCAGATGCAATGTATTTACTTTTTCCACAGCTATTGGAACAATCCACTCTTCTGGTTCCTTTGGCAATTGTAAATGTGTATCTTCTAATACTGTTCTAATTTCTGTTTTTAACTCAATTGCCGTTTTATTATTTAATGCATTAATAATATAATTAGGTACCTGATATACCCCAATATATTTTTTTTCATATTCAAAATAATAATCTCCTATTATATTTTGAAAAGAACAGAATCTAAGCTCTTTATAGCCAAATTGATTTGCCTCACATCCAAGCATATTGGGAATTGCTTCTTCAATTAATAATTTTCTTTCTTTTTCTGGCAATAATTCAATTGACTTCTCCAAATGTTTCAATACTGTTTGCATTGATTTTTCACATATCGGTACTATATCCTTTTCCTCTGCATAACCAGCTAAAAACTTAGTAATAGAATAATGCCTATATGCTTCTAAATATTTTGACTGCATTTCGCATATTTTTGCCAAATTGAAATGAACAATAATTAAATACGGATTTCTTCTTAATGCAACTTTTGCAATATTGTAGGCATCCTCTAATTTATTTCCCTGAACAAGCAATTCTATTTCCATTGCATATACATCTACATCTTCAGGAAATTCATTTCTATAATTCGATATATATTGTTCTTTTTCATCATACGAAACTGCCTTTTCAAAAAGTACGTTCCACACCAATTGTTTTGCAATTTTTTCCATTATAACGTTCCCTCATTTGCAATCCTATAAAAAATAAAATTTATTACTCATTCTTTGTACATTCACAAACCTGTTGTATCACATAATCCTGTTCTTCCATTGTAAGTGTCGGATATAACGGTAAACTGATAATATGTGAGTAAATCTCCTCTGCATTCCTACAATGAACATCTTTATATCCATGTTCCTGATAATAAGGGTGCATATAAACAGGAATATAATGTACATTCACTGCAATTCCGTGTTCTCTTAATGCCTCAAATACTTTTCTTCTGTCACAGTTTGTTACCTGTACAATATAAAGGTGCCAGCCGCTCTCTGTCTCCGGCAGCTGATATGGTGTGATAATATTTTCGCAATCAGCAAACGCTTCATTATAGCGCGCTACGATTTCTTTTCTACGTTCCAAAAATCTGTCCAGTTTTTTCATCTGGCTGCAACCTAACGCACACTGAATATCTGTAATGCGGTAGTTGTATCCCAAATCTAACTGCTGATAGAACCATGGACCATCATTTCGTGTCATCAGATTTTCGTCACGAGTAATGCCATGACTGCGGAATAACATCATTTTCTGGTAAAATTCTTTATTATCTGTGACGATCATTCCACCTTCCCCTGTTGTGATCGGTTTTACCGGGTGGAAGCTGAACGTTGTCATATCCGACAAAGTTCCTACTTTTTTCCCTTTATATACAGAACCAAGTGCATGTGCACCATCCTCAATGACAATCAAATCATGTTCTTTTGCTATTTTATGAATCTCGTCCATATCGCAAGGCTGTCCTGCAAGATGAACTGCAATAATTGCTTTTGTCTTATTGGTAATTTTTCTGCGGATATCTTCCGGGTCTATATTATAGGTTTTTGGATTGACATCAGCAAATACCGGTGTTCCGCCACAATATAAAACACAGTTTGCTGAAGCTGCAAACGTTAACGGGGTTGTAATTACTTCATCCCCCGCCTGAATCCCTGCTGCAAAACATGCCGCATGAAGTGCCGATGTTCCGTTTGAAATCGCCACCGCATATTTCGCCCCGACATAATCCGCAACCATTTTTTCAAATTCTGCTATCTTTGGACCAGTTGTAAGATAATCCGATCTTAAAACATCTACAACTGCCTGTATATCATCCTCTTCAATTGTCTGTCTTCCGTATGGTATCATTATTTTTCCTCCTATGTTCAAAATATAAGCAACCTTTTTACATCTATATCCATTTGTTTCTGATATGATTTACAATCTATATTTATTATAATTTATCATCACAAGAAATCAATCATGACATTGCAATATCCATCTGTCTACGCTATTATATTATCATCAATTTTTTAGAGGTAAATATCATTGTCAAAAAAAGTAAGTGTTATTATTCCATGCTTCAATGCAACAAAATGGCTTCCAAAATGTTTCTTATCCCTAGTACAACAAACAATAGGAATAGAAAATATAGAATTAATTTTCGTAGATGATGCTTCTACGGATAACGGTGAAACCTGGAATATGCTTCAAGAATTTGAATGTGCCTACCCAGAAAGTATCCTCATACTAAAACTAGAAGAAAATATGAGACAGGGAGGTGCCAGAAATATAGCTTTACAATACGCAACTGGAGAATACATAGCATTTGTCGATTCCGACGATTTTGTCACATCCGATTTCCTTCAAGTAGTATATAAAGCAGCCCTTGAATATAATGCCGATTTTGTTCAGTTTGAATATTGTTATTACACTGAAAATTTAGGAGCTGTTTCTTCCAATCGTACCATCTCGCCCGAAGTCATAAATATTACTTCATCCATTGAACGTAAACAATTATTAGTTTCTGAAAAAATTACTTATGGCTGTTGGAACAAATTATACCGGCGCAGCTTAATTGAGCTTGCAAATGTTTCTTATGCAGAACATACAATCTATGAAGAACCTTTGTTTGTATATCCGCTTCTATTTTACGCAAACAAAATAATTATACTGGATAATGTACTTTATTTTTACAGACAAAACAATACAGGTACAATGCGACATGATATGGAACAGGAGAACACTTTAAAAATGCATGCAAATGTCCAACTTGCTGTTTGGAACTTTATGAAAAGAACTCCCTTTTTCCGTGAATACTATGAAGAAATCAAATTATATTTTCTTCATACATATCTTTATGAAACAATATATTTTGGCAAACTTCGTAATTTTAAAATATCGCTTTCTTTTTTCAAGCAATTAGAGGCTACTGTACTAAAAGAAGTTTCTGATTATAATATTTCAATCTACAGTGATTTAATTCCGATGCAAATGAAATTATATAAAAAGCTTGGACATGACATAGATAAATTTTGGTTAGATAATTACATTGAGCAATTATAATTGCTCAATGTAATTATTTTTGACAATACGCAATCGGTATCGACTTATCTTTTAGCAGTTTTTCAACTTTCTCACATTTTTTATAATAATCTGTCTGTCCATTTCTATTATATATATCACCTATTTTTTTTATCACATTGCCTTTGTCAACCACTGCCCTTGATATAATTTCCATTAATGCATCGTATGAAATCTCATTTGCCTTTATTGCAGAAATCAACTCAAAATACGTATCTTCCTCCATGTTTAATTCCATACGTCTTAAAAGGAAACGAACCGCCGTATATTTTGTATACATGCCTTCGTAATTCTTACAATTACTAAAAAAATTATTTGTTCTTTCCTTTTCATATATATTTTTCCAAATTTTTAGCATTTCCAAAGAACTGTTTTTTCTTCCCGCTTTCTCATAAGAATCTATAATTGGAATAACCTGCTCCCAATTTTTATCTTCAATCATTTTTTTTACCTGCTCTGCAAGAAGTTCACTCAATTCATTCCACTCTCTGTCATATGTAAATTCAAACCCGTTGTCTGCATATAAATACTGTGGATACTCTTTTTTACATTTTTTTCGCTCTTCATCATAATAAGTCAGCTTCGCAAATCCGCTATCATGAATCACCCAGGGTGTTTTCTGATAGGGAACTAAAACCTGGTATCCAGCTTTGCGCATCTCAAATGATTGTGATACATCATAAAAATCAAAATGTGTAAATAAATCTTCTCTCCATGTAATATCATATTGTGTTGCCATCAAAAGTCCATCTACTGCTTCCACAATCACATCTTTCTTTGGCATATTCTGCTGTCCTTCCAGATAATATGCCATATCCGGATCCCTGCAATCCACCATTCCGATATCCCATGCACGATAAATCACTCCCGTTTCAGGCATACATGTTCCACCTATCATTCCTATCATTCCGACTTTCAAATTCTGTTTAAAAATTTTAATTATATTTTCAATAAATTGTACATTTCGTATCATTACATCCTGATGCATATAAACTTTATATTTAGCATCGCTATTATTCATGCCTGCATTATATGCAGCACACATAGAATCAGCTTCACGAATTGCAATAATATCTATATCATATCCAGCCGGTACAGAAAGCCTGTGAATATAAAAACAACATTCTTCAAAATACTGTTCATTATTTACTGCAATTATAAAAGCAATCTTTTTATCATTCATTTGTTTTTACTTATTTCCCTTTTTCCAATATATTTTTATATTTCAACTTCTAACATAATACATCAGCTATTCTTTCCGTTCCATGTCCATCAATTAGTTTTCCCATACAATCTGCATATTTTTTTCTTTCTTCTTCATTCTTTATAAATATTAACAATTGCTTAACTATCTTATTTTCTATATCTTCAATTTTCCGCGCATCTCCGACATATTTTACTGCACCAATTTTCCCCATATCATTTGCAAACTTTACCTGGTTATCTGCAAAAGAAAAACAGACTGTTGGTATTTTGCATGCACATAACTCTAACAATGTTGTTCCGCCAGCCGATACCGCCACCTCACATAATCTCATATAATCACTCATATTTGTTATATTTTTATGTAAAATAATATTCGTATATTTCTCCGCTAATTGTTCTAGTTCCGTTTCATGCTGATTCATGCTTCCAATAATAAGATGTATTTTATAACTTTTTATCTGCATGCTGTTCTGACACAATGCTGCAACTTTTCCTGCAACATTATAAAAATCTGTCCCCCCTGTAGTTATAAGAATACTCTTTTCTCGGATAACTTTCTCTTTTTTATAATGAAACTCAGGTCTGAGCGGGGCATATTTCATATTATTTAACAATTCAGTATGTGTATTTCTATACATTTCTTCATAGCTATCATTTTTAAACGGACTTATATAATGAATTACAACTGAAACATCATATACTTCTCTCTTCAAATCATCAATATAACATACAGGCTGAATTTCCTCCAATGCTGCCAAATATCCCGCTGTCGCCTGATATGAGTCCACTACTAAATAATTTAACTTATAATTTTCTAATATTTTTTGAAACTCAGAAATTTCATTGTCCAGATTTTTCCAGTCACTATTTAATATATAATATTGAAATCCTGCTTTCCTTAACCGCTCTGTCTCTTTGTCTTCTGCCATAAAAAAAATACATTGCTGCCCGCGTTTTTTACACTCTAAAGCAATGCTGATACAACGCATTAAATGTCCTGTTGCGATTACTTCATTCGCATCCACACGAAACCCTATCATCATTCTTCCTTCTATAAAATTTTTTGTTCACTTATTTCATTTATGGAAATCGGCTCGCCAAAATGATATTCCTGCTTCGCTGTTTTCTTTAATAATTCGTAATAATATTTCGGTTTAATTCCAATTGCCGGTCGGATGCTTCTAACATTTTCCTCTGTAAAAGCTTCTCCTTTCGCAATTGATTTCACAGCCACAAGAGAACGACGGTAAATCAAACTATTCTTTTCATGCTCCGTCAATTCATAAGTTGCTTTTCCTTTTATAATATAAGCATTTCTAACATCTTTGACCATCTGTGCAAACTCACTTAATTCCATAGAAAAACCTGCATCCGGATTATCTATTTGCCTGCTCAGGCATACATGCTTCTCAATAATCTGTGCGCCCAATGACACAGCTACTACATCTGCCAAAGATCCCAATGAATGATCCGATAATCCTACTGGTACACCAAACCGCTTTTTCATATCAGGTATAACCGAAACATTCATATCCTCATATTGTGCCGGGTACTGACTACAACATTTTAATAATGCAACATTATAATTTTTCTGTCTGTGACATGCATCTAATGCCTCTTTTATCTCCTGTTCACTTCCCATTCCACAGGACATAATAATTGGCTTTCCCTTACTGGCAACATATTCTATCAATGGAATATCTACCAATTCAAAAGACGCTATCTTATAAAATTCAACTCCAAGTTCTTCCAAAAAATCTACTGCTGTTTTGTCAAAAGGAGTAGATAAAAAATCTACTCCAACCTCCTCACATTTGTCCTTCAAGGCTTGCTGCCATTCCCATGGTGTATATGCCTGTTTGTACAATTGATAATAATTATATCCATCCCACAGACCACCATGAAGCCTATAAGCATCATCATCACAGTCGATTGTCAGTGTGTCCGCTGTGTATGTCTGGATCTTTACACAATCTGCACCTGCTTTTGCTGCTTCTTCAATAATTTTAAATGCATTTTCTATTTTTCCTGCATGATTTGCAGACATCTCTGCAATTACATATATACCATTTTGTATTTTTTCCCTAAACTGTATCATTCTATAAAATTCCTTTATTTTTTTCACACATTATCTTGTACTTTATTTCTGCAAGCTCCCAGTCCGTTTCATTATCTATGTCCTGAACCTCTAATTCAGAAACAATGATTGGCATAATATTTTCCCACACCATTCCTTTATTTTTCAAATAATCTTTTGTCTGATATACATAAAACTGTCCTGCATCATGATATTGCTTTTCTAAATCCTGCGATCTTGCTGCAGCATATTGTGGGAATTTAAAATGAATCCGTTCATTTTCATCCACCACGTAACATCTTTGTGGTGGATATGAAAATTGCACCACCGGCATAACCGCTACCGGATTTTGTCTTTCCATAATTTCCATGGCACGTATCAACTTATCTTCCGTGACAAATGGTGCCGTTGGATAAATGCAGCAAGTATATTCAAATTCTCTTTCCCGCTGCTTATAGCCATCAAGCACTTCCATCAAAACATCTGCAGTTGTTGCATAATCATCCGATGTTTTTTTACTCCTAAGAAACGGAACATTTGCTCCATAATTTCTTGATATTTCCGCAATCTCTTCACTATCTGTCGATACCATGATTTCTGAAAACCTGCCACTCTTTTTCGCAGCTTCAATTGAATATGCAATAATTGGCTTTCCGCAAAATTCTTTAATATTTTTACGAGGAATCCGCTTACTACCTCCCCGTGCTGTAATGATTGCAATCGCTTTTTCCATAGCTATTCACCCTCACTGAAAATTTTATGTTTATTGTTCATCTATAAACAAAACTCTTTCTTCTCTAACCTTTAACGGTCTGTTTAATAACCAGGTCCGAAATAATCGTTCTGACAAAAAACCAAATACACGTTTCTGATAATCATCATAGTTTTCAATATTGATTCTTTTTTCTACTTCAAATAAAATATCAAACAGCCAGCTACAATATTCGTCATAAAGTGTTTTGGATGTAATTACCATGTTTCCTAACGACATAAAATTTCTTTCTAAGCTCCATTTGAATGCAGCATAATCCTTCGGATATTTCTGTAATAACACCTCACCACAAATATTTAAATCTTTTATCTTATGCCTGTTTTCATAATGTTTATATACATTTTCATACATCGTCATTCCACTATCCGGCACAATAATATCATATTTTTTTAAACATTGTTCCATATACTCAATAGTAAGTAATTCATCCTGTACAAAATATCTTCTATAATGACAAATTCCAACATTATCGCATTGAATATTTTTCCATATCCAATACATACCCGTCAATTCACAATACGTCTTATTCTTTGCTGAAATTTGTATACCGGTATCATCTTTCTGATATCCCAAATCTTCATTTAATGCGCTTCCAACCTGTAATGGGATATATCCATTTTTATCTGGCACCTGGAATTTTTTATGCGCCATAATATACATTCTTGTATCCACGCCCTAATTTCCTCTCAATTCCATTGTTGGTATCCATGCATATGTCCGTTCTCCCGTCGACACCGGATAATAGCCTGTAATCACACCTTTTTTCACCTGCATATCCGCCATTCTCTGTTCTGTCATGATTGCAGCTACATTATCCAATGAATACTTCCACGTTTTCTGTATAAATTCTTCTTCGTAGTTTTCTATGCCAAGCAACACTGCTATATCAAAATTTATACTTTTATTTTTATCTACAATCTCATTTATAAATAATTTTTGAGGAAATATTATATCATAAATTCTGTCATAAACAGCCAGTTGCACATCTGGATACAAATCAATTCCGCAAAGCTGTACTTTAGCATCAATCTCACACCCCATAGCTTGTCTGGATACAGCACCTATTCTTTTTAAGAACATCCCTACATCTAATACATTTAACGCCCCACTTTTTTTTATCATTTCAAAGTAAAAATAAATCAAATCTTTATCTGTTATAGCAGCATCCATACTTTTCCTCTCCCTTTGCAATTATTATTTACCAAGAAAGTAA
Source organism: Roseburia inulinivorans DSM 16841 (assembly GCF_000174195.1). Lineage (GTDB taxonomy): Bacteria > Bacillota > Clostridia > Lachnospirales > Lachnospiraceae > Roseburia > Roseburia inulinivorans. The sequence goes on along the minus strand of NZ_ACFY01000021.1, from coordinate 22,026 downwards.
TTTCTTAATATTGGAAACGCATGCTTTCATATCAGTTCCACGAAATGCTGCACTTTCTACTAACTGTTTTTCATCAAATATTAATTCTGTAAACATATGCTCTAAAATCTGAAACGCTTCATAAGCACTTTTTATTTCATATTTATCCAATAAAATCTGCATCGAACAGAATTTTTCAAATTCAGGATATGCATAATAAAGCTGTGCTATTGCTCTGCATAAAACAAATTTAGCTGGCACATCTTCCAAAATCCATTCCTGATCAAACCAACACACTTTGCCATCCTCAACAAACGCATTTCTTAATATCATATCTAAATATGCAATACGAAGAATTGGTCCATATGCAAGCTCATCTTCAACGATACCTGCCCCTAGGGTATATAAAATATTATTTTTCCATCCGACATGTTCTGATGAATTCAATATTTCCTTATATAAAATATCAAAGACGTTAAACACCTGTTCAATATCCTTTTTATCCCACGCTTCTAAGACTTTATCCTCCAACAATGGTTTTTTTTCAAAACTTGAAACTATCTTCCCACTTCTATGCCAATTACTTTCCAAAACATTTCTTCCGTATTTTTTTAATACCTGTTCGTTTTTTGTTATCTGCTTTAAATGTGTTTCTCTACATAAATTTGTCAATGCAATTTTTTCAACAACCTTATTTTCAACAAATCTGGTAGCAATACGATACTTTTCCTTCCGCTCACTTCCCATTGTTGCAAACGTTATTTTTCCGATATCCTCACTATCTGAACACTCTACTAAAAATGAATTAGCAAAAAATTCAAACACTCCATTATCAATGATATCTTTGTACATATTCATTTCATCTGCAACCAAAGTAGACTTATCTGGCACATAGTAACACTGTAAGTTTTGCATATTTCCATTTTGAGGCAAATAATCTTCTGAATACACTACGGTTGGAAGCTTGTAATCAGGAAGTGGATAATAAAAATATGTCTTTTTAAATCCACTTTCTTTTATTATCCTATTCAATGTCTCTTTTGAAAAAGTTCTTACCCCACGTTTTGTAAACTTATACTGATTCATTCCATCAAACGGAATACCTGTATGATCTTCCAGTGCTCCACACCAATATTTTAATCCATACTGATTTTCAATAGCAATAAATAATTTCCCATCTGGCTTTAGCAGCTGCTTTATCCTGACCAAAAAATCTTTATATGGATTATCAGATTCTGTATAACATCCCTGATACTCAAATACACCTATTAATGTAATATAATCAAATTTTTTATCAAATTGGATATCATTTAAATTTCCTACAATAATTTCTAAATTTTCCTTTTCCCTGCAACGTAACAATGTTGCTGTTGCCCTTCTTTTTGACAATTCTACCGCTGTGACCGTTTTGCAATTGTCGCACAACACACTTGTTACAGCTCCCATACCGCATCCAATTTCCAAAACATCACTATCCTTTTTAAAATCATACCAGTTTAAAATATTTTTTCGTAAATGTATTAAATGATAATATGTAGCCCAACTAAAATTATCATAAATAGCATCTGTATAATGCTCTGGTTCATTTTCTGCTATCAATTGTATTATCTTATCCTCTACATCTCCATCTGAATATAAATCTGCATCTTTATACCATTTTAAATTAAATTTTGGTTTTGGTTGCATCTTTTTTATTAATTCATCATACATTTTTCTTATCCCTCTTTCATTATTTTATCTCTTGGAACATACACTGTAATCTATTCTCAAAAGTAAAGTCTCTTTTTACACACTGGTATCCTGCATTTGCTATTTTTTGACGCGCCATATCATGTTCTAAATAATATTTGGTTTTTTCATATAAATCTTCTAAATTATCATACACAACACACTCCTCACCTACTTTAAAATACTCGGCAATTTCCTCCTGATAATTTGTTATTACAAATCCATTACATCCCAAAATATCAATTACCCTAAGCGGTATTCCTGTCCGAATTGTTTTCAATGAAATATTTAAATTAATTTTACTTCCATAAAAAATCTGTGGCATTTGTGTGTAATAATCTGCATACCCTCTGAAATTGATATTGGGAAGACTATTTTCTTTATCCGTCGAATATAAATCAACTTTAAAATGATTTGAGAGCAAAGCCAATGCTGTATATCTTTCTCTTCCTGTTGTTTCACATGCAAGCATAAATTCTAATTCCCTACACCCCATTTGAAAATCAATTTTCTTTTGTTTATAATCCTCATTAATTTGATTTAATAATTCTTGTGTAATTAATTCCGGTATTAAATATCCCCCATAAATCTTTGACTGTGAATTAATAATTCCCTCTAAATATCCTTTTGTGTATTCACATAAGCATCCTGTATATCCTGCATACTCTGTCTGATAAAGTTTTCCAACCAGCGATACGTCCGTTTGATATCGGCTATTATTTTTTATAATTGCTTCTCCAAATATATCTGTATCTACTGCTAATGGCATATGCAATGCATTTATCCCTATTTTTTTATACTGTTCTGCCTGTCCTCTGTCAAAAAAGAAAATATAGTTACATTTATTTTTCAAGGATGACAACTCTCTAATATGTAATGGTGCATCATATACCCATGCAATATAAGGTATTCCCTTTTCCTCACAAATTTTTGAGACAAGAGGTGCATAATTCACAGAAAGAACCATTGTATAATTTTCTTTTTCTATTTCCTTCCGCAATTTCTGCAAAAATTTTTGGTCTTCTTCCCAATTCTCAAATTGCCAGAAAAAAGTTTTATATTCTATATTAAGCTTTCTTAGAGCTCTTTCTATTCCCTTATTCATAAAGGAATGCCATTGAAAAAAAAGTATCCTCATAGTTTACTTTATAACCTCGTATTATAAATATTTTCTCAAATAATTTTATCAAATTTATATATAAGTTGCTAGCTCTTATATTGAATTATCTCTCATTTTTCTTTATACTAAATACAAAAACAAATATATATTTGCCAGGAGGTACAAACCAATTTCTTTATTGGTATATTATTATGAATAATTTATCCCCAAAAGCTCAAATGATACAGTTAATAGAGCAATGTCTCTCCGCAAAAGATTATAACACCACGCATGAATGTCTTAAAATATATAAATCTACCTTCGGGCGTGATGACTTTTATATGACATGCATGAATTCTCTCATCATGTCAACTGGACCAAGTGTAACACTTATATACATCAAACAATCTTCTGAAGATACGCAAACCTGTCTTGAAAATGTAAAAACTTTCCAGAATTACAAAAATCTTGATATTATCTGCCTCTCCGCCGATAATCTGCTAGAAGAATTTTGCCAATGTATTACATCTATAGAAAGCGAATACATTTGTTTTTTTGACTGTAAGCATAAGTATGAGAAAAATCGTATTTCACTGCTTATTTCTTTCCTTATAGAAGCTCCAACTGCTAATGAAGTTATCTGCACACGCAATTTCATTGACGAAAATGACGTAATTATCGCCCACCCTGACTTTATCTATCAGGACATGCTTGACAACCATATTTTTGAAGGAAAACAGCTGTTAACTTATAGTCTTGCAAACACTGTAAACTTATATGGCGATTTATCTACATTACTAATATCAGCTGATTATGCAAAGAAACTACGTTTATTTAATATATGCATTCCTCATTCCATGCAGTGTACTGCACTTTTATACCAATTACTTTATTCTGCAAATATTGTATATACTTATCTTCCTTTGGCATCATCCATTCTGACAAATGCTTTAATTGATGAAGAATTAAACACTGATTATCAAAAACTTTTATCAGACTATGAAAGTCAAAACTTTTTTGATATTTCTCCTGTAACAGCATGTGATTTTACCAAAACAGAGAATTTTATTTCCTGCAAAAAAGATATTACTTTTTTTTACACTGACATGGGCGAATATTATAATTTAAAACCAATTGCTGATGAAGCTGCAGCACGCGGTTACAAAATTACTTTTACGGATAACACCCTTGCCACAGCAGAAATTGGCATCTATTGCCAGCATGTATGTCACCCTGAAAACTCAAAATTTTCTGTAATTCTTCTCCACGATTTAGCACAAGGACATAATCGTTGGCCTAATCTATGGGAATTAGAACGTTGGAATAAATTTGATATCGGTATTGTTCCCGGTGACTTCTGGGCTGATTTGTGGAGGCAATGTTCCTGCCAATACTATGCTAATCCACGGTGTGGTACTTATGAACTCGGATATCCGAAAAGCGACCTGGTTTCTTCTCCAGAACTTTTACAACATGTTGAAGAATTACGTAATAAGTTTCATTTAAAATATGATGTTTCTATTTTATATGCACCATCGTGGGAAAATGATGGAAAAGAGGATGATTTTATTAAAGCTCTTTCCTCTTTAAATGTAAACTTACTCATTAAACAAGCCCATTGGTCTGAAAAATATTCTAATATTATTGAAAATATAAAGAATATGCGTGCCTTACATGAGGGAAAGTATGATAACGTATATTATATTGAACCCGAAGAAAGCATTATGACTGCGCTTGCAATGTGTGATTATGTTGTTTCCGATGAATCCAGTGTCATGGCAGAAGCCTTAATGTTTGGAAAAACAAGTATTGCTGTAACCGATTGGCTCATTCCTGACACCACACCAAGCCGCTATGCCGTTGTTCCAATGGATTATGTCATTAAATCTACAAAAGCAAACCTTAGAAAAGATATGGAACAACTAATTTCATTTCCTGAATCTTTTTCTTATGTTCGTGAAAAAGGCTCGCGTGTTTTTTCCAATGTAGGAAACTCCTGTGCTGATATTCTGGATGCAATTGAATATTTCACTTCCAATTGTTCCGACACCCCAAAAGACTTTATGTCAAAGCGCCTTACCTCAAAATATTCAATTTGTAATCTTTGGAATTAATTTTAATATAGCATACGGATGAAATAATATATTTATTTTATTTGTATGCTATATTCTTTTTCTATATTGAAATCCATAGGTCATCTTTGACTCAATATACCCAAGTGAAAGAAACACTTTTTGCGAACTGATATTATCTTTTTTCACATCTCCTACCAAACATTTTCCAATGTTGTTTTTCACTTTCCTCAACTCCTTCTCCAAAGTACCTAACATCCATTTTGCATACCCTTTCCCCCGATATTCCTGGCAAATTGCATAGGAAATTTCCAAATCCGAGTTTTCCTCATCTACCCGGACCTGTCCTATATTTTGTTTATTTATCTGTAAAATGTAAATTTGTGTTTTTTCATCCTGCATTTTGTTTTTATACCAGTTTAAATGCTGTTCATACGCAATTACATTGGTCTGAAAAGAATTTTCCCGAACTGTTTTATCGTTTCTAAGTATAAATAAAAATTCGGCATCCTCCAACTTTGCCCTACGCAAGCTTAAATTATATTTTGAACTGTCAAATTTTTCATTCATTAACCTATATTAAAAACCAGCTTCTTAACATAACTAAAAAGCTGGTTTTTCCTTTCCATTTTATTTAATTACTTCTTCTGCTGCTTTTCCTAAATCTTCAAACACAGGAATTATATTTTTAAACTGCTCTGCCATTTTCGCATCATCTTTTGAAGCAACCGCTTCTCCTAATGCTACTACCGCTTTATTAAAAGATTCTTTATTAATTCTTTCTTTTCCTTCATTTAACAGTTCCATCGTTCCATTCAGCACTTCAATTTCCCAGTTAATTGCATCAATAATTGCCTTTTCAAAATTATCCGTGTCATCAAGGCGTTCCCCTGATAATTCTTTAACAAGGATACTCATATTTTTTACTAAACGTCCGTTAAATTCAGTTAATACCTGTAATGCTTCAATTTGTTCTTTTCTGTTATCTTCCATGATATACACTGCCACTCCTGTAGCTTTTCCTTTCTGTAAATACTATTATTAATATCGGCATAATTCTTCTGTCTCTTAATAAATTTTTTATTCTATTTCCGATAAAAAATCTACAAAACTCTGGGCTCGTTTTTGCCAGGTATGCGCTTCCCTCGTTTTTTTTCGTCCATTTTCTGCAATTTCACTTCTCTTTTTATCATCTGACAACAACTTCTGAATTTTAGAAGGCAGTTTTTCTAATTGGTTTAGCTGAAAAACCAGCATGTCATTCTCATTATAGCGACCGTTGAGGTATGCTGTATCATCCGTAACCAAAACGGCTTCTGCCAACATGATATTTGCCATCCTTTCCGTAAATCCAGCCTTATGCCATGACATAATATTTAACGAGAGCTTCGATTGTTTCCAAATTGTTATACTTTCTTCCACAGTAACATCTTGATGCCATATCACATTAGGATGACCGTAAAAAAGAGAGTCTTTCCAACTATCTCCAAACACATCCACCTTTATATTATTATCTACAATGGTTTTTAATACATGCTCACGATAATAATGAATAACACAATAAAATACCCGACGCATCTCATAAAATAAATCTAAGTATTCGTTCTCACTCAATATTAATCTTCGTTCCTTAACGGTCCTATCAAACGCATCTTCTGCCGTTAACCAAGTATTTTTTCTCATAATACTTAGCAAATGATTTGCGAAAAAACGCATCGAACGATTCATTTGATGAATAACAGGAAGCTGGCTTCTGTAATCATTATATGTACCAATAAATGTCAGTCCATATTTTTTCTGTTCCTCTCCTGCCTTCTCTATCCCTGCAGGGGGAAACAAAATAGCATTCATTTTAAAATGTTTTTTTACGAAGTCAACATAATTATCATCAAGTGTCAATACTGTAAAATACTGTAAATGATGATTTAAATGATTTTTTAACCAGATCGGGTGGTCAAAAATAAAATTAAATTTGGGGCCATAAATATATTCATGTATATAATGTTTTTCATCACTCAGTTTAATAGAAAACATGTAGGACTGTACGCCAATAATTGCACAAAAATGCTGGTTCATATAACGTGTTACGTTTCCAATCGGTTCTTTTGCCATGTCAAAATAAATTACATTTTTTCCCATCTGTTCTAATGCATTTCCAAATTCTTCTGCAAACACAGTCAACACATTATGGCAAATATCATCCCCTTTATAAATTAGAATCGGTTTTGTCATATCATCAATTCGATAATATTCTTCACTCTTTTTAAGCATTAATTCCAAAAAATATACTGTCTCATTATAGTTCTTTCTTACATTTCCATCTTCTAGTATTGTCTGAATAACTACATCAAATAAATTTCTTTTTTGCAGTTCTTCAGCATATTTTGATGCAATATAACAATCTGTTTTCCATCCATAATCCTGTTTTTTCTCTGGTGTATCATCCTCCAATATGATGCTGTTATCTGCGACTGCATTTTCGTTCGTTTCTATAAGTTCAATGGGAAACATTTCCGCAATACGCATCATAAGCTCATATTTTTTTCCTGCTTTTAATTTCTGGTTCACTCCACCTGCCTGTTTTACCATCATTTTAGGAATAACTATCCTGCCTTCACATAATGTTTCATCCATTAACAATTCAATTGCATCTATTCCGGTGGTCTGTGTTTCTATAACTTTTTTCATATTTATAATCCTTAAAGTCTAAATAAGCCGAACCTCAACCCCATGCTCCTGCAAATATTCTTTTGCTTCTTTCGGTGTCTGCTCTGTAAAATGATAAATGCTTGCTGCCGCAACTGCAGATGCTCCCGCATCAACTATAGCCTCTCTCATATGCTCATAATTTCCAGCTCCTCCAGAAGCAATAACAGGTACAAAAACACTTGATGTTACCTTTTTTATTAATTCTATATCATAACCTTCCATAGTTCCATCAAGTTCTATGGATGTCAATAAAATTTCTCCCGCACCAGCATCTACCACTTTTTTTGCCCATTGCTCTACCTGATATCCTGTATCAACTGTACCGTTATGCGAAAAACAATGGTATTCCGTTCCTATTTTTCGGCAATCTATACTTGCAACTATACATTGTGAGCCAAACAAATCCGCGCCTTCTGTAATAAGCGAAATATTACTATACGCTGCTGTATTAATTGCAACCTTGTCTGCACCTGCACGTAATAGCTGCCTAATCTGCTCTATATTGTGAATTCCACCGCCAACACAGAACGGCACAAAACATTCTCTCGAAAAATCTCTGATTTCATCATAATCCGGATCTCTATTTTCATTTGTTGCCTCAATATCAAGAAGAATTAATTCGTCTACTTCCCTCATATTATAAACCTTAATCGCTGGTAAAACTGTATCCACTCTGCGCCAGGAATTAAAGCCTACACCTTTTACAAGTCCTACTGACTTATATAATAACGTTGGGATAACCCTTACTTTTAACATTTCTTATCCTTTCATTACATCCTGAGAAAATTTTTTATTACTTTAAAACCGGCTTTCTGACTTTTTTCAGGATGAAACTGTGTTCCCACAATATTATCTTTCACAACTATAGAAGGAAACTCTCCACAATAAGGTGTTACCGCCGCTATATTTTCTTCTCGTAATGCTTTGAAATAGTAGCTATGTACAAAATAGAAATTTGTATTGTCTGGTATTCCATCTAATAATGGTATCTCTAAATTTTTTCAATATTATTCCATCCAACATGTGGTATTCTCTCCTTCATTTCTGATGGTATAAATCGAACAATTTCTCCTTCTATATATCCTAAACCATTGCACTCCCGTACTTCATAACCTTTTTCCGCCAGAAGCTGCATACCAAGGCATATACCTAACAACGGAATTTCTTTTTTTCTCACTGCATGATTTAATTCTTCTATCCATCCATTCTTGTTCAGATTCTCCATTGCATCCGGAAATGCACCAACTCCGGGAAGCACGATATGCTCGGTCTCCCGGAGTTTCAATGGATTATCGATAATAATGGCATCAGACCCACATTTCTCAAATGCTCGCTGTACTGACAGAAGATTTCCCATTCCATAATCGATAATTGCTGTCTCCATTATTAATTACCCTCATCTACATTATCATAATTAATCTTTGTCAAATTACCTTTTTTATCTTTCACTAATTTACCATTTTTATCAGTTACAAATAATTTTTTATTTGTAAACTCATCACAAATTTTTATAAACTCATCAACAGTAATATCTAATGGTGCTAAAATGTCTTCCAGTTTTTTATCAAGATATGTCCATCTGAACGCCCCGTCACGTTCTTTTATTACTCTCATGGCTTCTTCTCTTGATATTCGTCCCCTTCTTATATGCATGGATGCCTGATCCGTACATCGACCAAATCCAAATTTTAAGTATTTAAAATACTCATGAATTCCTGCCTGATAATTATCAAGATTCTCATAATCATCATAATCGCCTTCTACTACTTTTCCCCAGCTTTCAAATCCGTGTGCTTTTGCCACAAGAACATTGTGCAGTCCTTCCCATGGGATATAATATCCAAGGAAAATTCCTGTTACACCGACACGTTTCAACTCCTCATCTGTTGGATATGTAAATGGAATCAGATCTTTTTTGGTAATTCCTTCCTGCCCAACCAGATCATTTACACGCAATCCTAACATTCCGCCAAATTCCTCTAACCATCTGCGGTCTAAAACATTATTTTCAACCGCTGCGGCTGGACCACCATACTCGTTTTGAGAATTTTCCCCCCAGATAATCAATGGAACATTAAAATTAACCGCCATACGTACCGGAACTGTAAAAATACTTACATGCTCCGGCCATGAAATATCCCCTACCTCGATCAGTCCGATACGATTCAGTTTTGCACGAACAACACGATTTGTTGTCACTTCAATATAATCAACACCCATCTTTTTGATGTTTTCTATATTTTTTCTTCCGATTTCTGTCAAATCACAGGTTGTAGCTGTTACACATAATGGGTTCATTCCCAACTCTAGCATCGTAACAACCTGATATGTACTATCCTTGCCACCGCTTACTGGTATAATGCAATCCCAATTACTTCCATCTTTGGATCTATACCTATCTAATATATCTAATAATTCTTTTTTCGTTCGTCCCAATCTACATTCTTTCGATTTTCATAATTTCTGCATGCATTACAAATTCCTTCTTCATCAAATGACAAATGTGGTTTTGTACTCGGCAGACAGCAGCGTTTACAATATTGTATCATATTTAAATATCCTCCATCTTTCGCATCTATTAATGTTCTTTCACATTTTCCAATCTTTTTGCAATGTCCTCTATAGACAACCACTCTGTGTTTTTACCTGAACTATATTCAAATCCTGATTCGACTTTTCTTCCTCCCGGCTGAATTTTTGAATCATCCCACCAGTCAAAGTGTGGATAAACAATAAAATGTTTATCATATTCATATGTCATCATCGAATCTTCTCTCGTAACCATAATTTCATGCAGCTTTTCGCCTTCACGAATACCTACTTCCGGCATTTCACATCCCGGTAAAATTGCCTGTGCTAAATCAGTAATTTTAAAAGACGGAATTTTAGAAATAAATGTTTCGCCACCTTTTGCCTCAGACAGAGCTTTTATTACTAACTGTACACCCTCATCTAAACTAATCCAAAAACGTGTCATTCTATAATCTGTAATCGGCAGTTCTTTTCCACCATCTGCAACAATATTTCTAAAGAACGGAATAACAGAACCACGGCTTCCGGCTACATTACCATATCGAACAATTGAAAAACATACATCCTTTGCCCCGGCATATGCATTAGCAGCAATAAAGAGCTTATCTGAAACTAATTTTGTACCTCCATATAAATTAATCGGATTTACAGCCTTATCTGTGGATAAAGCAACCACTCTCTTTACCCCACAATCAAGTGCTGCGTCAACAATGTTCATCGCACCATTGATATTAGTCTTAACAGCTTCCATTGGGTTGTACTCACATGCCGGCACCTGCTTTAAAGCTGCTGCGTGTACTACATAATCTACTCCATCAAATGCACGATAAAGTCTTTCTTTATCTCTTACATCACCGATAAAAAAACGTAATTTGTCTTTATATTGCTTAAATTTATTTGCCATTATAAATTGTTTGTATTCATCTCTGGAATATACAATGATTTTTTTTGGTTCATAATGTTCTAGAACATATGTAATGAATTGATTGCCAAAAGAGCCGGTTCCACCGGTGACTAAGATTGTCTTGCCGTTTAACATAAATAAGCCTCCTGCTTTACTCTGCAGCATCCTGCTGCTATATATTCTATATTTATATCGAACTTTTAGTGCATTCTCATAACCTCTATTTTCAACTTTACCTTCATTCCCTTTTATATTGGCTTGTAAGATGCCTGCAAATTAGTATATAATAACGGCATATAAATAACAATTATACAAAGGGATTTCCGAGAATGAACATACTTTTTTACCGTTACGGCAGCATTTGTGAGCCAGATATCATTGATGCCTTTAAACAATTAGGTAACACTGTGGACGAAATTACAATTGAAATTTATAATAAAAATTTTACTCCTTCCGATGGCGTATCACTTTTGTCCGATACCCTTTTTTTGCATACCTATGATTTTGTGTTCAGTATCAATTTTTATCCCTTTATTTCAGAGGTTTGTAATATTTTTAAAATAAGATATCTTTGCTGGACAGTTGACAGTCCTGTGGCTGAGTTATATTCTCCGGCAATTTATAATGAATGGAATCGTATTTTTCTTTTTGACAGCGCACAATATAATACCTTTATCCATTACAACCCGAATTGTATTTTCCATCTTCCCCTTGCAAGCAATCCTGCCCGCTGGTCATCTGTCATTCACTCTGGCAGCGCAGACGATAAAGCAAAATTTTCAAACGATATTTCCTTTGTCGGATCCCTGTACACTGAAAAATGTGATTATCATAAATTAGGTCAGCTATCCGATTATCTGCAGGGTTATCTTTACAGTATTATGACGGCACAATCCAAAGTTTATGGCTATCATTTTTTAGAATCTCTTTTATCTGATTCTATTGTAAGCGAACTGAGTACTATCGCAAAAAATCAATGTGACTTCGAAGGTGTAACACCAGAAAACGCCCGTTCTTCCTATGCACAGTTTCTTCTTGACCCCATTGTTTCTGCCATAGAACGGATTTCAACCATGAAATTATTAGGCGCACACTTTCCAGTTAATTTATATACTGCAAGTGATACAACCGGCCTGTCTGTCAAAAACTGTGGCACTGTTAAAACCCTTACTGAAATGCCACTTGTTTTTCATCACAGTAAAATCAACTTAAACATAACTGCCAAAGCCATACGGAATGGTCTTCCTTTACGAATATTTGACATATTAGGATGTGGCGGTTTTTTACTGACAAACTATCAGCCTGAACTAACCGATTATTTTACTCCCGGCTATGATATTGTTTATTACACCGATGAAGAAGATTTGTTAAAAAAAGCCGAATATTATTTAGAACATGATAAAGAACGTACTGAAATAGCCCAAAACGGATTCGATACAATAACGAAAAAACATACCTATCCCCAAAGGCTGTTAGAAATGCTTACACTAGCCTATGGATACACGAAAGGATAACCCATAAACTATGAAAATTATTTTTTTAGATACACCCGCATTTGCCAAGCAGGACATGATTGATGCTTTTGAAGAAAATGAAATTCAATGTGACTTATTTTCTCACCCCTCCTATCAGGATCGTGTAAACGCATCCTTTGAATCTGATTTTTTTAAGTTTGTTGAATCTGACCACTACAGTTTTGTTTTCTCCTTTAATTATTTTCCGATTTTGTCAAACTGCTGTCAAAAATATGGGATACCTTATGTTTCCTATGTTTATGACTGTCCGTTAACTTCACTGTACTCCTGCAGTCTTATTAACTCATGCAATTATGTATTTTTGTTTGACAAAGTAACCTATTATACTTTTAAAAATACAGGTATTCAAACTGTATTTTATCTTCCTCTGGCAGCTAATGTACAACGACTTTCCAAACTTATCTGCCCACCCGAACTATGTTCTAAACTATCTTCAGAAGTTTCTTTTGTCGGATCTCTATATAACGAAGATCATAATTTTTTTGAACGTCTTACATCCATAAGTGATTATACAAGAGGTTACTTAAATGCGATTATGGCTGCACAACAACAGGTATACGGTTCTTTTTTTCTCGAAGAACTTCTTACTCAGCCTATTTTAAATGACATGCAAAAAGCGCTTCCCTATACACCATTACCAGATGGCACCGAAAGTGCAGCATATGTATATGCCAATTATTTTCTTTGCAGAAAAATTACAAGTAATGAAAGGATTTCTTTATTAAAATCCGCTTCAGAGCAATTCCAGTTAAAACTGTACACACATAACCGTCCTAAAGATATACCTAATGCTCAATATGTTGGTCCTATTGACTGGTACTCCATTATGCCACTTGTTTTTAGAAACAGCCTTATTAACCTAAATATCACATTAAAAAGCATCCAGTCCGGCATCCCACTCCGTTGCATGGATATCATGGGCAGTGGTGGATTTTTGTTTACAAATTACCAAGCTGATTTTTGGGATTATTTTTTCCCAAACGAAGATTTTGTTTATTATGAAGATAAAGAAGATTTTATTTTAAAAATTCGTTATTATTTGCATCACGACTGCGAACGTACTCAGATTGCTGAAAATGCTTTTGGAAAAATGCAGGATTTTCATACTTTTTCGCATCGTGTTAAAGCTATTTTGAATACATTAAAAAGTTAGCAATGCTAACTTTTTAATGCATATTCATCCATGTCCTCCTGTAACATTTCTACACCCTTTAAATATCCATTTTGCAAATATACGCTTTTTCTAATCATATCCGGAATACTCATATTTTCATCTGCGTATATATCATCACCCACTTCATATTCTTCCTTTTGTGCATAATAAGTAAGAAATTCCATGATTAGTGACTGTTCTATTTTTGCATTTTGCTCCATTACAGCTCTTAATTTGTCTGCAATCCATGCTCCATTCTGATTGTTTTGTTCCAAATGCTCTATTAATTCATTTTGATTCTTTATATTCTGTTTTAATATATTTTTCAGTTCCGATGCTTCCTGTTTTAATTCTGATAATTTATTTTCTAGTTTTTCCTGCTGTTCCGATGTAAATGCCGGTTCAATCTGATTTAATATTTTATATCCATCAAACTCTATTTTACATTCAGAACTGATGGTTTCTCTCAATCTCTGGTTAATTGTCCCCTTTATGAGAGCCCCACCCTCCGTCGCATTAATGACTCTAAACCTGCCTTCATTTTTCTCAATAATTTTTTCAAACCACTTTTTATAACGCCACATCTGAAAGTCTGTTTTTAATTTTTGTCCATCAATTCCTTCTACATAGACCTGATATCTACTGTCAATATACTCGTCATTATCTCCAAATGCCCCCTCTATACCACTTGTATGTGAAATACCATTAGTAAATGCCATATCCTGTCCTACCAGAATGATTTTTCGAAATCCAATATAGTCAGCTATCATAAATGCATCACTGGTAACAGATCCACCTGTCAACACCGCTGGAAATTTATAACCCAACTCATCAGACAAAATAGTATTCCACATTCCTGTATAATTCCCCTGATAAAAAATTTTTCCACCGTATTGCTGGAAAATCCATGGTCTTGTCCACTTTCCATACATCCATATAATATCTTTCAAATCCATACCTTCAAAAAAACGTTCCGGTGATTCCGGGTCTATCGTACATACAAGATCCGGTTTTACCCCCGCCTTTAAAACGGTTCTTAATGCAGCGTCAACTACAATAATAAATGCTTTTCCCTGAGCCTTTTGAAGTTCTTTTACATTTTTATCTAAGGATGGACCCGCAGATACAATAATTGCCGGTATCTCTTTTACCGGATATGTAAAAAATGCCTCTCTAATCTGCATGATATTTCTCTGCGAAATCATGTTTTTCATGTGAAATAGCATATGTTGTGGTATCATACGACTGAACCCCAATCTCGTACTCTTATGCACAATCTCATCCTGCATTTTATTAATACAGCTTTGCATAAACTTCTCGCATTGTTTTGTATATATCACATCATAATTTGGAAGGATGCAAAACTCAATCAATTTCATATTTGAGTAGCTTACAACTTTCTGTAAAATATCATCAATATTATCTTCAGCTTCCGGAACACATAATATAATATTATCATTTGCGATTAAATCTTCAAAATCGAAATTGTGCAGTGCTACAGCTAGTATTTCTACATTTGGCTCCCAGACAACCATAACATTTGTATCATCACATTTTTCTGATAAGTGACGAATACTTTTCCCATCCGCAATTCCATATACAAAATATACCCCATACATTCGTATCTCATATCTCTCTGCATATTGAGCGGCTGCATTTTTCGGGGATATTTTACTGTTTAATCTCCACCAATGTTTTCGACAATATAATTCTATTACTTTCTCTCCATCTTCCGCCCTTTGAATCCGAACCTGATCTGTAGTAGACTCCATATTTATCTCTTTTATCTTTCGAGCAATTTCAGGATATTTTTTTTCTAAAATTGTTATATTATTCTCAAATATATTCATGCCTTAAGCCACTATTCTCCTTCTGATTTATCTCGTAATATTCTTCTATAAACTGTTTTGCATTTTTTTGTAAACAATCTGCAATTGCTAATATATCCCCATATTTATATTGTTCTAAAAGCTCATGCAAAAAAGAAAGTCCCTTTCTTTTTTCGCTTAAGTTGTCATCCTCATTACAATTTTCAATCATTGTCTGAAACTGTTCCAATAAAACTAAGACCTGTTCCATTGCTTTTTTGCTTTCGTTTTCATATAATTTCAAAATACACTCATTTATATTCTCTATCATCTGCTTTTTTGTATATCTATTCTCTAATTTCATTCTTTTCCCTTTACGAAAAAAGCCGGCAGTATAAACTGCCGGCTTTTAAATTGCATATAATTACTGTAACAGAGATAATACACCCTGTGTAGACTGGTTAGCCTGTGCAAGCATAGACTGTCCTGCCTGTGCAAGAATATTGTTCTTGCTGTAAGTAACCATCTCTTCTGCCATATCTGTATCACGGATACGAGATTCTGCTGACTGAGTATTTTCAGAAATATTATCCAGATTTGCAATTGTATGCTCTAATCTGTTCTGTAATGCGCCTAAATAAGAACGCTGTCCAGATACCATACTAATTGCGCTCTGAACACTCTTCATTGCAGCTCCAGCATCTGTAAAGCTTGTTACTTTTAATGCATTAACACCAAGTGATGTAGCACTCATATCATCAATGCTGACTGTAATCTTCTGTCCACATAATGATCCAACCTGTAAATTTTTAGTTGCAAAATTACCGTCCAATAAGTTCATTGTATTGAACTGTGTTGTAGAACGGATTCTGCTGATTTCAGATGCTAACTGATCAACCTCTTTCTGGATTGCTGTACGATCTGCTGTTGTATTAGTATCGTTTGCTGCCTGTGTTGCCAATTCATTCATTCTCTGTAAGATAGAATGAGTTTCACCTAAAGCACCTTCAGCTACCTGAATTAAAGATACACCATCTTCTGCATTGTCAGATGCTTTATTTAATCCACGAACCTGACTTCTCATCTTCTCAGAAATTGTTAATCCTGCTGCATCATCTGCTGCACGGTTGATTTTGTAACCAGAAGATAACTTCTCTGAAGATTTTGCCTGTGCGCTAGTTGTAATTCCTAACATTCTGTTCGCATTAGCTGCGGTCATATTGTGCTGTACTACCATATTATTTTCCTCCTTGAATGTAATGCAGCGTCCATGCTGCATCTGTACTTTATGTACTTGTTTTTTGTTGTATTAGGTTTCTATTCTCCCAGCCGTACGCTCTGCTTGAACTTCCACCTGCAAGTAATTTTCTTTACTTGACTTATATATCGGAGATTCTCTCCAATACTTTATAGTAAAAAAGATTTTTTTCTTTTTTTCTATCAATTATTTTTTATTATCCAGAAAATGTGGCTCCACATAGCCTTTTTTCATCATATTCTTGTAGTATTGATTGACCACTTTCTGGCTGGAACGGATTTCCCTCACCTGTTTTTTTACGCTGGCAAATTTCTGTTCCATCAATTGTTTGTTGCGTGCTTCCTGCGCCTGGATCTCCATGCTTTTTTCTGCCAGGGCACGTATGCTGCCCTGCATCTGAAGAATTTCATCCTTATAGAGTTCTTTATTCGTCTGCAGTTCCTCACGTACTTTTTCATAAAGCTTTTCAAAGCCATTATCCAACAGCTCTAGCTGTTCTATGAGTTCTGACTTTTCTTCTACTGTCTTATCAAAGTCATCCGGATCTAAAGATGGATTCTCCAGTTCTTCTTTCTGACGCTTATTGATCTGTATGATGCTGTTTAAAACCTTCTCTTTCTTGTGAAGGCTTTGTAGCATGATTGTAATATACTGGTTGTCTGCCATAGCACCATTCTCCAATTAATGTGTTCTACCGGTACGCATCACTTCTTTCCAGGTGTCGCGCATGGTACGCAGATGTTTTAACACTTCTTCCATAATCTCTTTGTCTTTTTTCATATTAGCTTCACGAAGCCGATTCATCAGATACGAATATACCTCGTCAAAATCTTTAGCAACCGGATATTTGTGATTTAAAGTTGCTTGAAATTCCTCTATAATATGTTCCACTTTAACAATGTTAATATGTGCTTTTTCAATGTTCTTTTCTTCTATTGCTGTTATTGCAAGATTCGCAAACTTAATTGCACCCTCATACAGCATCAGTGTCAGCTCCGCCGGTGACGCTGTCATGATTTTGTTGTTAGCATACGCTGCATATCCCTGATTCGCTAACATAGTACCCTCCTGATGTTCACTGTGTATTAAGCAGAGCAGATAAATTATATCTGCTCTGCTTTTTAACTTATAATTCTAAGTATTTCTATTTCCCATTATACCAAATATCAACCGCCAAATAAACCACTTAATGATGATGTCTGGCTGTTCAGTTTAGAAAGTGCCGTCTCCATAGAAGAGAACTTTTTATAATAATAATCTTCTTTGTCCTGTAATTTTTCTTCCCACTTTTTAATAATACTTGTATAATCACTATACTCTGATGCCATCTCTTTATCATTATAAACCGTATAAATACTGCTTAATGATGATGACTGCATTTTTTTATGGATAGAATCATACAGATTTTCTGCCAGTCCCTGCATGAAATTGATCACTGTGTCCGGATCATTGGTAATTGCAGTCATCAGCTTATCTGCATTACCGGAAGAATTAGCATCATCTTCATCGCCATCAATATGATATGCATTCTGCTGATTCTTTGGTGCATTCAGATATCCTAATGTTTTGATTCCAAAATTGGACAAATACATTTTCTTTCCATTCACCTCAACCGCACCGCTCATTGCAGAAGTCATAGCGCTCATAAGGCTTTCCAGATTATCGTCACGTCTCAACAGAGAATCTTTAATCTTCTGCTCCCACTTCTCTACTTCTGTGTCAGACATTGCATCTTTTTCATCATCTGTCAGAGGCTCATAGCCTTTTGCGGAATCTGCATTGTACAGAGATGTGATCTCATTGATCAGGCTGTTGTACTGCGACAGGAAGTCCTTGATCTTATCATAGATTCCCTGCGTGTCAGTAGATGTTGTGATACTGATCGCATTCGCATCACTTGCCTTTCCATCGGTATCAGTAACTACCTGTGCCGTAATATTTAAGCCGTTGATGGAATAGCTGTTAGAGCTTCCTGTGTATTTGATTCCATTTAAATAGATCTCAGAATCACAGCCATCGATTTTCCTGGCATCTGTATTGTATTCAATACTTGTGTTATTTGCAATGTCGTGTGCTGACTGTACCTGTTTTACAAATGAAGCAATCGCAGCATCTTTTTCTGTACCGTCTTCCATTGCGGCAATATCAGCGAGCACCTGATTATTATCCATGGTCTTCTGGCTGGTATTCATTGTCGTTTTGTTGGTAGCGATAGCAGCGGCAAATGTATTGGTAAGGTCTGTTACGCCCTGTGCCGCATTTTGGGCATAAGCCTTATGTACTTTATCGATAATGCTCTTTCTGGAATACTCATTACTATCCTCTAAAGTGGTATCAGCCGTATTTTCATAAGTATTCACTGTGCTGACATTCGTTGCCAATGTAGAGAGATATGAACTCATATCTTCGTCTGACAATTTCATTTCATCCTGTGCCTTTTTTGCCAGATCTGTATAAGCGGTCGTTCCGGATTTTGCGTTGCTTAACTCGTCAGAACCTTTTGTATAAACGGTCTTTGTCGCCTCTTCTTTTTTGCTGTCTTCAAAAGCAACCGTTTTTCCATCAGCTGTCTTTTCCCAGCTGCCGTTGACTTTTGTTCCGGTTGTCTCAACTAAATTGCTGCCGTCCACAAAATATTTTTTCCGTCTTTATCTACATAAAGTCCGTTCTCATCTTCACTGTACTCATTGCCGTCTGATGCAGTAATCTTGTTGTATTTTACTTCACTTGCTGTAGCAGTATAATATTTTGTTACAGAATCAGTTGTCTCACTCTGGATGTAGCTTTTATTCCCACTTGCATCTGTATAAGAATAAATGACGCTTCCATCATCGTTTGTCTTTTCAGTCTTATAAATATTGCCATTGCTGTCCATGACAGACTGTGCACGGTCTGTTGCAGACATCTGGAGTAACTGTGTCAACTGCTCCTGCTGTGCTGGATCTAATTTACTCTTTGCAAATGCATTTTTCATTGCCGCGTATGCAGATGCGTAACCATAGCCTGCGCTTATATTGCTATTCTGGGCATCAGCTGTCTTATATGCGGTCTGGGCATCCTGATAGGCTTTGATCGCTTCATTTACTTTTGCTGTGATACCTGACTGCGTTCCATCACCATAATACTGCATGTAGGTTTTATAGGTTGCGTCTGTTGCATCTGATTTTACATTCAATCCCAGTTTCGTCAACGCATTCGCCCCATCCACATTGCCACCGGTCAATGTAAAGTCATTGTCCTTACCGGTATCTTTGGAGCTCACGAAGATACGTTTGTTGATATCATCATAGCTTGCATTCACGCCGGCTTCTTTCAAAGAATTGATAAAGCTGTTGACCGTAGTGCCCTGGCTGACTTCGATAGTCTTCTTTGTGCCATCACCTTTTGTCAAGGTGATCGTACCGTTTCCGCCTGTGTAGCCCAACTCAGCGAGTGTGGTTCCGGTTGTAGTGCTGTCATCTAATTTACCACCGGTCAAGTATCCTGCCTGTGCTACCTTAAGGATGTTGAGCTTCTGGGTACCATTTGGTGCAGAGCTGCTGGCTGTAACCGTCGCTTTTGTGGAATCAGATACTTTGGTTGATTTCAAATTGTAGTTTTTAGAGAAACGCAGACTGTCCAAGCTTGTATAGAAGCTGTAAACTTTTGTGTTTAAAGTCTTCCATGCGTCCTGTTTCCAAGAGAGCTTGGTCTGTGCTTTTTTGTATTTATTGGTCTTGTAACTGTAAGAAGATACTAATGCGGAAATGATTGCTTCGGTATCTAATCCTGAGTTCAAACCTGTGATTCTGATTGGCATAATCCTGCTCCTTTCAGTTTTGTAACTTGTTTATATCTTTTTCTGTTTGCATCTGTCACTTGTCTATTGCTGTTCCTGCCTTCTGGACAGTGATCTACAGTTTCTGATCCACTAATAATCCGGCCATCTCCCAGACTTTTGCGATCATGTCCAGAGTTTTCTCCGGCGGATATTCTTTCAGGACTTTCTTCGTGTCTTTGTCAACGATCTTGATGGTGACACGGTTGGTTGCTTCATGGATTCCGAAGACTGCCTCGGAATTGTGCGCCTTCTTATTGATCTCGTCAACTGCTTTCCTGATCTGGGAATTCTCGGAGATCGTCTGCTTTGCCTGACCGTCATCCCGGTTTCCGTCTTTGCCGTTTTTGTCAGTCTCTTTCGTGTCGATCTGAATGGTTTTCTTCATGAGATCGTCAGAAGCTGCTGCGTTGGATGCAGTTTCCACTTTTGCCTGACTCTCTGCTTTTACATCTGATGCGGATGAACTTCCCGCGTAGGACATCCCTGCCCCTTTCATAGCCTCTATTGCCATTGTTCTACACCTCCGTGTGCATAAGCCTGTGTTCTTCCATGGTTGCGGTCCGGATCTCTGTAAATGCCGGAACGCTTATTTTTCTAAATCATATATCGGTAGTTTTCCTGTAAAATTAATAGCTGTCATGCAATTTCCTGCTTTGTGCCGCTGTTGTTATCTGATCAGGGTTTCATTTTAGCAAAATATAGGATATAATTCAATCGCACCGGAAATTGAGCCCGCAATGCGTTTATGTTTTTTACTATTATAAATAGGAAAGGATATTGTTTATTATGTTATATATCATGAGACACGGAAAAACTGACTGGAATGCAGTCCACCGCCTGCAGGGAAGCGAAGATATTCCTTTAAATGAAGAAGGCCGCCAGATGGCGAGAGACGCGCGGAAAAAGTATGGGGATCTGCGATTTGATATCTGCTATTGTTCGCCCTTGCAGCGTGCGCAGGAGACTGCTGAAATTTTTCTGGAAGGGAGCGGCACGCCGATCCTGACGGACGACCGCCTCCGCGAGATGGGATTTGGCATGTATGAAGGAACAGAACATGTCACACAGAAACCGGAATGTCCGGTATACACGTTGTTCCATGATCCTGTCCATTATCATGCTGTAGATGGTGCGGAAAGTCTTGAGCATTTGTATGCCCGCAGCGGCTCTTTTATCCACGATGTTTTAACGCCGGAAGTTGTTTCCGGAAAAAATGTACTGATCGTCGCCCATGGAGCCTTAGACTGCAGCCTGATCTGCCAGTATGAAGAGATTCCTCTTGAGCATTTTTGGGATCAGCTGCTCGGTAACTGCGAGCTTAGAAGATTAGTTTCATCAGCCAATGTGTGAAAACAGATCATCCAGATTTCCGTCTCCGGTGAGAAGCAATGTCACTCCGCTCTCCACCTGGCTTTGTCCAGAAATTGGG
>NZ_ACFY01000022.1 GCF_000174195.1 Roseburia inulinivorans DSM 16841 | reverse complement strand
TCTTTCGGAAAGCCTGCAGCTGCTCTTTGTCCTGAAACCAGATAACAAATTTATCACAGGTAAAATCCGGTGACTCCAGATCCGTTGGCATTGTATAACCGCGTTTCACGAAAGCGTCATATTGTGCCACGGCATCCGGATGAATGACCGGACGGACCGGATCATAAGCAACCGCAGTGGATGATTCGAAAACAATGTCCACATTGGTGTCTCTTGCTGCTTTTAACAGTTCCATTGTAATTTCATGGGACTGTGTGACATGTAAAAGATTCTTTCCGCCGCAGTAAATATCAGTGCCGCATCCGCAGACAAATCCGTCAAAGCCGACTTCCTGAAAGCGTGGCTCCACGTTCTGGATACATCTTCCGGTATTTAAAAACATCAGGTTTCCGTTTGCTCTGGCTTTTCGTATCGCAGTGATGGCACTCTGTGGTATAGAACCGTCGATTTCGGAAGTTAAAGTTCCGTCTATATCAAAAAAAGCTATTTTTTTCATTTGGGATTCTCCTTTTCCATCGTATTTCAAACGATTGCATTGTATAGTATTTCTTGGAAATAGTCAAAGAAAATATGAAAAATCAGTAAATTCGGATACCATAAGCATGAAAAATATGGTAAAATATGTATAACTTTGATGAACACGGAGGTTTCGGATAATTATGGAGCAGGATAACAGTAAAGTGGCCTGGGGGAAAGCCTTAAAACCGATATTTGCATTGTTGCTTGTCATTGTTTTATGGCAGGTGCTTGTATTGGAAATGTTAAAGAATGGAATCATCAGCACGTTGATTGCAGTTGTGCTGGTAAGTGCGGTCAGTGTTGTGATTTTTGGGATCGTATTCTGGGTTGTGAAATCACTGCTGAACCAGTTTCTTACAATAGCCCAGGGAAAAACAGAAGATGAACAGGAGCAGACGAAGATCGGAGAAAAAGCGAAAAAGCTGATGGAGCGTGAGGACGACATCGGATTGATGATGCGTTCCGTACATGATTCCATCAGTTCATTTGCAACTGTGATTTCCGGTATCAAAACAGCAACAGAAGAATTAAAATCTGTATCCGATGATTTTAATAATATCTTTCATGATATGGAAGATTCCTTGAAGATCACACAGGATTCAACGCATACGATCGCAGATAACACTGTGACGCAGGCAGCACAGACGGCAGATATGAAAGAGAAGATCGATGCGATCGGCGATCTGATCGCTATGATTTCCGAGAATGTCGATGCCTTGAATGCAAGTGCAGATAAGATGCAGGAATGTAATGAGTCTGCTGAAAATATTATGGGAGAACTGATCGACATCAGTAAGAAGAATGGGGAAGCGATTGAGAATGTAAGAGAGCAGTCTAAGCTTACCAATGATTCTGCCCAGCAGATCCAGACAGTTACCGATATTATTGCAGATATTTCCAATCAGACCAACCTGCTTGCATTAAATGCAAGTATTGAGGCAGCCAGAGCGGGGGAACACGGAAGAGGGTTTGCCGTTGTTGCAGAGCAGATCCGTACTTTGGCAAATCAGTCCAGAGAATCTACGGAGCGTATTAACCAGCTTGTAGCAGACCTTATGGATAAGGCAAATGTGAGCGTGGAGATCACTGAGAAGGTATCCGAGGCAGTCAGCCTCCAGAATGAGAAGATCGATCAGACAAAGGAGATCTTTACAATATTGAACGGTGAGATCGGTCAGGTCGGAAGTGCGATCGAAGGCATCAGCTCTGAGGTGGAAGAATTAAAGAATCACAGTGATAACATTGAGACGGAGACGGTTTCCCTGAAAGAATTTGCAGCTCAGAATGCGGAGAGTGCACAGATCACGATCGAGCATATGAATGAGTTAGACAGCACAGTCAGCAAGTGCAATGCAGCTACAGAACGTGTGGTTGGAGTATCTGATAAGCTGATCGGTTATGTGCATGAGACAGAGGAC
Organism: Roseburia inulinivorans DSM 16841; assembly: GCF_000174195.1. Lineage (GTDB taxonomy): Bacteria > Bacillota > Clostridia > Lachnospirales > Lachnospiraceae > Roseburia > Roseburia inulinivorans. The sequence continues at coordinate 37,616 of NZ_ACFY01000022.1, read as the reverse complement.
AGAAAGAAAATATTACCAATCAAATAATGCATAAAATGAATATTGCGTTGTAAATACAACAGAAAAATAACGATGTTTTTATTACAATCTGTACATACCTCGTAACAAGCGCTGGTGTGCAGGGGTAGCCCCCTGTATATCAGCGTTTTACATTACAACATTTCATAAAAAGGAGATTACACAATATGGAACAGAAAATGTTTTGTTTTCAGTGTGAACAGACTGCGGGATGCAGTGGATGTACAGGAAATGCAGGTGTGTGTGGCAAATCTGCAAATACAGCAAAATTACAGGATGAACTGACCGGAGCATTGATCGGTCTTGCAAAATCCTGTGGAAATAATCCCAAAACAGAAAATACCGACCGTATTATCATCGAAGGTTTATTTACAACGATCACGAATGTGAATTTCAATGATGAGACTTTAAAAGAGATGATCGCAAAAGTCAAAGCAGAGAAAAATAAAATTGTACCGGATTGCAGTGCCTGTCAGAATCCATGTGGCAACACAGACGATTATGACATGAACAATCTGTGGAATGACAATGAGGATATCCGCTCTTTAAAATCACTGATTTTATTTGGAATCCGTGGTATGGCAGCTTACGCTTACCATGCGATGGTGTTGGGCTACACTTCGGACGAAGTGAACAGCTTCTTTTACCGCGCATTATCCGTGATCGGTTATGACATGGATATGGATCTTCTGCTTCCGGTCGTACTCGAAGTGGGAGAGAAAAATCTGATCTGTATGGAACTTTTAGATAAGGCAAACACGGAGACATTTGGGACACCGACACCAACCACAGTTCCATTGTCCGTAGAAAAAGGCCCATTTATTGTGATCACTGGACATGATCTTTATGACCTGAAACTGTTATTAGAGCAGACAAAGGATAAAGGAATCAATATTTACACCCACGGAGAGATGCTCCCGGCACATGCTTATCCGGAATTGAAGAAATATCCGCATTTAAAAGGAAATTTTGGAACTGCATGGCAGAACCAGCAGAAGGAATTTGATCATCTTCCGGCACCAATCCTTTATACAACAAACTGTCTGATGCCGGTAAAACCAAGCTATGCAGACCGTGTATTTACGACAGAGGTGGTTTCTTATCCTGAGATGGTTCACATAGGGGAAGAAAAAGACTTTACCCCGGTCATTGAGAAAGCATTAGAACTTGGCGGCTATGAAGCTGACCGTGAGATGACAGGGATCAATGGCGGTAAGACGGTCATGACCGGTTTTGGACATGGAACCGTGTTAGGAGTTGCAGATCAGGTGATCGATGCTGTGAAATCCGGAGCAATCAGCCACTTTTTCTTAGTGGGTGGCTGTGATGGAGCAAGAGTTGGAAGAAACTACTATACGGAATTTGTAAAACAGACACCAAAGGATTCTGTCATTCTCACGCTTGCCTGTGGAAAATACCGTTTTAATGACCTTGATCTTGGAACCATCGGCGGACTTCCAAGAATTATGGATATGGGACAGTGTAACGATGCTTATAGTGCAATCAAGGTTGCAATTGCGCTCGCAGAAGCGTTTGACTGCAACGTGAACGAACTTCCACTTTCCATGGTATTGTCCTGGTATGAGCAGAAAGCAGTCTGCATTTTACTGACGTTGTTACACCTTGGTATTAAAAAATATTTATCTTGGACCAACTCTGCCGGCGTTTCTTTCACCGAATATTTTGAATTATCTGGTAGAAAATTATCAGATTTCTCCGATCAGCACCCCGGAGGAAGATCTGAAAAAAATACTTGGCTGATTGAAGTCTGCCATTTGTATTCGAACATAGAGTGTGCTAGAATAAGGCTGTTGCACTGTGAAAAGTGTGTCAGCCTTATTCTGCGTGTGTCTGATGGCAGATTTTGCACAAAAGAGATAAGGCGGAAGTTTTATTTGACAGTACAAGAGGAGATTTTTATGGAAAAAGAGACAGAAAAACAGAATCTTGGGAGTGGCAGCATTCCCGGTTTAATGATAAAACTGGCGGTGCCTACAATTATCGCACAGCTTGTAAACCTTCTATATAATTTGGTTGACCGTATTTATATCGGACATATCCGCGAGGTGGGGGATATTGCACTGACCGGACTCGGGTTATGTTTTCCGGTACTTATGATGGTTACGGCATTTGCAATGCTCATCGGTTCCGGTGGCGCACCGAGAGCCGCAATTTATATGGGAAAAGGGGACAATGAGACAGCGGAGCGTATTCTTGGAAACAGTGTGACAAGCCTGATCGTAATCTCGGTTGTGCTGACCATCTTTCTGGAAGCAGTCGCGGAGCCGATTCTGTGGATGTTTGGCGCGAGTGAGAAAACCTTGCCATTTGCATTGGGATATATGCGGATCTATGTGGCGGGGAGTATTTTTGTCATGATGACGCTGGGATTGAATATGTTTATCACAACACAGGGATTTGCAAAGATCAGTATGAAGACAGTTCTGATCGGAGCAATTTGCAATATCATTCTTGATCCTTTATTTATTTTTGCATTTCATATGGGCGTAAAGGGCGCGGCCGTTGCAACGATTCTCTCACAGGCAGTTTCCGCCGTGTGGGTGTTTTCTTTTTTGAATGGAAAACAGACAAAACTTCGTATCCGAAAAGAATATTTAAAAGTACAGCCGCAGATCATTCTTCCGGTCATGGGACTTGGTCTGGCATCATTTGTCATGAATATTACGGAGAGCCTTATAAACATTGCATTTAATGCGTCCCTGTCGAAATACGGCGGAGATGTGGCAGTGGGAGCGATGACGATCCTTGCAAGTATTATGCAGTTACAGTTCATGCCGGTGCAGGGGCTTGGACAGGGCGCACAACCGCTTATCAGCTATAACTATGGCGCGGCAAAGGTTGACCGTGTGAAAAAGACGATTCGCATTTTGATCGTGGTAAGTCTCATTTACACGATGGCATTCTGGCTGTTTGTAGAGTGTTTCCCGGGGGTTTTTGTACAGCTGTTCAACAGCAGTTCCCCGGAATTGTATGAGATGACGACGTGGGCTGCCCGGATTTATATGGGCATGACCGGTATCTTTGGAATCCAGATGGCAATCCAGCAGACGTTTATGTCGCTTGGACAGGCAAAACTTTCCTTATTCATTGCATGTTTAAGAAAAATCATCTTGTTGCTCCCACTGATCTATCTGATGCCGATGTTCATTGAGAACAAAGTGTTTGCAGTGTTTTTAGCAGAGCCTGTTTCGGACTTTATTTCGGTTGCAGTGGCTTCCACACTGTTTTTATGTAATATAAAAAAGATTCTGGCAAAGGCGTAAGAATATGACAAAAGATCTGACACAGGGGAAAATTACTCCATTACTTGTAAAATTTACGATACCACTTTTATTTGGAAACATTTTTCAATTGATGTATAACTCGGTGGACAGCATTATCGTCGGTCAGCTTGTGGGAAAAGAGGCATTGGCGGCGGTCGGCACAAGCAATCCATTAATGACGCTTGCAATTTTGTTTGTGAACGGCATGTGTATCGGGGCTTCCATTTTGATGGGGACCCAGTACGGCGCAAAGAAAATGGATGTTTTAAAGCGGCAGATCAGCACGACGATGATCGCAGGAATTGTGTTCTCCATTGCGGTCACGATGTTTTGCATTCTTTTTGCCAGACCGCTATTATTACTGATCCGGGTGCAGGAGGAAGTGCTTCCGCTTGCAGTTTCTTATCTGAGAATCGTGTTTTTGGGATTTATTTTTACATTTATCTATAATTTTTTTGCATGCACATTGCGGGCGCTGGGAGACAGCACGACACCGCTCTATTTTCTTGTGGCAAGCTCGGTGCTCAATATCATCGGGGATTTGTTTTTCGTGGCAGTGCTCAGATGGGGCAGCATGGGCTGTGCGGTCGCAACGGTCGTCAGCGAGGCGGTGTGTTGTATGCTTTGCATCATTTACATTAAGAGAAAGGTGCCGGAGTTAAATCTTGGAAAAGCATGGTTTGTATTCGATGGAACGCTGCTGAAACAGACGATCCTCTATGGATGGACGAGTGCGATGCAGCAGGGAACCGTGCAGCTTGGAAAAATCGGCGTGCAGGCAATTGCCAACACAATGGGAGTTTCCGTGATGGCGGCGTATACGATCGTGAACCGCATTGATGATTTTGCGTGCCTTCCGGAACAGAATATTGCGCACTCTATGACGTCTTTTATGGCGCAGAACAGCGGAGCAGGAAAAAAAGACCGTGTGCGAAAGGGATTCTGGGGCGGTATGAAGATCGAACTGGTTTATGGAATGATCATTTTTCTGGTGTGCTTCTTTTTTGCAGAGCCGGTTGTGCGTTTGTTCGTCAGAGACACAGATGTTGTAAAAGAGGGCGTCACTTATCTGAAACTGATCTCATTTATGTATCTGCTCCCGGCAGTTACGAATGGCATACAGGGATATTTCCGGGGAATCGGAGATCTGAAGATCACGCTCATCAGCAGTATGGTAAATATGGGCGTGCGTGTGCTCGCAGCATTTGTTTTTGTGTTTGGCTTTGCAATGAAGGTAGAGACATTCCCGTTTGCGTGTCTGGCAGGATGGATTGCCATGCTGATTACGGAAGTGCCTCTTTTAGTGCGCAGTTATGGGCGCCTGAAGCACGGAGAGAATGCTGTGATCTAGAAGGATATACAAGATATTGGACATGAATGACAGGGAAAAATGATGGAAGAAAACAGGGCAGAACAATTGCTTTTTTTATGGGAAAAAATTTCAGAAGGAGAAATCCGTCTGCTTCGGGTATTCGGAGAACAGCCGGTCGTGACAGTGCCGGGATTTATCGATGGAAGATGCGTGCGGGAACTGGGCGATTATTGCTTTTCAAGAAGAAAGCTTCCGGAGAATGAGATCCGGTATTCAAGGTACTGCGGAGGTATGTGGGAGAGCGGTCTGTCTGTGTTGACAGACAAAGAGAAAAAGGATCGTATTTCCTCAGAACAGGAAGAAAATATTATTTCTTTGGAAACAATAGAACAGGATGGAAAACTGCACGAATTATCGGAAAAATATATCAAAGAGGTACAACTTCCGGCAGACATTGTGAAAATAGGAGGCTGTGCGTTTTATAACTGTACGAAAATGAAAAGGATCAGTGTTTATCCAAAACTTGTGGAAGTGGGAAGCGATGCGTTTATGAATTGCCTGAATCTGCGAAGCTTACGGATGTGTGCAGGGGTAGAGGAGCCGACCGGACTAAAACAGCTTCTCGCGCAGATCAAATGGCAGGTGGAAGTATCGTTTGAACAGGAGGACGGAGAGAGAGAGGCAGTTCTTATGTATCCGGAATATTATGAGAGCTACGATGAGATCGGACCGGCGCATATTTTTGAACTGAATCTTACCGGAGAGGGCTTCCGCGCAAGACAGTGCTTTAAGGAGGGTGTCATTTTACTGAATGCCTATGATGAGATTTTCCCACAGGCGTGCGTGGAGGAGTCCGCAGAGGTGCTTATCCCGATGGCGTGGAACCGCTTATATACTGCATGTGGGCTGTCGCCGGAGGCAAGGGCAGCTTATGAGGCTTATGTGAGGGAACAGTCCGGGAAGGTTTTAACCATTCTTTTAAAGAAAAGAGAGTTGAAACCGTTACATTTCTTCTTTGAGAAAGGATACGGCAGGAAAGAACAGATAGAGGATGCCGTTGCAATCGCTTCACACGAGGAATGGATGGAAGGCGTGGCAAGCCTCATCGCGTGGAAGCGGCAGTTATTTGCAGAGCCAGAGAAAACGGCGGATGTGAAGAGCCGATATTCATTTCAGGATTTTTAAGATATAATTGCAAAACTCATACAAATGTAAATTGAATTGTGAAAAATTAACAAAAGACATGAAAGACACTGGGGAGCCGCCGGTCCTTAGAAGTCAGATTCTGTATTTCATTCTGATTTATCAGAAATGAAATGCAGGATCTGACTTCTTAGTACCGCTGCGAGTGACACGTAGCGAGAGCGTGTCTTGAATGTTTTTGTTAATTTTGAACAATTCGAAAAAGATTACGAGGAGTTTTGAAATTATTAATTTAACAATAAAGGAGCTGACATGGAGCAGTTTAGGAGTAAACATAAGCAGACACAGAGCGAGTGGGAGGCAGAGATGTCGAAGAAAGTTCTGGAGTTTGTGCGAAGTGAACTATATATGGATCTGCGCTTTTTAGATATTGCACTCGGCACGCTTGTTTACCGGGCGGATGAGAATATCAGAAGCTTTGCGACTGACGGCACATATCTTTATTTTTCCACGGAGCAGGTGTTAAGGGTGTTTCAGGGCAACCCAAAATATCTCGACCGGGCATACCTGCACAGCGTGCTGCACTGTATCTTTTTCCATCTCTGGATCGGTGGAAAGAGAGACCGGGAAAAATGGAATCTTGCCTGCGATATTGCGGTGGAATACACGATCGACCAGATGGACAAACCGAGTACGAGGCGGATCTTAAGCTGGCAGAGACAAACGGTTTATGAAGAGCTAAAACAGCTAAAGAGCGGGATCTCCGCGGCGGTTATTTATCGTTATCTAAGTGGCAGAAAGCCGGCAGAACTGATCGCACTGCAAAAGGAATTTTACACGGACGACCATCGTTACTGGCCGAAGGAGGAACAGAAAAATGCCGCAAATGAGGACGCCAGAAAACAATGGGATAAAATTGCAAGGCAGACGCGCATGGAAAAGGAATCCAGAGGGGATGAGACAGAGGATGGAGAAGAAATTCTTGCTGTACAGCTGAAGGCAGAGAAGAGCAGACAAAGTTATGCAGATTTTCTGCGTAAATTTTCCGTTCTGCGGGAGGAACTGCATGCGGATCCCGATGAGTTTGACCTGAATTATTATACTTATGGATTGCGGCTTTACGGAAATATGCCGCTCATTGAGCCGGTGGAGAGCCGGGAGGTCAAAAAAATCCAGGAGTTTGTCATTGTGGTCGATACGAGTTATTCAACCAGCGGAGAACTCATCCACAATTTTTTGAAAGAGACCTATACGATCCTGACCGAACAGAACAGTTTTTTTGCAAAAAGCAGAATACGCATCATTCAGTGTGACGATCAGGTGCGCATGGATGAGGAGGTAAAAAACAGCCGCGAACTCGAACAGCTTTTAAATCGTTTTACCGTTATAGGAGGCGGCGGAACAGATTTCAGACCGGCTTTTGCTTATGTGAACGAATTATTAGAGCAGGGCGTGTTGAAAAATCTTGGCGGGCTGTTATATTTTACGGATGGCAAGGGCATTTATCCGAAGAAACGGCCGGAATATAAGACCGCATTTCTGTTTCTGGATGATTATGATGAGAGTGCCGTTCCACCGTGGGCAATGAGACTCCGGGTGGAACAGGAGGATATTTTGGCAGAGGAGACAAGGAGAAACCATGAACATTAAACAGGCAAAAGAAGAAATCAAACATACCGTGCAGGCATATCTGAGCAAAGATGCATTTGGCGAATATAAAATCCCGGCGGTCAGACAGCGTCCGGTTCTGTTGATTGGACCACCGGGAATCGGAAAGACACAGATCATGGAGCAGATTGCCAGAGAGTGTGAGATCGGGCTTGTGGCGTATACCATCACCCACCACACAAGGCAGAGCGCAGTAGGACTTCCGTTTATTAAGGAGGAGCAGTACGACGGAAAAACATATTCTGTGACGGAGTACACCATGAGCGAGATTATTGCGAGTGTCTACCGCAAAATCGAGGAGGGCGGCAGGAAAGAGGGAATCCTTTTTATTGACGAGATCAACTGCGTTTCTGAGACGCTGGCGCCGACCATGCTGCAATTTTTGCAGTGTAAAACGTTTGGCAACCAGGCAGTCCCGGAGGGATGGATCATTGCTGCAGCCGGAAATCCGCCGGAGTACAACAAGTCGGTAAGAGATTTTGATATGGTAACGTTAGACCGTGTGCGCTGCATGAATATCGAGGCAGATCTTGGCGTGTGGAAGGAATATGCAAGAGAAAAACGTTTAAACAGCGCAATTTTAAGCTATCTGGAACTTCGTCCGAAGAATTTTTACCGCGTGGAGGCGGACGTGGACGGATTACAGTTTGTGACCGCCAGAGGCTGGGAGGATTTAAGCAATCTCATGGATGTCTACGAGGAACTTGGAATTCCTGTGGACGAGGAGATCATTCATGAGTTTCTGCGGCATGAAGATGTGGCGGAGGATGTGTCTGCCTACTTTGATCTGTATAAAAAATATCAGGACGATTATGGCATTGCAGAGATTTTGGAGGGAAAAGTAAAGCCTTCCGTCTATGCGCGTATCGATCAGGCAGCGTTTGATGAGAGGCTTTCGGTGGTCAATCTGCTGCTGGATGGTGTCTCAAATGTCTTTTATCAGATACAGAGAGAGCGTGAGATCACGGATGTATGGTATGATTTTTTGAAGGAATACCGTCAAAAATTAAAAAATTCTTTGCAGGCAAAAGGAATTTTTGAAACGATTCTTGCAGAAAAAACAGCGTCAGATGAGCAGAACGAGAAACAGCAGTTTGTCTCAAAAGCACAGAGTGACCGTGCACGCAGCCTGAACGAAAAATTGAAGGAATGTGCGAAAAAGATTGCAGCCGAGGAAACAATTAATATAGAAGAAACTGCTTTATTTGCGCTCGCAAAAGAGCCGTTTGACGCACAGTGTGAAAAACTGCAAAGCCTTGAAAATCAAGGGATTGAAACCTTAGAACATGCATTTACATTTATGGAGCAGGCATTTTCGGATGGACAGGAAATGGTAGTTTTTGTGACAGAACTTACGATCACACCGGAGATCGCGGTCTTCTTAAGTGAGCATCGCATAGAGCGTTATGAAACATATAAAAATCAGCTCCTGATCGGCACAAAACGCGCAGAAATTCTGTCTGAGATCGCAAGAGATTAAGACTGTTTCCAGATTTTTTGGGGAAAAATTAATGGAAGTTGCATAAAAATAAGCAGAAAAGCTCACAATAATTGTAATATCTGACTGTTTCTGCTTTAACGCGAAAAAGTTATAACTGACTCGTTAGTAGATTATTTACACAAATGAAAAAAATATATGGTAAAATTCAAAGAAATTTTCTCAGCACAGTTCCTGAATGAGAAATTTGACTTTTGGGAATAATTGAGTATGATAGGGTTTTGTAATGAAGCGGCAGATAAATTTTTGGTTTATCTGTCGTTTTACTATGTTATGTATCATTCTTGAGGAAAGGAGAAAAATGAGAAAAAAAATATTGGACGCAGCATTACTTTTTGCTTTCGCATTGTGCTTGATTGTTACGTCCAACATTCAGGAAGAGGCAGCATATGTTGCAGAGCTTGAGAATGAGGCAGTACCGCTTCAGGATCAGGAGGCAGAGCCGGAAGAAATGCAATTTTCCGCCGGTGTGGCAGCTGCAATTTCCGCAAATTCATTTACCACAGAATCAGATGAAAAAACAGGTGTTGAAAAGAAAGATGTTGTTTTAGTGACAACTTCAAATGATTCAGAAAGTAATTTAGAAGAAGAGACAGACGGATCAGTTGAAACAAATACAGAAGTAAGTGAGAGTGGTCAGGTGGAGGAAGTTTCTGGAACTTCGCAGGCTCCGACATACAACAATCGTTGGAACATCAGTCTGACCGATGAAGAGATCGATTTGCTGGCCAAAATCGTGTGGTTGGAAGCAAACGGCGAACCTGTCGAGGGGCAGGAAGCGGTTGTCGAGGTGGTGTTAAACCGCATGGCATCCGATTTGTATCCAGATACATTATATGATGTGCTGAGCCAGAACAATCCGGTTCAGTTTGTTTCCTGGAAAAGACGGGATAAAGCGCATCCGACAGAGACAGAGTACCAGTCTATTTATAATGTATTAAATGGAAATACAGACCTATTAAGAAATGATACAATGAATTTTTCAACTTATCCGCTCACATCGAATCTTGATGTAAAAATCTGCTGTCATTATTTTTGTTATTAATATAGAAGAAACAGAATAATGAAGCAAAACAGAGAAGGGACAGAGCATGCGAAGTAATTCGTGCGACTGTCCCTTTTCTGTTTTCAGAAAATATGCTAGAATAGGAATCGTAAATGATTCAAAAAGGGCAGCAAACCCATGAATCATTTTTTCAGTAAAATAAATTGATTGTTGCAAAACTCGTAGAAAGTGTGGAATAAATTTTGAAACATCGACAAGAGCAAAAGAAGACACTGGGGAGCCGCCGGTCCTTAGAAGTCAGATTCTGTATTTCATTCTGAGTTATCAGAAATGAAATGCAGGATCTGACTTCTTAGTACCGTTGCGAGCGACACGTAACGCAAGTGTGTCTTCGTTGATCTTGTTGATGCTTCAAAATCTTCACAGCCTGAATTCGAGTTTTGCAGCAATCTTCAAAATCTAAGGAAAAAATAATCATGAAACAAATGATAGCAGGAATCCTGGCACATGTGGACGCCGGCAAGACCACATTGTCAGAAGCACTTTTATATAGCAGTGGAAGCATTAAAAAAATAGGGCGCGTCGACAACGGCGATACATTTTTAGACACGGATGCGATGGAGAAGAAACGTGGCATCACGATTTTTTCAAAGCAGGCAGAATTACAATTTGGTGACACGAAAATGACACTTTTGGACACACCGGGACATGTGGATTTTTCGGCAGAGATGGAGCGGACGCTGATGGTGCTTGATTACGCCGTGCTTGTCATCAGCGCATCTGACGGAGTGCAGACTCATACACAGACACTCTGGCGGCTTTTAAAACGGTATGAGATCCCGGTATTTCTTTTTATCAATAAAATGGATCAGCCGGGAACCGACAGAGCGGCAATTCTTTTGGAGTTAAAAAAACAGTTGTCGGACGGATGCATTGATTTCACGGAACTTGGCGCAGGAACAGAAGAAGAAGCACAGGAAAACGAGAAAAGTAGTACTATTATGGAAGAAATTGCCATGGAAGATGAGACTGCGATGGAAAGTTTTTTAGAGACCGGAAGGATTGCCGGTGAACAAATCAGGGAAATGATCGTGCAGCGAAAGATATTTCCGTGCTTTTTTGGTTCTGCGCTTCGGAATGCCGGCGTGGATACATTTTTACAGGGGTTTGACCGATATACGCTGGCACCGGAATATCCGGATGGATTTGGCATGAAAGTTTTTAAAATCGCGAGAGATGAGGCAGGCAGCCGGCTGACCTATCTGAAAGTGACCGGAGGAACGTTAAAAGTGAAAGCGCTGCTTTCGAATGCAGATCATGTGCGGTTTGGTGAAGAAGTGTGGGAACAGAAAGTGAACCAGATCCGCATTTATTCCGGAACCAAATATGAGCTGATCAATGAAGCGGATGCCGGAATGGTGTGCGCCGTGACCGGATTAGACCACACATATCCGGGACAGGGATTTGGAATAGAAGCGCAGGGAGAAACACCGGTATTAGAGCCGGTACTGCATTTCCGTCTGATTCTCCCGGAGGGCGTGGAGCCGGCAGTCATGCTGCCAAAATTGCGCCAGATCGAGGAGGAAGAGCCGGAATTACATATTGTATGGAACGAAAAGCTTCAGGAGATCCAGATCCAGATTATGGGCGAGGTTCAGACGGAAATTTTAAAAAGTATGATTGCAGAGCGTTTTGGCGTGGATGTGTCATTTGGCCCGGGCAAGATTGTATACAAGGAAACAATCGCAGATACAGTGGAGGGCGTGGGACATTTTGAACCGCTCAGACATTATGCGGAAGTACATCTTTTGTTAGAGCCGCTGGAACCGGGAAGCGGTATTGTGATCGACACAGACTGCAGTGAGGATGTGCTGGATAAAAACTGGCAGCGGTTGATCGTGACACATTTAAAAGAGCGGGAGCATATCGGAGTGTTGACCGGTTCGGTGATTACAGATATGAAAATCACAGTGATCGGTGGAAGGGCACACACGAAACACACGGAGGGCGGCGATTTCAGACAGGCGACTTACCGGGCAGTGCGTCAGGGCTTAAAACAGGCGCAGTCTGTGCTGCTGGAGCCGTATTATGAATTTCACATAGCTGTTCCGCAGAATATGGTAGGACGTGCTATGACGGATGTTGAAAAGATGCATGGAAAGTTTGAAGGTCCTTATCAGGAGGGCGAAGCACAGGTTCTGCGCGGCATTGCTCCGGTGGTGTGCATGGCAAATTACCAGAAGGAAGTGACTGTCTACACGAAAGGGCTTGGAAAAGTAACGTTCCGGTTTGCGGGATATTACCCATGTCACAACACGGAAGAGGTGGTCGCACAGACCGGTTATGATCCGGAGCGGGATCTTTCGCACCCGGCGGATTCTGTTTTCTGTGCGCACGGAGCAGGATTTATCGTTCCATGGAATGAAGTGCCGGATCACATGCATGTGGAGGGCAGGCTGTTAAAAAAGAAAGAGCAGCAGGAGGAAGCACCTTCCGGTAAAAAGACAAAAACCTACGATCCGGATCACTGGATCGACATTGAGGAGATTGACGCGATCTTAGCACGCACCTATCATGCAAATAAGCATGAGAAGGGAGCGACAAAGCAGTGGCGGACCACGAAAAAAGTGATCTCGGGAGACAATGCGCCGCGCTATGCACCTGTAAAGGCAGTTTCCAAAGAGGAATATCTGCTGGTGGACGGTTATAATATCATTTTTGCATGGGAGAGCTTAAAAGAGCTTGCAGCAGTCAATATCGACGGAGCAAGAGGAAAGCTTTTAGACATTTTGTGCAATTATCAGGGCACAAAAAAATGCAATCTGATCGTGGTGTTTGATGCGTACCGCGTAAAAGGACATCAGACGGAAATGTTCGATCACCATAATATCCATGTCGTGTATACAAAAGAAGCAGAGACTGCCGATGCTTATATTGAAAAGTTTGCACATGAAAATGGAAGAAAATACCATGTGACCGTGGCGACTTCGGATGGTCTTGAGCAGATCATCATCACCGGGCAGGGCTGTCATCTGCTCTCTGCAAGAGAGTTTGAGCGTGAGGTAGAGGCAGCAAACCAGACGCTTCGGGAAGCAATCGACGGAATGAGGGAAAAATCATCCAATCACATTCTGGGAGATGCACTGAAACAATTAACCGATGAGAAAATACAATTGTAAAATTCATAAAAACGGAATTATGAAAATGAATCAATCACAGGAAAAACAGGACGGAGAGAAATTATGTTACCAGAACAATTTTGTGTGCGTATGAAAGAAATGCTCGGAGAGGAGTACGCAGCATTCTATGCAAGCTATGATCTGCCGAAATATCAGGCACTCAGAATCAATCCACTGAAAACAGAGCGGGATACTTTTTTGCTGCAGGCGCCGTTTTCTTTAAACAGAGTGCCGTGGACAACGAATGGCTATTATTACAGTGGGAATGATCAGCCCGGCAGACATCCGTATCATGAGGCGGGCGTTTACTATATCCAGGAGCCGAGTGCGATGGCTCCGGCGGAGTATCTGATGGCGGAACCGGGAGAGCGCATTTTAGATCTGTGTGCCGCACCTGGAGGCAAGAGCTCACAGATTGCATGTTCCATGCAGGGGGAAGGACTGATCGTCTGCAATGAGATTCATCCGGCGAGAGCAAAGATCCTGTCTGAGAACATCGAGCGCATGGGCGTGTGCAATGCGCTTGTGACAAATGAGACACCACAGAAACTTTCGGATAATTTCCGCGAATATTTTGACCGTATTTTAGTGGATGCACCGTGTTCCGGTGAGGGAATGTTCCGCAAGAACGAGGATGCCTGTGATGAGTGGAGTCCGGAAAATGTAGAGAACTGTGCCGCAAGACAGGCGGAGATCTTAGACTGCGCAGCGGAGATGTTAAAGCCGGGCGGACGGCTTGTGTATTCGACCTGCACGTTTGCCCCGACGGAGAATGAAGGCAGTATCAGCCGCTTTTTAGAGCGCCACCCGGAATTTTCAATATTACCGGTGGAGAAAAAAGACGGTATGATGCCGGGTGTGCCGGCGTGGACAGAGCATCCGGCGGATGGTTTAGAACACACCATCCGTCTGTGGCCGCACCATTTAAAAAGGTGAAGGGCATTACCTCGCTGTCTTACAGAAAGCGGGTGTTTTATCCAGAACCTGTCAGGGCTATTGCAGAAACGGTGTGGAGAAGGGAATCAATGAGAAAGAGTGCAGGGAATTTTTTGCATTTGCAGAGGAAAACCTTGTTAAAAATATAACAGGCAATTTTCTGAAATTCGGCGACCAGCTTTATCGGATGCCGGAGGGAATGCCGTCCATCCGGAATCTGAAAGTGCTCCGCCCGGGACTGCATCTGGGAACCTTAAAAAAGAACCGTTTCGAGCCGTCCCATGCACTGGCGTTAGCGTTAAGACCGGATCAGGTAAAGCACGTGTGCAGCTTAGAGAGCGACAGCCCACAGGTCAAAGCATACTTAAATGGACAGACCCTGAATATGGACGGAGAAAAGGGCTGGTATTTAGTGACTGTGGATGGTTACAGCATTGGCTGGGGCAAGTTAGCCGGTGGCATTTTAAAAAATCATTACCCGAAGGGACTTCGAAAAAATGGCTGATGGGAAAACAGGAAAAACTTTAAATTTAACAGAGGGTAATCCGTTAAAACTGATTTTATTATTTGCAATTCCTGTCTTTTTGGGAAGACTGTTCCAGATGATGTACAGTCTGATCGATACCAAGATCGTCGGAAGTATTTTAGGGGAAGAGGCATTGGCGGCAGTTGGCTCCGTGTCGATCCTTTATAATCTTCTGACCGGAATTTTCAGCGGCTTTACATTGGGATTTTCCATTGTGACCGCACAAAACTATGGAAGTGGGAATGAGAAACTTTTAAAGAAAAATGTGGCGTCTTCCATAATGCTGGGAATGATGACGGCGGTTGTGATCATTTTTGCAGTACTGCTTTTCTTAAATCCGATTCTTCATGCCATGAATGTTCCGGAAGAACAGTTTTGCATGGCACATGATTATATCAGGATTTTAGTGTGGGGCATGTTTGTTACACTGGCATACAATCTGTGTGCGGATATGCTCCGGGCAATCGGGGATTCCGTGACACCACTGATCTTTCTGGTCATTGCGGCGGTCACAAATATTGTGCTTGACTATCTCTTTATCGGCGGCTTTTCCATGGGCGTGTCAGGAGCTGCCTGTGCGACGGTGCTGTCACAACTGGTCTCAGCAGTATTATGCTTTCTGCGTATCAAGTCCGGTTTCCCAATCCTTCACATCTCGAAGAATGATCTGGAGTGGGAGAGAGAACGCATGAGAATTCTGTATCAGAACGGACTGGCGATGGCACTCATGTCATCTCTGGTAAACTGCGGTACTTTGATCTTGCAGACGGGAATCAATAAACTTGGAACGAACATTATCGTGGCACATACAGCGGCGCGCAAAGTGTTTGAAATCTTCAGTCTTCCGGTCAGCGTTTTTGGCGCCTCCATGGCAACTTACTGTGGACAGAATTACGGAGCCGGAAAGTATGACAGGATCCGGCAGGGCTTAAAGGCAGTGCTTGGAATCGGCTGTGTGTTCAGTGTGATTATTTTTATTTTATCGCATACGATATCACCGTATCTGATCTCTTTTATTGCAAGTTCAAAGAATAAGGAGGTCATTTACTGGGGCACACAGTATCTGGTGTACGATATGTCTTTTCAGGTGGTCTGTGTGTTTATTGTGATCCTGCGCAATTCGCTGCAGGGAATCGGAGATCAGAGGACGCCCGTCTTTTCAAGTTTTATAGAGCTGGCGGGAAAAGTGGTGTTCACGCTGGTTTTTGTGCGTAGGTTTGGTTATTGGGCAGTCATCTGGACAGAACCGGTCATATGGATCTGCATGGTGATCCCACTGATCGTGACGGCAGCAGGAAACCCGGTATTATTTGGAAAACAAAAATAGGAGCTTTCTATGGAGCGTTGGATATGGTTTCTGGGAATGGCAGTCTTTTATGGAGTGCTGTTTCTATGGTTTTTAAATCAGGTGAAAAAGCCGGATTATAAGAAAAATTATGTGCTTGTAAAGACACTGCAGAGTGCAGCGTTTGTGTCTGTGTTTCTGGCAGCAGCAGTTGTCAGTCGGGATATTCTGGATTTCTGGCTGATGCTTCCGGCGTTTGTCTGCTGCTTTGCAGGAGATGTAATACTTGCTTTTTATAATAAGATACAAAAAAAAGAGACTTTTTTTGTTGGGACTTGTCACATTTTTAATGGGGCATCTGTTCTTTATCCGGTGGCTGGACCGGATGCAGCCGCCGGCAGTTGCAGATATGGTGTTTCCGGTCATAGCGGTGATCGGGATTTTTGCAGTGACAGGAATGGGCAGCTTTCATACCGGAAGACTCCGGCCATGCATTTTAGTCTACACTTTTTTTATTGCATACCTGTTTGCAAAAAGCATGCATATTGCAGTGAGTATCCCTGACATGCGGCACATCGTCTGTGCGGTGGGAAGTTTTCTGTTTATGATCTCAGATATTTCCATTCTGTTTCTTTATTTTTATAAAAATAAGAGCCGGAAAGTCCACCTGTTTAACCTTACCACTTATTATGTGGGAATTTTTCTTCTGGCAGTCAGTCCACTGCTTTGCCCATAGGGCAGATTCTTTGTCGAAAAATGTTGTATCATGTTTAGAAGATGCCAGATAATGCATATTTTTGTGAAAAAAAACAAAAAAAACGCTTTTTTATGTAAAAATTATGTATAATAGCTAAAGAGATGATACATTATCGAATCAGGAAGGTACGAATCAGATATGAACAGACAACTGACAATGCTCATTGTAGATGACATGGAAGTGGAACGCATTTCGTTTGCAGAAATCTTTAAAGACGAATATCAGATTCTGGAGGCGGAAAAACGGGAAACAGGCGATGGAACAACTGGAACAACAAAAGGTACATATTGTTCTTCTTGATCTTTGCATGCCGGTGATGGATGGATTTGAAGTGATCCGGGAGATGAAACAGCAGGATAAGTATGCGGATATCCCGATCGTCGCAAAAACTGCAATTGATGAGAAAACAGAGGTTAAAGCGTTAGAAGCGGGAGCGGATGAGTATATTTTTTCTCCGTGTGATCCGGCCATCGTGAAAAAAAGAGTTCATAATCTTGTGGAAAAATATATTCTGGAACGGGAGAAGATCAGGGCACAGTTAGAGAAAGAGCAGGAGATGGGCAGGGCAAAAGAACTGTTTCTTGCAAGGATGTCCCATGAACTCCGCACACCGATCAATGGAATTCTGGGCATTTCACAGCTTGCCCATTATAAAGATGCAGAAGTCCGGGAGGATTTTAAGAAGATCCGTTATCAGGCGGAGTATCTGTGGGAACTGGTCAATGATGTGCTGGATATGGCAGCCATTGACAATGGAAAAATGACGATCCGTCATGTGGCGTTTTCACTCAATGAGGTCGTGTCGGAGGTCTCTGGTCTTTTTTATTCCCAGTGCAGAATGAAAAGGATCTATTTTTATTTCAGGGTTGACAATGTGACACATGAATATCTGATCGGAGATGCAATCCGTGTCAAGCAGGTGCTTGTGAATCTGCTCTCAAATTCGTTTAAGTTTACCGAGAAGGGCGGAACCATTGAGGTGTGCATGTCTGAGCTGGATGTGGATGACAGCAGGACGGTTTTACATATTACAGTGCGTGATACCGGATGTGGGATTTCGGATAAAGCTTTGGAAAAAATCTGGGAACCGTTTGAGCAGGAACAGCATGAAAACGGAAAATATTACGGTGGCAGCGGTCTGGGACTTCCAATCATAAAGAGCATTGTCGAACAGATGCACGGAACGATCGATGTGGCATCCGAATATAATGTGGGTTCAAAATTCATCGTGGACATTCCATTTGAAATTGGAAAAAGTATTGTGCGGGAGAAACGTAAGTTCAGATCATTAAAAGTTTTTCTGGTAAACAATGATGAGATCGCACTGCATTATATGATGTCGACGCTGACGAGACTCGGGATCCGGTATGACAGTTCGACAGACGGGAAGGAGATCATCCGGATACTCAAAGAAGCGTATGAACGAGGGGAAGGCTACGACATCTGTTTTGTCAACTGGCAGATGCCGGGGGGATATGGCAAAAAACTGGTCAGGGAAATGCGGGAGATCTTTGACCGTGATACATTAAAAATCGTTACATCTTCCTATGATACAGAGGATTATGAGGAAGAGATGCGCGGGGCGGGTGTAGATTATATCCTGAAAAAACCGGTGCTGCAGTCTCAGGTATACAGTCTGATCTCAGAGATCTGCAGCGTGCCGGAGGCAGAGAAAAATAAAACGGAGGACTATGATTTTACCGGAAAGCGGGCACTGCTGGCAGAGGATAATGCAGTCAACGCAGAGGTCTTTCAGGGATTTCTGAAGGCAGTCAACGCAGAAGTAGAATGTGCCGACAATGGGGAAGCGGCACTTTCACGCTATCAGAATATGCCGGATTACTATTATGACATGATTTTTATGGATCTGAATATGCCGATCATGGATGGGTATGAGGCAGCAAAGAGTATCCGAGGCAGCAAAAAGCCGGACGCATCGGATATCCCGATTCTGGCAGTCACTGCAAATGCGATGGCAAAGGATATCGTGAAAGTGCATGAGGCAGGCATGAATGAAAGAATCACAAAGCCGGTACAGAGAGAGCTGTTGTATCAGACAATGGAAAAATATATTCTGTAAGAAAGGGCAGGAGCACATTGCGTGTTCCTGCTTTTTATGCAATAGGAAATGTTTGAAAAGAGAGAAGCTGTGCTTGACAACGAATCCGTTTCTGTGATAGGTTATAAGCAGACACTTTAATGTGGTAGCGTGGTAATAAACTGAAAATAAAGGATGGAGATTTTATGAAGAAATTTATGGCATTATTACTTGTTGCAGGGATGACATTGTCGCTGACAGCGTGTGGAGGTTCCACTGATACAGCAAAAACGGATCAAGCAGACGGAAAAGATACATTTACTGTTGGATTTGACCAGGATTTTCCGCCGTTTGGTTATGTGGGGGATGATGGCGAATTTACAGGGTTTGACATTGAGATGGCGACGGAGTGTGCAGCGCGTATGGGCAAAAAGATTGTGTTACAGCCGATCGACTGGGATGCAAAGGATATGGAGTTAGAAGCCGGTACGATCGACTGTATCTGGAATGGATTTACGATGAATGGACGTGAAGATCAGTATACATGGACAGATCCATATATGGACAACAGCCAGGTGGTTGTGGTAAAGAAAGATTCCGGAATTAACACACTTGCGGATCTTGCAGGAAAAGTGGTGGAGGTACAGAAAGAGTCTGCCGCAGAGACCGCATTAAACGATGAAGAACATGCAGATCTGATGGCTTCCTTTGCACAGCTCTTATCGGTAGGCGAATACAACACCGCATTTATGGATCTTGAGTCTGGCGCAGTCGATGCTGTTGCGATAGATATCGGTGTCGCACAGTTCCAGATTGAGGGAAAAGAAGATCAGTATCAGATTTTAGATGAGACGATTTCCTCAGAACAGTATGCGGTTGGATTTTTCCTTGGGAACACAGCACTTCGCGATGAGGTGCAGAGCACTTTATTAGAGATGGTAGAGGACGGCACATTCGCAGAAATATCCAACCAATATTTCGGTTATGATGTCTGCACGCTCGGCAAATAACAGCGCATTGGTTTTACAGTAGAAAAAGATAGGGGTTCTTTTTATATGAGCTTTCAGGTAATGATTTCCCAGCTTGGTTCCGGGATGATGACAACAATTCAGATTTTCTTATTAACACTTATTTTTTCACTGCCGCTTGGACTTCTGGTAGCCTTCGGAAGAATGTCAAAAAATGTTGTGATAAGAACGATCACCAAAATATATATTTCCATTATGCGTGGAACACCCTTAATGCTACAGCTTTTGGTGGTATATTTTGGACCATACTATATTTTCGGCGTGAATATTTCGTCAAGCTACCGCGCATATGCGGTTGTGATCGCATTTGCAATCAACTATGCTGCATATTTTGCAGAGATATACCGTGGTGGTATTGAGTCCATGCCGGTTGGACAGTATGAGGCGGCAAAAGTATTAGGCTATGGAAAAACACAGACATTTGTAAAGATCATCCTTCCACAGGTGATCAAGCGTATTCTTCCGTCCGTGACCAATGAGGTGATCACGCTGGTAAAAGACACGTCGCTTGCGTTTTCCATTGCTTATGCAGAGATGTTTTCACAGGCAAAGGCACTGGCAGCTTCACAGAAGAGCATGATCCCGTTTGTGGCAGCCGCGATATTCTATTATGTCTTTAACTATGTGGTGGCATTTATCATGGAATTTTTTGAGAAAAAGATGAGTTATTATCATTAGAGATACAATCGTAGTAAAATTAAGGCAAAGAGGAAATGATATGAATTTACTGGAAATGCAGCATGTAAAAAAGGGCTTCGGCGAAAACGAAGTTTTAAAAGATATCAGTTTAAGCGTTGCAGAGGGCGAGGTTGTCTCCATCATCGGACCTTCTGGTTCCGGAAAATCCACCCTGCTGCGATGTGCGACACTGTTAGAGCAGATGGATGACGGAAGCTTAACGTATATGGGGGAAAAGGCGGCAGAGAGTATCAATGGAAAAACGGTTTATGCGAAACCGGCAGATTTGAAAAAGATACAGAGACATTTTGGACTGGTATTCCAGAATTTTAACCTGTTTCCACATTATTCTGTCTTAAAAAATATCATTGATGCCCCGGTCAGTGTTCAGAAGCGGAAAAAAGAAGAGGTTGTTGCAGAAGCAAAGGTATTACTGGAGAAGATGGGATTAAGCGGCAGGGAAGATGCCTATCCATGTCAGCTTTCCGGCGGACAGCAGCAGAGGGTATCCATTGCGCGGGCACTTGCCATGCGGCCGGAAATATTATTCTTTGATGAACCGACTTCCGCGCTCGACCCGGAACTGACGCTTGAGATCCTAAAAGTCATCCGGGAGCTTGCGGAGGAAAAAATGACGATGGTCATTGTCACGCATGAGATGAACTTTGCAAAAGATGTGTCAAACCGTATGATCTTTATGGATAAAGGTGTGATCGTGGAGGAGACGACACCGGAGTTATTATTTACTTCGACAAATCAGAGAACGAGGGAGTTCCTTGGAAAATATCATGACATGGCGTAGTGGTCGCATGTTTTGTATAAAAAATCATCTGTCCTGCATGGAAAAAATATTTGACATCAAATGCGTGGATCAATATAATAAAGAACGGTAAAAAGATGTGAGATGTAATGTGAATCATAAACTCACATCTTTTTCTATGCTTTGAGAAATACTAGAAGAGAAAATGGAGGAACAGTGATGCAGAAAATCTGGGTATGTGGTGCCCGCGGTCAGATTGGCCAGGCAGTGAATGATGTTGTGGATAAATTGGAATTTGAAATGTTAGATACAGATGTGGATGACCTTGATGTGACGGATACAGATGAAGTACTTCGTTTTGGCGAGATGAACCGCCCGGACATCATCATCAATTGTTCCGGTATGACGGATATCAGTTCCTGTGAGGAAAATCCTTCGCAGGCGTTTAAAGTAAATGCACTGGGAGCCAGAAATCTGGCGATCGTTGCAGCAAAAATGCAGGCAAAAATGGTACAGCTTTCCACAGATGACGTGTTTGACGGCAAAAGCACAGAGCCTTACACAGAATTTGACATTACAAATCCGGGAACGGTTTATGGAAAGTCCAAGCTTGCGGGGGAAAACTATGTGAAAGAATTCACAACAAAACATTTTATCGTGCGGAGCACCTGGGTGTATGGAAAGGGACAGAATTTTATCAATGGTTTCTTAAAAAAAGTGGACGCAGGCGAGCAGTTATCGATTGCCTCCGACCAGTTTGGATCACCGACGAGCGCAAACGAACTGGCAAGATTTTTATTACATCTTGTGCATACAAGCGAGTACGGAACTTACCATGCGACGAACAAGGGCGTGTGCAGCCGTTATGCGTTTGCACAGGAAATTTTGAAAATGACAGGAAAGACGGCTTCCATGCAGCCGGTTCCAACTGTCATGTCGGATTTTTCCAAGGTGAGACCGGCGTATGCGGTGCTCGATAATTTTATTATGAGCATGGTTCCGATTTATGATTTCCCAGACTGGCAGGATTCCCTGAGAGAATATCTGGAAGAGAGGGGATTATATCATGCAGAATAGAGTTCAAAAGAAGAAAAAGATAAGCCTTACCACGATGATCTTTATTGCGCTTCTTGCAGGAGCTTTGGCCGGTGTGATCATCAACTATGTGATTCCATCGAACTACGTGGTGGATGATATCATTGTGCAGGGTGTCTTTTATATTGTCGGACAGGGATTTATCCGTCTGATGCGTATGCTCGTCGTTCCGCTTGTATTCTGCTCCATCGTCTGCGGAAGCATGGCAGTGGGAGATACGAAAAAGCTTGGAAGCGTCGGTGTGAAGACACTAATTTTTTATCTGTGTACGACAGCGCTTGCGATTACCGTTGCGCTGACGATCGCCAATATTTTTAATCCGGGAAAAGGACTTGACATGTCACAGATCCAGGTGACTTCCACCGTGAGTGAGACAACACAGTCCATGAGCATGACAGAAACACTGTTAGACATTATCCCGGTCAATATTTTTAATTCCTTAAGCGAGGGAAATATGCTGCAGATCATTGTGTTTGCATTGATCCTCGGTGTGATTCTCGCAAACATGGGAGACCGTGTTGACATTGTGAAGAACTTCTTTGGACAGTTCAATGATATTATGATGGAAATGACGATGGCTGTCATGAAGCTTGCACCGATCGGAGTGTTCTGCCTGATCGCAAAAACATTTGCAGAGATCGGTTTTGAGGTGTTCATCCCATTGTTAAAATATATGTTCTGCGTTCTGCTTGCACTCGCAGTGCAGTGTTTTGTGGTGTACCTCGGATTGCTGAAAATATTTTCAGGGCTCAACCCGTTTATTTTCATCAAGAATTTCTTCCCGGTTATGGCGTTTGCATTCTCAACCTCAACTTCGAATGCAACCATTCCAATGAATATTGATACGCTTGCGGAAAAAATGGGTGTTTCGAAAAAGATTTCATCTTTCACGATCCCGCTCGGAGCGACCATTAACATGGATGGAACATCGATTATGCAGGGTGTGGCGGTTGTGTTCACCGCACAGGCATTTGGAATCCCGCTTGACATGATGGATTACCTCACTGTCATTGGAACCGCAACGCTTGCCTCCATCGGAACCGCCGGAGTGCCGAGTGTGGGTCTGATCACATTGACCATGGTATTTAATTCCGTTGGACTTCCGATCGAGGGAATCGCGCTGATCATGGGAATTGACCGGATCCTGGATATGACACGTACCGCTGTCAACATCACAGGGGACGCTGTCTGCACGACGATCGTTGCCTCCTGGAATAAGGCGGTTGACCGCGATGTTTATTACAGACGAAAATAGGGGACAGACTGTTTCAGACGGTCACGGAATAATTGCACAAAAAAGGATAAGTGAAATTGTTACTTTGCACAAAAAGCTTATGTATTATAATAAAAACATCAGAGGTACTTGTAATTCCATACATTTTCGATATAATGTCTTAGATGGTTAAAAAATTAACGAACAAAAACGAGTGAGGTATTTACAATGTACGCTGATGAAAATGTGATCAAAATTAAACACGATGTACTTTATGAAGTGGCAAAACTTGCATTTGCAGGTGAGCTTGAGGAGAAGAAAGACTACATTGCAAACCAATTAATCCCAGGACCAGCAGCACAGTTCCGCTGCTGCATCTATAAAGAGCGAGAGATTATCAGACAGAGAGTCAGACTGGCAGAAGGAAAAGCTCCTGGACCAGTAGATGACGGTAATGTGATCCAGGTGATCAGTTCTGCCTGTGAAGATTGTCCGATTTCCAGTTATACAGTGACAGAAAACTGCCAGAACTGTCTTGGAAAGGCATGTATCAATGCATGTAAATTTGGTGCGATCGAGCCGGGAAGACTTCGTTCCCACATTGATCCACAGAAATGTAAAGAGTGTGGCAAATGTGCTCAGGCCTGTCCGTACAATGCGATCGCACATTTAAAGAGACCATGTAAATTCAGTTGTCCGGTCAATGCAATTACATATGACGAGTACGGAATCTCCGTTATCGACGAGAAGAAATGTATCCGTTGTGGAAAATGTATCCACAGCTGTCCATTCGGTGCGATCGGATCTAAGACCTATATTGTAAATGTAATTGAAGCATTAAAATCCAATAAAAAAGTTTATGCAATGGCAGCTCCTGCAACAGAGGGACAGTTCGGTGATGATATCACGATGAACAGCTGGAAGAAAGCAATGGAGGCAGTTGGTTTTGATGGTTTCTTTGAAGTCGGTCTCGGCGGAGATATGACAGCTGCTTATGAGGCAGAAGAGTGGGCAGAAGCTTACAAAGAAGGCAAGAAGAAAGTAACTTCCTGTTGTCCTGCATTTGTCAATATGGTAAGACATCATTTTCCGGAGCTTGCAGACAATATTTCTACCACGATTTCTCCGATGGCAGCAGTATCCCGCCTGATCAAAGCAAAAGATCCGGAGGCAGTTACCGTATTTATCGGACCATGTATCGCTAAGAAATCCGAGGTGGTAGACCAGAAGATCGAAGGCAATGCAGATTATGTATTAACTTATTCTGAGATCCGTGCCATCATGAAAGCGAAGAGTGTGGCATTAGAACCGGATGAGAACAGCTATCAGGAATCTTCTGTATACGGTAAGAGATTTGCCAATGCAGGCGGTGTGACTGCAGCAGTTCTTCAGAGCTTAAAAGAATCTGAAGATGAGATTGATGCAAAGGTATGCAAGTGTAATGGTGCAGCAGAGTGTAAGAAAGCGCTGTTATTAATGAAAGCCGGAAGATTGCCGGAAGACTTCATCGAAGGTATGGTATGTGAAGGCGGATGTGTCGGCGGACCAAGTGCATTCAACGATCAGATCTCTTCCAAGAAGAACAGGGATGCATTGATCAGCAATGCGGATGGACGCGGAATCCACGAAACTTAAAGAATTATGATATGGACAGTTTCTCTATGCATCGTGAATAATGTTGATTTTACAGGGCTCGCAGCAGTTGCTGCGGGCTCTTGAATTGTACGATTTGTTTCAATTTAATATTTTTTATAAAAAATTTGAAAAATAGTGAAAAAAAGGTTGCAATATCCTTATCCATGTGTTATATTAAATGAGTACTTGGTTCGTTGGTCAAGCGGTTAAGACGCCGCCCTCTCACGGCGGAATCAGGGGTTCGATTCCCCTACGAACTGCTATTATCATGAAAGGAAGCATATTTATATGCTTCCTTTTTTGATGTACAAAAAGGCGATTTGTACTTTGCAAATCGGTGGAAGAGTGCTATACTAGAGAAAATAAGCAGTTTTGAAAGAGTTTTGTGAAAACTGGGGAAGAACAAAGGAGAACATGGGGTTTGAAAAGTATCAGAACAAGATTAACATTATTTTTTCTGCTGATATGTGTGGGATGTCTGGCAATTGCAATGGCAGTGTCTTCCATTTTCAGCAGGTCTGCTTTGACAGACACAAACGACAGGCTGCATGAGCAGCAGGCAGAGTATTATGCGTCTATGATCGACAGCTGGCTTCAGGAAAATACAGGTGATGTGGATGCAGCATGTACCTTTTTGGAGGCAAAGAGCCTGATCGATGAGGTGACGATCCGCCCGGTTATGGAACAGTACACAAATAATAACGTGAATGCGATCAATGTCAATGTAGGTTTTGAAAATAAGCTGTTTATTGACGGTACTGGCTGGAAACCGGAAGCAGGATGGGACTGTACGGGAAGACCGTGGTATACGGATGCAAAAGCGGCAGGTGGAGAGAAGTATTTTGGCGATCCTTATGTGGATGCAGTCACTGGAGAATTGATCATCAGTGTGTCTAAGATGTTCCATACAGGCTCCGACATGGAAGGCGTAGTCAATATGGATCTGAAGCTGAGCACATTGTTTGATATGATGAACGAGATCACCGATACTTCGGATGGCAGTTACAGTTTTATTTATAATGAGAATGGCGCCATTTTAATGCATCCGAACAGTGAGTTTATATCAACTGGTGAGAATGTAGTGAATGTAAGCGATCTGATCGGCGGAGCATACGAGAAGGCAATGACGTCCCAGAGAGCATTTACGGACTATGACGGCAAGGCAAAATACCTGAAGGCTGCCACAGTTGCAGGAAGCGGATGGAAAGAGGTTCTGGTCACACCTGTTGCCGCTTATAACAGTGCAGCGAACGAAATGCTTATGGTTCTCGTTGTGGTTACTGTCCTGTCATCGGTAATTGCAGCAGTACTTGTGATCTTGTATGCCGGAAGCATAACAAAACCGATTCTGAAGATCCAGAAGCAGATCAATCATTTACAGGAACTGAATTTAAAGGAAATTGACATCAAGGAAAACAGACAGAAGGATGAGCTTGGAAGAATGAACCATGATGTGCTGGAACTGCAGAAGACACTCGGACATATTATACAGCAGATGGGCGACTCCTCCACGAATTTGTCAGAGCAGTATGATATTGTGAATTCTTCCGTTTCTACCCTGCTGGATAATAATGTTTATGTCAAGAACCTGATCAATGAGGTGTTGTCAGCAGTCAGTGAGGAGGCAGACCAGATCCAGACAGCCAATATGTCGTTGAACGATTTTGCGAAGGAGATTGACGAGATTGCATTGCACACAGCCAATATGAATAACAGTGCGACGAAGACAATGGCACAGAGTGAGACAGGTGTCAAGGCAATCGAACTGCTGGGAGAGCAGTTTGAAAAGACGAGAAAGCTTCAGGATGAAGCATACAGCACAGTGGCTGATCTGGAAGAACGCTCGCGCACGATCGATGATATTTCGCAGACAATCAACAGTATTGCAGAGCAGACGTCCTTATTGGCACTGAATGCAAGTATTGAGGCTGCAAGAGCCGGAGAAGCCGGAAAGGGATTTGCTGTTGTTGCAGAAGAGATCGGTAAGCTTGCACGTGCGACCAGTGATGCCACTACCAACATCACTGCTATTATTCTGGAGATCCAGAAAGAAATTGAAGTGGTAAGCAGTCAGATGTTCTCCATGAAAGATGAGACAGAAAAGTGTATGGGAGTTATGGGTGATACCCGTGCCGTATTTGAACAGATCAATCAGGAGATCGATGATGTTGGTGCAGCTGTTCAGGGACTGGAAGGTGCAGTAGGAATTTTGAATTCAAATAAAGCAAAAGTTGTGGATCGGTTTTCAGATATTTCTTCCGAGACAGAAGAACTGGCTGCATCCAGTCAGGATATTTTAGGAAAAGTTGACCAGCAGAGCGTGGAGATGGAAAATATCCATACTGCGATCGAAAGCCTGCACAATGTTGTGACAAAACTGAATGAGATCATGGATCAGTTTACAGTGTAAGCCGGTTAAATCAGAAAAATGTAAAAAAATATAAAATAATGCTTGCATTTTTGTTTTTGCTATGTTATATTATGCAAGCATGGTTCGTTGGTCAAGCGGTTAAGACGCCGCCCTCTCACGGCGGAATCAGGGGTTCGATTCCCCTACGAACTGCTCTGTTATTTTTATAACAGCCCAACCCGGAATGCCAGAAACAATGTTTCTGGCATTTTTAAATGCTTTTTTTAATAAAAAGCTTGCAAAATAGAAGAAAGAGTGTTACTTTATTTATGTTAACACGTTGACTTGATTGAGAGAGGGCAAAACCCTCTCTCAATTTATGTTTAGGAGACAGCAACGTGACGGAACACGAAAAAACTGAATATGGAAGGAAGAGGTGTACACATGTCGAAAAAAGAGATGTATGAAGCACGCACCGAAGAACTCATCACCCCGATTTTAGACCGAAGAAACTTTGAACTTGTGGATGTGGAATATGTCAAAGAGGGTAGTACCTGGTATTTACGGGTTTACATTGACAAAGAAGGCGGAATCACTTCCGACGATTGCGCAGATGTATCCAGGGAAATGAATGAGATTCTTGACAGAGAGGATTATGTAGAAGGTTCCTATACCTTTGAAGTGAGCTCTCCGGGTCTTGGAAGACCACTGAAAAAAGAAAAAGACTATATAAGAAGCATGGGGAAGGAACTGGAGATCAGAACCTACCGTGCGATTGACCGGGAAAAAGAATTTTACGGCATTTTAAAAGCATACGATGCCGATACAGTGACAATTGAGCAGGAAGACGGAAAAGAGATGGTATTTGAAAAATCCAATATCGCACTGATCCGCCTGGCTTTTGATTTTTAGCGTAAAATAACAGAAAAAATAATGGAGGATAAAATAATGGCTAAGAATAATGAATTGTTAGAAGCGTTAAATATATTAGAACAGGAAAAAAATATCAGCAAAGAGACTTTACTTGAGGCAATCGAGAACTCACTGATCACTGCATGCAAGAACCATTTTGGAAAGTCTGAAAACGTAAAAGTTAACATTGATCCGGAAACATGTGAATATCATGTATTTCAGGAGAAAAAAGTTGTAGAGAAAGTGGAAGATCCGGTTGAGGAGATCAGCCTTGTCAATGCGAAGATGATCGACTCCAAATACGAACTGGATGACATTGTAAATGTAGAAGTGAAATCCAAAGAGTTCGGACGTATCGCAACACAGAATGCCAAGAACGTGATCTTACAGAAAATCCGTGAGGAAGAGAGAAAAGTTCTTTTTGATGAGTACTACAGCAAAGAGAAAGATATCGTAACAGGTATCGTTCAGCGTTATGTTGGAAAGAATGTGAGCATCAACCTCGGTAAAGTGGATGCCATCCTCACAGAGAATGAGCAGGTAAAAGGCGAGGTATTCCAGCCAACAGAGCGAATCAAAGTTTATATCCTGGAAGTAAAATCTACCTCCAAGGGACCGAGAGTGCTTGTTTCCAGAACACATCCGGAATTGGTAAAACGTCTGTTCGAATCTGAAGTTGCCGAAGTAAAAGACGGAACGGTTGAGATCAAGGCAATCGCACGTGAGGCAGGAAGCAGAACAAAAATCGCAGTATGGTCGAATGATCCGGATGTAGATCCGGTTGGAGCATGTGTTGGTATGAACGGTGCACGTGTCAATGCAATCGTCAATGAACTCCGTGGTGAGAAGATCGATATCATCACCTGGAATGAGAATCCTGCAATGCTCATCGAGAATGCATTAAGTCCTGCAAAAGTTATTTCTGTTATCGCAGATGCAGAAGAGAAAGCAGCAAAAGTAGTCGTTCCTGATTATCAGTTATCCCTTGCAATCGGTAAAGAAGGACAGAATGCAAGACTGGCTGCAAGACTGACAGGATTTAAGATCGATATCAAGAGTGAGACACAGGCGAGAGAAGCCGGCGATTTCTTTGATTACGAGAATGAGTACGAAGATGATGAATACTATGAGGAAGATGGCGAGTACAATGATGCAGACTATCAGGATGACACAGAGTATTCCGAGGAGAATTGATCGAGGATAGCAGATTATGGCAAATAAAAAGATTCCGATGCGTCAATGCATAGGCTGTGGAGAGATGAAGCCTAAGAAAGAAATGATAAGAGTCATTAAGACAGCGGAAGATGAGATAATATTAGATACAACCGGTCGGAAAAATGGCAGAGGTGCATACATTTGCCCGGAAAGCGAATGTCTGCAGAAAGCAATTAAGTGTAAGGGATTAGAACGCTCATTTAAAATGCCGATTCCAAAAGATGTATACGAAATGCTGACAAAGGAGATGGAAGAATTTGAGACCAGATAAAGTTTTATCCATGTTGGGAATTGCAGCAAAATCCGGTAGTGTCGTAAGTGGTGAGTTTTCAACGGAGAAAGCAGTCAAGGAAGGCAGGGCTTATCTTGTGATCGTGGCAGGAGATTCCTCCGATAACACGAAAAAGATGTTTTCCAATATGACCGATTTTTATGAGGTTCCAATGTATATTTATTCTGACAAAGAGACATTGGGACACTGTATTGGAAAAGAATTTCGTGCATCACTTGCAATTGTAAATGAAGGGCTTGCCCATTCCGTGGAAGACAAATTGAAACAGACAATAACAACTGAATAATGGAGGAGTCAGAATATATGGCAAAAATGAGAGTTCATGAACTTGCAAAAGAGTTAGAGATAAAATCACAGGAAATTATAGATAGTTTAAGCGGTACAGAGTACGAGATCAAGTCCGCAAGCAACAACATTGATGATGCTGCGCAGGAGATCATCCGTAAAAAGTACAAAAAATCCGCACCAAAGGCAGAAGAAAAATCTGCCGCAGAGAAAGCAGAAAAACCAGCTGCACCAAAGGCAGAGGAGAAAGCGAGACCAGAGGAGAAGAAACCAGCAGATGCTGAGCATGACAGACCAAAGAAAAAGTCCAGCATCACAGCCGTGTTTAACGCACAGTACAGCAAACAGGGCGCAGGACATGGAAATAACAGAAGACCGAACCAGGGAGCAAAAGGCGGAAGATCACAGGATGGCAGACGCCCGGCAAATGACCGTGGTGACAGACCGGCCGGTCAGGCAAAACCAGCGATGTCCGGCAATGATATGAGAAAATATTTTGACAGTCTGATCAATCCAAATGCAGGAAAAGAGACAGAAAACAAAGCTCCAAAAGCAGAGGAAGTTAAGACTGAAACTGCACAGACTGCACCGGCAGCACAGGAGAGAGTTTTCAAAAAACCAACTGAGAATGTTTATGAGCAGATGCGTCAGCAGGAGAAGACCTCCAGACCAAATCAGGACAACAGACGCCCACAGGGAGACCGCCCGGCAAGAAACGGACAGAATGGCGGATACAATAACCGCGCAAACGGCGACAGACCAGCCCGTCCGCAGGGAGACCGTCCATACAGAAATAATAATGGCGAAGGTGGATATAATAACCGTAACAATGGTGACAGACCAGCCCGTCAGGGAGATAACAGAGGCCAGAGACCAAACGGCGGAAACCAGAGACCGTTCAACAACGGAAGACCGGGACAGGGATTCAATCAGGGAGACCGCAGCGGAGGACGCAATAATAACTTCCGCGGAAGAGATAATGGTGGAAGATTAGACCGTGAGATCGACAAGTTCAATAAGGATTCTGCACCATTGGCAGAGGAGATGCGCGGAAAAGAGACACGGGAGAGAGAACGTGACAACAAGAACCGCAACGGAAAACAGCGCGGCGATTATGATGTTTTAGGAAGCAGGAAGCAGGAGCGCTTCATAAACTTAGAGAAGAATGGCGGCAAGAAGAAACCACAGCAGCAGCCACAGCCAAAACAGGAAGAAGAGACTATCAAGACACTGGTCCTTCCGGAGAAACTTACCATCAAAGATCTTGCTGACAAGATGAAAGTACAGCCGTCAGTGATCGTAAAGAAATTATTCTTAAAAGGAACGATGGTAACAGTCAATCAAGAGATCGATTACGATCAGGCCGAAGAGATCGCTTTAGAGTTTAACTGTATCTGTGAGCCGGAAGAGAAGGTTGATGTGATCGCAGAACTCTTAAAAGAGGAAGATGATGCAGAAGAGACATTAGTTGCACGTCCACCGGTTGTATGTGTTATGGGTCACGTTGACCACGGTAAAACATCCCTTCTGGATGCAATCCGTTCTACCCGTGTGACGGACAGAGAGGCAGGCGGTATCACACAGCATATTGGTGCTTCTGTGGTATCCATCAACGGACAGAAGATCACATTCCTTGATACACCTGGACATGAAGCCTTCACAGCAATGCGTATGCGTGGTGCAAATTCTACAGATATCGCAATCCTTGTAGTTGCGGCTGATGACGGTGTTATGCCACAGACGGTAGAGGCGATCAATCATGCGAAAGCAGCCGGAGTTGAAATTATTGTTGCGATCAACAAGATTGATAAACCAAGTGCAAACATCGAGAGAGTAAAACAGGAGTTGTCCGAGTATGAACTGATCCCGGAAGACTGGGGTGGAAGTACTATTTTCTGTCCGGTATCTGCTCATACAAAAGAAGGTATTGACAACTTGCTGGAGATGATCCTTTTAACAGCAGAAGTGCTTGAGTTAAAAGCAAATCCAAACCGTAAAGCAAGAGGTCTTGTCATCGAGGCACAGCTTGATAAAGGCCGCGGAGCAGTTGCCACTGTATTAGTACAGAAAGGTACGTTAAGAGTCGGTGATCCAATCGCCTGCGGAAGCTGCTTTGGTAAAGTCCGTGCGATGATCGACGATCAGGGAAGAAGAGTAAAAGAGGCAGGTCCATCTACTCCGGTTGAGATCCTTGGTCTGTCCGCTGTCCCGGAAGCAGGTGAGACATTCGTTTCTACTGATTCTGAGAAAGAGGCAAGAGCATTTGCTGACACTTATATTTCCGAGAGCAAGAATAAGCTGATCGAAGATACGAAGGCAAAGATGTCCTTAGACGATCTGTTCTCACAGATCCAGTCTGGAAATGTAAAAGAATTGAATATTATTGTAAAAGCAGACGTACAGGGTTCTGTAGAAGCAGTAAAACAGAGTCTTGTAAAACTGTCCAACGAAGAAGTAGTTGTAAAAGTCATCCATGGCGGTGTAGGTGCAATCAATGAGTCCGATATCATCTTAGCATCCGCTTCCAATGCAATTATCATTGGATTTAACGTTCGTCCGGATCCAACTGCAAAAGTGACAGCAGACAGAGAGAACGTTGACGTACGTCTCTACAAAGTCATTTACAATGCAATTGAAGATGTGGAAGCAGCTATGAAGGGTATGTTAGATCCTGTATATGAGGAGAAAGTACTTGGTCATGCAGAAGTGAGACAGATCTTCAAAGCATCCGGTGTTGGTAACATCGCAGGTTCCTATGTGCTTGACGGTGTGTTCCAGAGAGGCTGCAAAGTCCGTATTTCACGTGAAGGAACACAGATCTTTGAAGGAAATCTTGCTTCCTTAAAGAGATTTAAAGACGACGTAAAAGAGGTAAAAGCCGGATACGAGTGCGGTCTTGTATTTGAAGGATTTAATGATATTGCTGAGCTTGATATTGTGGAAGCATATACCATGGTAGAGGTTCCTAGATAAAAAAGAGGCATAAAATATGAGAAAAAACAGTATTAAAAATACCAGGATCAACGGAGAGGTTCAGAAAGAATTAAGTAACATTATCCGTGGTGAGATCAAAGACCCGCGCATCAATCCACTGACAAGCGTAGTTGCAGTGGAGGTAGCTCCGGATCTGAAAACCTGTAAGGCATATATCAGTGTCTTAGGAGATGAAAAATCCCAGCAGGATACGATCAAAGGCTTAAAGAGTGCAGAGGGTTATATCAGAACCATGCTTGCAAAGAGCATTAACCTGAGAAACACACCACAGATCACCTTTATCTTAGACCAGTCCATTGAATATGGTGTCAAAATGTCAAAAATGATCGATGATGTAACCAAAGATATCGCAGATAAGACAGAGGAATAGAGATGACAAACTTTGATGTTTATCTGGCAGATGCAAAAACAGTTGCCATTGCGGGTCATGTGAGACCGGATGGCGACTGTGCAGGCTCCTGCCTCGCTACATACAATTATATTAAAAACTATTTTCCACATGTGAAGGTCGATCTTTACTTGGAGCCGATCCCGAATATTTTCAAGTTTATGAAGCGTTCGGAAGAGATTTTGAGTGAGTGGCCGGATGACAGGAAATATGATCTGTTTATCGCACAGGACTGCGGTGATGCAAAGCGTCTTGGCAATGCTGCAAAGTATTTTGAATCGGCAGAACATACGATCTGTGTGGATCATCATGTGAGCAATCAGAACTTTGCAGAACATAACTATATTTTTCCAGATGCAAGCTCCACCTGTGAACTGATCTTTGAACTGCTTCCAGACGAGCGCATTGACCGGGAGATCGCAGAATGTATCTACACCGGAATGGTGCATGATACCGGTGTTTTCCAGTATTCCTGCACTTCCAGAAAAACGATGGAGATCGCAGGAAAGCTTATCGAAAAAGGAATTAACTTCCCAAAGATAGTCGACGAGACATTCTTTACAAAAACGTATAACCAGAACCGTATTATGGGACTTGCCCTGATGAAAAGTGTTCTGCATCTGGACGGAAAGTGCATTTCCAGTGTCATCACGAAGCAGGAGATGCAAGAGTATGATGTGCTTCCAAAGCACTTAGATGGGATCGTCAGCCAGCTTAGGGTGACAAAGGATGTGGAAGTTGCCATCTTTTTGTATGAGTTAGAGGATGGAGAATTTAAGGTCAGCACAAGATCAAAAGAACTTGTTGACCTGTCAGAGATCGCAGTGAAGTTTGACGGCGGCGGTCATGTGAGAGCTGCAGGTTTTTCCATGAAGGGAGAACCGGAGCAGATCATCGAAGCTATTTTGGAAGAAGTAAAAAACAGCTTTAGAAAATAATGAAGAAAAAGGATACACTATGGTCAACGGAATCATTAATGTATATAAAGAAAAAGGGTATACATCTTTTGATGTAGTGGCAAAACTCCGTGGTATCTTTAAACAGAAAAAAATCGGACACACAGGGACACTCGATCCGGATGCGGAAGGGGTGTTGCCTGTGTGTCTTGGTAAAGCCACAAAAGTCTGTGATCTGCTCACTGATAAAAGCAAAGAATATGAGGCAGTGCTCTTATTGGGAAAGGTGACAGATACCCAGGATATCACCGGTACAGTGCTGGAGGAGAAAGATGTGAAGGTGACAGAGGAAGCCGTGAGGGAGACAGTCCTTTCTTTTGTGGGGGACTATATGCAGATCCCACCGATGTACTCTGCGCTGAAAGTCAATGGAAAAAAACTCTGTGATCTCGCAAGGGAGGGCAAAACCGTAGAGCGTCAGGCAAGACCTGTGAAGATTTTAACGATTGACATTCTGGATGTTACGCTTCCGAGGGTGCGCATGCGTGTACACTGTTCCAAAGGAACGTATATCCGCACTTTATGTCAGGATATCGGAGAAAAACTTGGCTGCGGCGGTTGTATGGAATCGCTGCTCCGCACGCAGGTGTCTGAGTTCTTGTTAAAGGATGCCTTAAAAATCGGGGAGATCGAGCAACTTGTGAAGGAGTGCACAAAGGAACTTCCGCCGGAAGCATGGAGCAGAGCGCACTTTCCGTTTGTGCGGTCTGTGGATTCTGTTTTTACACAGTATCAGAAAGCAGTCGTGCCGGAGCAGTTTGCAAAAGTACTGTATAATGGAAACCGGATCGAGCCGGAGATGATCCGCTCGTTTGAGGCATCTATGCAGCAAAAACCGATCAGAATTTATGATGAAAAGGATCACTTTATCGGAATCTATGAATTCCAGCAGGAGAGGGGAAACTTCAAACCTGTGAAAGTGTTTATGGAAGAATGAAATATATAAAAAATACACTGGATTTTCATGTCGAAGAACCGACTGTCATTTCTCTTGGAAAGTTTGATGGTATCCATCGCGGACATGAACTCTTAATGGAAAAACTTGCGCAGAAAAAGGAGGAAGGATTAAAGGCAGCTATTTTTACCTTTGATATTCCACCGAAAAAAAATGTGGAGCATATCGAGGCAAAGGTGCTTACCACGAACGAGGAGAAAATGCATATTTTTGAAGGGATCGGGATAGACTATCTCATCGAATGTCCCTTTACGAGAGAAGTGATGTGCATGGAACCGGAAGATTTTATCCGTATGCTCGTAGAAAAATTAAATGTAAAATGTATCGTGGCAGGGGAAGATTTTCATTTTGGACACAACAGACGCGGTGATTATCAGATGTTGAAAAGATATGCACTGGTCTATGGTTATGAGGCACTTATTCTCTCGAAAATGAAAGAGGATGAGAGGGATATCAGCAGTACTTTTGTCCGCGAAGAGATCATGGCTGGAAACATTGAAAAAGCCAATCATCTCTTAGGCTACCGCTATTTTGTGACCGGAATGGTAAAACACGGGAATCAGATCGGAAGGACGATCGGGATTCCGACGATCAATCTGATCCCACCGGAGGAAAAACTTCTGCCGCCTTTTGGCGTCTATGTGACAGAAGTGTTTATCGATGATAAAAGGTATTACGGTGTCACAAATGTAGGGTGCAAACCTACGATAAAGGGAAATAATCCGGTCGGGGTGGAGACACATCTTCTGGATTTTAGGGAAGATGTGTATGAGAAAGTGGTAACGGTTGAATTTCGGACAATGATCCGGGAAGAACGCAAGTTTGAAAGTATTGAAAAACTTCAGGAACAGATGATGAATGACATTGCATTTACAAGAGCTTTTTTCGCAAAAATGAAATAGGATGAATGGACAGGTAAATGCCACTTTGTAAAATCTGGATCTACAAATATTACAAAAATGTTACAAATATGATTGACATTGTAATAAGTGACTGTTATACTGTAAAAAGTTTGAAAAATATATTTTGTAAGATGAAAAAGAAGCAGAAAGACATGCAGATGTTCAGGAGGCATTATGAAATCCAAATATATCAGGGCAATATGTCTTGGAGCAGCAGGATTACTAGTTATTTCCACTGCAGCGATCAACAATCATAAACAGAGTGAAGATGTGACAGCTAAGGCAGTTGCCACAGCTTCTGTAATAGAAGAAAGTGCAGAGACGGTCGACGCAGGTGTGACAGCCGGTATTGCAAGCGTGACAGCACAGGCACTTGCCAGTGATGAAGACGTGGCAACTGTTTCTGATACAGATACAGAACTTACAGCAGCAGCACAGGAGGAAGTGACATCCGTATATGGATATACGAATCTTGGAATTGCAGTGGTAGATTCCGGTAACTTAAATGTCCGTGAGACACCGGGAACCGATGCAACACTTGTCGGTAAGATGCCAAACCATGCAGCCTGTGAAGTGTTAGGTGTGGACGGAGAATGGACACAGATCCAGTCCGGTGAAGTCACCGGATATGTAAAGTCTGAGTATCTGGTCATCGGAAATGAGGCGGCCGCTCTGGCAGAGCAGGTAAAAGAGACGGTTGCTAAAGTAACAACGACAACTCTTTACGTGAGGGAAGAGTCCAATACAGACTGCAGTATCGTGACTTCTATGCCAATGGGCGAGGAGTTAGAGGTTGTAGAGCAGTTAGATGGCTGGGTAAAAGTAAGTATCGACAGTGATGAGGGATATGTATCCGCAGACTATATTGAGATCAATACCGAGCTTCCAACAGCTATGACCATGACGGAAGTAAGATATGGACAGGGTGTCTCGGATGTCCGTGTTGATCTGGTATCTTATGCATGCCAGTTCGTAGGAAATCCTTATGTGTGGGGTGGTACAAGCCTGACAAGAGGCGCTGACTGTTCCGGTTTTGTCATGAGTGTATTTGCAAACTATGGTGTTTCACTGCCACATTCTTCCGGTTCGCAGGCAGGCTGCGGAACAAGCATCTCTGCATCGGAAGCACAGCCGGGAGATTTGTTCTTTTATGGTAATGGAAGCAGGATCAATCATGTGGCGATCTATATTGGAAACGGACAGGTGGTACATGCAAGTTCCCCTCGTACCGGTATCAAAATCTCCGGTGCATGCTACCGTAATCCGGTAAAAGTAGTCCGTGTATTGCAGGATTAATTTGGCTTAATG
>NZ_ACFY01000023.1 GCF_000174195.1 Roseburia inulinivorans DSM 16841 | reverse complement strand
TCGGTTCATATGCATCAACCACGATACCATTATAATTTTCCGTGTGGTCGATCAGATAAGGGTTCATAAGCACTCCGTCATTGGCGATCGCTGACACAACGAGCGCCATATGCATCGGTGTCACCAGCGTTTTTCCCTGCCCGATAGACGTCTCTAACACCGTAGACACATCTGCATCCGCATCCAGTGAGAAACTGCTCTTTGAGGATTCAAACCTGAGTGGAAGGCTCGTATTAAAGAGCAAGCTGTCACACAGCTCTGTAAAAGAATCCGGATTCAGAGTAAGACCTAACGATGCAAACGAAGAATTACAGGAATCGGCAAATGAGCCGATCAGATCTTCCTGTCCGTGCCGCTTGTTTTTGTAACAGTGAATGACCGAATCCCCCTCTGTGAATTTACCATTGCAGTCAAAGGAATAATCTTCATAATCACTGTTTTCATGTACATATTCCAATGTCGTAAAAATTTTAAACACAGATCCCGGCGGATAAAGTCCCTGCGTCGCACGGTTTAGCAGCACAGAGCTCTCACTGTCTTCTGCTGTCAGTTCATCCCAGTCTTCTGCGATATTATTTGGATCGTAATCCGGTTTTGACACCATGGCAAGTATTTTCCCGGTCGATGGCTCCATCACGACAATGGCTCCATCATATTTTCCTAATGCCTCGTATGCCGTATCCTGCAGATCATAATTTAACGTTGTCACCACATTGTCACCAATGTTCTTCTCTCCCTGAAGTTCATTGACCACTTTCTCCAAAGTCATCGTGTGGGAGCGCAGCAGGTTAAAATTGGCAATCGATTCCAGTCCGGACTTTCCGTTGGTAGAGAAACCAACGACATGCGCAAACATATTGGCATACGGATAATATCTTGTCTCTGTCCCATCCGTATCTGTGATCGTTTCTGCGAGTATGTGGCCATCGGCAGAAATAATTTCGCCGCGCGTCACCTTCCTTGCAAAAAGATCCTGTCTTTTATTATAAGGACTATTGATAAAATCTTCACTTTTTACAAACTGGAAATATGCAAAATATCCCATCATGCAGACAAAAAGCACAAGAACTGCATAGGTAATGACCGTAAATTCCCGGTTGTTTTTACGAGAGTTTTTCGATGTCTGCGTTTTCGAATCCGGTTGTCTTTTTTCTGTTTTGTCTGTTTTTCCTGCTTTTAGACGCATTTATCTCTCCTTCATCCTGTCTCAAAATATACAATCCCTGAATCACTGCAAAAATGATCATAGAACTTAACAGGGAACTTCCTCCGTAACTCACAAGCGGAAGTGTCACTCCGGTAGACGGAATAAACTTTGTGACGCCTCCGATCGTCAGGAATACCTGAAATGCATAAATCGTTCCAAGTCCGAGTGCCACAAGTTTATAAAACTGATCTTTCATCTGCATCGCAATATTTAAAAACATCAGAAAGCAGCTAAAACATACCATGATCAGGCACAGTGCAAAAATACCGCCAAGTTCCTCTGAGACTGCTGAAAAAATAAAATCCTGTTTTACGACCGGTATTTTATCCGGCAGACCCTGATATAATCCCATTCCAAACCATCCGCCTGTTCCAATGGCAAACAGTGACTGCGAGATCTGGTATCCCTCCTTATCGATATATGCCAGCGGATTCTGCCATGCTCTCACCCTCACCCGGATATGGGAAAAAAAGATGGTAAGCCACCACAGAAGCTGCGCTTCCGGCGGCAAGTCCGCCCGCAAAATAAAGCACTTTTTTCGTTGCAACATAAAGCATGACCACATAAGTCACGAAAAACAACAGTGCTGCACCGAGGTCGCGGGATGCCACAAGGATCAGCACATGGATCGCAGCGATCACCGTTGTCACACACACACGTTGAAAAGAAGTATCCTGATATAACATGCCTGCCACAAAAAATACAAATAAAATTTTTACGAACTCACTCGGCTGGATCGAAATTCCTGCAATGGAGAGCGAAATTTTAGCTCCATAACTTGTATTTCCGGCGATCGTCACAACCAAAAGCGCCAGGATCCCAACGATTGCAAATAACCAGTATAATTTCCGCACAAATCCAACCCGGTTGATCAATACCGGGATGATGAGCGAAAATATCATCGACACCAGTGCTATAAAATATTGTTTTCTGGCGCTGTCAAAAGAAAGCCTTGTCAGCATGATAAACCCGATCGTCAAAAGCATGCACAGATTGTTCGTCAAAAGTCTCGATGATCTGCTGTAAAACAATTGATAACAGGTCTGTATCATCGCCAGAAGTACCGCCTGCGCCGCATAAAAAATCAGCATACTGATATCCTCCGTCACCAGATAGATCACCCCAAAGGCATCAAAGTGGATCAGAAAGATTGCTGCGCACTGTCTGCTTAAAATATGTTCTCTTTGTTCCGGTTTGATTTTCTGACGAAATGCCGCAAAGCACTCGTACGTATAAAAAGCAAACATAAAGATCATGAAATATTTTGATATTTCTATGATAAGATTCGTCATGTTTTACTCTACTCCTCTTTTATAATGACCATTGGTATACTCCCCCTGGTACACATCTGCGAGGTTTTTTCTTCCCTCATAAAATACAGTCTCATAAATCGCAAGGATCTGCCGCACTTTCTCCTCACTCTCCACCGTAAAGTTCAGTCTGAAGTTGGAAAAATCTGCTTTTTGCAGCTCCTTCCCATAGCCAAACAACATCAGTGGCGTCGTATTATAAATGGTATTATAACATTCCATACAGTTATTTTTGACCGGGAAAAATTTTCCATAACGGTCTTTTAAATATGTTACTACAGATGTCGTATCACATTTTCCGGTATTGGCATGCACACACTGCGCCGATGTCATCAACGGGAGATATCCATAAAGTACCACCTCGCTGTCTGTATTATCCCTCTTTTTCAGTTCACCACGGTTTAATTCATAAGGTGTCGTCATACGGACCGGATGAAATTCACGGAACATTTCCTGTGCTCTGTGATTATAAGTATAAAGCCCCTGATCAAAGATTATTGGCATCTGCGGCAGATACTTATGTACAAACCAGACTGCATCCAGACTCTTTACCACCACTCCATCCACAGAACAGCTGTCCAGTTGTTTCAGGGATCCCAGATAAAAATCCGAGGTGTTTTTCCGAAAAACAGATGGGAACACATAATATGCCTTTTTCCCCGCCGCATGAATTTTTGCAATATCCGCTTTTAATTCTTCCCACAAATCCTTTCTGCGGTAGCAGGCCTGATCCAGATAAATATCAGAAACCAGTTCATTCTCCAAAAGCGGCTGTAACTGACATCTCTGCTCTGTCAGAGCAGACAAATATTTCTCTGGTGTACCGGCTGTACTCTCCTGCGCCTTCATTCCGGCACGATCCACCTGTTCCACCTCCCTGCGGAACTGTTCCACGCAAAGCTTTTCCAGTCCTTCTAACGCATCTCTTCTGAGCTGGTTTAGAGATTTCATCGGAAGGAAAATGGCATCCTTCATCGCAATTGTAAGATTCTCAAACTCAAACGGTGTGTTTCCTGTTTTCTCCATGTTCTCACGTACCTTTTCCATGGATAATGGCTGCTTTAATGCAGGCTGTACCACATCACCGCATGCTGTATAACGAAGATCGCCCATTGTCACGTCCAGTATAGCAGACGAATCTTGGGATAATATTAAATTTCCATTGATTTTTTCTTT
This sequence comes from Roseburia inulinivorans DSM 16841, assembly GCF_000174195.1. Taxonomy (GTDB): domain Bacteria; phylum Bacillota; class Clostridia; order Lachnospirales; family Lachnospiraceae; genus Roseburia; species Roseburia inulinivorans. Next base: position 37,833 of record NZ_ACFY01000023.1, on the reverse strand, counting down.
TATTTCACCACGGCAGAAATCTTCCCTGACTTTCTCCTGAAGCGCTTCATTTCCTTTTGCATGGTTTGGTTTCTGGAACGTAATCATATCTTTTCCATTATGTTTCTCATAATAACCCTTCGTAAAACCACTCCGGTTTCCAAAGTCATAAAGCTTTTGCATATCCTCTTTGGATACATGATAGTCTTTCGCACCATATTCGAAATATCGATCCATATATTTACGATAGACAGACACAACACCGGCAGCATATTCTGCCTGTTTCATTCTGCCTTCAATTTTAAACGAGAAAATACCGCTCTCTGCAAGCTTTGGGATATCCTCGATCGTGCAGAGATCTTTCGGGCTTAACACAAATGGCTCACAGGCAATTTTTTTCCGCTTCGCATCGTAAACTTCATATGGAAGCCTGCATGGCTGCGCACATCTGCCGCGGTTTCCGCTCCTGCCTCCAAGCATACTGCTGAGCAGACACTGTCCGGAATAACAGTAACACAATGCTCCATGCACAAAACTTTCAATCTCGATATCCACATGATCTGCAATATCCTTAATCTCCGCAAACGACATCTCACGCGCTGTCACGACCCTTGTCGCCCCAAGCTCTTTCATCATTTCCGCACCATAACGGTTACAGATAGTCATCTGGGTACTTGTGTGAATATCCATTTTCGGAAAATACTCACGGATAAACTGAAAAGCCCCCATATCCTGCACGATCACGGCATCTAATCCCTGCTCATAATATGGGCGCAGATAGTCATATAACTGCGCTTCTAACTCTTCTTCTTTCAACAGCGTATTTACGGTAAGATAGAGTTGTTTTCCATGTATATGTGCTTCGTCAATTGCACGCAGCAGTTCTTCCTCGGAAAAATTATTGGCATACGCTCTGGCGCCGAACTGTCCGCCACCTACGTACACAGCGTCTGCCCCTGCATTTAGTACCGCCCTGAAAATATCATACGAACCGGCCGGTGCTAATAATTCTAATTGATTTTTTTTCATCTTTTCACCTGTTTATTTTCAAACCTGAACATTGTCTATAAGGAAAAAGGGACGATAAAATCGTCCCCGTATCTATTCTTCTTTTTTTGCGTTCTTTTCTTCTCCGTGCTTCTTTGCACCAGGAACTTTTCCAAGCAGGGCATCCTCTAAAGAAGCCTCCAGTTTTGTTTTGTTTAACAGAAGTTCTTTGTTCGCAGCCTCTAATTTGGCTTTGCTCAACAGAAGTTCTTTATTCTCAGCCTGCAATTCTGTCAGAGTCTTCTCATCGCTCTCGGTTTTGATCTGGTTTGAGATCAGATCATGCTTCAGATTGTAAATCTCACGATCCTTCATCTCAATATCCTGTTCTAACTTCTCCACCTGTGCTTTTGCCTTAAAATAATCATCCGCAATATTCAGCTGTAACAGAGTTGCTTTCATATCCGTCGGAAATCTCCGATAGTCTTCCATGGAATCAAACTCATTGATTTTATTGTTGATATAAGCTGCTACCTTCTGCAGATATTCTTCTCCTTCATAGCCGCTTAAAGTATAAACTTTACCGCCAATGATCACTTCAGCACTGGACTTCTCAGACATAACGATCTCCTCCCGGCAGGCTTTTGCCTTTTCCAATATACGTACAAGCTATAGTATATGTTATATATTATATAAGCAAGATATTGTAAAAGCAATAACAACTTGCACTATTTTTCAATTCCAAAATGCTGATAGGCAAGATCTGTTACCATTCTGCCCTTTGGTGTCCGGATCACAAAACCGTTCTGGACAAGATACGGCTCGTAGACATCTTCGATTGTTCCGGAATCCTCCCCGATGGAAGCTGCCAGTGTGTCCAGTCCCACCGGTCCGCCCTGAAACTTTTCAATAATTGTCATCAGGATGTTCCTGTCATTCTGATCAAGACCAAACTTGTCGACTTCCAAAAGATCTAACGCAAAAGACGCAACATCTTTTGTGATCCTTCCGTCATATTTCACTTCTGCAAAATCTCTGACACGCTTTAAAAGACGATTGGCGAGTCGCGGTGTTCCTCTTGATCTTCTTGCAAGCTCGTAGGCTCCATCCTCGTCAATCTCAACGCCTAACTTCTCTGACGAATGGATAATAATGGTTTTCAGTTCATCCACCGTGTAAAATTCAAGATGATGGATCACACCAAACCTGTCCCGGAGCGGTGCAGACAAAAGACCTGCCCTTGTCGTTGCCCCTACCAGTGTAAACTTCGGAAGGTCAAGACGGATGGAACGTGCGGTAGCCCCTTTTCCGATCATAATATCGATCACGTAATCCTCCATGGCCGGATAGAGCACCTCTTCCACCTGGCGGTTCAGGCGATGGATCTCATCCACGAACAAAATATCTCCCTCCTGCAGATTGCTTAAGATTGCCGCCATCTCACCCGGCTTTCCAATTGCAGGTCCAGAAGTGATCTTCATGTGGGTTCCCATCTCATTTGCAATAATGCCCGCCAATGTGGTCTTGCCAAGTCCCGGAGGCCCAAAAAACAGGACATGATCCAAAGATTCTCCACGCTGTTTTGCCGCTTCAATGTAAACCTTTAAATTCTTCTTGGCTTTCTGCTGTCCAATGTAATCGTCTAACGTCTGCGGTCTTAGATTTTTTTCAATTTTAATATCCTCATCCTGAACCTGAGTGGAAATTACTCTCTTTTCCATGTTACCTGTCCTTTTTTACATAAAAGCCATATTTTTCAATGCAGCCTTTAAGATGTCTTCCACATCGGTATCATCTGTAATCTCAATACCGTTTAATGCTTTTAATGCCTCTGAGGAGGAATAACCCAGCGCAACCAGTGCCTCAATGGCCTCATTTTTTGCTCCTTTGGCTTTGTTCTGGACCGGGTTATCATTCTTTGCCAGTTTCTGCTCAAATGCATCCTCAAGGCTCAATTTATCTTTTAATTCCAGAATCAGACGCTGTGCCGTCTTTGCTCCGACACCCGGCGCTTTTGCGATTGCCTTTGCATCATCTCCAAGCACAGCAAACCGGAGGTCATCTGTCGTCATGACAGAGAGTATCGCAAGTGCGCCTTTCGGTCCGATTCCGCTCACTCCAAGCAGGAGTCTGAACACAAACAGATCATCTTTGGTGAGAAATCCAAATAAGATCATCGCATCCTCCCGCACATGCAGATAAGTATAAACTTTTACCTCTTCCCCCATGGACGGCAGATACTGAAAGGTCTGACCTGTCGTAAAGATCTGATACCCGATCCCGCCAGCCTCGACCACGATATAATCTTCGCCTGTCTCTTCTAATGTTCCTTTTATATATGCATACATCCTTTTTTATCCTGCTTTCACGAATCATTAAGCAAGTCTGCCAATGTAATAGAATCCTTTACATTCCTCAAGCACAACATTCTGGATCGTTCCGATCATGTCCGCCGTTCCCGGGAAATGTACTGTTGAATTATTAGTCAGTTTTCCGGTGACAAGAGATGCATCCTGTCCGTTCACTTCCTCAACTAATACCGGAAGTGTCTGACCTGTAAGTTTTCCCGCCTTCTCAGCAGAAATTGTCTGAACCTCATGTAGCAGACGGTCAAATCGTTCCTTGATCACCTCTTCCGGAATCTGGTCATCCATTGTCGCTGCCGGTGTTCCGGTTCTCTTGGAATATATAAACGTAAACGCACTGTCATAGCGGACTCTGCGCACAACATCCATCGTCTCCTCAAAATCTTCCTCGGTCTCTCCCGGGAAACCTACGATAATATCGGTTGTAAGTGCAATATCCGGCACTGCCGCCCTGATCTTATCCACCAATTCCAGATAATGTTCCTTGTCATAATGACGGTTCATGATTTTTAAAATGCGGCTGCTTCCAGACTGCAATGGCAAATGAAGGTGATTGCAGATCTTTTTGGAATTCTTCATCACTTCGATCAGTTCATCCGATAAATCCTTCGGATGGGAAGTCATAAACCGGATACGCTCCAGTCCCTCGATCTTTTCAATCTCCTGCAAAAGCTGTGCAAACGTCATCGGATGTTCCAGATTCCTGCCATAAGAATTGACATTCTGTCCCAGCAGCATCACTTCCACAACGCCGTCCTGCACTAAATGTTCAATCTCACGCACGATCTCTTTCGGCTCACGGCTCCGCTCACGTCCACGCACGTAAGGAACGATACAGTAACTACAGAAATTATTGCAGCCGAACATGATATTCACACCAGATTTAAAGGAATACTTCCGCTCGACCGGAAGGTCTTCCACAATCTTGTCAGTATCTTTCCAGATATCAATTGTCATGGAATCAGACTCCAGTGCTGTCACAATCAGTTCTGCAAATTTATAAATATTGTGGGTTCCAAAAATCAGATCCACAAACCGGTAACTGTTCTGTATCTTTTCAACAACGGTTGGCTCCTGCATCATACATCCGCAGAGTCCGATCATCATATATGGGTTCTTTTTCTTAAAGCCATGTAAGTAACCAAGTCTGCCGTAAACCTTATTATTGGCATTCTCACGAACAGTACAGGTATTATAAATGACAAAATCGGCCTTTTCATCCGGTGCTTCCACATAACCGATTTTTTCCAGAATACCGACTAATTTCTCGGAATCCCTGGCATTCATCTGGCACCCGAACGTCGTCACGCAGAATGTGAGCGGCGCTCCCTTCTGCTCTGCTAATTCTGCAACATATTTTTTTGCAATATCCATGAAATAATACTGTCTTGCCGGCTCCTCGGAAGGAATCTGCTTTTTATCAATAATGGTAATGTTTCTCTTTTCTTTCATTGTGTTATCCTATCTTTTCTTAAATTATAGCATACTTTTATCGCTTTAGCAAACATATGTTCTGTTTTTTTATAGAACATACCGCAAGTCAGTATTTTATCATTTATTTCCGGATCTGTCCATTCCCGTAAATAATATATTTTGTGCTGGTCAGGGCGATCAGTCCCATCGGTCCTCTCGCATGGAGCTTCTGTGTGGAAATTCCAATCTCCGCACCAAATCCGAACTCAAATCCGTCCGTAAAACGTGTCGAGGCATTCACATAAACACATGCTGCATCAATCTCATTTAAGAACTTCTCCGCATTGGAATAATTGTTTGTGATGATTGCCTCGGAATGGCCTGTGTTGTATTGATTGATATGGGCAATGGCCTCATCAATGGAGGAAACTGTCTTCGCAGAAAGTTTGTAATCCAAATACTCTCTCCCCCAGTCTTCCTCAGTTGCAGGAACAAGCAATTCCCTTTTCATGCAGCCTTCACCTGCAATCTGCATCACTTTTTCGTCTCCATGGACTTCCACGTTCTTCTCTGCGAGACGCTTCATTAATTCCGGCAGAAATGTATCTGCAATTTTTTCATGGATGACAAGCGATTCACATGCATTGCACACACCAATCCTCTGTGTCTTGGCATTTAATATAATATCCATTGCCATATCAAAATCCGCAGTCTCATCCACAAAAATATGACAATTTCCGGTTCCTGTTTCAATGACCGGGATTGTTGCCTGATTTACAACAGCTTTGATCAGCCCTGCTCCGCCTCTTGGAATCAGTACATCCACATATTCATTCATTTTCATAAAGGCTGCTGCTGTCTCTCTCGATGTATCCTCGATCAAAGCAATTGCCTGCTCTGGAAGTCCCTCTTTTACAAGTGCTTTGCGGATTGTCTCCACGATTGCAATATTGGAATGAATCGCATCACTGCCACCCTTTAAAATCACAACATTTCCAGTCTTAAAGCAAAGGGCAAATGCATCAGCCGTCACGTTTGGTCTTGCCTCATAAATAATTCCGACAACGCCAAGCGGTACTCGTTTCTGACCAATCATAAGTCCGTTTGGTCTTTTTTTCATTCCCAGGACCTCCCCGATCGGATCATCCAGCGCTGCAACCTGCCGCAGTCCTTCCGCCATCTGCGCAATCCGCACTTCTGTCAAGAGCAGACGATCAAGCAGCCCTTCCGGCATATGATTTTTCTTACCATTCTCAATATCAATTTTGTTGGCATCCAAAATGGAATTTTGTTCTTTCACTAAAAAATCTGCTACTGCAAGAAGTGCCTGATTTTTCGTGTTTGTATCAAGTATTCCAATTTTTGGTGCAATTGCTTTTGCCTGTTTACAAATTTCCAATAATTCCATTCTATACTCCCTTTCTGATCACTTCTGTCTCGGTATATATTTCATGCATTTCGACATCATAAATATCGGTTACCAAAGATTCTTCTAACTGATTTGCATAACAGACCGCATATCGTTTCAGCTTCGGATTTTTTGCAAAAAAGCGGTCATAATAACCCTTTCCATATCCATAACGGCTGCCGTCCCTGCCAAACACGCTTCCCGGAACAATGACCGGCTGTTTGTCCGGAACTGCCCTGACACAGTTTTCCATTGGTTCCATCACATGAAATGCGCCCTCTTTCAACTGCATAAAATCATCTATATAGTAAAAATCCATCTGATTTTCTTCCCTTGTTCTCGGAAGTGCAATCTTTTTCCCATCTGACCATGCCTGTAAAAACAATGCACGGCAGTCCACCTCATTTTTCAACGGATAATAAGCAAAAATTTCCTGCGCATTTTGATACCAGCCGGTTTGAAGCAGCCTCTTTACAATAACACCGCTTTTTTCCGCTACCTCTTTCTCTGACATTGCATTTCGGATTGCAAGATGTTCCTTACGAAAGCTTTTTTGGATTTGTTTCCATATTTTTCACCAAGGTTTTCTATGGTTCCATCCTCATTTTTGGATATCAATATTATTCAACTGTGCCGTGAGATTCTTCTTCACATCCGCCACAAATTGTTTGCGCAGAAGCGCCTGTTCCTTTTTTTCCGCCTCGGTCAGTCCCTCGGCTTTTGATTTTCTGTATAACTCATTAATTCTGTCGATTTTTGATTGTTCCATTATCCTATTGTCTCCATTATAAAATCTGCGATATGAAAGCTTTCGCTCTTATCGGCTTTAAAAATTGTTCCTGTAAAATCATCATCAATAATATGATGTAAAATGCAGACATCCACGCCATTGGCAATGACCATATCTGCACCGGAAAGCGTTGCAATCTTTGCCGCGGTGAGTTTTGTCGCCATGCCGCCGGTTCCGACATCACTTCCAGTAGAACCTTTCGCCATGCCAAGCAGTTTCGTGTCTATCTTATCTACTACTTTAATTAATTTTGCGTCTGGATTTTTATGCGGATCATCCGTAAACAAACCATCGATATCCGACAAAAGGATCAAAAGGTCTGCTCCTACCAGAGAAGAAACGATTGCTGACAATGTATCATTGTCACCAAACTGCATTTCATAAGTAGAAACTGTATCATTTTCATTTACAATCGGGATTACCCCAAGCCGAAATAGCTCCTCAAATGTATTCTGGGCGTTTTCTCTCGACACTGGGTTTACCATTGTATTTTTTGTCATCAGGATCTGTCCTGCGATCTGGTTGTACTCTGCAAACATTCTCTGATATGTCATCATGAGTCTTGCCTGTCCAACCGCCGCACATGCCTGCTTTGTGGAAATATCCTTTGGCCGCTCATTCAGACCGATCGTCTGCCGCCCCACTGCAATTGCACCGGAACTTACCAGACATACATCCATTCCGCGGTTTCTCATATCACAGAGTTCACGCACCAGATGTTCCAGTTTCGTAAAATTCAGATTTCCAGTTTCTCCTCTGTTCAAAGAAGAGGAACCGATTTTTACAACTACTCTTTTTTTCTTAGTAAAATCAAATTCTTTCTCGCTCATGCTGCCCCTCTTTATGCTACCGTCTATAGGCAATTGCGAAACTCATCTTAATCTTCTTAAATTGTGAGAAATTAACAAAAAAATTCAAGTTAGTTTTTTATGAGTTTCGCAATTGTCTATGTAACTTCCATTTTTTCCGGTGAAGTTTGAATACACAATGCTTTCAAACTTATATAGGTTTTTCGAACTTCACGTCAAATATAACTTTAACATATCTTTTTCCAAATATCAAAATACTTTTTTCATTTACCACAGCAAAGTGCATATTTTAATCCGACTAAAATAATTCATATGTCATAATAAGCTTAAAAAGGTTGCTATATTAAGTCTGACCTAACATAGCAACCTTTCCCAAGTTCTTTGAAATCTAATATTTGTGCTCTGTCTTATTATCCTAGAGAATGATCTTCTTCGGACACTTCTCAGCACAGAGACCGCATTTTGTACATTTCTCCTGATCGATGTATGCAACATTATCCACTACGTGAACTGCATCAGATGGGCAGTTTTTCTCACATAAGTGACAGGCAATACATCCAACAGAACATGCCTTCATAACATCTTTACCTTTGTCTTTGGAGCTGCACTGTACAATATGTTTTGCGCTCACTGGTAAAAGCTCAATCAGATGTTTTGGACATGCAGCAACACATTTGCCACATGCTTTACATGCATCCTTGTCAACAACTGCAACACCGTCTACGACATGGATCGCATCGAATGGACATGCTTTCACACAGTTACCAAATCCAAGACATCCGTAGTTACAGGATTTTGGTCCACCATTTGGAACAAATGCCATAGCGGCACAATCCTGAACTCCTGTGTACTCATAGTCCTGATTTGCTTTTTCACAGGTTCCGGCACATTTTACAAATGCTGCTTTGCGCTCGCCTTCCTCTGCTTTGACACCCATGATCTCACCGATCTTGGCTGCAACAGGTGCTCCACCAACCGGACACTGATTGACTGGAGCTTCCCCTTTTACGATAGCGGCTGCAAGTCCGGAACATCCGGCATATCCACAACCACCACAGTTATTTCCAGGAAGAGCCTCTGTAACGGCTACTTCTCTCTCATCTACTTCTACTTTGAATTTTTCTCCGGAAACACCAAGGAAAAATCCAATTAAAATACCAACACCGCCGACTACAACGGCTGCAAAAATAATTGCTGTAACGTTCATCGTCTTTTTCCTCCTAAATCATTCCTGAGAATCCCATGAATGCGATTGACATCAGACATGCTGTGATCAGTACAATTGCAGTTCCCTGGAAAGGCTTTGGAATATCATTGTATTCAATCTTCTCACGAAGTCCAGCCATAATTACGATTGCGATCAGGAAACCAAATGCAGTTGCAAAACCATTTACAACACCCTGAAGAATATTATATTCTTTGGTAACGTTTGTAAGTGCAACACCTAATACGGCACAGTTTGTTGTGATCAGTGGTAAGTACACACCCAAGCTCTTGTATAAAGCTGGCATGGATTTCTTTAAGAACATCTCTACAAACTGTACTAATGCTGCGATAACAAGAATGAATACGATCGTCTGTAAATAAGTAAGGTCAATGCCCTTGCTTAACAGATATTCATTTGCAAGAATATATTTATAAATCAATCCGGTTACAAAAGATGAAATTGTAATAACGAATACAACTGCGCCACCCATTCCGGCTGCGGTCTCAGTTTTCTTGGATACACCTAAGAATGGACAGATACCAAGGAACTGGCTTAATACAACGTTATTTACAATCGCAGATCCGACTGCAATTAAAATTAATTCTTTCATCTGTATCTATCCTCCTACTCTGTTTTTTCAGCTGCTGCTGATTCCGGTTTTTACCGGTACATGTTGCAGACATTCCACATCCTGCACAATCACCAGTGATACATCCGGATGGTTTTGCAAGTGGTTTGCCTTTTGCTTCCATCTTAGCTCTTACAATATTCATAACAGCAACCAGACATGCAAGTACAAGGAATGCACCAGGTGCCATAACGAAGATTGTGATTGGTGTGAACCAGCTTAAAGAAAGAACCTGTGCGCCAAAAATCTGTCCTGCACCGAGTAATTCACGGAACAGACCGATCAATGTCAGACCAAGTGTAAATCCAAGCCCCATACCAAGTCCATCGAAGATAGAAGGAACAACCGGATTCTTGGAGGCATAGCTTTCCGCACGTCCTAAGATGATACAGTTTACAACGATCAGAGGAATATACACACCCAGAGAGTCAGAAAGACTTGGTGTATAAGCCTGCATCATAAACTGTACAACTGTAACGAGTGAAGCAACGATCACAATGTAAGCCGGCATACGCACACCGTTTGGAATGACCTTACGGAACGCTGAGATCAATAAGTTGGACAATACCAATACTACAGTTGTAGAAAGTCCCATACCAAGTCCGTTGATAGCAGATGATGTAACCGCCAAAGTAGGACACATTCCAAGCATCAGAACGAAGGTCGGGTTTTCTTTGATAATACCGTTATATAAACGTTCTACATTTTTGTTCATTAGTTTGTACCTCCTAATACATTCTGGAAGTATGCGATGCAGGCATTCACACCGTTTGCCATAGCTTTGGATGTGATCGTTGCACCTGAGATAGATTCGATCTCACTGTCAGAAGAAGGTGCTGCTTTTACAACAGTGAAAGAATCAACGTTCTTTCCTTCGAACTGGCTATAGAAAGCTTCTTCCTGTGCTTTCATACCAAGTCCAGGTGTTTCTGCGATATTTGTAATAGAATAGCCATTTACAGTGCCATCATTCTGGATACCAACAGAGAAGGTAATGCTTGCCTGGCTGGCGTCTTTTGCTGTAACGGTCAAAACATAACCGATCACATTGCCGCTTGCATCGAGTGCTGTATTCACACTGTCGATCTGGTCAGAAAAACCTTTTTCTGTCATGAGTGCTGCTGCTGCGTCTGCATCAAAATCACTGTATTCCTCAAAAGATGCTGCATCTTCAAATACCTGTTTGTAGGCAGCCTGTGTTTTTTCGTAATTTACCTGATCAATGGAAGGTTTGGTAATTCCATAGACAACTCCGAGGATCAAACCAAGAACGACTGTAAATGCGAATAAAACCAAAGCGTCATGTACGATCTTTTTATTCATAATTTACTTTGCCTCCTTTTCAGGTTTTGTTTTCACAACACCAAAAGCGTTTGGTACTGTGTATTTCTCGATCATAGGAACTAAGAGGTTGCTTAAGATAATTGCAAAGGAAACTCCTTCTGCATTGGCTCCGAAGCAACGGAACAGTCCTGTGAAAATACCACAGCAGATACCAAAAATGATCTGTCCTCTTGGTGTGATCGGAGAAGTTACATAGTCTGTCGCCATGAAGAATGCACCAAGCATTAATCCACCGCCGCAGAGCTGTGCTGTCACATAGTTCATGTCAAATCCATGTCCACCAAACAGCAGAATGAATACAACAAATGTAATAATATAGGAAGCCGGGATTCTAAGGTCGATAACGCCCATTAAAATCAGGAAGATAGCTCCGATCAGAATTGCGATCGCAGATGTCTCACCGATCGTACCTGCTGTCTTACCGATCAGCATGCTCATGGTGTTCACTGCTTCCCCATTTCTCATCTGTGCAAGTGGTGTTGCTCCTGAGTATGCGCCTACAGTGAAGTTTGTCATATCCGCTGCAAATGCGATCAGTAAGAAACATCTTGCTCCGAGAGCCGGGTTCATGAAGTTCTGTCCAAGTCCACCGAACATCATCTTAACAATGACGATTGCAAACGCACCGCCGATCACTGCCTCCCACCAAGGAAGTGATGCCGGAAGGTTTAATGCAAGAAGTAAACCTGTTACAACGGCACTTAAATCATCGATGCTGTTCTTTTTATGTACGATCTTGTTGAAGATCCATTCGGAAGCTACACAGCTTGCGATAGTTACTAAAATTAAAATTAACGCTCTGATACCAAAGTTATAAATACCAAACAAACTGGTTGGCAGTAATGCCATGATCACATAAAGCATAATTTTGCTTGTTGTGTCTTTCGAGCGTACGTGTGGTGATGATGAAACATGATATAAATCACTCACGGGATCCACCTCTTTCTTCGTATTTTTTTCACAATAAAATCTTATAAAACTCTCTTTATTGTCTGTTTATTTTTTCTCTTTGCTGCAAGAACCTGTTTTTTCATGGTCTTGATGGACTGTGCCAACTGACGTTTTGCAGGACATGCGAAACTACAGCTTCCGCACTCGATACATTCCAGTCCATGCCATTTTTCAAACTCATCTGCTACACCATGATCTGCCATCTTTGCAAGTCTGGATGGGATCAACTGTTCCGGACACGCTTCCACGCAACGTCCACAGTTAATACATGGAGATGGTTCTGCTTTTGCAACTTCATCCTCTGCCAAACACAACAGGGAAGAAGATGTCTTGGTTGTCGGGATATCTAAGGAGAACATAGAGAATCCCATCATAGGTCCACCGGAGATAATCTTCTCTGGCTGTACTTTGAATCCACCGGCAGCTTCTACTAATTCTGCATAGTTGGTTCCAATGTAATATAAGAAGTTTCCAGGATTTGCAACCGCATCACCTGTGATTGTTGATACACGGTTCATAACTGGTTTTCCTAATTTTACTGCGTTGTAGATTGCAATGATTGTCTCTACGTTATCTACGATACATCCTGCATCAGCAGGTAACATTTTGGAGTTGATTGCTCTTCCTGTAACAGCGTAGATCAACTGACGCTCACCACCCTGTGGGTACTTTGTCTGTAATGGACAGACTTCCATACGTGGTTCGTCTTTGGTTAACTCCTGTAATTTTGCGATACAGTCCGGTTTATTATTTTCAACACCGAACACACCTTTTGCTTTATCAAAGATCTGTAAAATAATCTTCATTCCGGCAACTAACTCTTCCGGATTTTCAAGCATTCTGCGATAGTCAGCCGTCAGATATGGCTCACACTCTGCGCAGTTTGCGATAATGTACTCAATCTTCTCCGGCTCCTTTGGAGAGAGTTTTACATGAGTTGGGAAACCGGCACCACCCATTCCGACAACGCCTGCTTCTTTTACTTTGTTAATGATTTCTTCCTTGGAAAGAGCTGTCACATCCTCACATGGAGTGAACTCAGCTTCCTTATACTCTCCATCATTCTCAATGACAATGGAATTCACCATATCTCCAACCGCTACACGGCGTGGTTCAATGGCTTTTACGGTACCGGATACAGATGCGTAGATTGGAGAAGAAACAAAACCTCCTGCTTCTGCAATCTTCTGACCTCTTAATACGGTATCACCTTTCGCTACAATTGGATTTGCTGGTGCGCCGATATGCTGGGATACCGGATAAACCAGATCGCCCTTAGGTAAAACTTCCTTGATTGGCTGATCTTTTGCCAGTTCCTTTCCTTCATAAGGATGGACGCCACCTTTAAATGTCTTTAAACCCATTTTTGTGCCCCGCTTTCTCTTATTTAGTATTATATTTTGCGCTAGAATCACAAAATATCATCAGCATGATTATAACACAGCTCTCTCAGATGAAATATGTTTTTTTTGTATTTTTTTTAGAACCTTTTGACAAGTTTTTAACAATAATATACATATTTTTTAGAATATATAAATAATTTTTACATAATAAAATCTATGTATTCTTTTCGCCGGATATGGTAAACTGTGGTGGAAAACACGATAAAGGAAACGATATACCTATGAAAATCTGGAACAAAACACACCATCTAACCGATACAAATTTAATTTTAAATGAAACATTCACAGAAGACGCATTTTTCTTTGATATTGAAACGACCGGTTTCTCTCCCACCTATACTTTCCTCTACCTGATAGGCTGTGCGCACCGTGTGGGTGACAATTTTATCATCACACAGTATTTCGCCGAGACAAAAGAGGAGGAAGGCGCGATTCTCTCTGCCTTTCTGCAGGAACTCTGCCACTATCAGACCGTCATCTCCTTCAACGGACTTGGATTTGATATTCCTTATTTAAAAAAGAAATGTGAAAAATATGGTCTTACACACCCTTTTGACGAAAAAGACTATATTGATATTTATAAAGAAGTTTCTGGCTTAAAAATTTTTGCTCAAACTGCCAGACTACAAACAGAAAACCATAGAACGTTTCCTTGGTCTCTCCAGAAATGATACTTTTTCCGGAGGTGAACTGATCGAAGTTTACCAGAATTATTTAAAAACTCCCGATGAGCAGGCAATGTTCTTTCTGAAACAGCACAATTACGAAGATGTGCTTGGCATGACCGGACTGATTGCCATCCGCAGTTACAGAAAGCTTTTTGACGGGGCTTTTACTGTGAATTCGACAGAAACAAATATTTACAAAGACCGCAATGGCATCCCTCAGAAGGAGCTGATCCTCACGCTGCAAAACCAATACCCGATCCCACAGCGTGTCTCCTGCCAGACGGATGCATTTTATCTGATCTGTGATGGCATGCAGTCCAAATTGCGGATTCATCTGTTTGAGGGCACATTGAAGTTTTTCTTCGATCACCCGGAAGATTACTACTATCTTCCGGCAGAAGATATGGCAATCCACAAAAGTGTCGCCACCTATGTAGACAAAGATTTCCGTAAAAAAGCAACTGCCGACAACTGTTACACAAAAAAAGACGCTATCTTTGTTCCACAATACGAAACATTGATCACGCCTTTTTTCAAAGAATCAAGCAAGGACAAGCTCACTTATTTTGAACTGACCCGGGAGTTTCTGGATTCTGATTCTCTTCTGCGCCAGTATACCAGTCATGTTTTCCGCCATTTTCTTGCCGCAAAACATTAGCTTTGCTCTGCGTCTGTCCTTTCTTCTTTTTGGATCTGGCAGAACTCAATCGCAAAAATAACCAAAGACATCACCGCGGTCATAATATTGCTGACTGCCATCACAATGCCTGCGCTCACGTTGCCGAGATCTGTGAAATGCTGCAGTCCCCATAACACCGGAATTCGAAAAACAAACACTCTGGAGAAATTCAAAAGCAGTGTCAGTTTTGTTTTTCCATATCCATACAAAAATGCCATGACCGCAGCGCTCGCGCCAAGAGGAATCGTTCCTAATGCTTCCATTCTGTATATTTCCATGATCCTGCCCGCAAATTCATGATCTCCATTTGCAAACAGATCTGCAATCTGATGCAGGCAGAGCAGGGAAGCCGACATCAGTATCACACTGAGGATAAGGTTCATGACAAGCACACACCAGAAAGCCTTCAACGCCCTCTTTTTCTTTCCTGCACCAAGATTCTGGCTGATGATCGCAGAAGCACCCTCCTGAAATCCATTCTGTGGATTTGTCGTAATGCCTCCAATATTGTTCGATATTCCAAGTGCCCCGACTGTGAGTGTACCATAGACGGTACTCATGGAATTGACTACAACTTTTCCCAGTGAAAATGCCATTTTCTCAACGATCACCGGAACGGAAAGTTTTACCATAGGTGCGACTACCGATTTTCGGAATGAAATTGCCTTCCAGGAAAAACCGAAAACATTTTCTTTTGCATTCATATAAAACACTGCGGCACCAAACAGCGTCAGCTGCGAAACAATCGTCGCAATCGAAATATAATTAATCCCACCTTTTAACACATAAACAAAGAAAGCTGTCAGTGACAATTTAATTCCGATCACCATCATATTCAAATTTAAGATGCGTTTGGAATTTCCTCTTGCCCGCTCAATTGCGATATACACATTATTAAAAAAGATGATGACAAGACTGACTAGTTCCAGAATAAAATAGACAGTCCCCTCCTCGATAAATTCTTCCGGCGTATTCGCCAGTCGTAAAAATTGCGGAGCAACCGGGATCAAAATTGCAAGAATTGCCATGCCAAGCAATCCACATAAAGCAAAAAGTGTGCTCACACGTCTTTTGACCAGTTCAAAATTTCCTTCTCCATAGGCTTCACTGATCTTAATGCTCGCTCCAACCGCAAGTCCACCGCCCAGAGCAGAAATCGCCATGTTGATCTGTGACAGATATGCGACCGTTGACACTGCATTTGCACTGATGTGCGCCGCCATCATCGTGTCCAGTATTTTAAAAAGCTGGTTCAGGCTCTGATAAATTGCAAGTGGATAGCATACTTTCCAAATCACTTTCCACATAGATCCTTCCAGTGCAAATTCCCGGAATTTCCGATCCTTTTCCGATAAAGCAACGTTCATTTTATCTTCTCCTCATGTAAATAACTTTACTTTTTCTATAGTTCCATGATATAACTTTAAAATAAGTATTCATACTGTTTTTATATGCTGTTATTTTATTTTTTACTGATTTTTTGCCATATACTTTCAAAAGGAGAAATTTCATGGAAGAGATTCTTTTATCAGATAAAATCAAAGATTACAAAATTGACTTTGCAGAACGCGATGCTGATTTTCATATGGATCGATTTCACTACCATCCATATTACGAGATTTATTTTCTGCTTTCCGGAAACTGCAGTGCACTGATCAATCATTCTATTTACCACCTGGTTCCGGGAGATTTTGTTCTGATTCCGCAATCCGCCATGCACCGTTTTGTGTATGACTGCAATTCGACAGTAAAACGCTACAATTTATTTTTCACAATGGACTTTGCCGCTTCGCTTTTTCATTCTGATACAAAGGATATCCTGGAGCATTTATTTCATTATCCTGTGCTTCATCTTACTTCTCTGCTTCAGGGCAATGCCACGCGCTTATTTGATACCTTATATCAGGAAACCGTAGGACAGGACTCCTGCAGTCAGGCTGTGATTCCCGCTTATATTTCTCTGATTCTCTCACTGCTTGTAAGAAACAGAGATCACATACAGCTGCAGGATCTCGATTCCGCAGAAAATGCCATTCAGGCATCCGCCCGTTATATATCCACGCATTTTCAGGAACCTGTATCTCTGCATATGGTCGCAGATTATGTACATATGAGTCCAACTTATTATTCCAAAAAATTCAAACAAATTACCGGGGTAGGTTTTAAAGAATACCTGACAAAGACACGCCTCTACGAGGCCACAGAATTATTGACACATACCAGCCTGAACGTGACAGAGATTGCCATCCGCTGTGGTTTTAATGATGGGAACTATTTTGGGGATGCTTTTCGGAAAGAATTTGGTCTCTCACCACTGCAATACAGAAAAAGGCAGAAAAACCTTTTGTGATGTTTTTCCGCCTTTTTTATTTTATTATTCTTTTTCAAAGAAGAAAGATTTATCCCGGACAAATCCAAGTTCCTTGTAATTCATAATCTGTTCTGTACTTCCGATAAAGAGAACTCCTCCCTTTGTCATGCACTGATTGAACTTTTTATAAATCTCATCCTTGGCTTCCTCGGTAAAGTAGATCACAACATTTCTACATACGATCAGATTACAGCCAGTCGGATATGGATCTTTCAGCAGATTGTGTTCTTTGAATTCCACCCTGCGTTTGATCTCATCTGAGATCTGATAGGATGTTCCAATTTTCTTGAAGTATTTATCCTTTAGATCCTTCGGAACATTCGCAATACTCTTCTCATTGTAGAGTCCCATTCTTGCTTTATCCAAAACCTGCTTGTCAATATCTGTAGCAATTACTTTGATATTAGCAAGTGGTATCTGTCTCGACAACGCCATAACTAGAGAATATGGTTCGTCTCCGGTAGAACATGCTGCACTCCAGACTTTCAGATTCTTTCCATAGGTTTTGATCAGTTTTGGGAATACCTCCCCCTCTAAGATCTTCCACTGCTCCGGATTACGATAAAATTCAGAGACATTGATGGTCAAAAAGTTGACGAACTGTTCGAATTTTTCCTTATCCTTTTTGATCAGGTCCACATATGCATCATAGGAAGTGATCCCATTCTTATTAATAAGCGTATCTATTCTACGACGCATCTGTTTTTCCTTATAACAGTTCAGATCGATCTTAGTTAACACATATACATCTTTTTTGAATTTTTCATAATTATCAAGCATATTATTCCTCTGTATGAACTTCAGCAGCTTCTACAGCATCCTCTTCCGGTGCCTCTAAGGCTTTGATTGATAAGCTGATCTTCTTGTCATCTTCATTGAAATCTACCACTTTTGCTTCGATTTCCTGTCCGATCTTTAATACATCAGCCGGTTTTTCTACATGATCCTTGGAGATCTGGGAAACATGAAGTAATGCATCAACACCTGGAGCAAGCTCAACGAATGCACCAAAATCTGTCATTCTTGCAACTTTTCCTTTTACAATATTGCCAACTGCAAACTTCTCTGCTGCTCCGTTCCATGGATTCTCAGAAGGGAATTTCATGCTGAGTGCGATTTTTGTATCGTTGATATCTTTGATGAATACTTTTACAGTATCTCCAACATTAAATACTTTCTTAGGACTTTCTACTCTGCCCCAGGACATCTCAGAAATATGAAGTAATCCGTCTGCTCCGCCTAAATCAATGAATGCACCGAAGTCTGTTACATTCTTAACAGTTCCTTCCATGACATCGCCAACTTTGATTTTTGCAAACAGTTCTTTCTGCTGCTCTAATTTCTTCTCAACTAATAACTGTTTTCTGTCACCGATGATTCTTCTGCGTTTTGGATTGAACTCGCTGATCACGAACTGGATCTCCTGATCTTTGTATTTGGAAAGATCTTTCTCATAAGAATCAGATACAAGGCTTGCCGGGATGAATACTCTTGTCTCATCAACAACAACACATAAACCGCCATCTAATACCTGAGAAACTTTTGCTGTTAAAACTTCTTTGTTCTCGAAAGCTTCCTCTAATCTCTTGCTTCCTTTTTCAGCAGCGAGACGTTTGTAAGTTAAGAGAACCTGTCCCTCGCCATCGTTTACTTTTAATACTTTTGCTTCCATTGTATCACCAACAGAAACCATAGTTGTAAGATCTGCGTTAGACTCGTTTGTATACTCATTGCGAGTGATGATTCCGTCTGATTTGTATCCGATATTTAAAACGATCTCATCAGGTTTCACATCGATAACGGTACCTTCAACTACCTCTCCATTTCTTATTGTTTTAAATGATTCCTCCAACATTTGTTCAAAACTCATTTCTGACATTCTTTTGAACCTCCTCAATAATATTGTTTGGGGTAGATGCCCCTGCGGTAATACCTACGTTATCGGTGGATTTTAATCTGGTCAAATCAAGATCCTTTATTGTTTGTATATAGTAAGTATTTTCACATTCTTTTTTACAGATTTCAAATAACTTCTGCGTATTAGAACTAGCCCTGCCGCCAATGACGATCATGGCATCGACTTCTTTTGCAATACGTTCTGCTTCAGTCTGTCTTTCCTCTGTAGCATTGCAGATAGTATTTAAAACAATAATATCATAACCTTTTTCGTTCACAATTTCAACTAATTCTTGAAATTTATTGTAATTAAATGTCGTTTGTGATACAATACACACTTTTTTTTCGGATGAAAGCGTAAATTTTTCCGCCTCCTCACATGTTCCGATCACGGTTGTCTCCGCTGGATCAGACCATCCTTTAATGCCTTCCACTTCCGGATGTGTCTCATTTCCAATAATAATAATATGATATCCTTCTCTGCTGTACTGTTCCACAAGACGGTGGATCTTCAACACAAACGGACAGGTTGCATCTACGATCTCAAATCCCAGTGCCTTGATCTCATCATAGATTTTTCTCTCTACACCGTGTGATCTTATGATCACGGTTCCTTTTGGCCTGCCCTTTAATTCATCGGTCGAATGGATGACCTGCACACCTTTTTTCAAGATCTGCAACAACCTCTTCATTATGGATGATCGGTCCAAAGGTATAGATCGGTGTCTGATTTTTTCTGCCTCTTTGTATACCGTTTCCACGGCTCTTTTTACGCCAAAACAAAAACCGGCACTTTTTGCTAAAATAATGTTCATAAATCATTCCTTATCTATTCGTTTTCTGATTCCTGTTTCTTTCAGCCGTTTTCCTGTTAACAGCCTTTTTTCTCTTCATAAATAGAGCGTATCGCTTCCACGACCTCATCAATATCCATCTCAGAAGAATCTACTAAAACCGCATCTTCTGCCTGTTTTAACGGAGAAGTCTCACGGTGCATATCCCGGTAATCGCGGTCGATGATATCCTTCTCAATCTCATCAAAATCACAGGAAACACCTTTTGCAGTCAATTCATCATATCTTCTCTGCGCTCTCGTCTTAGAACCTGCGGTCAGATAAATCTTCACCTGCGCTTTTGGAAGCACGCATGTTCCGATATCTCTTCCGTCCATGATAACGTCCGTGCTCTCTGCAAGTTTTCTCTGCAGTTCCACTAATTTGGTACGGACAACCGGATACACGCTTGTCGCAGAAGCCATATTACCGACTTCCTCCGTGCGGATAAATCCGTTTACATTTTTACCATTTAAAATAACCTGCTGCTCATTATTTTCATAGGCAATGGTCACATCCACATCCTGACATGCTTCTGCGATTTTTGCTTCATCCGAAGAGGCGATTCCGTTTGTCAGAAAATAATATGCCATGGCACGATACATCGCACCGGTATCTACATAGATAAAACCAAGCTCCTTTGCCAGTTTCTTTGCGATTGTACTTTTTCCAGCTCCGGCTGGTCCGTCGATTGCAATATTCATACTCATAATATATCCATTCCTCTCATTTTTTATCTGTTTTTCGATACTGTTCACCCGTACCTCGTTCCTGCAACGATTTTTCTACTCCACACACATCCCTGCAAGATGTCCGGTAGACCATGCGATCTGGAGATTGAAACCACCTGTCAGGGCATCTAAGTCTAATACTTCCCCACAGAAATATAAATGTCTGACAAGTTTTGACTCCATCGTCGATGGATTTACCTCGCTGACTCTGACCCCGCCTTTCGTGATGATCGCCTCATTAAAATCACGAAGTCCATTTAACGTTAACGGGAAAGCCTTGATAAGCCGCACAAATTTCAGCCGCTCCTCTTTTGTGATCTCGTTTACTTTTTTATCCGGATCGATCCCGGATAATCCGATCATGACCGGGATCATTTTTGCCGGGAAAAGCTTTCCAATGGAATTTTTGAACTGTTTGTTCTTTGCTTCCTCAAAATCTTTCAACACACGCTTGTCTAACTGTTCTTCCGTCAATGCCGGCTTTAAGTCGATCTCCATTGCAAGAGGCTCTTTTGCGATATCCGGCCTGATCATCGCACTTGCAGTCAGAATCAATGGTCCGCTGACGCCAAAATGCGTAAATAGCATTTCTCCGAATTCATCATAAAGTACCTTCTTTCCACGGTAAATACGGACATTGACATTTTTTAAAGAAAGTCCCTGCATCTCCCTGACATAGTCCTCTTTTGCGTTAAACGGCACAAGGGAAGGTCTTATCTCCGTCACAGTATGTCCTGCCTCTTTTGCAAAGCGGTAGCCATCCCCGGTTGATCCTGTTGTCTGGTAGGAAAAGCCTCCGGTGGCAACGATCACGTCATCCGCCTGGATTTTCTCTCCGTCAGAAAGCCGCACACCACATACCTTTTTTTGTTCCTCTTCCCCGGAATCTTCATATAATAATGTGTCCACTTCACTGTGAAGTCTGATCTCCACCTGATCTTTTTTTAATACACGCTGCAGTGCTGCGATCACGTCCGAAGAATGATCTGAAACCGGGAAAATGCGGTTTCCGCGTTCATTTTTTACCGGCAGCCCAGCCTGTTCAAAAAAATCAATGACCATCTGGTTATCATATGCGTAAAATGCACTGTATAAAAACTTCCGATTGGTCATGACACTGTTAAAAAGTACATCCATATCACTGGAATTGGTAATATTACACCGTCCCTTTCCTGTGATAAAAAGCTTCTTTCCCAGTTTCTCATTTTTTTCCAACAATGTTACATGATGACCGTTTTCTGCCGCAGCGATCGCCGCAGACATTCCGGCAGGTCCTCCGCCGATCACAACTACTCTACTCATTAAATTCGGTATCTCCTATTTTTCCATATCGCATTTTAATGGAGTCATCAATATAATTGATCTCATCACTCTCATATACCTGATATTCATCCCAGATATCTTCCAGCATCTCCA
The DNA here is from genome assembly GCF_000174195.1 of Roseburia inulinivorans DSM 16841. Taxonomy (GTDB): domain Bacteria; phylum Bacillota; class Clostridia; order Lachnospirales; family Lachnospiraceae; genus Roseburia; species Roseburia inulinivorans. The sequence goes on along the minus strand of NZ_ACFY01000023.1, from coordinate 15,954 downwards.
GTGTTTTTGCAACTTTTTTGCGGTTCTTCATGCAAAGTGCAACGATCAGCGCATTGATGACACTGAGCGGTGCTACCAGAGAATCCACGATCGAAGCCATATCACTGTCTGCGATCAGATTGCAGGAGGAATAAAGATTCATCGGGGAATGTACACTGTCTGTCAATGTGATCACTTTTGCATTGCGGTTATTTGCAAATTCCATTGCCTTTAAAGTCCGCATGGAATAACGTGGAAAACTGATCCCGATAATCACATCATCCTTTCCGATCCGCACCATCTGTTCAAAAATCTCGCTGGAGCTGCTGGTCTGAAGCAGATGCACATTATCAAACATCAGGTTAAAATAGAATGCCATAAAGGATGCTAACGGCGCACAGCTCCGGATTCCAATAATATAAATATGTTTTGCGTTTAAAATGGTATTCACTGCGATCTCAAATGCTTCCTGATCGATTTTCTCCAACGTGGTATTGATCTTGTCCGCATCCGAGTGCAGGACCGATTCCAATATTTTCGACTGACTGATCCTTCCATAGGTCACTTCCATACGCTGGATCGAATTCAGCTTGTTTCTCACAAGTTCTTCCAATGCATTCTGGAATTCCGGATACCCTTTGTATCCCAAATGTGTTGCAAAACGCACAACGGTTGATTCACTGACGCCAACTACTTCACCTAATCTGGCGGCTGTCAGAAAAACTGCCTTATCATAATTATCTGTGATATATGTAGCTAATAACTTTTGTCCCTTGCTTAATCTGCTGTAAGATTCATTAATACGATTACTCAGATCACGCGTATTACCCATAGTTCCCCATCCTGTTATCCAATTTCTGTCCGGCAGCTTTTACATAGTATCTGCTGCTTTCGGAACATTTTCAAAATTCCAACATTCTAATTATAGCAAATAGGAACTTTTTTGCAAGAAAAAAGAGGCTGAAAACCAGCCCCTTTTCTGTCCTGTCTTATACCGGATATGCTCCGTTCTTAGTATCTGCTACTGTGGCATCTACTTTTTTCTGCTGAGCTTCTCTATATTTAAAGAAGTCTGTGGCAACCTGTGGGAATAAAGCGTAGGTTAATACATCTTCATCCTGCTGTTTCCACTGTTTCATCTCAGCTTCGATCTTGTCTAATTCAGGCTCAAGCAAGTCTGCATATCTGCATGTGATCGCATTCTTCTTATCCTCGCCGAGTACCTTATCAACAACCTCTGGATTGAAAGGTTTTACTGTCTGACCATACTTTCCGAGTAAAACGTCTTTTGTCTCCTTTGTGGCAACTTTGTAACGCTCACCCATCAATACGTTAAATACAGCCTGTGTACCAACGATCTGGGAAGAAGGAGTTACAAGAGGTGGTTCACCAAGGTCTTTACGGACTCTTGGGATCTCCTTTAATACTTCTTCGTATTTATCCTCTGCATGCTGCTCTTTTAACTGGGAAACCATGTTGGATAACATACCACCTGGTACCTGGTATAATAAAGTCTTAATGTTAACGCCAAGTACTTTTGTATTCATCAGACCGCTCTCTAATGCTTCTTCTCTCATTGGTCTGAAGTAATCAGCGATCTCTGCAAGTAAGTTCTGGTCTAAACCGGTATCAAATTCTGTTCCCTTGAATGCCTCCACCATAACTTCTGTTGCAGGCTGGCTTGTTCCCATAGAGAAAGGAGAGATTGCAGTATCAATGATATCGCATCCTGCCTCTACTGCTTTCATGTATGTCATGGAAGCAACACCGGAAGTATAGTGTGTATGAAGCTCGATCGGTAAAGATGTAGAATCTTTCAAAGCCTGAACTAACTCTGTTGCTTTGGAAGGAACTAACAGTCCGGCCATATCTTTGATACATAAAGAATTAGCTCCCATATCTTCTACTCTCTTAGCCATATCCATCCAGTATTCCAGTGTATATGCATCACCTAATGTATAAGATAATGCAACCTGCGCATGTCCGTTCTCTTTATTGCAGGCTGTAACTGCTGTCTGAAGATTACGGATATCGTTTAAACAGTCAAAAATACGGATAATATCAATACCGTTTGCGATAGATTTCTGTACAAAATACTCTACAACATCATCTGCATAAGGACGGTATCCCAAGATATTCTGTCCACGGAATAACATCTGTAATTTTGTATTTTTAAAGCCATCTCTTAATTTACGAAGACGCTCCCATGGATCTTCTTTTAAGAAACGAAGGGATGCATCGAATGTAGCACCACCCCAGCACTCAACAGCGTTGTATCCGACTTTATCCATTTTATCAACGATCGGAAGCATCTGTTCTGTTGTCATACGTGTTGCGATCAGGGACTGATGCGCATCACGCAGAACGGTTTCTGTTATTTTTAAAGGTTTTTTAACAACTTCTGCCATGATTTTCTATTCCTCCTAAATTCCAAAGATTGCCATGAATACACCGGCTGCTACTGCAGTACCGATAACACCGGCAACGTTTGGTCCCATTGCATGCATAAGTAAAAAGTTTGTCGGGTCTTCTTCTGCTCCGACTTTCTGTGACACACGGGCTGCCATTGGAACGGCAGAAACACCTGCAGAACCAATCAGTGGATTGATCTTGCCCCTTGTGATCCAGCATAATAATTTACCAAATAATACACCGGCCGCAGTACCAAACATGAATGCTACAAGACCAAGGATAACGATCTTGATCGTTGTCCAGTTTAAGAATGCCTCTGCACTCGTGGAAGCACCAACTGATGTACCGAGTAAAATTACTACGATATACATTAACGCATTGGATGCTGTCTCTGATAACTGACGGACAACTCCGGATTCGCGGAATAAGTTACCAAGCATTAACATACCAACCAGTGGAGCTGTTGTAGGAAGGATCAGACACACCACAATTGTTACCACGATAGGGAATAAAATCCTCTCCAGCTTTGATACCGGACGCAGGTTCTCCATCTTGATCGCACGCTCTTTTTTGGTTGTAAATAATTTCATGATCGGAGGCTGGATAATAGGAACTAACGCCATGTAGGAATACGCTGCCACTGCGATTGGTCCCATCAGGCCTGACTGTCCTAATTTTCCTGCAAGGAAAATAGAAGTAGGTCCGTCTGCACCACCGATGATAGAAACAGCCGCTGCTGCTTTATCATTAAAACCTAATAAAATTGCAAGGAAGTATGCGCCAAAGATACCAAACTGTGCCGCTGCTCCAAGCAGGAAGCTGATCGGGTTTGCGATCAATGGTCCAAAGTCTGTCATCGCACCTACACCGAGGAAGATCAGTGAAGGCAGGATCGACCATTCATCTAACGTGTAAAAATAATGGAACAAACCACCGACACCATTGCTCATCATTTCCGGTTCTGCAAAAATATCCGGGTAGATATTTACAAGCAGCATACCAAATGCGATTGGAACCAGAAGCAATGGTTCAAATCCTTTGGCGATTGCAAGGTAAAGGAATACACAGGCAACAAGGATCATGATGAAATTTCCGACTGTCAGGTTAAAGAAGGCAGTCTGGTGAAGGAGATTGTCCATTGTCTCCATAAAATAACTCATAGTTATCCTCCTAAAATACTAGTTTAATGTAGCAAGTAAAGCGCCTGCTTCTACCATATCACCAACATTTACATTGATACTTGCAACAGTACCATCCTGTGGTGCAACAACTGGTGTTTCCATTTTCATGATCTCTAAAACAAGGACAGCGTCACCTTTTTTCACTGCCTGGCCTACAGAAGCTTCGATCTTAAATACTTTTCCTGCTGCTCCTGCCTCAATCTTAACGCTTCCTGCGCCACCTGCCGGTGCTGCTGCCTTTGGAGCTGCTGCCGGAGCGGCTGGTGCTGCTGCACGTCTTGGTGCTGCTGCCGGAGCACTTACGCTTCCGTTCTCTTCTACTGTAACATCATAAACATTTCCATTTACGGTAATTGTATAGCTTTTCATTTAATAAATCCTCCTGATCATAAAGGTAATCAATATCTTTTATTTCATATTGTGACTGGTTCTTTTATCTTCTGTGGATAGAACGAACGACAAAAGAATCTGTGGATGTTCCTTCGCTTGCTGCGATCGCTGCAGAAATAACAGCTACAAGTTCAAGGTCATCTGTAAGGTTTTCATTTACTGTCTCAACTGCCGGTGCTTTTGTTGCTTCTGTTTTTGCAGTTTCTTTCTTCGGAGCACCAACTTTTGAAATAAACTTAAAGCAGTAAATGATCAGACTGATAAGTATTAATACACAGAATACAGTTCCCATTCCCATCAAAGTATTGAGAGCTGCCTTTTCTAACTTCTCGCCTAATGTATACACGATATCTGCTGTTGCATCAGTCATCTCGATCTCTTCTGTCAGATAATTGTATTCATAGACGAATGTTACGTCCACATCTCTCTCAGAAAAATTTACGATCTGGTCAACGGTAACAGTATCGCTTGTCTTATCAATAGAGAACTCACCCAGACCAACAAATGTACCCACATCAGATGTCGTGTCCAGCCATGACTGTAAAAGACTGATCACAGCTTCTGCCTCTGTGTATTCTCTTCCATACTGTTTTGCATACTGCTTTGCATACTGCTCATTTGTCTCAATTGCCGCAGATAACTCCTCCTCAGAAAATGCTGCAATTGAAGTTACCAAGTTCTGTGCGCTGCTCTGTAGATCAGAGTAACTCATTCCGCCGTAGTCAACATCCTGCGGATCAGCGGATCCACAAGCTGCGAGTGTCAGCGCCATGATGCAAAGACAAAGCATTAAAGATAATTTTTCTTCATAACTTCACCTTTCTATTTTGTTCCATGTTTCTTATCCGGTGTGCATACACATTTTGTGTAAAGCATCTCAAATGCTGCAACAAGATATTTTCTTGTATCTGCAGGCTCAATGATCAGATCAACATAGCCTCTTCTTGCGGCAGTCACTACATTTGACTGTAATTTTTCATATTCTTTTGCTTTCTCAGCAAGAACATCTGCGGAAGCGTCTGCATACATAATCTTAGCTGCAAGTTCTGCATCCATCATACCGATCTTGGTCTCCGGCCATGCATATACTAAATCTGCTCCGATCGATTTGGAGTTCATGGTCACATAAGCACTTCCGAAAGCATCGCCTGCGATCAGGTTTACTTTTGGACAGGTTGCAGATGCAAATGCAGAAGTCATGTGGGCAAGTGCCTTTGCAAGACCTTTTTCTGCACACATGCATGCCTTGAATCCTGTCACATTTGTGATAGATAAAACAGGGATCTCGAAAGCATCACAGAAACGGATGAACTCAGATGCTTTCTCGCATCCTTTTACGGTAAGCGCTGCCTCAAAAGTCTCTGCTGTCTTTCCCTCTTCATCATGGATCTCTGTACAGTTTGCAACTGCACCGACAGTCATGCCATTTAATTTGATAAATCCTGTCACCATGTTCTTTGCGTAATCAGCTTTTGTCTCAAAGAAGGCATGTCCGTCTGAAATCTCGCTTAAGAGATATCTTGCGTCGCCCTTCATAACATCCATGCTTGCACATGCGCGGTTTAAATCATCCTCACATTCCTCTGTGTAAACATCTCCCTCATTATTTAAAGGAAGCATGGATACTAACTCACGGATCTGTGCGAGGATCTCATCCTCTGTGCCGACATAGTCAACACAGCCTGTCTCTTCGCTCTGGAATTTTGCTGCGGATGTATCGCATTTTTCAATTCTGTTGCCCTCGATCGCATTTGGGGAATTGATGAACATCTTAGCCTTGGTTTCTTCCATAAAAGCGAAATCAGATAAAGCTGGAACAACTGCAAGACCGCCGCCACAATTTCCAAATACGGCACTGATCTGTGGAATCACACCGGATGCCTCGATCTCTTTGGCATAAATCCTGCCAAATCCGTCTAATGCATCGACAGACTCCTGTAATCTCATACCTGCACAGTCAATAAAACCGATGACCGGTGCGCCCATTTTCATTGCCATGTCATATACATTGGCAATTTTCTTTGCATGCATCTCACCGATTGTTCCGTTTAATACGGATGCATCCTGGCTGTAAACATATACCAGATTGCCATCGATCAGACCATACCCTGTGATAACACCGTCGGATGGTGTGTCTGTGTCTGCAAGATTAAAGTCTGTATTTCTTGCTGTTACAAGAGAACCGATTTCCATAAAACTGTTCTCATCGACTAACTTGGTAATACGCTGCATTGCCAAGCTATCATTACTACTACTCATTCTTTAGCCCTCCATCTATAAAAAATTAACAAATTTCGCTATGATAATATTACCTCTTTTCCAAACAATTTTCAAGTGCATTGTTAATTTTTTGACAGAATTTTTTCCAGATCTTTACCACATATTGTCAGACAGCGAGTTTTAACACCTGTCTTAAGCACCACTCAAAATCCAATTTCTCCATATCTTCTGTGGTCTCCACCTGATATTCCCGCAATACCATGCCGCCCAGTTTATAATAGATGGCTCCGGCACAGCTTCCCTTTTTTACCGGTGCACTCAGTTTTTGTGCGATCCGATACTCCACTGTCACCTGTTCCCCCTCTCTGAGCAGTACGTGGGAGAGATCTTTTTTCAGGACGGCATGCAGTTTCATGTACACCTGTTCTCCGATTCTGCCGCCCTGTGCATGTTCAATGGGAACCGGTGCAAATCTGCTCCCGTCCAGTGCGATATCGTCCAGATCGCAGCGCTCATAAGCGGCAAGCCCATACTCCATAAGCTTTCTCGTATCCGACCATTTATAAGTTCTATTGTTCGGCCAGCCGCATGCAAGCAGTGCCACAATATATGTTTTTCCATTTTGTTCCAGTGCACCCACATAACAGTATCCGGCGTTTCCCGTAAATCCCGTTTTCCCGGAGACTGCCCCGTCCATCATCTTTAAAAATGCATTATGGTTGTAGCAATGGTAGGCATATTTTCCACTCACATCCGTAAACGTATACTCTGCCTCCCCGGTGATTTTCAAAAACTGGTCTGCCTTTGGAGATTCCTTAATGCAATAACGCATGATCTGCGCAAGGTCTTCCGCAGTCGTGTGATGAAACTGAATGTCCTTCTGTGCGTCCAGACCATTGGGTGTTATAAAAAAAGTGTCCTTACACCCGATCTTTTTTGCATAGTCATTCATCAGCTTTGAAAAATGCTCCGTTGTGCCGGCAACCTGCTCTGCGATCACGACTGCACAGTCATTAAAGGACTCTAACATCATCGCATAAATGAGATCTTTCATCCGGAATTTCTGTCCTGCCGGTGCTCCCAGATGCACTTTCGGCGCTTTCGCCGCCTGCACGGACACCTCTGTGATCTGCTCTAAATCACAGTTTTCCAGTGCAATGATGCAGGTTAATATTTTGGTGGTACTCGCATTGGCAAGTGCCTCTGATCCGTTTTTACTATATAAAATACGTCCGGAACCGCCATCCATTAAGACTGCCGCCTTTGCGAAAAGCTCCGCTTCTTCCGGCGGCTCCTGCGCTGCCATCAATTTTGTTGGATATGTAAATAGAATGATAAGACATATGATAAATGAAATTGCTCTTTTCAAACCCAGAACCCATTTTTTCTCTTCACTCATCTATATGCAGAAATGAAATATGGTATGCTTTTTCCCTTATATATCCAGTTTTACTTTCATCTCTTCTTCTGCTTCCTGCTTGAACTCCTCGATCTGAACCTGATCTAACATTGGCAGTTCATCCAGGGACTGCACACCAAAGCTTCTTAAGAACTCCTCCGTTGTGCCAAACAAAAGCGGACGTCCCGGTGCATCTAATCTGCCGAGTTCCTTCACCAGATTGTACTCGACTAACTTGTTGACCGCATGGTCGCAGGAAACACCGCGGATCTTCTCAATCTCCACCTTTGTGATTGGCTGCTTGTACGCAATAATAGAGAGTGTCTCTAAAAGTACATCCGTGAGCACATGTTTTTTCGGCTGCTTAGCAATCCGTATCAGGTACTCATACATTTCGCTTTTCGTGCACATCTGATAGGCTCCGTCCAGCTCGATGATCTTCATGCCAATGCTCGGCTTCTCATATTCTTTCATGAGATTCTCAATAATTTTCTTTGTCTCTTTTTTATCTAATTCCAATGCAGCGGCAATTTTTTCCAGTTCCACGGATTCTCCCATGGTAAAAAGGATTGCCTCCACAATCGCTTCATAATTCTTTTCTTCCATTCATCTATTCCCTATGCCATCAAGACCTGTTAAGCGGCCATTTTCGATTCTATCTTAATATCATCAAAAGTGTGTTCCTGTGAGATAAAAATCTTTCCCACCTTCATCAGCTCTAATATTGCCAAAAAAGTAACAATCACTTCCACCTTGCTCGCCTGCGCTTCCAGAAGGTTGCGGAAGCTGAAATTTCTGTGTGTTTTGCAGAAGTCCTCCACATACAGCATCTTATCCGAAAGTGAAACTTCTTCCTTCTCGATCTTACCAAACTTCGAACGCACCGGGTCAATCTTATCCACCTGTTTTTTCATAATGGACTTAAAAATCTGATCGAGCTTTGCCAGATTCATATCCCCGACTAATTCTGCAAGATCTACCGGTTCCTCATACTCTGCAACTTCCGGTGGGATCGTAGGTTCCTTAAAAAACACCTGCTCCGCATCCATCTGTCTGTCCCTGAGTTCATAAGCCATGCACTTGTACATCTTGTACTCCAGCAGCTGCTGTACAAGTTCTGCCCTCGGATCTTCCTCCTCTTCCTCCTCGGATTCTTTCTTCGGAAGCAGCATCCTGGACTTAATATCGATCAACGTGGCAGCCATGACCAGAAATTCACTCATGACATTTAAGTCATTCCGCTTCATCTCCGCGATATATTCCATGTACTGATTCGTGATCTCTACAATCGGGATATCATAAATATTCACTTTATTTTTTTCCAACAGATGTAAAAGCAGATCCAGTGGACCTTCAAACACCTGAAGTTTTACCGTCAGCTCCATATATGATAACTTCCTTGCAATGTTTCGTCCGGTCTGCCATGACACAAACCATAAGAATTTAATTTGTAAATCGCAACGTATCAATTTTATATGGAAACCGAAAAAAAGCAAGCATAATGTACAGGTTCTCCGGCTAAAATGAAGTAGAAACGTCGCAGGCTGCGCCTTTTTGCAGATATGTGACACTGAAACCCAAAATTTTCGGAGGTATCCCAAATGCGCCTGTTATGCTCTGCCCTTCTTTCTGCAAACCTGCTCCTTGGAAGCAGTTTTTCCCTCCTGTCACCGTACCATTTTTTGTGTCAGGACAATATTCTCCCAAAAAACATTTTTTCCTTTGAGAGAACCTTTGTTCTTTCCGAGACACCGGCGGAATCCACTCCGGCGGCTGATTCGTCTGACGTTCTCAATCTGTCTGCCCCGAGCGTTCTTCTCATGGAAGCATCTACCGGAACGATTCTGTATGAAAAAAATTCCCATACAGTCCTCCGCCCTGCAAGTATCACGAAAATCATGACGCTAATTCTCATTTTTGACGCGATCGAATCCGGTCAGATTTCTTTAGAAGATACTGTCACCGTGTCAGAATACGCTGCCAGCATGGGTGGCTCGCAGGTCTTTTTGGAACCGAATGAAACGCAGACCGTCGACACCATGATCAAATGTATCAGCATCGCAAGTGCCAATGACGCATGCGTTGCCATGGCGGAATTTATCTGCGGCAGTGAAGCCGCTTTCGTAGAAAAAATGAATGAGCGTGCCAAAGGACTTGGCATGAACGACACTACATTTGTAAATTGTTGTGGTCTTGACGTTGACGGACATATGACAAGCGCCTATGATGTTGCCCTGATGTCCCGCGAGCTGACCACGAAATACCCACAGATCCATGATTATTCTACCATCTGGATGGATACGATCACGCACGTCACAAGACGCGGTTCGGAGGAATTTGGTCTGACAAACACCAACAAGCTGATCCGGCAATATCAGTATGCAACCGGGCTTAAGACCGGCTCGACGAGCCTTGCAAAGTACTGTGTCTCCGCCACCGCAGTAAAGGACGGCATGGAACTGATTGCAGTCGTCATGGCCGCCCCGGATTTTAAGATCCGGTTTGCCGATGCAGCCACACTTTTAAATTACGGTTTTTCCAAATGTCGGATTTATTCGGATGAGAACACCGACACACTCGCCGCACTCCCATTAAAAAAAGGAATTTCCGATGAAGTCTCTCTCTGCTACCGCTCCCCATTTCAATATGTGGTTACAGACGGTTCCGATCTCTCCGGTATCACTAAAGAACTGGAACTGCCGGAATCTGTGGAAGCCCCGGTTGCATCCGGTGATGTCATCGGGCGCGCTGTCTATAAACTGGGCGACAGGGAACTTGGAACGGTCGACATTTTATGCAGCGAGGATATTGCCGCCGCTGTCTACAAAGATTATTTTATGGAATCACTGCAAATGTACCTGCCATAAATCTGCGAATTATTACCGGAACAAAATGTAAATAAACTGTATCAAAAAGCAAAGGGCAGAGAAACCTATCACCGGCTCTCCACCCTTTGTTACCATTTTACAGCAACGGTGCAAACAGACGCATCATGCCCTGGAAAATACGAATGAACACATTCTGACCTCTGCAGAATTCCAATGTCATTTCCTCGGAAGCCGCAAAAGTATCCATACAGTCCTCTTTCAACTGCATCAAGGCTTTCGTTTTATACATAAACACACCACACTCAAAATGCAGGAACAGACTGCGGTAATCCAGATTGATACTTCCCACAGTTCCAATCTTATCATCACAGAGAAAACTCTTGGCATGAATAAAACCAGGTGTATACTGATAAATTTTTACACCACATTTGAGCAGCGGTTCATAATGGGACTGCGTCAAAAGGAAAATCATTTTCTTATCCGGGATTCCCGGTGTCACGATCCGCACATCCACACCACGCTTTGCAGCGTTGCACAAACTCACCAGCATCTCATTGTCAATGATCAGATACGGCGTAAAAATATACACATACCGCTCTGCATGGTTGATAATATTCAGATAAATATTCTCTCCTACTGTCTCATGATCCAACGGTGTATCACCATAAGGCTGTACAAAGCCGTCTCCCTCAAAAGGTTCTTTCTGGTATACCTGTGGCATGAACTGTTTGTAATCCTCAGAGGAATGGTTGATGTAATTCCACATTTCCAGAAACATCACAGTCATACTCCACACAGCTTCGCCCGCTAACCGGATCCCTGTATCTTTCCAGTAGCCAAACCGTGACGCCACATTGATATATTCATCCGCAAGATTGATTCCTCCGGTAAATCCAACTTTTCCATCAACCACAAAAATCTTCCGGTGATCCCGGTTATTCATAACAACGGACATGATCGGGCGGAATGGGTTAAATGCTGCACACTTAATGCCTTTTGCCTGCAATACCTTATAATATTTTGGCGGCAGTGTATTGATGCAGCCGATATCGTCATAAATCAGCCGGACATCCACACCCTCTTTGCTTTTTTGCTCAAGTACCTCCACGATGCGGTCAAACATCACTCCCTGATCTACGATAAAATATTCCAGAAAAATAAAATGTTCTGCCTTTTCCAGATCTGCAAGCATATCCGGGAACATCTCTTCTCCACAGCTGTAATATTTTGTGGACGTATTATGATAAAGCGGAAATCCTGCCCAGTCATTGATATATCTGGACTGACGATAAACAGAAAGATCCTCTCTCGCTAACTGTTCTTTGATCTCCGGTGTCTGATAAAGGCATGCACTCACCTCCCGGTTCACGGAATCCATACGTTCCTGTGTTTTCTTCGTAAGACTTGATCTGCCAAAAATCATATATAATAACAGTCCAAGCACCGGGGACAGCAGGATAATGAATGTCCACGAAAGTTTATTTGCTGGATTCGTCCAACGGTTTACGATCACCAGCACCACAATAATTGCGATTGTCCTGATCGCAAGATTTGCATATGTGAACTGATAACTGAACTGATACATGACCATTACAAGCCATAAAAACTGGAGAATAATGGAAACTGCAACGATTGAAAATCTTCCTAATAATAAATGTGCTATTTTTTTCATCTGTATTCTTCGCCCCTTTCCGATTATTCTAATATCAGAAAATGAAAATGTCAAACTACAAGATTGTTCACATGTAGCATTCCCCAGCATTTTCTGCCAATCTGCTCCCCTCTCGGATATACACTTTCATAGAGTTTAAGTTTCATCTCTGTCGGCGTATAATCCGGGTATTTCTGATATGCAAGTGCGATCGCTCCGGAAACTACCGGTGCAGCCATTGAGGTTCCGCTTTTCACAATATATCCCTTTGCATCTTTACTGCAGCTTTTCACATTTGTTCCAGGTGCAAGGACTTCCGGTTTCACGATACAGCATTCCGTCGGCCCGAATCCGCTGTAATTTTTTGTCAGTCTCCCACTGTTTCCTGTTTCTGTCACATTATCATCCCAGCTTCCGACCGTCAGCACTTTTCTGGAAATTCCCGGAATTGTGACAGAGTTTTCCTTTGGGCCATTATTTCCCGCCGCTGTCACCACCATGATTCCCTGATTCCACGCCTCGTCCACAGCGTGAAGCAGCTGCTCCTGCTCATTTTTTCCTGCACTTGCCATCATCCCGACTGAAATATTTAAAATTTTCACCTGATATTTCTCCCTGTTTTGTAAAAGCCAGTCCATTCCCTCTAACACATGGCTGGTAACTCCGTTCCCCTTCTGGTCCAATACTTTTAGTACCACAAAACGAACCCCTGGCGCCACCCCGCTTAACAGCCGCACGCCACGCTTATCCTTAGACATCAGTCCACTGCCGCCAATGATTCCTGCGACATGTGTTCCATGCCCATTATCATCATACGCCGCAAGTTTCTTCTGGCAGAAATCCTCAAAATGTAAAATTCTCTGGTCAAAGTCCAGATGTGGGGCAATCCCGGTATCCATGACCGCCACAGTGATATTTTTGCCGTTCAAGCCCATTTTATATGCACGGTCACAATGAATGACACGTTTCACTCGATCCATAAATGTTATCCTTTTTTCTATCAGTATATGAAAATCAGAAACTTCCAGTGACAAAGCCAAAACAATAGCATGCACGCTCCGCGAACATTCTATTGTCAAACAAAATGAGGTATTCCCCGAAAGTAACACTTTTGGAAAACACCTCACATATTATTTTTTCTATTTTATTCGTTTATTAGTTGTTCTCTGGAACATCTTTCATGGAGAAGCTGATTCTTCCCATCTTATCTTTTCCAAGGCAGACAACTGTTACTTTATCACCTAATGTAAGAACATCTTCTACACGATTGATTCTCTCTTTGGAAATCTTGGAAATGTGTACCATTCCTTCTTTTCCAGGAGCGAACTCGATAAATGCACCAAACTCTTTGATGCTTACAACTGTTCCGGTGAAGATCTGACCTTCCTCAAAATCAGTTGTGATCGTCTTGATCATGTCGATTGCTTCCGCCATCTTCTCTTTGTCTGTTCCACATACAGATACTGCACCCTCATCTGTAATGTCGATCTTGACATCTGTGCGGGCAATGATCTCGTTGATGGTCTTACCTTTCTGACCAACCACATCACCGATCTTATTTGGATCGATCTGAATCTGGATGATCTTAGGAGCGTATGCACCAACTTCTTTACGAGGTTTTGAAATTGCTTTGGACATTACTTCATCCATAATGTAAAGTCTTGCCTCACGTGTTCTTGCAATTGCCTCCTCTACGATTGGTCTTGTCAGACCATGGATCTTAATATCCATCTGGATTGCTGTGATACCTTTATGGGTACCGGTTACTTTAAAGTCCATGTCTCCGAAGAAGTCCTCAAGTCCCTGAATATCCGTAAGTACGATATAATCATCATCTGTATCACCTGTTACAAGACCACAGGAGATACCTGCTACCATGGATTTGATTGGTACACCTGCAGCCATAAGTGCCATACAGGATGCACAGGTAGATGCCATGGAAGTAGAACCGTTAGACTCAAATGTCTCGGATACCGCACGGATTGCATATGGGAATTCCTCCTCAGAAGGAAGTACTGCAACAAGTGCTTTCTCAGCAAGTGCTCCGTGTCCAATCTCACGACGTCCCGGGCCACGGGATACTTTTGTCTCACCTACAGAGTATGCAGGGAAATTATACTGATGAATATATCTCTTTGTTGTAATATTTGCATCAAGTCCATCAATCTTCTGTACTTCAGATAATGGAGCCAATGTAACAACATCACAGATCTGTGTCTGTCCACGGGTAAACATTGCAGAACCATGTACTCTAGGAATCAGATCAACTTCTGCTGCCAATGGACGGATCTGGTTGATTGCACGGCCATCTGGACGTTTGTGATCTTTTAAGATCATCTTACGTACTGTCTTTTTCTGATACTGGTAAACGGCCTCACCTAAAACAGCAAGCCATTCTTCCTTATCGGCAAATGCCTCTGCCAATTTATCTGTGATCTCACGGATGTTCTCTTCACGTTTCTGTTTTTCATCCGTGAAAACTGCGTTCTCCATATCTTCCGGAGTCACAATCTCTTTCATTGCAGCAAACATCTCATCCGGGATTGCACAGCTTGTGTATTCATGTTTTGGTTTGCCACATTCCGCAACGATCTTATCCATAAACTGGATAATTGTCTGGTTTACATCATGGCATTTGTAGATTGCTTCGATCATTTTCTCTTCCGGGATTTCATTTGCTCCGGCTTCGATCATGATAACTTTTGTTCTGGTAGAAGCGACTGTTAACTGTAAATCGCCTTCATCCCATACTTTCTGGGATGGGTTTACGATGAACTCACCGTCTACCATACCCATCTGAGTCATGGCACATGGTCCATCGAATGGGATATCTGACATGGTTGTTACAAGTGCAGAACCGATCATACCAACCACCTCAGGGCGGCACTCTGGATCTACGGACATTACCATGTTATTCAAAGTAACATCGTTACGATAATCCTTAGGGAATAATGGTCTCATTGGACGGTCGATAACGCGGGAAGTAAGGATTGCATTCTCAGATGCTTTTCCCTCTCTCTTATTGAAACCGCCTGGGATCTTTCCTACTGCGTACATTTTCTCCTCGAACTCTACGCTTAATGGGAAGAAATCTACTCCATCTCTTGGCTTGTCTGATGCTACTACAGTAGATAATACAGTTGTCTCACCATATTTGATCAATGCAGCGCCGTTTGCCTGTGCACACACTCTTCCGATATCTACCGTAAGAGTTCTGCCGGCAAGTTCCATTGAAAAACTTTTATACATGTTTTCTCTCCTTTAAATTTTGTATACGCCACAGCATACTGTGTGACTAAAACAGAAGTACCGAAACTACTGAACCATACATGCCTGTCCGCCATGTACCCTTCAGTGGTCTCGGGTATTTAGACTTCTGCCTCGTTTTATTGTACTAGAAATATTCGGAATATACAAGCAAAAAAATAGAGCGGTGAAAACTCCGCTCTATTCTGCTTATACCTACTATTACTTTCTTAAGCCTAAGCTGTCGATCAATGCACGGTATCTCTCGATATCGATTTTCTTTAAGTAAGCAAGTAAACCACGTCTCTGACCTACCATTTTCAGAAGACCTCTTCTGGAATGATGATCATTTGGGTTCTCTTTTAAGTGATCTGTTAACTCTGTGATACGGGCTGTTAAAAGAGCTACCTGTACCTCTGGAGATCCAGTATCGTTTGCTGTTCTACCGTATTTAGCGATAATTTCCTGTTTCTTTTCTTTTGCGATCATGTTATGATCCTCCTTCTTATTCTTAATCACCCAATAAAACATGATACTCAGCGAAAGGTCGGAGTGTCCATTCACCGAATATGGGCTAAACTCATGCCTGAATAGTATAACACAGTCTTTCTGTATTTGTAAACAAAAATTTTATAATTAAGCCAAATT
>NZ_ACFY01000024.1 GCF_000174195.1 Roseburia inulinivorans DSM 16841 | reverse complement strand
AGGCTTTTTGTTGTTGTTTGTCTTATGGTATCTGTAATTACTGTAACAGAGAAAGAACACCCTGTGTAGACTGGTTAGCCTGTGCAAGCATAGACTGACCTGCCTGTGCAAGAATGTTGTTCTTGCTGTAGTTAACCATCTCTTCAGCCATATCTGTATCACGGATACGGGATTCAGCTGCTGTTGTATTCTCAACAACGTTATCTAAGTTGTCGATCGTATGCTCTAATCTGTTCTGAACAGCACCGAGAGCAGAACGCTGGGAAGAAACTTTCTGGATTGCTGCTGAAATTGTGTCAATTGATACTGTAGCATCATCTTCGGTATCAACTTTCAGTCCTTCCACACCTAATCCTTTTGAACTCATTTCTTCAATGGTAACCGAAATCTTGTTATTTATTTCTGAATCTGCACCTACATGAAGATTAAATACTAAGTCATCATTTACAGAGTCCTTTGTAACATATTTGTTGGTTACTAAATCTGTTCCATCATCAGAAATTTTAATCTGCGCATTTTTATCGCCATACACTGCTGCACCACCCGTTGCAGCCTTTTCTGCTGAAACTTCTTTTCCATTAGCATCATAAAATTTTGTTACATACGCATAGTCAACACCTTTTTTGGCTAATTGGGTTGCATTTTGATCCTTATACACTTTTCCGCCCTTTGCCAAGGTATCTTTTAACGTATTTTCATCTAACTGTGTTTTGTTAGCATCATATAATGTGACATTATCTTTAATTCCATATCTTGATGTTCCAAAATAAACGTCTTTCGTTCCTTTGGTATCTCCTTTTAACAAATAAGTTTCATTAAACTTTGTTGTTTCAGATACACGATTAATTTCGGTTGTTAACTGCGTAATCTCTGCCTGAATTGCATCCCTATCAGACTGTGCATTTGTTCCATTCGCAGACTGAACTGCTAACTCGTTCATTCTCTGTAACATAGAGTGAACTTCTGTAAGTGCACCCTCTGCTGTCTGTACTGCAGATACACCGTCCTGAGCGTTTGTGGAAGCCTGATCAAGACCACGGATCTGTTTTCTCATTTTCTCAGAAATTGTTAATCCTGCTGCATCATCTGCTGCACGGTTGATTCTGTAACCAGAAGATAACTTCTCTGTGGATTTTGCCTGCTGTCCTGTTGTTACGTTTAACATTCTGTTGGCGTTCATTGCCTGCATGTTGTGTTGTACTACCATAATTTTTACCTCCGTGTGTTGCGGTCTTTCTGCCGCTAAAATAATTTTTATTTTCGGGATTCCATTCCCTTTTCCCTGAAAAAAATCAGGATTTTGGCACAAAGTGCCTGTATAATAAACCACGCCCCTAGGTTAGCATGGCATTATTACCGCCTGTGGCTGACTGTGTAAATGGCTTTTTTTGCAGCCGGTCTGTCCGTTATCTCAGAAGCTGCGTGCTTCTCACGCATTAAGATTCCTGCGATCTCACGCTTTGCTTCCTCCGAAATTGTCTGCTCACGATAGTATTCTTTTTTGTCCTTCTGCTTCATGGAATTACTGCGCACAATATTGTATTCGCGTGGTGCGTCTACAAGAAGATGAATGTTATTTGCAGAACCACCGGAAAAAACGACACGGATATTTTCTCCTATATCAATGTATTCTCCCGGTTTTAAAGATAATTTAAGCATTGTAACCTCCATGTGGCTTTGTATTTTTCCATAAATACTGCGTATATTAAAAACGGTACTCCATCCGTTTCAGATACCGGTAACACATTGTATATTGTGTTACCTCTGTTTTGCGTTCCGGAATCATGAAGCTACATTGATCACAATGCATATTGTTCAGATATTTTATTGGAAAGAAAATCCTGTCCTTTATAAACAGATTTTGCGGAAAACCTCGTCCCTGTCATCCTGCTCGATCCCAAGATAACGTTTGGTGATGTCAAAAGAGGAATGATGGTAAATCTCCATGAGAAGTACCGGTGGGACTCCCTGCTTCCACGCATAATATCCAAATGTTTTCCGTAAGGAATGTGGGCTGATCACGCCGCTTAGACCGCTGTTTTCTGCCGCCTTGCGGATAATCCGGTAAGCCTGTACCCTTGAGATTGGATCTGCGTCTTTTCCACAGAAAAGATACGCATCCCCACTGATTTTGAAACTGCGTCCAGACGCTAAAAACTGATAATACTTTTGCAACTGGACAGTTATTTTTTCATTCAGATAAATATTCGATGCTTTTCCGGTCTTTGCCTCCACAAGAAGCAGATGTTCTCTTACGCTCCGGTTTTCTAAGTCATATACCTGCTTCCACTGTAAAGAAAGAAGATCCGAAATTCTTAATGCGGTATTCAGCCCCATCGTAAGCAGCAGTTGATTTCTCGGATGATACTGTACCTGTTCGTAAAAGTTCATAAAATCTTTCAGTTCCTGTTCTGAGCGGATTGGCTGAGCTGTGTTCATATTTTTTCTCCTCACATACTTGAATAAATTTTTTTAAAAAAAGGGGTTAAGTAATGGAAACTCTGTCCGATATATAAAGCAAGAAACAGAGGTAACACAATATACAATGTGTTACCTCTGTTTCTGTTATCATAGCATTTTACATTTGTAAATTATTCCAATATCAGTTCCTCGACCGTCACAAACGAATATCCCTCTCCCTGCAATTCATCAATAATCAGAAGTGCTGCATTTACCGATGATTCTGAGGCATCATGCAGCAGAATGATATCATTTTCCTGCACTTTATCCATGACACGCTTTGCAATGACGTTGGAATTATCTGTCTTCCAGTCGAGCGGATCGACGTCCCACAGCACCTCGATCATTTTTGTCTCATAATCGAGATTGCATTTCCAGCAACCGTAAGGCGGTCTGATATACTGCGCATGTTCTCCGGTCAGTCCAAAAATAATCTGGTCTGTTTTGTCCACCTGTTCCATCGCCGCCTGATCTGTGAGATTGGAAAGATTCACATGTTCATAGGAATGAACGCCGATGAGATGTCCGTCTGCATGGATTTTCTTCACGATCTCTGGATATTTTTCACACTCCGCACCCAGAAGAAAAAAAGTTGCCTTCACATTCCGCTCTTTCAAACCTTCCAAAAGTGTCTCCGTATGATCCGGATTTGGTCCATCGTCAAATGTCAAAGCCACTTTCTTAACTTCCTCTTCTTTGATTTTTCCTGATGCTGCTTTCGTGTTCTCTTCTGCCATTCTCTCTGTCTCCATCCCACTGTCTGCTCTTATCCTATTGTCCTTTTTTTCCACGCAAATACCAATGATCCCTGTAAACGCAAAAATAAGCAGCAGAAAACCTGCTGCTCTTTTTATAATGAATTGTTGTTTTCCATTGCTTTTCTGTCTCAAACGGATTCCTCGGCTGTCATTTCTTTATTAATAATATATGCCGTTCTTCCCATGAAAATTATAAGAATCATCATTCGGCAGATAACCATAGAAGCTGTCATCCGGTGTATGACCATAGAATTCTTCATCCGGTGTGTAGCCATAGTAGCCATCATAATAGCCATCTTTGTATCCCTGCTGATAGCCCTCATATAAGCCATCATAATAATCACCGGAAGCATCATCATTTTCAGATCCTTCATAATAATAAGTGCTGTTATCTGTGCTTTCTGTTCTGGCATCTGACACAAACATGCAAGCCCAGAAAATCACTAACAGAAATAATGAGATTGTACTCATGACAATCCCGGAGATTGCCATCCCTTTTGGTGCCTTTCTCGTCAACTGGATGATACCAAAAATAACAGAGAGAATTGCAAGTGGAATATTCACAAAGGAAAAGAATAATACCAATGCAATAATGCCAAGTACCATGGACGCAATTCCGAATCCACGCTCACCGGAAGGAACTTCCCTCACACTCCAGTAGTCTGCGCTGTCTCCGGCAAACTGATAGGCGATTCTTGGCGCACCATTTGCAAGATGAATGATTCCACATCGCACGAAACCATTCTTTTCCAACAAATGCTGCATGATTTTATTATCCTCATGGGTGTCTGCTCTCAGATTTCCAATCTGGCTCTTACACCAGCTAATACATCCACTGGCAATTCCATGATAAGAAGTATTTCCCGCAAGTCTGTGAATGGTTCCATATGGCTCATGATTCAGCCATGCCCCATTTTCGATCCCATAATAAGTCGGATCTTCGCCTTTTATAAAGGCAAATGTTGCTGCCAGATTCTTCTCATCATCTTCTACAATGTAGCTATTTCCAAAGGCAATATCCTTTTCCAGCAGTTCTCTCGACGGATAACTGTCATCCCACTGGTTTGGATTTCCATGTTCACGCATAAAAACCCTTGCCTGTGCATATAAATCCATCATTGCCGGTATATCTTCCATATTAGACCGTCTTACGTACATACCTGATCACCATATCCTTAGTTAAATCCAACAATTTTCTGTGAAAGCTTGTAGGCTGCAACTGAGATTTTTCTTCCGCCTCTTCCCGGAAGGTTCATCGCATTTCCCATAATACCGTTTCTCAAATGGTGGAACAGACGGATATCATGGTCTTTAATATATTTCCATAACTCACGTTTTTTCTCAAGATTCTCCTCTGTGCCGGAACGGATCAGCATGATCGTTGAGATCACTGTGATGATCTCGAGATAATTGAACATATAGTGGCGCAGTTTTGGATTCGGGATCTTCCAGAGATCAAACTCATCGATCATGATCTTATTTACCTTGATCTGCTGGTCAATACGGCCGATCATGACTTTTTCATTGACGGACTGGTCATCACGTCCAATGAAGTAACGGTAAAAATCAACATCCATGTAGTACATATGCTTGACGCTTGGCAATGGCTTGTACACATAAATGTTATCCACATAAAAAGTATGTTTTGGCAGTTCAAGCCCACATTCCCGCAGAAGCTGTGTACGGTAAATGACGGAATGCATCAGAATGTACTGTCCCTTGTGGAATCTTCCTGCCTCATTCCATGTAAAAATCTTATCCTGCGGCAGGGAAGAATAGCGCATGATTTTTTTGTGCCGTACACCCTCTTTTTCATAAACATAATTTGCAATGAACATATCCAGCACGGTATCTCCGCCAGCAAGTTCACGCAATTTTTTTAAGATCTTCATGTAGGCTTCGTAATCCACCCAGTCGTCACTGTCCACAACCTTGAAGAAAAGTCCTGTGGCATTGCGGATCCCGGCATTCACTGCCTCTCCGTGCCCTCCGTTTTCCTGATGGATGGCACGCACGATTCCCGGATATTTTCTCTCGTACTCGTCTGCGATCTCTGCGGTGCGGTCCTTTGATCCGTCATCCACGATCAAAATCTCAACATCATCCCCACCCGGAAGCAGAGACAGGATGCAGTGTTCCATATAATCCTGCGAATTATAAGATGGAATTGCAAATGTAAGTAACTTCATAATGATAACCTTTCCTACTGATTCATAATGGCATCTGCCAGTTCCATGGCTTTTTTCGTCATGGCATCAATATTGTAATATTTGTATTCTGCAAGTCTGCCTAATAAATGGAACTTCGGAAGTCCTGCTGTGAGTGCCCTGTATTTCCCGTAAAGCGCCTGATTTTCCTCATTTAAAATCGCATAGTAGGGAATCTCGCCCGCTGCGCCCGTATATGCAAATGGATATTCTTTTACAATTGTAGTTCCATCTGTATTTTTCTGTCCCGTCAGAAATTTAAACTCCGTAATGCGGGTGTAATCTTCGCTTACCGTGTAGTTTACCACGCTGTGTCCCTGATAAGACTCCTCATCATAATGCTCAAAATGGAAATCCAGCGAACGATACGGCAGTCTGCCGAATTTACAATCAAAAAGCTCATCCAGCGCTCCTGTGTAAATGACATCTCCCTCAAATGGTTTTCCCTCAAAAAGGATCTCATTCCCTGTAAACTTTAAGACATCCCTGCAGTCTGTATCCAGAACAACTTCTATGTTCTCATGATCTAACATATGCTCAAACATCGGTGTGAAGCCATCCTTTGGCACACCCTGATATTTGTCCTGAAAATAGCGGTTATCATAAGAGATCAGCACCGGCACTCTTCCTGTCACTTCCGGACTGATCTCTTCCGGCTTCTGTCCCCACTGTTTCATGGTATATTTCAAAAATACATTCTCATAGACATACTGTGCGATCTCACGGATATCCGGATCATCATTCTCACGAAGTTTCATGATCGGCACACGGCTTCCCTCACCGTAAGCTTCGATCAGTTTTTTCTCCAGAAGATCTGCTTTTTCCTTATCATAGACCATGTGCAGCGTATTTAAGTTAAATGGAACCGGGATCAGCTTGTCCCCCACTTTTGCTACCACTTCATGTCCGAAAGGATACCATTCCGTAAATCTCGACAAATATTCATAAACTTCTTCCAGACCTGTATGGAAAATATGTGGACCATACTCATGGATTAAAATGCCATATTCATCCAAAACATCATAACAGTTTCCTCCAATATGGCTTCGTCTCTCAATCACAAGAACTTTCTTTCCGGCTTCCTCTGCCAGTTTTCTGGCACAGGCTGCTCCGGCAATTCCGGCTCCTATCACGATGCAATCGTACATCTTTTATTACCTCTGACTTTCCTTATTATAATTTCAACATTTTCCAACATTATTTACTGATCGTCTGCAATCCTGTATCCGGACTGCGAAACGGTTGTAGTACTTTCCTATTATACATATTTTATTATGACAAGCCAATTTATTTTTTCTTAATTATTTATTACAGCCTGAATTTTGAACATTTTGTTCATATTTTATTTACAAATTTCTCACAAAGCCATCATACGATAGACACAATTCAACTTTATACTCTAAGCATAAGTTAAGCCAACAAGAAAATTTTTCATAGAACTTTTTTTCATACCTGAGTAAATCAGGTTGCCTTGCTTAACCAGTAAGCAAGGTTCCTCCCAGAAAATAGTGAAGCATTTCACTTTCCATACACAATCTTTTTCATATGAATAGCCGGTGCATTGCACCGGCTCTCTCTTTTTTATCCCGGAAATTGTAATACTTCCATGCTTTCTAATCCGTCACCAGAAATTTTTCATTTCCAAGTCTGATCCCCATATATTTTGCGTAAGCGGCAAACGCAGATGGAATTGCATATTTTTCCTGAGATTTTTCTGCATCCACAAAAATGAGATGATTTTCTGCCATTTTCTCTGCCTCAGTGTCAAATCCTGCTTCTTCCACCAAAACCGCATATCCTTCCATCTGCCATTCGATATGGGAAAATATATGTTTTGCATTCTCCAGCTTCTGCACCCGGATCGGAGAAAGCTGCATCTCTTTTACCAGATGAACAATCTCATCCTGCGAGTATCGCCCCTCAACATTCGGCAGTTCATAGAGTCCTGCCAGAAGTCCTTTTTCCGGTCGTTTCCGGATTGCCACTTTATCATTGTCCCGGATGACAAGCACCGTCCTCTTTTCGATACGTCTCGCTTTCGCTTTCGTCCTGACCGGAAGTTCTGCGATCCTGCCCTCTTTCCTTGCCAGACAGAGTCTGTTCCACGGACACTGTTCACATAACGGCGCACCGTTCGGCACACACACGGTCGCACCAAGTTCCATCAGTGCCTGGTTAAAAGCCCCCGGCATCTCCATTCCCTGCATGACTTCCCGCAGCTCTTTTTCCAGAAGGGAGCGAAAAGACGGCTTCATAATATCGGTATCGTCCGCCGACACTCTCGTCAGGATGCGGAATACATTTCCATCCACAGCCGGCACCGGAATCTGATATGCAATGGAGGCGATCGCCCCGGCAGTGTAACTTCCGATCCCCTTCAGTTTCAACAATTTCTCATAATCTGCCGGAAGTTTTCCACCATATTCTTCCATCACCTGAACGGCTGCCTTCTGCATATTCCGCACGCGGTTGTAATAGCCTAATCCCTCCCAGAGTTTTAGCAGCTCATCCTCCGGGCATTCCGCCAAAGCCTCCACATCCGGCAGACGCTTCGTAAACCGCTCAAAATAAGGTTTTACTGCTTCCACTCGCGTCTGCTGCAACATAATCTCCGACACCCACACCCGGTACGGTGTCGGTTCTTCCCTCCACGGAAGCACACGGGCATGCCCCGCAAACCAGTGTAACAACGGCTCTATTAAAATCTGTAAATTAAAATCTGTGATCATGTTTTATTCCTCTTTATTATTCATATTCCCATTATAATAAGGAATCCACCGGATGTAAACGGCGCGATTTTCCATTTTTTACAGATTTTAGAAAAAGTTTATCGACGTTCATATTGACAAATCCTCTCAAAAGAAGTACTCTAGATATAACATGTATTGTTAATTTTTTATCAATCTATTTAGGAGGGTATTATCGTGAGCGAATTCAACAATTTAAAATTAGATGTGGAGAACGAGATCGCCGTTCTTACCATCTCAAGACCAGCAGCATTAAATGCATTAAACAGTGAGACATTAGACGAGTTAAACACAGCTTTAACAGAGATCGAGGGAAGAGACGATATCAAAGTTGTGATCTTAACCGGTGGTCCTGACAAGAAAGACAACGCATTCAAATCTTTCGTTGCAGGTGCTGATATTGCCGAGATGGTGAACTTTACAGCTCCGGAAGCAAGAGCATTCGGTATCAGAGCTTCTGTTCCATTCTTCAAATTAATGAATATGCGTCAGGTAACAATCGCAGCCGTTAACGGTTTCGCACTTGGCGGTGGATGTGAGATTGCTATGGCATGTGATATCCGTATTGCATCTGACAACGCAATCTTCGGTCAGCCGGAATGTGGACTTGGAATCATTCCTGGATTCGGCGGTACACAGAGACTTGCCCGCTTAGTTGGTATGGGACGTGCCAAAGAAATGATCTTCACATGCGATAACATCGATGCAAACGAAGCTTACCGCATCGGTTTAGTGAACAAAGTTGTTGCAAAAGAAGAATTAATGGAAACTGCAAAAGCTATGGCAGCAAAGATCATCTCCAAAGGAAGCTACGCTGTATCAGTTGCAAAAGCAGCAATCAACAATGGTTACGATATGGATATCAAGAATGCTGTTGAGATGGAAGCAAACCTCTTCGGTGTTGTAAATGATACTCATGACAAAAAAGAAGGAATGGGTGCCTTCTTAGAGAAGAGAAAAGCTGATCTTACAGATTTCTAATCTGCATTTTTTCATAGTTCCGGTTTTATTACATAGGAGTTTCTTCCTATTATATAAACATTAACAAACATTTTATTTCATGTAGTGCGTAGTACTTGTACGAACGCGATTTATTAGGGAAAGGAAAAAGAACGTAACTCTGATGGTGTACCGGCCATCTTCGTTACGTTCTTTTTCATGTACCTGTCTACTATACGATTTCTCTTATCCTTCTCATTTTCCTGCAAATGCTTTCTCTGCTTCCATCCTCTTCATCTGTCTTTCATGACTTGCAAACATTCCAAATGCCACAATGTTTAAAATAAACTGCGTCACAACTGCTGTGATCCAGATGCCATCCAGTCCTAAAATTCTTGGAAGAATCACAATCGTAAGCGGCGTCATAATCAGTGGATCAAAGTAAATCATAAACAGCGAATATTTATCTTTTCCAACTGAATAGAAAAAGGAATTGGTCACGCGGACAAGTCCTGTAAAAATAAGCTGTGCTGCCGTCACCATGACCGCATGATAACCAAGTTCTGCGGCTTCCCCCTCATATCCGTAAATTGCCGGATAAAACCGGGCTGTTGCGATGGTAAATATAAATAAGAAGAAGCTCACCCCAATCGCTGTGATGACCGCCTTATTTCTTATCTTCCGGATCGCATGAAAATCATGTGCACCATAGGCATAACTTGCCAGTGGCTGAATCCCCTCTGCGACACCGATCAGAAGCACACGGTACGAGCCGACGGTGGAACTGATAAGTGCATAAGCTTTTACCGCAAGGTCGCCGCCAAATTTCAGGCACGCTACGTTATGATATAAGATCAACAGGGAAGGGGTCAGCGATATTCCAAACGGTGAAACCGCTGTCTTAAAAATTTTTTTCCAGTATTCCTTCCTTATAATAAACTGTGAAAACCGGATCGGATCGGTTTTCTTTGTACCAAGAATGATCAGGCAGCACAAGGTCGTAAACAACTGTGCACACAGTGAAGCGCCCGCTGCACCGCCAATCCCCATATGAAAAACATACATAAAAACAAAATCAAGGCCAAGGTTGACAAATAAACCGCCAACCATGATCATCATGGCACTGACCGCCCGGTTGTCATTCCTGAGAAGAGGTGTCAGTCCACAGGATAAGATCTGAAGCACGCCGCCTGTGAGCATTACCCTTCCATAAATCTGTGACAGCCTTAAAAGTTCTCCTTCTGCGCCCATTAATTTCAATAGAGGAGTCAGTAAAATAAGAAAAAGAATCGTAACCACAATACTCGATGCCAATAATGCAAGAATGACATTTGCCCGTACAATGTTCGACTCTTCGTTCTTTCCCTCTCCCTGTTTGGTTGACATCATTACGGCTCCGCCGCATCCAACGCCGGTGCCGATCGCAGTTACCACTGCAATGATCGGCCACGCAACATTGACTGCGGATAATGCCGTGTCACCTATCAGATTGCTGACAAATAAACCGTCAATCATGGAGTAGGCGCTTTGGAGAAACATGGTGATCATGGAAGCCATGACATATTTTCCGAATTTTTTTTCGACTGCTGTCTGTTCCATATTAGTTGCTTACCGGCTGGGATGCTACTGCCTGATCCATCATGGCATCTCTATCCTCCTTTGAGAGTCCGGCGAGCACTTCATTGATCTTATCTACTAATTCTGTGTTTCCTTTCTGGCAAGGGATACCAAGGTCTGTCTCTTCATTGCTGACCTCAAATCCGGTGCCACCCTCAAAATCGATGATCTTTAAATCCGGATTACTTACTAAAATAGATTTTGCAGAAGGCATATCACAGGTAAATCCATCAATTTTTCCTGCATGGACTGCTGCAACCATAGATGCAAATGTATCAAGAGCCGCATCCTTTGTCGCATAATCCGTGATCTTGTCTAATACATCATACCATACTGTGTTCAGTATAGATGTAAGTGTTGCACCCTCAAAATCTGTAACATTTACTACATCTGCATAAGGTCCGTCAGCCGCAACAACTGCAACAATATTTGCATTGTAATACGGATCCGAGAAATCTACCGACTGGGATCTCTCGCTTGTGATGGACATTCCGGCGATCGCACAGTCAACTTTTCCGGACTGGATGGAAAGGATCAGACCATCCCAGTCAATCTGTGTGATTTCAAGATCCATATCCAGTTTTTCTGCTATGTATTTTGCGACAAGAACATCATAACCATTCATATAGGAACCATTCGATGTCATCACTGCTCCATTGGAATCATCCTCCTGCAGCCAGTCAAACGGTGCATAATCTGCTGACATTGCAACCCGGAGAACTTCTTTTCCGGAAGCGGTTGTTGTTGCGCCCGCCTCTGTCACACTTGCTGTCTCTCCTGTGGATGCCCCTGCCGAAGCTGTGTCACCTGATCCGCCACAGGCTGTTAAAGAAATTGCCATTGCTGCTGTCAAAAGTGCTGCTGTTAATTTTCTTCTCATAATATTGTCCTCCTCATTCTATGATTAAAAAACAAATACAATTTGCCTTTTACGAACCTTAACCCTGCATAAACCTGCTTAAAAACTCTCTGGTTCTCGCTTCCTTCGGGTTATTAAATAATTCCTGTGGCGGTGCATCCTCCACAATATATCCTTTATCCATGAAAATGGTTCTTGTGGATACATCTCTTGCAAACGCCATCTCATGCGTTACGATCACCATAGTAAGTCCTTCATTTGCAAGCTGTTTCATAACCGATAAAACTTCTCCGACCATTTCGGGATCCAATGCGGAAGTCGGTTCATCAAAAAGCAATACTTCCGGTTCCATTGCAAGTGCCCTGGCGATCGCCACTCTCTGTTTCATACCACCGGATAACTGGTGTGGTTTTGCTTTTACATAAGGAGCCATACCTACTTTTTCCAGATATTTCATACAGATCTCGGTGGAATATTCCTTGCTTCTTTTTTTCACCTTGTGGACACCAGCCATGCAGTTATCAAAAACCGTCATATTGTTAAACAGGTTGAACTGCTGGAACACCATTCCCACCTGGGAACGGAAACGGTTGATTGTCTGTGCATCCTTCGTCAATGGATAGCCATGATATAATATCTGACCGCTCGTCGGTGTCTCCAAATGATTGATGCATCTTAATAAGGTAGATTTTCCTGATCCGGAAGATCCGATGATACAGACCACATCGCCCTCAAACAGATCAAAACTGATGTCTTTTAAAACTTCATGTTCCCCGAATTTCTTTTCCAGATTCCTGACACTGATGACCGGGCCACGAAATTCATACGTTGCATCCTTTGCCTCAGTCGTCACTCTCTCATTAAACTTAAATATTGATTGTCTTGCCATAACACGTTCCTCTTTTCTTTCCATCTGATCCCCTGATTTATTTTGCGGCTGCCGGATTTAAAACCTCGTAACTTTCTTTTCCTGCCATATACTTTTCGATCAGCTTCAGCAAACCGTTAAATAATAAGGTAAGTGTCAGGTAAATCAATGCTGTGATCGTATATGCCTCAAACATTCTGAAATATGTTCCGGCTGCAACCTTTGTGATATAGAAAAGTTCTGTGACTGCGATTACATTTAATACGGAAGTATCTTTGATATTTGCAACAAAAGTATTTCCGATCTGCGGTGCGATAATTTTAAAAGTCTGTGGAAGGATAATATAGATCATCATCGGAACATATCCCATTCCAAGTGCCTTTGCTCCTTCAATCTGTCCGACATCAATGGAATTGATACCGCCGCGGACTGTCTCTGACATATAAGCTCCTGTATTTAACAGGATGATAAAAATCGCTGCATTGAATGGTTTCAGATCAATTCCGAATACTGTAGATGATCCATAATAAATTACCATTGCCTGAACGATCATTGGTGTTCCACGGAAAATCGTGACATAAATTTTTGCGATCACCCATGGAATACCAAGTAAAATCTTTTTGATCATGTTATCCTGCGCCCGGATGTCCGTTGCCTGGATGATTCCAACCAGAAATCCTAAAAAGCATCCACAGATCGTACCTGCGAGGGATGTTTCCAATGTGGTAAGCAGCCCTTGTAAATAGTATCCGTGATACTGCTGTATCAGAAAAATGATCCAGCCAAAAAATGTGGTAGGTGTATTCGTCATAACTAATCCTCCTTATTGTTCCGAAGAAACATCCATTTCCTATGAACTAATGAAACAGATTGTTCTTCTGTTTTCTGTAAACAACAGCATCTGTACTCTGCATATATTCTATGTACAGAAAAGGCGCTAAGGATGATTCCCTAGCGCCTTTGCTATGTTCAGGTCTGCTGCCTGATTGCCTGCTGTTTTAAATTAAACCTGTTTTATCACACTTTTTGTTTTCCTGTCAACAAAATCCAGCCAATTTTTATAGATTTGTATACTTTTTCCAAAATGCGCATGATTTCTATTATTTTATTGTGGAAAACGTAAAAAATGCGTTTTTTTCGTCTGATAACACATATTACACGCTTATATATTAACTATAGAAGAAACTGTCTCACAATTATATTTTTTTACTTAATTTGCAAGAAATTTACACTTGACAAATCAACATTTTTGAACTTATATTAGCAATCATAAACAAATGGAGGTGACAAACAAATGAAAATTGTTGTGATCCAGGAGGAAATTATTCAGACAGATATCACTCCAAAGGAGCTTACAGAACGCTGGAAACGGCTGGAGCAGCTCCCCGGTATTGACGAGGTTGTCATTGAAGTTCCTGCACATTATCCAAATATAGAACAACTTCATACTTATATCGGAGATGCGGACGCTGTATTCGGACTGTGGATCGGTCCGGACAATATGAATGAAGCATTCTTAAGCCAGCATCCGAATTTAAAATATGTTGCCACCTTAGGACACGGATGGGAAAAATTCGATACAGAAATGACCAGAAAACGCGGTATTTCCATTTCCAATACCATCTACGGTTCACAGACGATCGCAGAATACGCTTTCGCTTTATTAATGGATGTCTGCCATCATATCGGCACGCATGACACCCGGATCAAAACGATTGACTGGTCCGTACCGGAAAACCACAACGAATTCTGTAAATCGGTCACCAGACAGATTGAATTATATGACAAAACGATCGGTGTGATCGGTCTTGGTGCGATCGGTTTTGCTTTTGCAAAAATGGCACAGGGATTTGGCATGCATGTGCTCGCATACAGCCGCCACAAAAAAGAAGGTGCTGCATATGATTTCATTGAACAGGTATCGTTAGATGAGCTGCTTGCCAGAAGCGATTTTATTTCCCTGCACACGCCGCATACCCCGGCAACCGAGCACATGATCGATCAGAACACCATCGCCAGAATGAAAGACGGTGTCATTTTAATCAATACAGCGCGCGGTGCCCTCATCGATGAACAGGCACTTGCGGATGCGCTTGCATCCGGAAAGGTACTAGCCGCAGGACTTGATGTTCTGACGGATGAACCACCGGTTCACGGCAGTCCGTTGTTAACTGCACCAAACACCGTTATCACCGGACACATTGCATGGCTCACAAGAGAATCCAGAATCCGCGCGATCGATATGGCAATTGATAATTTCCGGTGCTACTTAGAAGGGCATCCGGTTTCCATTATCAACTGAATTTATATAGATAATTGCGAAACTCCTTATATCTTTCTTTTAAATTGTTCAAAATTAACAAAATTTTCGAAAACACGCTCTCGCTACGTGTCGCTGGTAACGGTACTAAGAAGCCAGTCACGATTAACATCGCACCTGCCTTCTAAGAACCGACCGCTCCCCAGTGTTTTCTCAAGCTTTTGTTAATTTTTCACAATTCAATTTACATTTTTATGAGTTTCGCAATTATCTACGAATAAATAAAGACAAGGAGATTATGAAGATGAATGTAGAATGTTTATTAAGAGACAGCATGAAAACAAAACCAAAGAGCAACCGTGGTGCACGTCAGAAAACTTCCACCCCGAAGAATGTAACCCGAATGAATTATAATGAAAATCCATATGGTATGTCTGATGAGGTAAAAAAAGCAGTTACGGATGCTTCCCTCAACAGCTATATGTATCAGGATTTCTATGCAGTCGATCTCAAAAAACAGCTGGCTGATCTCTATGGTCTTACCGTAGATCATGTCTGTATCGGCGCCGGTTCCTCTGCGATCATCGATATGCTTGGTGAAGTATTTATCAATTATGGGGACGAAGTTGTGTACTGTGCTCCAACTTACGAAGCTTTCCCGGATATGGTCAGCGATAACGGAGGTGTCCGTGTCGTTCTCCCACTGACCGATGATTACTGTTATGACCTCGACGCAATGCTTGCAGCCATTACAGACAAAACGAAAATGGTGATCGTCTGCAATCCAAACAACCCGACCGGAACTTATGTAAACTCCGCAAAAGTCGAAGAATTCATCCGTAAACTCCCGGATCATGTCATTCCGGTGGTAGATGAAGCTTATTTCGAATACGTGGAAGATCCTACTCACTACAGCCTCATCAAAATGATTCAGGAAGGCTACGACAGACCGCTCTTTGTACTGCGTACTTTCTCCAAAATTTATGGCATGGCCGGTCTCCGCATCGGCTACACCTTTGCTGATCCATTGCTGATCGATGAACTAATGAAAGCCTGTCAGGCATGGAATGTCAGCTACAATGCACTTGCTGCCGCACAGGCTGCCTTGAAAGATCAGGAATACATCAAAAAAATCAAGGCTCTCACCACGGCAGGGCGCGAATATCTTGAGGATGAACTGACAAAATTAGGCTGCACTCTTGCAAAACCTTGTGCAAACTTCATCTACTTCGACACACACCATGATCCAAAAGAAATCCGTGCTGCCCTTGCGGAGCGGAAAATTATGATCAGTGCATTTGGTTTTAACCGTGTCAGTGTCGGTACAGAAGAACAGAATAAAGCATTTATCGCCGCCTTAAAAGAAATTCTGGCAGCCTACTAATTTTTTAAATAAAAACAAAGTATATTTCAACTATAGTTTGTTATTTTTTCCTCCCCTTTACGGGCTGGAATACTGTAAA
Organism: Roseburia inulinivorans DSM 16841; assembly: GCF_000174195.1. Taxonomy (GTDB): domain Bacteria; phylum Bacillota; class Clostridia; order Lachnospirales; family Lachnospiraceae; genus Roseburia; species Roseburia inulinivorans. The sequence goes on along the minus strand of NZ_ACFY01000024.1, from coordinate 3,438 downwards.
ATGTAATGATTTTTTAGTTACTGTTCACTCAGCAGTAAAACACTTGCTGTTTTGCTGTGTAAGAAAGTGATTCAGGAGTGAGCAGACTCCTTTTGCAAAACAAAAACTTTAAATGAGTCTGCGAATCGTTACTGGAACGAGATACGAGTGAACAGTAACATTTTTTACAGTATTCCAGCCCTAATTATGTCTAAAAGGTTGACCTTTCAGAACAAATGAACTAGGATGAAAGAAAATACAGGACACAAACAAGGAGGATATATGATAGATAAGATTATCGGTTTCATTGGAGCTGGAAATATGGGAAGTGCCATGATCGGCGGTATTGTACACTCAGAGTTAGTGACAACCAGCCAGATCATTGCCAGCGCCCATTCCGCAGCTACCTTAGAAAAACTGCAGAGTACATATTCCATTGAGACAACCCTGTCCAATGAAACGGTTGCAGAACGCAGTGATATTTTATTTCTTGCTGTAAAACCAAATAAATTTGATGAAGTAATCCCACAGATTTCCTCTCATGTAAAATCAGGATGTGTGATTGTATCCATTGCCGCCGGAAAAACAATTGCCGCCATCGAGGACTCCTTTGGCAAACCAGTCAAGCTTGTACGTGCCATGCCAAATACCCCAGCCTTAGTCGGTGAGGCAATGAGCGCATTGTGCGTTAACCAAAATGTGACCCCGGAAGAATTAAAAGAAGTTCAGGCACTCTTCAACTCCTTCGGCAAATCGGAAGTGATCAGTGAATCTCTTATGGACGCTGTCATCGGGGTTTCCGGTTCTTCTCCGGCTTATGTATACATGTTTATCGAAGCTATGGCGGATGCCGCTGTCGCAGATGGGATGCCGCGGGCACAGGCCTATAAATTTGCCGCCCAATCTGTCTATGGCTCCGCGAAAATGGTTTTGGAAACCGGAAAGCACCCGGGCGAATTAAAGGACGCCGTCTGCTCCCCTGCCGGAACCACTATAGAGGCTGTCGCTGCTCTGGAAGCCGGTGGTTTCCGCAACACTGTGATCTCTGCCCAACGTGCCTGCTCGCAGAAATCCCGCGATATGAGTGCTGAATAAATGTAGCATGTTTTATATTCTGTATGCAAAATGTGCAGATCGACTGAATCATTACTTCTGCACCGCTAATATTTTGAAATAATTAGGAGGCTTGAATATGTGGGCTTATGAAAGCGTATTTTATCAAATTTATCCACTTGGATTCTGTGGGGCACCTTTTGAAAATGATGGTGTACCAGAGCATCGCATTTTAAAAGTAAATGACTGGATTCCTCATATTGAAAAACTTGGGGCAAATGCCATTTATTTTTCACCGGTATTCGAATCTGACACGCACGGCTATAACACCAGAGATTACACCAAAATTGATACCCGTCTCGGCACGAATGAGGACTTTCAATCTGTCTGTGAAAACCTTCACAAAGCAGGGATCAAGGTTGTTTTAGATGGTGTATTCAACCATGTTGGAAGAGGTTTCTGGGCATTTCAGGACGTTTTGGAGAAACGATGGGATTCCCCATACAAAGACTGGTTTCATATCAGCTTTGACGGTAATTCAAACTACAATGACGGTCTCTGGTATGAAGGCTGGGAAGGCAATTATGATCTTGTAAAACTGAATTTACGAAACGAAGATGTCATCCAGCATATTTTTTCCTGCATCAAAGGATGGGTAGAGGAATTTGACATTGATGGTCTGAGACTTGATGTCGCATACTGTCTGGATCACGATTTTCTCAGACGGCTCCGCTCTTTCTGTGATGGATTAAAACCGGATTTCTTTCTTGTCGGAGAGACACTTCACGGTGATTATAATCAATGGATGAATGATTCCATGTTACATTCTGTCACAAACTACGAGTGTTACAAGGGATTGTATTCCAGTTTTAACAGCATGAATATGTTTGAGATCAATCACTCCCTGCTGCGTCAGTTTGGCCCGGATAACTGGACCTTATATAAAGGAAAACATCTGCTTTCTTTCGTAGATAACCATGATGTCACCAGAGTCGCAAGCATTTTATCAAACGAAAATCATCTGCCTTTGATCTACGCTCTCGCCTTTGGCATGCCGGGTATTCCATGCGTCTATTATGGCAGTGAATGGGGTGCAAAAGCAAAAAAGAAGATGGTGATCCTGCGCTGCGTGCCTGCTTCGAAAAACCGGAATGGAATGATCTCACAACTTTTATTTCCAGACTGGCAGAGGCAAAAAAACATTCTGACGCATTGAATTACGGTGATTTCCGTTCGGTTCTTCTGACCAACCGTCAGTGTATTTTTGAGAGGAAAACAGATTCAGAGCGTGTTCTTGTAGCGATCAATGCGGATGATCAGTCTTTTATGGCACATTTTGACGCCGGATGCGGCACTGCGGTAGATCTGATCACAGGAGAAACACACGATTTTGGCGGTGGCAGTGAACTTGCACCTTACAGTGCGGCTTACTGGAAAATGGAACGTTAGAATGTGATTCTGCAGATTTTGTGGCGCATTTATAGGGTGTGAGGGGCAGATATAAGCGCCCTCTCACAAGGCAGAATTTTATAGGTTTATGAAAAGAAAAACGGTACAGACGAATATGATGTTCCTGTTCGCCGGGCATTCCGCTGGGATTCTAAAAATTTTGTGAAGCAAAGCTTCACGAAATTTTTAGAATCCCAGCTCCATGGCTCACGAAGGAAATCATATTTGTCTGCACCGTTTTTCTTTCATTTACGTTACGAATGACTTGTGAGAGGACGCTTATACATTCCCGGTCAACGTTATGAATCGGGGCATGAGTTTCCCAAGTTTATTAGAATTCCCTCTACATTGCACCATAAAATCTGCCAATTTACATATAGGAATATGCCTCTCGATGTTTGTTTATCATCAGTGTTTACTTTATCGGGAATTTTTTCATTTATAACCATGTATTTTCATGATATTTCATCACTTACCCCAATTTTTATTTTGCAAATATTTTATAAGTCTGCAAATCAAGTGATAGATTTCCCTAACAATAGAAAAAATAAAAAACATCACTATGAATCCAACAACACCAAACACAATATCTGCAAACTCCATTGCACCTGTATTGGTTACTTTCTGACCGATTTCAATTGCAAATGTAATGACTAAAATTAAGGTAAATACATATATCCAGGCAATGACCATCACATGATTGTGCTTCGCCAGCCACTTAAACACAGGATAAACAATAAATACAAATGCCATTCCAAGCAAACCTATCACAATAAAATGCAACTCTTTATCTGAAAAATTATATTCGTAACTATCATTGAACCGCATCAGATAACTGTGGATTTCTGCTATCCACCCAACGATCATATACAAAAATTCCTTCATTAAGACTCCCTCCCTGCATTAATCTCAAAATAACTGTTTGTGTCATATCATAGCACTTAATATAAAACATGT
>NZ_ACFY01000025.1 GCF_000174195.1 Roseburia inulinivorans DSM 16841 | reverse complement strand
GATCCAGAGTGTTGAGGTTGCAGAGCTGACAAGAAATATTCTGATCGACTGGATACCGATTTTTGAGGATAAACAGGTTGATTATGACATTGATATTCCTGAACAGCCTGTCCGGGTAAGATTGGATATGGACAGCTATATGAGGATTGTCAATAATCTCATTCAAAATGTAATCGCTCACAGCCATGCAGATAAAATCAAAATTGCCCTGTCAAAGAAGGAAAATAACATGGAGCTGCTGCTGGCGGATAATGGAGTGGGAATTGAGAAGGAAGATTTGAAACACATTTTTGAACGGCTTTATAAGTGTGATAAAGGACGCTCTGAAAAAGGCAGCGGACTTGGTCTTTCTATTGTCCATCAGCTTGTAGAAAAGATGGGTGGGAGTATAACAGTTGAAAGTTTGCCGGGAAAAGGAACTGAATTTATGTTGCTTTTTCCTTTGGAGAGTTAAGCGGGTTCCCGTCTTTATGGCGGGAGCCTTACTTATTTTCAGAAGTCTTTTAGAAAATGGCATGGGAACCTTCTCAATCCCCAAACGGATTGAGAAGTAGCGGAATAGGATTTGCATTGCAATTCCTATTCCTTAATTGCAAGGTTAATGCAAGGTTGCGGCAAGGTTAATGCAAGGTTGGCGTGATAGAATACCTTACAGAACAGGAGGTTTTGAATATGGACACAAATTACATCATTGAAACAAAAAATCTGACGAAGCAATATGGCTCACAAAAAAGTGTGGCTGACTTAAATATCCATGTGAAGCGTGGGAGAATTTATGGTCTGCTGGGCAGAAACGGAGCCGGAAAAACCACGACCATGAAAATGCTGTTGGGCTTAACGAAGCCGACTTCCGGAGAGGTCAAAATCTGGGGAAAGTCTTTACAGGGGAATGAAAAGAAGTTGTTGCCACGTATCGGTAGTCTAATTGAGTCCCCCGGCTTTTATCCCAATCTGACCGGCACAGAGAACCTGCGTATCTTTGCTACTCTGCGGGGCGTACCAAACAATCATGCCATCAAAGACGCTCTCGATTTGGTAGGACTGCCCTACAAAGATAAAAAGCTCTTTTCACAGTATTCTCTTGGTATGAAGCAGCGGCTTGCCATCGCCCTTGCCGTTATGCACGATCCGGAACTTTTGATTTTGGATGAGCCGATCAACGGTCTCGATCCCATCGGTATTGCAGAAGTACGATCCTTTATTCGAGAGCTTTGCGACGCAAGAGGAAAAACTATTTTGATTTCCAGTCACATTCTTTCAGAGATTTCCTTGCTGGCTGACGATATTGGAATTATCGACCACGGTGCATTGCTGGAAGAAGAAAGCCTTGCAGAGCTGGAGCAAAAAAGCAGTAAGCATATCCGGTTTACGCTCTCTGATACTGCACAGGCGGCAAGAATTTTGGAACGCAATTTCCATGAAAACCATTTTTCCATACAGGACGACCACAATCTGCGCCTGCACAATCTGGATCTGCCTGTGGGGAAAATTGTAACTGCCTTTGTAGAAAACGGATTGGAGGTATCGGAGGTGCATACTTGTGAAGAAAGTCTTGAAGATTACTTCAAGCGCGTGACAGGAGGCGAAGGAATTGCTTAAACTAATCAAATGCGAATTTTTGAAATTGAAACGGAAGAAATTTATTCCGCTTATTATTCTGGCTGCTTTCCTGTTCCCAATCCCGCTGACTTATCTGATGACAACGCCCTCTATGATGGAGCGATATACAGATCGGGCAGATGCTTTTGACGGACTATTTAACATGGTGTTGGGATATGGTATCCAGTTTTTACTGCCCTGCATTATTGGAGTGATTGCCGCTATCCTGTTCTTTATGGAACGCGACAACGATACATTCAAAAATCTGCGTACAATTCCCGTAACCAGCACGCAAATGGTGCTTGCAAAGATTATTGTCCTCTTTCTTTTTGGAATTGTTTTTTGTGTGGCTTCTACCATTGCAACAATTCTTTGCGGATTTGGAACATTAGAAGTTTATGGAATAGGCTATAAATTGTTTTTAGCGGTTGAAACAGGAATTTTCATTACGGCAGGAACACTCCCGTTGATTGTTCTTGTTGTCTTTTTCAGTAAGACCTATGTTTTTTCCATTTTGCTGTGCGTCTTTTACAGCGTTCTGAACATGAGTGCTACGGCATTGTTTGACACGCTGCCTAAAACCATGTTATGGCTTCTGCCCACGCCACTGACTACATTTTGGAGTGCAGGAGATATGGCGGCTCATGGAATAAAAATGGACTTGGAGCAAATGACAGGGCTAATTCCTTCAACATTTCAAGTTGTATTCATTCTTGGGATCATGGCATTGGTTTCGTTCTTACTAATTGACAGATTATATAAGCAGAGGGGGGAATAAACATGGTTCGCATTGTAAAAACAGAATTTTATAAATTGAAAAGGTATCATATCCTTTGGGCGGGCGTTGCACTCATGCTCCTATCCGTCCTGCTGACCTTGTTTACCTCTATGGCGAATGATGGTTCCGTTTGGGATTTCGCCTATCTTACAGAACAGGTCATCAAAAACAATATGTCCATGATTTTTCCGATGTGTATCAGCCTAATTGCTGGATATATGATTTCTCGCGAGCAGACGGATGATACATTGAAAAATATTCTGACTGTGCCGATCTCTTTTAAGAAACTGCTGACTGGAAAATTGATTGTGTGCGGCGTATTGTCTATTATTTTCGGGCTGATATGCAGTCTGTTTACAATCATAGCAGAAATGATTGTAGGATTTCCCGGCTTTGAGATTTCCTTAGCTCTAAAAGCAGCCTTGCAGATTACTGCGGTTAATTTCTTTTTATATCTTGCGGTTCTGCCGATTATCGCTCTTACTTGTCGGAGGGCAGGCAGCTTTTTAGTCGGTGTAATCATTGCTTTTGTCTATGGATATGGAGGGATGTTTGCCGCAGGAAATATGACATTAGCAAACCTTTATCCAATTACCGCAAGTCTCGGAATGGTAGGCTACCGTAGCTATGATACCGTAGTCAACTGGAATATCGGAACCTGTTCTTGCAGTCTTGTGCTTGCTGTCGTTATTTCTGCTATCTTGATTTTGTGCATGAAAGAGCGAGAAGCAACCCAAACAAAGAAAAAGGCCAAAAAGGTAGCACCAAAGAAAGGCTGGTGATGATTTTATGAAGAAAATAGTTTTAGCATTAACATTCGTCCTTGTGGGAAGTTTTATGCTTGCTGGCTGTTCAAAAGATGAAATTCTCAATCATTACAATAACATTATTCAGTCTGCGGGCTCCATAGAACTGACAGGGAAATCGTCACTGCAAGGGGAAAAAGAAAAAGGAATTGATGATTATACAGGGACTTATACGGCTGATTATGCGAACTTTTCAGGTACAGAGTATTTGTTCGGAGGAACTTCCATAAAGAGAGAAGCCGGTAAGGAGCTGTCCATTGATTGCACCTTGGAGATTACGGAAGGTACTGCAAAAGTATTTTGGATTTCTGGATCTGATGAAGCAGTCACTTTGATTGAAGCAACCGGAACTTATAGTGACACAATTACACTTCCTGATGGTGGAAATTATATCGGCATTGAATGTGAGAATTTCACTGGAAACATTGAATTAAATATTGAATAATACTCTGCCGGACGACGGCAAAAGAAAAAAGCCGTCGTAGAGCAGACAATTTGACACGCCCATTTGAAACGGCGGCTTTGATTTTCAGAGCCGCAGTTTCTTTGCGTTTACACAAACCTATGATGAATTTTCTGGAAATATTGTAGCTAATAGTGATTTAAACTGTTGTATTTGTTTAAAAATCAAAATATTTCTAATGAGTCTTCCGCATCTACCCACATCTGTAGATTTCCATCAAGATATAACCTTGCATATTCAAGAGGGTCATCAATGGCGAGTGCGTTTAATGCACAGTCTGATCCAGGTGTAGTCTTTAAATTCTTTTCAGCTTCCCAGCAGTCAATGCGAAGCATATAGCCGGCACTGGTATAAACATCAATGCTGTTGCACTGTGGATTGTATTCTGCAAATATTGTTCTCATCGTATCCCATCTCCTTATGATTCAATCAATCATTAATTGTAAAAATTAAGAAGCATTCCAATCAGTTCACCATGTCAGTTTTATTTTGTGTTATACTTTTTTATAGATTTTTCTTGCCCTTGTATTTTCCCTTATCAGAGTTCGTAAACTTATATGGGAAGATATAACACAAGGGAAACAATAAGGGAAAGCTCACCTGCGACAAATCCAGCGTTTTCAAGAGTTTACAGTGAATTTAACAACAAAATATAACAGTTATTAAATCTCTTAAAACAGGTGAAATCTCAATCAGAAGTTTTAGATTTGAGGTATAAATGGAATGAATGCTAAAGAGTGTATGATTGAAGCTGATAAATTGTTGCAAAAATGGAGTTGTTATTCTATAGAAAACAGAAGGTATATTGAGAAAATATTTAATGGTTCCAATAGGTATGACATGATGTTAAACGTAGATGTAATGCAGAAACAGGCAAAGATTTATGTATTGGAAAGAGGAGTGACAATTTATGAGTACAGAACAGAGAGGAAAGAGATTGTAATATATGCTGTTCTTCGTGATATTATTGGGATAATTTCCGATACATTTATACGCGATTCATATGTTGATGAAAAAGGATACCTGCATTTTACTGAAAATGTATCCAATTATAGAAAGAAAATAGCCGATGAGGCATTTTCATTAATGGGAGAGCCATATAATGAGTGGAATCGACAAGGGATTTTCTATTTGGGATTTTAACCGAAGTTTTGCGGGGGAATAAACGCCCAACTTTCAGTTAGTAGGTGTATCGCCATGCCGACACTCACAAGCTTGCGCTTGTTCGTTGTCGCGGCGTTCGCCGTATGCATCTGAACTCGAATATGTCTGCCTGTGAGCAAGCTTCCGTCAGCCAATTCGGCTCATCTGCGCATGGCTCATTGCTACGCGCAAAATTTCAGTTTGTAACATTCGGCAGTAGGGATCGAAGTGATGTTTGGGAAGAAGACAGCTATAAGAAAGAGCGGAAAGGAAAAAAGTAAGGAATTTTATGCGAAGAAGAGATAGAGAAGTAACAGATAGCAATGAAATAATACATATTCTTGATACGGGCAAGGTTTTGCACCTCGGTTTGGTAGATCAGGGAAAGCCATATATAGTTCCCATGAACTACGGCTATATTTTGGAAGGTAATAAGCTTGTATTTTATTTGCATGGGGCGTTAGAGGGGCGTAAGCTTGACATTATCAGAAATAATTCTGATTGTTGCGTTCAGATTGAGTGCGACGTACAACCATTTTCAGGTAAAGTTGCCTGCCAATATGGATGCAGCTACTATTCTTTTGATGGATTTGGAACGGCAAAGATTGTGGAAGTGCCGCAGGAAAAAATCAAGGCATTAAGTGTATTGATGAAAACACAAACGGGTAAAGATTTTGAGTTTAATGAAAAATTGGTTTCAATTGTTAGTGTTATTCGAATTGATTGTGATTATTATACTGCAAAGCACAGACCAGTGCCAGTGAATCCAATCGTGTAAAATGAAAGTTTCAGCACGTAGAAATCATCAGATAATAAGAAACGGTACATGAAATATGATAAGATAGTGAAAATAAGACATGGGTTAACATTGATTCTCAGGCACCGAATAAAGTGGTAAATGAATGGCTGATGAAACAGGGGTATGATTGCATT
>NZ_ACFY01000026.1 GCF_000174195.1 Roseburia inulinivorans DSM 16841 | reverse complement strand
GAGTACAGCCACAACAGCAATCACAATGGACAAGAATACAATGATTTCCATACTGACTACACCTCCTTATTAAACCGGTAGCCAATCCCTTTGACCGTTTGTATATACTTTGGGCTTGAAGGATTGACTTCTAATTTTTTACGAAGCCGGCTGATAATCGCCATAATGTTACTGTCATCATAGAAATATTCTTCGCCCCAAACTTCCTCATAAATCTGCTGTTTGGTCAAAATTTTCCCTTGATGTTTTGCACAGTACAGGAGCAAATCAAATTCCTTTGGGGGCAGTTCAAAAGTGCCGTTTGATGTAGTAACAGAACGATTTTCAAGGTCAATCTGCAGTCCGTTAAAATTTAGCTTTTGTATGGCTCCGGCTTGCTGATTAAAGCGAGTGTAGCGGCGTATAAGAGACGCAATACGGGCAATCAGTTCATCCATATCAAACGGTTTTGTAAGATAATCGTCCGCTCCAGCCCGTAAGCCCCGTACTTTAGAAATGCTGTCATTTTTAGATGTAAACATCAAAATCGGTAAGCTGTACTCCTTGCGAATTTCTTCCAGCGTTTCAAAACCATCCATGCCGGGCATCATCACATCCAGCACCACAAGCTGATATTCCTGCTCTCTTAATTTTTGTAAGCCCTCTTTTCCGGTATTACAAAAATCTGCTTCTATGTTTTCTGCTTGTACGCTACGTTTAATCAAAGCGCACAGTTCTCTGTCATCATCTATAATCAGGATTTTATTCATGATGCAACTCCTTCCCTTGTTTTGTTGTTCCGTCATTCGGCTTTTCTACGTTCTTGGAGAGCTGCAATACATCCTCCACACTAACATTAGTGCCTTTTATGGTAGCATCCAGATCCATAGTAGCTCTGGCATCCAGACCGACCATTGCCGCCACCAGCATCCCACCTTTTAATATAAACTGATTTTTATACTCTGATAAAGAAATTCGTTCTAAAAAACGTTCCATCATATAATTCCGCATCAAAATCTGTGCATCTGCGGATTTTTTCTTTGACAGATTACGAATCAAATCCTTTAATTGTCTTGCCGTTGTTATCATCTAAAGTAACACCTCCAAATATGGTCTTAGTATCTTTTCAACATGAAACATAGCTGCGTATTTCATGAGCATTCGTAAGTTTTTATCCTTACGCTTCGCATATTGCTTTAATGCCTCTTGGAATACCTGCATTTCAATATTTTTCCTGCTGCGAAGCAGATCGCAAATCGTTCTCTCCATATCATAAACCGGAACTGAATGTCCAAATGATGTCAGCATAGTTGTGATCCCTATTTCATGTAAATCCTTTTTTACTGTATACACTTGAAAACCGTCTTCCTGCAAACGGCTTGGATTATATCCAGTTCTTACTGTTATGGTGTATTTCAAAGGCTCTCTGTCTGTTAAATCATGAAAAAACAATGCAGTTTCGTGAGAAAATACAGCTTGACCACAACGCAAATGCAAAAGGAACATCGCATCTGTCCACGTATCAGGTGATACATACACACCATGAGAAGCTTGCTCTAATCCTCGTTCCTTCACATAGGCATAAAACACAGACTTACTAATTCCATTATTTAGGACTTGAAATGTCTGAATTGTCCCTCCACATTCACGCAACAACAAATCTAATTTTTCAAATTGAGTCATATAGATTCTCCTTTCATGCTAATATGATAATATATATTAGCATGAAAGTAAATATAAATAACACCAATGAACAAATTAGATTTTAAAAATATCCCGTTCTTCCCGCCAGTCTTTCACATAACACCGGATTCCGATATAGATCACCTACACCAGAAGCAACAGTACAATAAGGTTTATCAGAAGGACAGATTTTATCCATTCTCCAAAGTAAATTGTAATAGCTGTACTCATTATTACCACCATAATGCTAAGGATATCCCAGCAATATTTCCGGTAGATTTTTCCCACCTGATAGCCGATCCTGATTATCAGAAATCAGCAGGAACATAAGACTTTCATAACCTGCCGTCATATTTTTATATTTTTTCTCCAACTGGATTTTGCGGTTATCACATTTTGCTTTTGCTTTCTGGTAAGCGGTACGGTCACAGTTCCCTTATTTCCCTTGCAGATTCTGTGGTGCTTTTATAGGTTGTGAAGGGCAGATATAAGCGCCCAATTTACGCTATGAATTGCACCACAGAATCTGCAATTTACGTTATGGAACTCACGGTTATGGAATGAGTGCCTATAAAGGAGGTAGCGACAAAATGCAGTCGTTTTCAATGTCTTGTGATTCGTCGATGATAAAGGGCACTCCTCACGGAGTTTAAGCTTTGATTACTGCCGCTCGTAACATGGATTGACGGATTTTCACAACCTGAATGTTGCATGCCACACAGCCTTGGACAAATAAAAAATAGAACTGATTTGTTTTCAGGATTTTGGGAGCGGCCGGTCCTTAGAAAGCAGACATTGCAATTTCAAAAGACAATGTAATTGGATTTTGAAATCACGATGGATGCTTTCTTAGTACCGCTGCCAGCGACAACAAGCGGAAGCGCTCCTGAAAACAAACAGTTCTATTTTTTATGCTTATAAATACTTTGTTGGCATGCAATACAACATAATCTTAGGGAAATCCGTAACACCTACCTGTAAACGGCAGTTCATAAGTGAAACTCCGGTTTCTTCTTTTCTTTTGGCAAGTTTTACATTATAATAATTTTAACTGTAAAGAATTTTTATCTTAAAGGAGATTTTACATGCGAAACATTCTGAATATAAATTCTGACTGGATATTATCCACGGAAAAGACTCCGGACGGCAAAGCTGTCCACAAAAGAATCCTTCCTTTGAATAAGGAAGACGAATACTGCTATTATCTGGAACTGTTAGGAGCTGCACCTTCCATGGAAGTATTTGTGAATCAGGAAAAAATCGGAGCTCACACCGGAAGCTATACGCTTTACCGCGTGGATGTCACCGATCAGATCGTAAATGGTGACAACGAATTAGACATTGTTTGTGACAGTGAAGTTCCTTGTTTAGACGCAAGTCTTATCGTTGTCGGAAAACACCATTTTTCATTAGACCACTTTGGTGATGCAGGACTTACCGTGATCCCACAGGAGATTTCCACCTCCTCTGCAAGTATCCGTATCACTGCCCATGCAAAAAATCTTCCAAAAGATGCCATGATTTCTTACACTGTGCTTACTACTACAGGAACAATGCTTGCAAATAAAAGTGTTCCGGCCTCGGCACCAGAGTATATCTGCCATCTGACAAACCCATGCCTCTGGAATGGAAAAACCTCTCCAAAGCTTTATGTGGTCGTGGCAGGATTGATCGTTAATGGTGCCACAGAAGATCAGATCGTCCTTCCTTTTGGACTGCGCAATCTGTCCATGGAATCTAACGGCTCTGTCCTCGTAAACGGTCTTTGTGTCCCGGAAAAGGATCTCATCCGCACTCTGGAATCTGATCCATTTGTCTATGACGATATGGACGAGGACGGAAGTTTTGCCTGTGTGGAATTAAAAGAACTCTGCGACATTGCTGCAGATGAGAAGGACTGTAGGAATCTGCTCACAGAATATGTGTTGCAGAACGCTTATCACCCTTCCATCCTCTGCTGGAAGCTCCCGGAAGATCATGCCGACTTTGCCGCTTTGATCCGCGAATTAGACTCCACACGCCCGGTGTTATTTTAAATAATATGGAACAAAGTGTGCGCCAGACGCACACTTTCGCACATAGGCGGGCAGCGCAGCTATCTGTTCAGGAAACCGCCTCACAGGCTTTTTCAAATTCTGTATGTACCTTGGCCATCTGCTCCTGCAGATGGCTGATTTCATTTTTCCGTATGGAAGCTACTACCACTGATGCTGCCTGGAACAGTTCCGTCATTCCAAGGGTCCCAGCAACCCCTTTTAAGGCGTGAACGGCCTCTAACACATCCTCATACCGTTCTTCTTTCATTGCCTGTTCCCCGATTGCAAGATGATTGTCCTCGGTCAGCTTTTTTAAAAATCTTTCATATAAAGCTTCATTTCCCGCGAAACGTTTCACTGCATTCTCATAATCAACACCATAGGCTTTCAATTTCTCTTTATTCATATCTACCGCTCCATTCAGGTTACTATTTTTTCATTTTCGGCTGGAAAATGATACTTGCAATATAGGAAAAAATCAGTGCTGCGGAAATACCGACCGCACTCGCTTTAAATCCCCCCATAAAAATGCCAATAAATCCATTCTCGTCAACTGCTTCCTTTACGCCTTTCCAGAGTGTATTTCCAAAGCCAAGCAGTGGCACACTTGCACCGGCTCCTGCGAACTCCATGAATGGCTGATAAATCTGCAATGCGCCAAGCACCGCCCCCAGACATACGAGTAAAACCATGATCCTGCCCGGAAGCATTTTTGTTTTCTCCATAAGAATCTGGACAAGTGCACAGATCAGGCCGCCTACCCAGAATGCATTGATATAATCCATTTTTCATCCTCTTTTCTTTCTGAAAATCCATTGTCTATACATCTGCATGTTCGATGACAACTGCATGTGCAATGCCCGGCACCGTCATTCCTTCATTGAAAGACACCGTTGAAAGCAACGCACCTGTCGGCACGAACAATATCCGTTTTAATGTTCCATCTTCGATCTGTTTTAAAAAGTAAGCGCTCAGCGTCACTGCTGAACATCCGCATCCGGAACCACCTGCCCCGGTATTCTGGCTCTCAGCATCAAAAATTTCAATTCCACAATCCGAATGTATCTTACTGATATCGTAACCGTCTTTTAACAACAGGTCAATGAGAATTTTCTGTCCTACCGTTCCGAGATCTCCTGTAATGATCCTGTCATATTCTTTTTCACTTCTCCCGAAATCCTCAAAATGCTGTCTGATGACCTCTTTGGCCGCAGGTGCCATGGCTGCCCCCATATTCATGGAATCTTTGATCCCAAAATCCACAATTTTTCCGGTTGTGATCCCTGTGATTTTTGCCATTCCCTTCTCTTTTCCGAGGACGAAAGCCGCGCTTCCGGTCACTGTCCAGGTGGCCGATTTCGGTCTCTGGTTTGCATATTCGAGTGGGAATCTGAATTGTTTTTCTGCGCTGGCAAAATGGCTTGAAGTCATGGTCACGACATGATCCGCATAGCCGGCCGCTACACACATTGCACCGAGAGACAGCGATTCCCCACAGGTACTGCAGGCTCCGTAAAGTCCAAAGAGCGGTACCTGAAAATCCAGTACCCCAAACGAGGTCGCCATGTTCTGCCCCAAAAGATCACCTGCGAAAAGATACCGGATGTCCTCTTTTTTTAACCCGGCTCTGCCGACCGCCATAGTGAAAGCTTCTTTCTGCAGCGTGCTCTCTGCCTCTTCCCATGTGTTCTGGCCGAATTTGTCGTCCTCACCGATCACATCAAAATGACCTGCCAGAGGTCCTTCTCCCTCCTTTTTTCCAACAATATTTGCCGTGCTGATAATAAAAGGAGCCTCTGTAAAACAGAGGCTCTGTTTTCCCTTCTGCATACTCGTATCCACACTTTCTTTTTCTTTTAGTATGGATCAGGGAAGTTTTTATTATTCTCTTTTTCATCATTTTCTTATCGTTTTTGCAATCGCTTCCGGTGATAACTGTAAAAAAACACAAAGCTCTAAAAACTCTTCGGCAAGCAGAGGTTCTTTATAATCCGGATGCAGTTTTTCTTCCGGAACTTGTGTCTGTTCTGAAATCTCAGATGCTGAAATTCCTTTTTCCTGCATATAAGCAAGGATATATTCTGTCACTCTGGATTTATTCATGCGCTCCGCTCCTTTTCTCATGTGTTCTTCCCGTTATATGCAGACCTCATCATGCAAGCATGTTCGGTCTACATATTCTCGATTGGCACTGCTCATTGCTTACGCACATTATATTCTTATAATTCAAGACTTTCAACCATATTTTCCCATATAATCAGAATTAATTGACGGTCTAAAATATGTGAGATATGATAACCATAATAACTTTTTAAATTTCAGAAACAGGGGATTTTTATGCGAAATGAATTAATTCCAAAGGTGTTAAAAGAATATAGAAAACGAAATCATTACTCAGTGAAAGACGTATCGATCAGGCTGATGGAACATGATATTGATGTTGCACCGAAGACGATTTATGGCTGGGAAAGCGGACAGGCACAGCCGACGGCGGACACACTGCTCTTACTGTGCGAGATATACAAAATCCCGGACATCCTGAACTCCTTCGGTTACGACCAGCCTGATGATCCGGCAGCTTCCCTGACTTATCATGAGCGTGAGATCATCTACGCCTACCGCAATCGCCCTGAGTTACAGCATGCGGTCGACATTCTGCTCGGATGTGATTAGGTATTTTGTTTCCCGTGATACAATCTGATCTGTGCGATGTATAAATAAAAAAGAGGTTTTTCTGTAGAAATATCTGTTTTCAGGATTTTTGCAGGAAAACTTTTTTTATGTGCTCTTTTCCCCCGGCTTCTTACAAATCCAGACAGGCACACGGCTGTTTCCGTGTATATCATTTTATTTTCACAGGTTGCAACTTTGCTTTAAGAAGTATAGAATAGAAGATACTCTGCGGTTTTATAGTAGTTCTGTAAAACCGTTTACCGCAGGACATTATTAAGGGAGATTTATTTATGAACGCTTTCCAATTTATCTTTCAGTATATCAAACGGCATAAGGTCCAGTATACGCTTGGTATCATCACGCTTTTTGTGGTTGACTTTGCCAATATTTTTATTCCGAAACTTACCGGTGTCATCACCGACGGACTCACCGCCCACAGCCTTGACTGGAGCGGAGTCAAATTAAATCTGTTTTACCTGTTTCTGCTTGGACTGCTGCTTGCGGTCGGTCGTTTCTTCTGGCGGTACTTCCTGTTTGGAGCTTCCCGCTCCATCGAAAAAGAGCTGAGAAACGACATGTTTTCCCATCTGGAGAAAATGGATGTGGAATATTACAACGAACACAAGACCGGCGACCTGATGACACGTTTTACCAGCGATCTGAACGCGATCCGCATGGCGATCGGACCTGCCGTCATCTGTGTGTTTGACGCCTCCGTCATGACCCTTATGGTCATTTTCCAGATGATGTATTATGTCAGCGTGAAGCTGACACTGATCGCAGTCATCCCAATGCTTTTCATTTTATTTGGCGAGATTTATTATGGAAAAATCATCCGTCCGCGCTTTACTGCAAGGCAGGAGGCGGTTTCCGATCTCACCGACTACGTGCAGGAAAGCTTTTCCGGTATCCGTGTCATCAAGGCGTTTGTCCGTGAGAAGGCACAGCGTTACCACTTTTTAAAAGAAAACGAAAACACCATGGAAAAGAACTTAAGCATTGCAAAGATCCAGTCGATCGTCATTCCGCTTCTGGATGTCATCATCGGGCTTTCCTCGCTGCTTACGCTCATTTACGGCGGCTATCTTGCGCTGGTCGGGGACATCACGCTTGGACGCTTTGTCGCTTTTAACCAGTATATTAACATGCTTGTCTGGCCGATGTTAGCCTGCGGGGATTCCGTCAATATGTTTTCGCAGGGTGCTGCCTCCATCCGAAGGATCCAGGAGATTTTCAAAGAACAGCCTGCCATTGCAGACACCGACAAAACAAAGGATGTGGACGACATTAGGGGAGAAATTGATTTTCATCACCTTACCTTCATCCACCGCGGCCACAGCGAACCGACTTTAAACGACATCACCCTGCATGTGCCGGCAGGAACAACGCTTGCGATCATCGGGCGCACCGGAAATGGAAAATCCACACTGGTAAATCTCCTGCTGCACCTTTACAACACGAAACCGGGCATGCTTTTCATTGATGGAAAGGACATTAACACCATTCCTTTAAAAACACTGCGTGAAAATATCGGATACGTTCCGCAGGATAACTTCCTGTTCTCGGACACATTGAAATCCAATATCGCATTTGGCGCTGAAAATGAGGATATGGAAGCTATCCAGTCCGCAACACGCGCTGCCTGCATCCATGAAAATATTGTCCAGTTCCCGGACGGTTATGAGACAATTGTAGGTGAGCGCGGCGTTACCTTATCCGGCGGTCAGAAACAGCGGAGCTCCATTGCCAGGGCACTGATGAAAAATGCACCCATCCTGATTTTAGACGATGCCCTCTCCGCTGTCGATACCGACACCGAGGAACACATTTTAACCAATTTAAAGAAAAACCGGGAAGGAAAGACGACCATTCTCATTGCGCACCGCATCTCGACGATCCAGAATGCAGATATCATTATGGTGTTAGAGGACGGCACTGCCGCCGAGATTGGAAATCACGATTCCCTTATGGCAAAACACGGCATTTATTACGATATGTTTGAAAAACAGCAGTTAGAAGCCATCCACGGTGAAGCCGGAAAAGCGCTCATCAGACAGGATCATCCAGCTGCAAAAACAGGAAAGGAGGACGCATAACTATGAAACGTTTACTTGCCTATTTAAAACCGCACAAATGGGTTATGACTGCTGCGACAGTCCTCGTCCTCTTTATCATCGTGGTAGAACTTTACCGCCCGATCGTCATCGGTGATGCGATCGATGATTATATCAACGGCTATTACGCACCGTACATCGAAACCACTGCGGATGCGCCGGGTGCTGTTCCTTACCATGACACTTATCTGACGAGAGATTTTGAGACGGCAGACGGACAGATTTACGATCAGATTCTTCTATATAATAATGACTATTATATGGCAAAAAATCTTTCATCCGAAGAATGTGATGCATTAAAAAATGCAGATTCCGCCACGCTTTCATCTTATGTAAACCAAAATGCAGTACTTCTTACAAGGGACGACTTAAAAAATTTGCGGCATTATGATTTTACCGGCATTTTAAAAGCTGCTGCTCTCTACCTGCTGCTTCTGCTCACCGGATTTGTCTTAAACGCATTAGACACCTGGATCCTGCAGAAAATGGGACAGGAGATCATTTACCAGATGCGTGAGGAGGTCTTTACCCACATTCACAGCTTATCGTTAAACTTTTTCAACAATACGCCTGTGGGAAAACTTGTCACCCGTGTCTCCAACGACACCGAAGCGGTCAATGAACTTTTCTCCACCATTTTGGTAAAACTATTTAAAAACATTGTAAAAATTATCGGATATGCCGTTGTCATGCTCTCCATTAATGTCAAAATGGCTCTCGTATCCTTTGCACTGCTGCCGCTTGTCACAGTGCTGACCTTCTTTTTCCGCTTTATGTCAAGGAAGGCATACGAGCTTACCCGAAACCGCATTACCGACTTAAACACATTTTTATCGGAGCACCTCTCTGGCATGAAGCTCATCCAGATTTTTGCGAGGGAAGAAGAAAAATATGCACAGTTTGAAAAGAAATCCGAAGATTTATACAAGGCAAACTGGCGTGAGGTTATGACATTTGCGATTTTCCGTCCGTCCATTTATCTGGTGTCCGTGTTTGCCATGATGCTTGTGATCGGAACCGGAAGTGCCGGAGTGTTAAACCAGACGCTCTCGCTCGGAACACTGTTTATTTTTATCACCTATATTTCCTCATTTTTTGATCCGATCCAGGAGCTTGCAGAACAGTTTGGTACCTTGCAGTCCTCTCTCGCCTCCGCCGGAAAAATTTTCTCCATTTTAGACGAGAAACCGGATATTGTAAAACCAGCGCACCCGGTGGAAGTCAACATCAAAGGGCGCATCGAATTCCGTCATGTATGGTTCGCCTACGAGAAGGACGATTATATTTTAAAAGACATCAGTTTCGTCATCGAACCGGGCGAAAAAGTTGCATTTGTCGGTGCTACCGGAGCTGGAAAATCTTCCATCTTAAATCTGATTGGACGATACTTTGACATCCAGAAAGGTGAGATTTTGATCGACGGCGTCAACATCAAAGCCATCGACACTGATGTGCTGCGCGCCGCGATCGGGCAGGTACAGCAGGATGTATTTATTTTTACCGGGGATATTAAGAGCAATATTTCACTGGACAATGAGAATATTTCCATTGAGGACGTGAAACGTGCCGCAGAGATCGTGCACGCGGATTCCTTTATCGAAAAAATGCCGGGCGGCTATGATGCCCCTGTCACAGAGCGTGGAAGCACCTTATCCGCCGGACAAAGACAGTTACTCTCCTTTGCAAGAACCTTAGCTTATGATCCGACCATCCTTGTCTTAGACGAGGCAACTGCCAACATTGACACGGAGACCGAGGCACTTATCACAAGTGCTCTGGCAAAACTCATGGAGGGCAGAACTACGATTATGGTTGCACACAGACTTTCCACGATCCAGCATGCCGACAAGATCATTGTCATGCATCAGGGACAGATCAAGGAAGCCGGCACCCATCAGGAACTTCTCGCCCAGAACGGACTGTACCGGAAATTGTACGACCTGCAGCTTGTGGAAGCGTAGCAGTTCAATTTTTGTAACGACAGTTTATATGTCCGCCCCGGGAGCATGAACATCCGAACCAGCATAAAAAACGGTATCAAATTGCTAATTTGTCAATGCTGCTTTTAAGCTTCTTTGATTGTCTGTGTTCATTCAACAAATGGACAGTCACAAAAGATTGTGCGTCTATGAAATTCTTTCTTCGCGATTGAATCGTGTGTAAGTAAATACAGCCTCCCAGCAGAAGACAGTGCAAAAATCATTCGTTTACATTTGATTTTTGCACTGAATAACCAATGCTGGGAGGCTGTATTTACTTACGCTAGATTCATGAGCAGAAAGAATTTCATAGGCGTACAATCTTTCGCGACAGTCCATTTGGGAATGTACACAAACTTTAAGCTTAAAAGCAGCATTGACAAATTTACGCAATTTTCACAACGTTTTTTATGCCGGCTCGGATGTTCATGCTCCCGGGGCGGACATATCTACACTCCCTCAAAAATTGAGCTGCTATCGCTTCCATGTAGAATCCCGCACTACAATTTCCGGTTCCACGCGGATATGAAGTTCCTGCTCGGTGAGTTCTTCGCCTAGGATGAGCCGGAGCAAAAGTTCTGCCGCCATACTGCCAAGCTTATCCTGCGGATGGGAAATGGTCGTGATCGGGATGTGATTATTTTTTGCGAGCAGCGAATTGTCAAACCCTGTGACAGAGACGTCGCGTGGTACTTTTTTGCCAAATTCACGCAGCGTGCGGATGACCTCCACCGCAACCTGATCGTTGTAGCAGACCACCGCATCCATCGGTGTCTCTGCCTGAATCGCGCCACTGATCGTCTCCCGCGGTTTCACTTCCCGGTCCTCGGTGTAAAACCACGTCACCGAATCCGGATCGTACAACATCCCTGCCTCCTGCAGCGCCCTCACATACCCTTTATGTCTCGCCTGTCCCTGCACATCATCTGCTTTAAAAATACCGTGAATATTTTTATGTCCGAGTTCGATCAGATATTTTGTGATCAGGTATCCGCCTTTCATGTCATCCATCAGCACGTAAGGTTTTTCTTCATCTGCTCAAAATATCCCTGAATAAACACATAGGGGATTCCATACTCATCCATCTGGTCGTAAAGACTTGTATGCCTGCAGGAGATCTGGGTTTTGCTCGGCTCGATGATGAGTCCGTCAATATCCTTTGACAACAGCTCCTCCATGCACCGCGCCTCCGCAGCTCTTGAGTTTCTCGTCGTCTTTAACATAATACTGTATCCATTTGCAGTGAGCACCTGCTCGATTCCCTGAATCAGCCTCGGAAAAATATAATCGGACAGATACGTCGTCACCACCGCGATATTTTTGGATGTCCGCGTGTGGATCGTCCGCTCTGACACAAACGTTCCTCTGCCATGCTCTGCATAGAGATATCCTTCTTCCGTCAGTTCCCCGATCGCTTTCCGCACCGTCTGCCTGCTGATATGATACTGCGCTGCAAACATGTTTTCCGAAGGAATTTTATCCCCTGCCTTCCACTCGCTGTGGACGATCTTTGCTTTGATATCTTCTTTTAAACGTGAAAATTTCGGCTCTTTCATCGTATCTCCTATCTCTTTTTCCTTTATATCTTTCACTTTTGATGCTTCCATAAAAACAGCATGGCACAACTTGTATCGTTTGTAAAGCAAAATCATACAACTTATTTTTATATAAAATGCTGATTTTACGCCTTTTTTATTTCTGATTAAATAGATCAAAAAACAACTTGTACACATCTATATACAAGTTATACACTAAAACAGCAGGATGTATATTACATAAACATTCACAATTTATCAGACGAGGAGAAGAAAGATGAAATTACAGAAAAATTATAAGTTTTGGTTCTGCACAGGTTCACAGGATTTATATGGGGATGAATGCCTTGCACATGTTGCAGCCCACTCAAAAGAAATCGTAGCCGCTTTAAATGCTTCCGGCGTTTTGCCTTATGAAGTGGTATGGAAACCAACTCTGATCACCAATGAACTGATCCGCAAAACATTCAACGAGGCCAATATCGATGAGGAATGTGCCGGTGTCATCACCTGGATGCATACTTTCTCCCCTGCCAAATCCTGGATCTTAGGTTTACAGGAATTACGAAAACCATTACTTCATTTACATACACAGTACAACGTGGAGATTCCATATGACACCATCGACATGGACTTCATGAACGAAAATCAGGCCGCTCACGGCGACCGCGAGTACGGACATATCGTGACACGTATGAAAATCCCAAGAAAAGTCGTTGTCGGCCACTGGTCTGAGAAAGACGTTCAGGAAAAAATTGCCGCATGGCAGCGCACCGCAATCGGTATCATCGAGAGCAGCCACATCCGTGTCATGCGTGTTGCTGACAACATGAGAAACGTAGCCGTCACCGAGGGCGACAAAGTAGAAGCCCAGTTAAAATTTGGCTGGGAAGTAGACGCTTATCCGGTCAATGAGATTGCAGAATCTGTCGCTGCTGTTTCGGAATCTGATACCAATGAATTAGTAGACGAATATTACGACAAATACGAAATTTTACTTGAGGGCAGAGACCCTGCAGAATTCAAACGTCACGTGGCTGTCCAGGCTCAGATTGAATTAGGCTTTGAGCGTTTTCTGGAAGAAAAAAATTATCAGGCGATCGTCACACACTTTGGTGACCTCGGCGCATTAAAGCAGCTTCCTGGTCTTGCGATCCAGCGGTTAATGGAAAAAGGCTACGGCTTCGGTGCCGAAGGTGACTGGAAAGTTGCAGCGATGGTTCGTCTGATGAAGCTTATGACTGCCGGAATGAAAGACGCAAAAGGAACTTCCATGTTGGAGGATTACACTTACAATCTTGTACCGGGAAAAGAAGGCATCTTAGAGGCTCACATGCTTGAAATCTGTCCTTCTATTGCAGACGGTCCGATCAGCATTAAATGCCAGCCTCTTTCCATGGGCGACAGAGAAGATCCTGCAAGACTTGTATTTACCTCCAAAGAGGGACACGGTATCGCAACTTCCCTGATCGACCTCGGCAACCGTTTCCGTCTCATCATCAACGATGTAGACTGCAAAAAAACCGAAAAACCAATGCCAAAATTACCAACCGCTACCAATTTCTGGCTTCCACAGCCTGACCTCCGCACAGGTGCAGAAGCATGGATTCTTGCTGGCGGCGCACACCACACTGCATTTACTTATGACCTGACTGCTGAGCAGATGGGTGACTGGGCAGAAGCTATGGGAATCGAAGCTGTTTACATTGACAAAGATACAAAAATCCGCGACTTCAAACGTGACCTTGCACTCGGCGAAATTGTTTACCGCTAGAACAAATACCAGCCAGAAAAATCATAGATTTTCCTGGCTGATGTTGCAGATTAAATTTACCTAAAATATAATCAATGTAACAATATATATATCAGAACGGAGATAAACACATGTTAGAAGAACTAAAAAAACAGGTCTATGAAGCCAATATGGAACTTCCGCGCCGTGGACTTATCACCTACACCTGGGGAAATGTCAGCGGCATTGACCGCGAAACAGGTTACTTTGTCATCAAGCCAAGCGGCGTTGACTATGACGTGCTGACACCGGACGATATGGTTGTCATGGATCTTGACGGAAATAAAATCGAGGGAACTTACAAACCAAGCTCCGACACCCCAACCCATATCGAGCTCTACCAAAAATACCCGGAAATCGGCGGTGTCGTACACACCCACTCCCCGGAGGCAACTTCATGGGCGCAGGCAGGACGTGACATTCCTCTTTACGGAACAACCCACGCAGACTATTTTTACGGACCGATTCCGTGTGCCAGAAATCTCACACCGGAAGAGATCAATTCCGCCTACGAGAAAAATACCGGTGTCGTCATCATCGAAACCTTTGAGACGCGCGGCATTAACCCAATGCATACACCGGGCGTTTTATGCTCCAACCACGGTCCTTTTGCATGGGGAAAAGACGCAGCCGAGGCAGTACACAATGCTGTTGTCTTAGAAGAAGTTGCAAAAATGGCAACCAAAACCGAACTGATCAATCCAAAAGTAAAACCTGCACCGAATTGTATCCGCGACAAACATTTTTACCGAAAACACGGTGAAAATGCTTATTACGGACAAATTTAGCATATTTTCCCTGCCCGACACAACAGCGGGCAGAACTGCTATCAGAAAAAGGAGAAATCTATGGCAAACTATAAAGAATATATTGAGAGCGGAAAAGCAATCCTCGGTATCGAATTTGGTTCTACCCGGATCAAGGGGGTATTGATCGGGCCAGACAACGAACCGATCGCACAAGGCAATCATGACTGGGAGAATCAGCTTGTCGACGGCATCTGGACTTACAGTCTGAACGCGGTCTGGGACGGTTTAAGAGACTGCTACAGCAGCCTTTTAACAGATGTAAAAGGAAAATACGGCTGTACGATCACAAACCTTACCTCCCTCGGTTTTTCTGCGATGATGCACGGCTACATGGCATTTGATAAAGAAGGCACCCTGCTCGTCCCGTTCCGCACCTGGCGAAACACGATCACCGGAGAAGCTTCCGAAGAACTGACTGCACTGTTCCACTATCACATCCCACAGCGCTTTAGCATTGCACATCTCTATCAGGCAATGTTGAAAAAGGAACCGCACCTTACAAAAATAGATTCCCTGCTCACTTTAGCGGGATACATCAACTGGCAGATGACCGGTGAAAAAGTGATCGGTATCGGAGAAGCCTCCGGTATGTTCCCGATCGACATCCAGACAAAAGATTACAACCAGAATATGATCAATCAGTTTGAGGAGAAAGCCGCCTCTATGGGCTATAATTTCCATTTGAGAGAGCTGCTTCCAAAAACTGCCCTTGCAGGAGAGATTGCAGGCTATCTGACCGAGGAGGGTGCAAGAAAATTAGACGTCTCCGGCAGCTTAAAAGCCGGCGTTCCGATTGCACCTGCCGAGGGCGATGCCGGAACCGGAATGACTGCCACAAACAGTGTCGCTGTCCGCACCGGTAACGTTTCCGCCGGAACTTCTGTGTTTGGAATGGTGATTCTGGAGCAGGATTTAAAAGAAGTCCATGATGAGATTGACCTTGTGACAACCCCTACCGGAAATCTGGTTGCAATGGCACACTGCAACAACTGTACTTCTGACTTAAATGCCTGGGTAAATCTCTTCCATGAATTTGCCAAGGCTGCCGGAATCGATATTTCCCTGAATGATCTGTATGGCACACTCTACCACAAAGCAATGGAAGGGGACGTGGACTGCGGCGGTCTGTTAGCCTATAACTATTTTTCCGGCGAGCATATCACAGGCTTTGAAGAAGGATGTCCACTGTTCGTGAGAACACCGGACAGCGCGTTTACACTTGCCAACTTTATGCGCACCAACCTGTATGCCTCCCTTGCCGTTTTAAAAACAGGTCTGGACATCCTGATCAAAGAAGAAGGGGTAAAAATTGACGAAATCTTCGGACACGGCGGACTTTTCAAAACCAAAGGCGTAGGGCAGAACATCCTTGCCGCCGCTTTAAACACACCGGTTTCCGTCATGGAAACTGCCGGGGAAGGCGGCGCATGGGGCATGGCACTTCTCGCCTCCTATATGGTTCACAAAAAAGACGGCGAAACGCTGGATTCTTATCTTACCGATCATGTTTTCAAGGGCAATACCGGAACCAAAGTTGCTCCTGATCCAAAAGATGTGGAAGGCTTTGAAGCTTTTATGAAACGCTATACAAAAGGACTTTCCATTGAACGTGCTGCGATAGAAAATATGTAGAAACAGAATGTTCACAAACACAATCGAAAAATCAGACTCATCTATAGAACTTCTCTCTAAAAAATATACTCATAAGAAGGTAACTCACGAGTTACTTTCTTATGAGTAACATAACGGATACTATCATAAAATCCATTTTCTTACACAGCAAAACAGCAAGTGTTTTACTGCCTGGTGAACGGTACCCTCTGATTATTTCCGAATCTCCACCCACTCCATCTCAAGCTTCGGTTTCACAACCTCTGTTTTGATCTCGTAGTATCCCTGTTTTAATTCCACACGGCAAATCTTCTGCGTGTTCGGTCTGCCTTCCGTGCCGCTCGTCTGCAATGTGAAGAATAATTCATCGTTGAGATAGAGGTTTGCGGCTGCCTGTGCCAGATTGGACTGCGGAGAAATAAATTTTACAACAACATTGTATACACCAGACTGGTTTACATAAATCTTCTGTGACACTTTATCTTCCGGAACAATGCTTATATCGCTTTCCCCATTTGCCCCTTCTGATCCAGCCCCCTGCAACGGCTCATATGCCTTCACTTCCTCCAACGGTCTTAACGGACGTTTCATAACCGGAGCATTTAAAATAAACCGACAGATATTTTTTGCAGAGCGCTGCAACTCCCCAATGGTCAGCTTTCCATTGTCCAGTGCCTCCAAAATATCATCGCCCATGGCATTGATCTCCGCACCGTTATTGTTGACGACCATGTAAAGGTCGTTCTGGGAGCGCACCATTGAAGAAAGTGCATGATGATCCTGCTTACCACCTTTTACAACATCATTGACACTTGCCCACCAGTCGGTCATGACAATGCCTTCATACCCCCACTCTCCTCTTAAGATCGTGGTATTTAAATCATAATTGGACGATGTCCAGTGTCCATTGATTGGATTATAAGATGTCATAATAGAGGAGGCTTCCCCTTCTTTGACTGCAATCTCAAATCCTTTCAGATAAATCTCACGCAGTGCACGCTCTGACACAACAGAATCTACTGTATGTCTTGCCGTCTCCTGGTTGTTCGCCGCAAAATGCTTCACCGTTGCAAAAGAGCCGCCTTTTTTGATTCCCCTTGTCACTGCTGCCGCAAAACATCCGGTCACATAAGGATCTTCACTGAAATACTCAAAATTGCGTCCGTTCAACGGATAGCGGTGGATATTAATTCCAGGTCCGAGCAGAGTGTCCACTTCGTTTGCAACCAGCTCTTTTCCTTCCATCACATAAAGTTCTTCCATCATTGGAATGTTAAACGAACATGCAAGCAGTGTTCCGATTGGAAGCTGTGTTGCCTTCAATCCGCTCTCCATACGGATACCGGAAGGTCCGTCTGCACAGCAGGCAGCTGGGATTCCATATTCATACAGGCGGTCGCTGACACCTCCAAATGTGGATGCCGTACCCGGTGTTACTTTCGGGCTGCTCATTCCTTCCCCGCGCACGATCGTGGCAAGTTCCTCTTTGGTCAATTGCGCAATAAATGTATCCAAATCTGCTTTTCCCTCTGCAACATCCGAAAAACGGATTCCTTTGTCTCCGGTGATTGCAAGCTGCTCCGGCAAATGCGCCTCAATCCGTTCCTGTAACCGGATGGTCTGCTGCGGCACTGCCTCCTTTTCCTGCTGATAGCTTCCATCCTCCCGGCTCTGTCCCGGACAGATGCGCTCAAATGCTTCTGTCGGTGCGAGTGCTTCCTGCAGGGCTTCCGTCACACAAAGCTCTTTTACGATATATGCTCCTTTTCCATCGACATCTGCGATTTTCGTATTCCGCACACTATTTCCCACATGGAATACATAAGCACCTGCCTCTGATACATAGCAGGACTTGTGGCCTGTCACACCGGAATCATCATATGAAGCAAGATTTTTTACCGGAATGTGCAGTGTCATTTCCTGTTTTTCTCCCGGAGCCAGCTCCTTTGTCTTTGCAAATGCTTTTAATTCTCTCGCCGGTTTTCCAAGTTTTCCCTGCGGTGCCTCCACATAGACCTGTACGACCTCTTTTCCCCTGCAGTCTCCTGTATTTTTCACACAGATGGTAATCTGCACTTCTTTTCCTGCACATGTTCCATTATCAATCGATACTCCGTGACTGCCCAAGGCACCTCCGACTTTGGATTCTTCTGTAACCGTCTCCGCTTTTAAAATTTCAATGTCAAACTTCGAATAAGAAAGTCCAAAACCGAACTCATACATGACTTTTTCCGGGCAGAATGTCTCAAAATAGCGGTATCCCACATAGATATCTTCGGTGTAAAAATTGCGCACAGTGCCTCCGAAATCGTTCGCCGCCGGATAATCTGCCAGTGAACATGCGATCGTGTCCGTCAGTTTTCCACTTGGAGACACTTTTCCACTCAAAACATCCGCAACTGCATTTCCACTCACCATGCCGCCCTGCCAGATATAGAGCACGGAACGGATATGATCCTTGTATACAGGATTCTTAAGCCAGCTCATGTCTATGATATTCGACACGTTCAAAAGCACTGCGACCTGTTCAAAATGCGCTGTCAGAACCTTCAGATTTTCAAGTTCTTCCGGCGTTAGAAGGTAACTGCCCCCCTCATTTGCATAATCCTTATCTTCGCCTGCAGTACGTCCGATAATAAAAATCGCTTTCTCTGATTTTTCTGCTGCGGCTGCCGCAATCTCCTCTGTGATCACCATCTCTTTCTGGTGCCACGGCTCTGCTGCCCAGCCGCCACCGCCGTTGTCAAACGGGTGGTCTTTTAACCACGCTCTGTAAATGTCTGCCAGCTCCTCATTCAAAGTAAAGCTGCCGCTCTCTCTCATTCCATCATAAATATTCACCGCATAAGGCACGTTGACAGCTCCGCCGGAACCAGTTCCGCTGCGGTAAGTTTCAAACTGGCATCTTCCAAACACAGACACCATCTCTTCTTTTTTCAACGGGAACATGTGACCTTCATTTTTCAATAAAACGGCTCCCTCTGCGGCTGCCGCCCTGCAATATACTCCAAATCCTTCCAATGGTACTCCGATTGAACTCATACTCATCTGCTTCCTCCAAATACGTTTCTATTTTTATTTTAAAATGTTTTCTTTCACATCACATATTCTAGTAAAATCTTCTCTTCCATGCTATAATTTTTCTATTCAAAAATATAACAATTTTGTCATTGGAGGTTTTCTATGGATTATCCGGAGGAAAGAAAACAATATATTGACGGCATCGCCTGCCAGTATCTCTGTCATATTGAAAAAGCAGAGAAACCGGGCAATGTATTTTTCGCTCATTTTCATTATTATATTGAAATGCTCTATGCACTTTCCGGTCATTTTCGTATTTATTTAAACGGAATTTACCACGAATTTGCGGCAGGGGATTTTGTACTGATCAATTCCAGGGAAGTGCACCAGATCGACGCGCTCTCATCAGAGGGCGGCTCTTATATCGTGGTCCGTTTTCTCCCGGAACTCATTTACGACGGCATGACGCAGAGCCACTTTGAGTTAAAATATCTGCTTCCATTTATCACCGAAAACAGCATTTATGAAAAAGTAATTTCTTCTTCCATATTAAATGCAAAACACTCTGCCATCCCCGGACTTATGAACGAGATTATCCGGGAATCTGAGGAAAAACAATACGGCTACGAGCTTGCAATCAAAAATCACATTGGCGGTATTTTTCTTTGGCTGCTGCGCTACTGGCATGCAAATGGCGAAGAACCGCTTCTCGAAGATTTTGAAAACCAGCAGTTAAAACAGCAGCTCTCCCCAGCCCTGACCTACATGATCACCAATTATGAAAAATCTATCAGTGCAGCGGAAATGGCAAAACTCTGTAATTTGAGCTACAGCTATTTTTCCAGAAGTTTCAACCGGCTTTTGCATATGAATTTCAGTGATTACCTGAATGAGATCCGCATCCGGGAAGCGGAAAAGCTGTTAGTCTCCACTACCCAGAACGTGACGGAGATTGCATCTGCGGTCGGTTTCTGTACCACAAGTTACTTTATCAAACAGTTTACCAAATACCTGCATGTTTCTCCCAAACAATACCAGAAACAAATGCGCCAGGGACAGAAAGATTTCATTGCATAACCACGCAACACAAGCTATAATAGTTGGCAGTGTCCAGTGGTTCCTTAACGGTGATCGGCGGTGCCGGACTTGTCATCGGCTCTTTTGTATCCGGTGGTACTGCAACTCCAAACTTTACCCGATTCGCAAAAAATGCGACAATCGGAACCGTTGCCACTGTAGTTGCTTTCTTTATCGGTAACTCATTGATGTTTTTCTTTGGTGCGATCTCCTACATTCTTGTAGGTGGTAACGATATTTTTGAGGTTATGATCCGTCTGAACCTGTTTTATATGGCACTGCTTGTCCTTGGTCTGAATATCTGGACTACAAACGACAATGCCTTATATACCGCCGGACTCGGACTTGCTAATATCTTCCATCAGAAGAAAAAACCTATGGTACTGATCTCCGGTATCATTGGAACGATTTTATCCGTCTGGTTATACTATAACTTCTGTAACTGGTTAAATGTATTAAACTGGGGGATTTCCTCTATCAATGGCATGGTGGTTGCTGTCGTCTGCTACCTGATTGGATATTTTGTGAAGAAAAATCAGAGATAAATAATACGTCCTAATTCTGCTGAAGTTCTGTGTGAGATGGAAATGACAGTGCGGTCTTTCGCTACACGCTTTAACGCCAGTAACACTGCCTTTTCCGTCTCTGCATCCAGATTCGCCGTGATCTCATCAAACAGCAGCATTTGTGGTTCCGCCACTGCGGCTCTTGCAATGGATAAGAGCTGCCACTGTCCCTGCGAGAATAACTCCGGCGTGCATTTCGTGTCATATCCGTTTTCAGAGCTTTCTATCACATCGTCTAACCCGGTCAGCTCTGCCACTGCTTTTACACGGTCTGCCGGAATGGTTTCATCATACAGCGTGATCTGATCGCGCACCGTTCCCGGAACCATGTGGAAGGTCTGTTCTACATAGCCGAACATTTTCCGTTTCTCTTCCTCCCGGACTGCCGCTGCCGGTCTTCCGTGAATCAAAACCTCTCCGCCCTGCGGTTCGTAAAGTCCTAAGAGAAGTTTTAAAATCGTACTTTTTCCTGCCCCGGTTCGTCCTGCGAGTGTTACCTGCTCCGCGTCCATAACCTTTAAATTCAAATGGCCTAAAACGACATGTTCATCATAACCGAAGGTCACATCCCGAAACTCGACAAACGGAACATCTGCTGTTTTATTTTCTGAGTGTCCCCCAGCCATCTGTTCCACGCATTCTTCTGCTACTGTCTCGCTGTCTTTTTCCACTATCTGCTTCTCCTCAAGTGCAAAAAATTCATTGATCCTGTGGATTCCGGCAATCGCAGACTGAATCGTCTGAATCTCCATTCCGAGGCTCTCCACCGGGGAGAATATCTGTGAGATATAGTTGATGACCGCAACCGCAGTTCCGGCAGACATTCCAAAGAAGGTCAGTACCGTGTGGTTTCCGGACGCGGAAAGCAGCATGACAACTGCGACAACCACCGCATTCAATATCAGTATCACCGGGGAGTAAACCGCATCATAAAAATTGGTGCGCTCCATCGCTGCATAACTCTCCCCGATATAAGTGTCGTAACGCTCTTCCATGTATGCTTCCTTTGCAAGACAATGGATTGTGCGGATATTGTGAAGCGTCTCCGGCACATGACCGGATGCCCGTCCGACAGCCTTTCGGTTTTCAATCTGCGCCGCCAGCATATTTTTCTGGACATGTCTGGTAAACCAGAATAAAAACGGCAGCAACACCAGCAATACCAGCGTCAGTCCACGGTTTTGAAACCAGATCACGACAAGGATACTGATAATCTTACATACATCCGCAAACATACTGATAATCCCGGAGGTAAACAGATTTTCCACCGTGTCAACATCCCCGACAAACCGTGACACCAGTGTTCCCGGCTCCTGCTTATTCACGCTGTCTGCCGTCAGACTTACAAATTTATCCATCAGGCTGCTTCTTAGTGCATGTGTGATTTTCTGTCCAAACACCGTCAGGAGTCCTTCCCTCGCAGCTTCCAATATTCCGGTAAGTGCGAGCAGGACAAAATAGAGAAGGATCACAGAAAACGCCGCCTCATTACCAGCTGTCACTGTATCAATGATTTTTGCAAGGATCAGCGGCGGAATCAGCGCTGCCACAACTGCTCCGATCACTGCGGTCAGGATTCCGGCAGACAGCATTTTCTGTTTTTTGATTGTTTCCAGGATCACACTTTTTACCTGTCTTTTCTGTCTCATCTGTCACTCCTCCTTTCCTCTGTATGTTCAGAAACTGTTTTTCTATTTTCCGTTTCCACTTTCGCATTCTCTCTTTCATCGCTCTGTGTCTCATACAGACTGCGGTACTCCGGTATCTTTTCCAGAATTTCTTCATGTGTACCGGCCACCGCCTTTCCATCTTCCATCCAAATGACCTGATCCATCTGCGGGAACAGATATAAACGGTGAGAAATTAAGAATACAATATTGTCTTTCGTCTGCTGTTTCAAATTGGCAAAAATCTGTTTTTCCGTGTTTTTGTCCAATGCCGAAAAAGGATCATCCAGAATCAGAACCGGCTTTTTGTGGCAGAGTGTCCTTGCAAGTGCGAGACGCTTTGCCTGACCGCCGGAGAGACGCACTCCGCCATTTCCAACCGCGGTCTGTTTTCCATCCTCCATCTCTGCAACTTCCTGTTCCATGCACACTGCCTTTAAGTAATCGTCTGCCTCTTTTTTCTCACCGAGCAAAATATTATTTTCCACACTGTCAAAAAACAACTCCGGATCATGTCCGAGATAACCGATCCGTTTCGTGCGGTCTGCCTCGTCCATAGCCTGCAAATCTGTGCCGTCCACAAGAATCTGTCCCTCATAAGGATATTCACACAAAAATACTTTTCCAAGCGTTGACTTGCCACATGCGACCGCCCCGGTAATACCGATGATCTGTCCTTTTTCTGCGGAAAGACAAATGTCGTCTAAAATTTTCTTTCCATCCGAATAAGCAAAATTCAGATGACTGATCTGTATTTTTTGCACTGTTGTCTCTGTTTTGCCTGCTGGGACTGTGTCGTTTTTTTCCTTACACTCCCTGGCATGATTTTCTGCTGTCTGATCTTCGATCGCAGTTCTCTCATCTTTTCGTGTCAGAAGTGGTTTGATACGGTTCCATGAAACCTGTGCTTTATGTACCGCATTGAACAGCTTCGCAGCGCTTGACGACTTCACGGAAAGTTTCACAAAGCACGACAAAAATGTGGTAAACGCCGCAATGCCCCATGCACGCCAGCCGGTTCCCAATACATTTTTCTGTCCGAAATACAAAATGAACAGCACACCTGCCATGGAGATGACGCGATACACCGGTGGCATTGCCGTGTTCCAGATGTTTGCTCTCACGGCTGATTTTTCATACGCAGACAAATTTTCTTCATATGCATTCTGTCTTTCTTTTTCACGCCCGAAAACACGGTATGTGATTGCATTTTCTGCCCGGTCTAACGTCGCTGCGCTCAGCGCGCCGGACTGTTCCTTGTAGGCAGCCCCGGTTCTCTGGATCATTTTTTTCATTTTTTCTGCGGTCATGTAAGAGATTGGCGGAAACAGCATACATAAGAGCGCCAGCCGCCAATCATACCACAAAAGCATTCCGGCATAGGCTGCGAGCGCCACACCTGTATCAAAAATTTCCGTCGTAAATTTCCGCATTCCCTCCACACAGTCATCAACGTCGAGGATTGCTTTCGTTATGACATTGCCTTCGCCCTCTTCCTTAAGACTCGCCCTGCTTTTTCTGACAAGGCTTCCATAGAGGATTTCCTTCATCCTGCGGTTTACATTATTGGCAAAACGGCGGACATAAAAACGCTTGATATATCTCGAACTCTGCACGATCACGATCACTGCCACATAGCTTAACACAAGAATCAGCATATCGCCAAACTGTCCGGCACCTCTTAAAATGTCCACAAGACAGCCGGTCATTTTTCCTTCAAACCACGGTCCTGCAAGCAGTCCTACATTATAGATCAGACCGGATATTGTCACCGCCAGAAGTACTTTCCATTCCGCTTTAAAGTAGGACAGAATCCTATCCGGCTGAAAGGATGCTGGCTGTTTCTGTTTTTCTTTCATTTTGTCCTCCTTTTCCCTATAAAGCAGAAAAGGCATCACACCAAAGTGTGATGCCTCTCGCATTCCTGCCTGTTTATTCATAAACATGTTTTTTCTTATCTTTTGCTTTTACCTGTTTTTTCTTTAACATATGTTTTGGATTTTTGTCTGCCATAATGTATCCTTCCTTTCCAATGCCTATAGGCTTTCCGGTCTGTAGGTTACTTTCTGTGCAAAATGATCATCCTTCAATTGCGATGAATTTACGTTCCGGCACTGCCGGTTTTGCTTCCTTCTTCGGAACAAACAGTTTTAAGATACCATGTTTGAACTCTCCCTTGATATCTTCCTCTGTCATATCATCACCAACATAGAAACTACGCTCGCAAGAACCTGCATAGCGTTCTCTCCGGATGTACTTGCCGGTATCTTTCTCCTGCTCATCTTTGTCAAGACCTTTTGCAGCGGCGATGGACAAATATCCATTGTCTAACGATACCTTAATCTCATCTTTCTTGAATCCAGGTAAATCAATAATCAGCTCATAGCCGTTATCCATTTCCTTGATATCCGTTTTCATAAGGTTCTTTGCATGTCTGCCATACAATTTCTTCTCAACCTTACTGTCATCATAAAATGGTAAATCAAACAAATCATCAAATAAATCTTCTCCAAAAATACTAGGCATCAACATAAGTCATCTCTCCTTTTTCTACGGTATCCGCTTTCTCGTGGATATCTCATGCTTTATTACCTTGTTTCTTTGGAACTAGGATGTCCTGAGAACTCATAGAACTTTCATTCTTTGAAACCTTTTCGGATCTCTTTGTCCTTCTTTTGTTCTCTTCCTTTGTTCTGACTATGTTATACACCTGTTTGTTAGCACTGTCAAGAGGAGAGTGCTAATTTTTTGTGAAGATTTTGTGAAAGTGGACTACATTCTCATAAATATGTATCTCCCGAAGCTGATTTTTTGTTTTCTGCTGATATTGTTCCTGCTCACACAAGCTTCTTTGTTCTCCACTTCCCGGTTTTCCAGCGCCATACCATGCCGACAGCCCGCACACACTCATCGCTTGCAAGACCAATATACGCTCCCACAGCCATAAGTCCCATGGAAATTCCAAACAGCCATGTGCCTCCCACCGCAAAGACAAACATGAAAACGGCTGCAATCACTGCCGGGAACACTGCATCTCCGCTTGTTTTTAAGGCTTGTCCAAACACAAGATTCGTCACGCGTCCAATCTCAAGTACAATGTCGATTGCCAGCAGCTTGCGGACCAGCGCAGTCATTTCCGGGTTGTCTGTAAAGAGCGGCATAATAAAACCGGAACCAAGCACAATTGCTGTCTCCATGCAGACTGCCACACATACTCCGACAAATGCTGCCCTCTTTGTCCCTCTGTCACACTCTTCGAGTTCCCCAGCACCGATGTGCCAGCCTGTCATGATCGCATTTGCCTGTGCCAGTGCTGCACCGACACAATAGGAAAAATTACTGATCGTTGCCGTATAAGATCTGGCTGTCACATTCAGCCCTTCTGCATCCATCTGGTTCAGGAAACGGATGACAAGCATCATTGCAACATTATAGAGTGCAGTCTCACATGCAGATGGAAGTCCGACTTTCACGATCTGCCCTAAGACTGTCTTATTTGCGATCCTCTCTGTACTGTTTTTTGCAGAGATCAGCTTATGTGAAAAATACAGTACAATACACAGGTTCAGGATCTTGGAGATCACAGTTGCTGTGGCGACACCTGCAACACCCTTGTGCAATACAAAAAGAAATACTGCATTCATCACAAAATTTGCGATATTTCCAACGATTGTGGCATATAATGGCTGCTTTGTATATCCGAATGCGCGCAGATAGCTTGAAAAGATAGGAATGACCGCATTTAATATACACCCACCCCCGACAATTTTAAGATAAATCAACGCCGGTTCATACAATGCATCCGCAATTCCTACCATACGAAGGATTGCTCCTGCTCCCGAAAATAAAAATACAGCCATAAGCACGCCCGCAACAGCATTAAATAATAATCCAAGCTGCCTTGCCTGATAGGCAACTCCCGGTCTGCCTGCACCAATATTCTGCGTCATGACCGAAACCATGCCGGAAGATATGATAGAAAACATTATGATAAAAATTCCAATATAACTGTTTGCCGTTCCCACTGCCCCGACTGCATAGTCTCCAACTGCGGATAACATCAGAGTGTCAACCATACCGGACAGCATATAAAATAGTGTTTCCAGACAGATTGGGATAAAAAGTCTTGTGAGCTGTTTCATCTTAAGTCTCCTTTTTCCGTTCATACTTATCCAATCTATTTTATATTATTTTTCCCTGAAAAACTTGCACTATTTTAACCAGAAAAAGTACAATTCTGCTCATTTTAAAAAATATATCTGCGTTATAAAAATCTGGAAGCCAGATAAAAATGAAATTCGTCATATTTCATCAGGCAATTCCACTGCTTTTCTTACTTCTTCCACCCACTCTGCACTATGACAGCAAAACAGTTCTTCATGCTGCATATTGTGCTTCCGGATATCCGGATTTTTGAAATAAGTACAATATCTCTTTTCGTATTTTTCACCCATCTTGGTTGCGTAAAACACATGGATCGTTGTTCCAGGCACATCAATTCCATGTTGGACTTTCGTAACCAGATCCGAATAGAACTGATTATAAATACTCTGTTTCGTAATCCATGGACTTCCTCCCTTACCGATTCCAAACATATTTAAAAATCCATTATATAATTCTTTTTTGCCACCGTCTGTCTTATCCAGCTTTTTCTGCATAAATTTTGGAAGAGTACCTGTATGTACCATTTTATACATAAAAGGCACTACCATGGATGACTGGATTTTAGCCACAAGATATATTCTCCCACCATACTTTTTCCTGATTTCCTGCTCAATTTTTTCACATTCATCTTCCATCGAATAAAATTCCGTTTTCTCGTTTGGATCAAATCCATCATAAGAAACTGTTACCGTGTAAAAATAAGAATGTAACCCATCCAGTACATGATCAAAACTGCTATACAGACAGCAGGTGCCGGGAAATAAAAATATCACTGGTTTACGATTATCTCCACTTTCATAAAATTTCATAGTTGGTCTCCTTTAGGCTTTTCTCACAACGCAATGCATCCTCATACCTTTACGGATTTCAAATTTTTCCACTTTTAGTCCTGCTTTTCTGCTGCATTCCATGACCACATCTCTTGTTGGAACCCGGACATCTCCGTGCCCACATATATTTGCCAGAGGCATTTCCAGTGTATTCATCAGCCATATCAATATTTTATTATCACTTGTCACATCCCTCAGTATCAATCTTCCATTTGGACGAAGACATCTCTTCACACTGTCAAAAAACGCCTGTGGATTCGGATAATGATGGAAACTCATAGAACAAATAATTGCGTCAAATGAATCGTTTTCAAAAGGAAAGTTTTCACAGTCTCCCACAACAAATGTTGCATTTGGAATATTTTTCTTTTTTGCTTGTTCGATCATGGCCGGAGTCAGATCCAGCCCTGTATAATGCCGGTCCGGATATTTTTCTGATAATAAAGAAATCATTGGAGCAGGTCCGCATCCTGCATCCAATAAATCCTTAAATGGCTCTTTTTCTAATTCTTCCAGAATATCCGGATAATCCTTCTTACACATTTCGTAAATACCAGCATGGTTGCTTTCATATCTTCCCGCTGCTTTTGTAAATTCGCTGATTGACAATTTTTTGTATTCTTCGTTTTTCATTCTTTCTTCCTCCGATCACGTCTGTAGCATAAATCAATCTTCTCCTAGAAATCTGGCTTCTTTTTCAATTTTAAATAAGCGGTCAAAACTTGTGTTAGTCTCTTTCTGCACTCTTCCATTCTGCAACCGCATTTCTCACCCGGCGGTCAATATCAAGGCGTGCTCTGCGGCATTCCTCCGGATATTTTCTTGCTGCCTGAAATGCCAGTTTCACAAAAAGTCCGGAACCAACCGGGAGCATTGTCTTTAGCATGCTCTCTGGAAAAACGAAATGGGTTCCATGTTCATAAATGACATACTCTGGTCTGCATGTGTGTGGATGTTCTTTCATTCGCTGTTTCATTCGACGGATATATTTTGCAGTATCCCACAACACATCATCTTCTGCACCGATCAGCAATAATGTTCCATGGATTTTTTCAATCTTGATCATCTCGTCTTCTGTGATTGGGTGAGCCGTTTCCGAATCATCAAACAGTTTTCTTGAATTGATCATATCACCGGTCCGTTTTGTTTCTTTTTCAATCACATGCCAGTAGTCCGGATGTTTGTAACAAAATGGCATGTACGGAAGCGGTTCTCCTTTGTAAGAAAAAAGAGATTCTCCATCGATCGGCCATTCCTTACAGCCGTCTTTTTTGCCCTGCATAAACCCCTGCCAGATAAAATCACTCGGTGTCAGACCGATCGTCAATGTAATATCTTCAAAATAAGAAGCGGCAGTCAAAGCGAGTGTTCCTGTAGTAGATGCCCCGACAATTCCTATTTTCTGATTACCGTGTACTTTTAACCAATTGATTGCTTTCTCTATGCGTTCCAGCGGATAATTATGATGTCCATAATCCTTTTTTCCGGGTGACATCGTCATCACATTCACACCGAGTTTATGCAGCCATTTCACAGATGTACGCGCCAGATAATCCTCCGAGTCATCTCCGATCATGGCGATCATTGCACAGCCTGAGCCTGTTTTGCATTTCCAATATGCACCATAAAATCCATCTGTTTCCACATCAAAATGTCTTTTTTTCATCTGCATCATCTCCTTATTATCAGACACGTTTCTCTAAAACTATTATTTTGTTTGAGATATTCCGAACGATTGGAATCTTTCCTATCACATGATAAATCGGCATAAGTTCTTTCATTCCCTCAACCAGACTGACTTCATGCAGGATAGAAAAATTCGGTACAATCTTTTGTAATTCTGTTCCGTTCTCAACACCCCATGTGAATTTTGCATTGCTTCCCTCTATGGATTTTTCCTTCACATGTTTCACAACAAATGGTGACATGGTTTCGACCATTACGGTTACTTTCTGAAATGATTTTCCAATAATAGAATATATCTTTCTGATGTCCTTCTCACACAAATACATGGTAAGTCCTTCGATTATGACCAGAACATTTTCTCCATGATAATCGATATCGTCCACGTAGGAATCATCCATTGCAGACTTTGCAATCTGATGTATCGAACCTGTTTCTGGAAGAAACTGCCGCCTTATCTTCATAGTCTCCGGCAAATCCACGTTGTACCATCTCAGATATTTTTCCTTCATCCGGTAGCATCTGGTATCCAGTCCACATGCAATATTTATTACAACTGTATTTTCATGCTTTTCCAGATATTGCCGAACCATCCGGTCTAATACGATCGTTCTCGCGATCACGCCACAGCTCATGGCTTTATCCTTATCTGCTTTGGAAAAGTCATAGTCCAGCTTTTCCACAAGTTCTACTGCAATCTCATCCTTGATTTTGGCATTTTGCTTTTTTGTTTCTTTTGCCCTAGCATACAAGGTCTGTACCATCGTTTCCGGCACACCTGTCACATTCACTTTTTCTTTCATGTACTTTCCTGCTTCCATATCAATACATTGCCGCTTGTGTTAGTTGTGTCTAACCAGTGTCTGATAAAAAACCGTGTGAAAACAAAACTGTAATTCCACACGGTTTCTTTTCCCTATGCATTCAGTATATCACTTTCATCTGGTTTAGCAACCAGATTTTATCTCACTTTTATTGTGTTACTTGCAAAATACAAACTGCACCAGCAGCATATAAAATACAGTTCCGCCGCCGATACTGAGCAATATGCTCTTTTTCCATCTGTGAAGGAGTACGATAAATGCAATCGCCAAAAATTCCGGTATTCCATATGTTCCGCTTCCCGGTACATCTTTCAGACAATAAATGACCAGTAGACCGATGACTGCATAAGGCAGTACCTTACCCAGATATTGGATAAATTCCGGTGGTTCTTTTCCTTCCGGGAAAATTAAAAACGACAGAAACCGTGTCACCATTGTGCCAAGCAGTGCCCCTGCGGTTGCACCTCCCACCCAGTAAATCTGGTTCAAAAGCGTCACAAAAAACATAAACCATCCTTTATCCACACCCTCTGGTACTTCTGTCGTACAATTTACGGAAAAGGTTTCATCACACATTCCATAAATCAGATAAAACTTTTTCCATCCGACATTTTGATATTTATCCAACATGGAGATCCCATGCTCCGCATCAGAAATCCATAAGACATTCCTAAAAATAAGAATCCTACACAGATTGGCAATGTGTAGGGCAATGCTGCCTTGAATGCTTTTTTCTTCATGTAACTTTGTTCCTCCTTTCCTGTTTGTAACGCAATAGCCTTTCCATACTCGATCGCATAGAATTCCTACCGACATACTTTACTTTTTCTAATTTAACGCAAAAAAAATCTGTCCTATGTGTAAGAGTGAGATTTCCATTAATGCATGCCGCTGTCCGATGTGTACCACAATCCTTGATGCCAAGGCTGTGCAGGAGTTTGAATCGAAAACCGGAGTTTAACGTATGAACTGCCGCTTG
>NZ_ACFY01000027.1 GCF_000174195.1 Roseburia inulinivorans DSM 16841 | reverse complement strand
GTAAATTGGCAATCATTTTGGGGCAAGCTATCATAGAGACATCAAAAAAATAGATTAGACAATTGCGAAACTCCTAGAAACCTAAATTGAATTGTGAAAAATTAACAAAAGCTTGAGAAAACACTGGGGAGCGGTCGGTACTTGAAGGCAGGTACAACAATCGTTGTGACTGGCTTCTTAGTACCGTTACCAGCGACACGTAGCGAAAGCGTGTTTTCGAAAATTTTGTTAATTTTGAACAATTGAAAGAAGATTATGAAGAGTTTCGCAAACGCCTAAAAAAGAGGATCGATGAAAGGAGTAATGAACCATGGAAAAGAAAAACATTGGACTTGGAGTAGCTGCACTTGCAGCAGGAGCAGGAGTCGTGGCACTTGCCGCAAAGAATCATAAGAATAACGTCAAAAATGAGGTGAAAAAAGCGGCAGCAAATGCACCTGAGCAGGAATACCGCAATACAGAGCGCGGAAAAAATGAAAAAAACAGCAAAGGCATTTATTATACCAACGGTAACTATGAAGCTTTTGCAAGACCAAAGAAACCGCAGGGGGTTGACGAAAAAAGTGCATATATAGTAGGAAGCGGTCTTGCTTCTCTGGCAGCAGCCTGCTTTCTGGTAAGAGATGGACAGATGCCGGGAGATCACATCCATATTTTAGAGGCAATGGACATTACAGGTGGAGCATGTGATGGCATTTATGATGCGACCAGAGGTTATGTAATGCGTGGCGGACGTGAGATGGAAAATCATTTTGAGTGTCTGTGGGATTTGTTCCGGAGCATTCCATCCATTGAGACGCCGGGAGTCTCTGTTCTGGATGAGTATTACTGGTTAAATAAAGAAGATCCAAACTATTCTCTTTGCCGTGCAACGGAAAAACAGGGAAAAGATGCGCACACCGATGGGAAATTTAACTTAAGTCAGAAAGGCTGCATGGAGATCATGAAACTTTTCATGACAAAAGACGAGGATCTTTACGATAAGACGATCGAGGATGTATTTGATGATGAGGTATTTGATTCCACATTCTGGCTGTATTGGAGAACCATGTTTGCGTTTGAAAATTGGCACAGTGCATTGGAAATGAAACTTTATTTCCAGCGTTTTATTCATCATATCGCCGGACTGCCGGATTTCTCAGCACTGAAATTCACAAAATACAATCAGTATGAATCACTGATCCTTCCAATGCAGAAGTATCTCGAGGAAGCAGGTGTTGATTTTCAGTTTAATACAGAAGTGATCAATGTTATTTTTGAGATCAAAGATGGAAAGAAAGTGGCAAAAACAATCGAGTGTAAGGTAAAAGGTGTGGAAGAGGGCATCACATTAACAGAAAACGATCTCGTATTTGTCACAAACGGAAGCTGTACCGAGGGAACTATTTACGGAGACCAGAATCATGCACCAAACGGTGATGCAGAGGTTCGTACAAGCGGCTGCTGGAATTTATGGAAAAATATTGCAAAACAGGATCCGTCCTTCGGACACCCGGAGAAATTCTGCTCTGATATTGCAAAAACAAACTGGGAATCTGCAACCGTCACAACATTAGATGATAAGATCATTCCTTATATTATGGATATCTGTAAGAGAGATCCGAGAAGCGGAAAAGTCGTGACAGGTGGTATCGTGAGCTGCCAGGATTCCAGCTGGCTGTTAAGCTGGACGATCAACCGTCAGGGACAGTTCAAAGAGCAGGATAAAAATCAGGTCTGCGTATGGGTTTATGGATTATTTACCGATGTACCGGGCGATTATATTAAGAAACCAATGAAAGAATGTACCGGAAAAGAGATCACAGAAGAGTGGCTTTATCATCTGGGCGTTCCGACAGAAAAAATCGGAGAGCTTGCTGAACACAGCGCCATCTGTGTTCCAACCATGATGCCATATATCACAGCATTCTTTATGCCGAGAACCAAAGGCGACAGACCGGATGTTATCCCGGACGGCTGCGTGAACTTCGCATTCCTGGGACAGTTTGCAGAGACTCCGAGAGATACCGTATTCACAACAGAGTATTCTGTGAGAACTGCAATGGAAGCTGTTTATGGATTGCTTGGTGTAGACCGTGGTGTGCCTGAGGTCTGGGGAAGTGTTTATGATATCCGCGAACTCTTAGACAGCAGTGTAAAACTCATGGACGGAAAGTCTCCGCTTGAAATCTCATTGCCGGGACCGTTAAACGCATTGAAGAAACCATTGCTTCGTGTGGTAAAAGGAACTGTCATTGAAAAAGTACTGCGCGATCATAATGTGATTAAAGAAGGTATGATCTGATTTTTCAATCTGAAAAACAGACAAAAAAGAAATGTAATTTTTTGTCAAAAAAGATGTTGACAAATGAATTGTGGTTTGTTATTATTAACAA
>NZ_ACFY01000028.1 GCF_000174195.1 Roseburia inulinivorans DSM 16841 | reverse complement strand
AGACCGTTTCAAGTTTTGTGTAAACGTTAAAAACTGATATAAGATTTATGAATAGTTACAAATGGGCAGAGCCGATTTTTCAGGTTCTGCCCATATCTGCATTATACAGGAGTTTTTGGGCATGTCAATAAAACCTGCCTAAAACAAGCTGTTTTTACAGGTTGTGTCCAATCAGACGCTCTTCAAAATAGATTTCAAGCTGGGAATGGATCTGTCCCCAATCCTGTCGGTGTCCTGTCCATTTCTTGGTAATGTCCATAGTCGCAAGATACAGCATTTTCAAAAGGCTGTCATCCGATGGAAAAACCGTCTTGCTTTTGGTCACTTTCCGGAGCTGGCGGTTGAATCCTTCAATGGCATTTGTGGTATAAATCAGCCGTCTTACTGCCTCCGGATATTTGAAATAAGTGGACAGGGTTGCCCAGTTATCATGCCAGGATTTATAGATTTTTGGGTACTTGGAATCCCATTTATCCTTGAACAATTCTAACTCATTTAAAGCTGTTTCTTCCGTTGGAGCTGCATATACAAGCTTCAGATCAGCCATCAGTTTTTTGATGTCTTTGTATGAAACAAACTTCGTTGAAT
Source organism: Roseburia inulinivorans DSM 16841 (assembly GCF_000174195.1). Classification (GTDB taxonomy): domain Bacteria; phylum Bacillota; class Clostridia; order Lachnospirales; family Lachnospiraceae; genus Roseburia; species Roseburia inulinivorans. The sequence continues at coordinate 893 of NZ_ACFY01000028.1, read as the reverse complement.
TACGGATCTGATGGATGATACACTGCTGAATCTCTGTTTTTGGATAAACAGCCTCGATTGCCTGTGGAAATCCATTTAAACCATCAACGCATGCAATCAGGATATCCTCAACGCCTCTGTTTTTTAATCCATTCATGATAGAAAGCCAGAACTTGGCACTTTCGTTTTCTCCAACATACATTCCAAGAACATCTTTTTTCCCATTCATATCGATACCAAGGGCAATGTAAACCGCACGTTTTACAATACGTCCTTCACTGCGGACGTGATAGTGGATTGCATCCATAAATACTACAGCATACACTTCTTCCAAAGGGCGTTCCTGCCATTCTTTTACAATCGGCAGGATTTTGTCTGTGATCCGGCTGATTGTGCTGTCAGAAATATCAATATCGTATAATTCACGCATATGGGATTCAATGTCTCCAGTTGTCATTCCCTTGGCATACATGGAAAGTATTTTTTCTTCCATGTCCTGAGTTACGGAATTCTGATATTTTTTAATCAGCTGAGGTTCATAATCCCCATTACGATCCCTTGGGATTGCCACATCCATATCTCCATAACTGGTGTGCATGGTTTTGCTGGAATGTCCATTTCTACTATTGTCTGTTTCTTTGTTTCGATAGTCATACTTGGAATACCCTAATTCTTCATCCAGTTCTTCATCCAAAGCACCTTCCAAAATGACAGACATCATGTCACGCATGATGCTGTTAACATCGGTGCCATCTTTGATGCTGATATCATTATTTTTCAGATAGTCACGCATCATTTCTCTCATTGCTGCTTTTTGTGGGCTGTCTTTTCTTCTTGCCATAAAAATAACCTCCAAACTGAGTAATTTTATCTTACATCAGTTTGGAGGTTTACACAAACTTTAGGATACTCCC
>NZ_ACFY01000029.1 GCF_000174195.1 Roseburia inulinivorans DSM 16841 | reverse complement strand
AGCTTTCTTATTCACCATCAGAAATACCATTCCCACGACCAGTTCGGTCACAACTATGATTTGCGCTTTTTTCCAATGACTTTCTTTTCATTACGCATATAGTTTATACCTGAGTAATTCTGAAATCTCTTATACGTTGAATTTTCGACATAATTTGTCACTTTTTCCGGAAACGCACTATAGTATGTACCTTTAAAATTGGTATAACTTGTCATCTCTATAGCACAAAACTCTTTTACTTTCATTCTCATCTTGATTAGATATATAAGCACATTATGTTTCTATTAACGCCGTCCTGTATTTGATTTACATTATACAGTTGTGAGTAAACTTCTAATAATTATGTAAAATAGTTATTAGAAAGGATGTCACAATTATGACTGAGAACCGTATCCGTGAGCTCCGCAGGAGCCACAACATGTCACAGGAAGCCCTTGGGACTATAATCAACACCACCCAGCAGGCGGTAAGCAAGATGGAAAAAGACACATGTGCCATCTCCACAGACCTGCTTATCAGCATGGCAAGGTATTTTAATGTTACCACTGACTATATCCTCGGGCTGTCCGATATAAAACGGGATCTGAGCGGGCAAATCCGCATGAATCAGGAGATGGATCAGTGCTATGAC
>NZ_ACFY01000030.1 GCF_000174195.1 Roseburia inulinivorans DSM 16841 | reverse complement strand
TTTTTTGTAGCTTTTATAACGCCTTCTTAATCGCTTCCATTAATTCATCATAAGTCTCATACGCTGGCAGCTCCGGATTATCCTTTTTGATCTGTTCTGTGCTTTTGAATAAAAAGCCTGCCTTGCTGGCTTTGATCATTCCAAGATCGTTATGGCTGTCTCCACTTGCGATCGTCTCGAATCCAATCGACTGGAGTGCTTTTACTGTTGAATACTTGGAATTTTCTACTCTCATCCTGTAACCTGTAATCTCGCCATCTTCTGCCACTTCCAGTGAATTGCAGAAAATCGTCGGCCATCCCAGCTTTTTCATAAGTGGTGCTGCAAACTGTGTAAATGTATCACTGATGATGATCACCTGTGTCATGCTGCGCAGTTCATCTAAAAACTCTTTTGCCCCTGGCATCGGATTGATCTTTGCAATTGTCTCCTGTATCTCTTTTAAGCCAAGACCATGTTCTTTTAAAATTCCAAGTCTCCATTTCATCAGTTTATCATAATCCGGCTCATCTCTTGTTGTTTTCTTTAACTCCGGGATTCCTGTCTCTTCTGCAAATGCAACCCAGATCTCAGGCACAAGAACACCCTCCAGATCCAGACATACGATATTCATATCCATTTTCTCTGCCTCCTGAAATTATTCTTAAGTTGCATTATACTATATCACATTACATTAAGAAAGTGTTTTCCGCTTATTTTGCAAAAATCCTTTTCTTTCTCCGGTAATACTGTGGAATTGCTCTTTATATGCGTTGTGATCAGATTGTTCCTGTCACGGTTAAGGTTCCTGTTCCCGGTGTTACGATCCAGTTTCCGGTAGCCGGATCCTGCGTATAAACTGCCGCAGGTACTGTGATTCTTCCGGCTGTTGTTGCAAATAATCCGGTTGCTTCGTTGTATGTGTAATCTGTTCCGGCCGCAAGTGCTGTTCCATTATAGCTTACCGCTATGTTGGAAAGAATCGGATCAAACGTATCGATGATCTCTGCTGCTGTGGCTGCATCCGCTGCAGTATTTCCGGTGTTCTGAATGAGAAACGTATAGGTCAGCGTTCCATTTTCCGTTACCGGAACCGGGCTGATTGATTTCGTGATATTTAATAGTGGCTCATTATCTGTTACCACTGTCTCTGTCACCTCGATCGGCGTAATGCCTCCGCCTGTGATCGTTGCTGTATTTACAATATTTCCGGTTGCAGCAAGTGGTGCGTACGGATTTACTTCTGCTTCATATACGATCACTGCATTGCCGCCTGCCGGTACTGTGATCCCATTTATTACAAGTGGCGGTCCGGCTGTTACTGCAGGTGCCGGCTGCAATACACCATTGATATAATACTTCGCTGTTCCTTCCATATAATCCAGTGGAACAAGTGTTGTTGTATTATAAGGATATGCTCCCAGATTGTCTGTAATGGTAAGTCCTGTATAAGCTAACGTTCCCGCATTTACAATACTGATCACATAGGTGATCGTATCGTTTTGTCTGTAAGTATTCCGCACTGCCTCCTTTGCAGCGGATAAAACTTCCAGAATCTCACCGACTGCTATATTTGAATTGGCAATGGATCTTCCATAACGCAATTGTGCCTGGTTTGTAAAACGTGCCATATATTTTTCCTTTCCTGTTTTTTATTGTCCCTGTTAAGCAACGTGCTATATTCAGGTACACTTTAATATATGACAGTTTTTTTTAATCGTTTCTCTTAACCGTGCTGCTTTCTGTTTTTTATTAAAAGTCAGGTATCAAAAAGTCTATTTCCCGCTTTTTGACACCTAAACCTTATTAATCAAAACTGTATGCGTTATACACTTCCGTAAGCATTTGGACTGCCTCTTCGTCACTCGCATTTACGATATCACTGACGTCCTTCCATTGAAAATGTGCCCTTTGTTCTGCTGCATTTTGTGCATCATAATAGGCTGCCGCATAAGCATAATACTCTTCCTCTGTCAGTTCTGCCCCGGTATAGTCCTTATAGCTGACTGTCGCTGCATAATCCGGACCATCATATGTTTCGTATTCGACTGCCAGTTTTGTTTCTGTTACAACATCATCAACGATTGCAAGCGAACTGACACGGTATACATAACTGCTCGGTGACTCCTTCATGAGATCGTACACGATATAATTATAATATCCTTTTCCATTTATGATATTAGAATATACCATCACATCACTTTCATCCGATACCTGATCCATAAGATCCGGCTGGGATTCATATTCTGAAAAAGTCGTATTCAGTTCTTTTAGTTTTCCATCCTTATCTACATTGTAAAAACTTGTATAAGAAAAAAATCCTGTGCCGCCAGAATGTGAAACCAAAAGTTCCACTTGTCCGTCCATATCCAGATCAGCCAGCGTGAATTTATATTGTTCATCGGCAAAATCAATGTCAGTTGCCCACTTGTCCCTGTTTTGTGCAAATACCTCAATCTGCTTTTGGATGTCCATAGTGGCACCTGATATGCTGTCCAAATACTCTACATAATCTGTCCATACGCCTTCCATATCAGAAAGCTTTTCTGTCAGATGCTGCTTACCGAGAAATTCTTCAAAAAAAGTATCCCTATAAAAAGGAGTGCCATTTTCTGTTTTCGCTTCGACTTTGTAGCTTTCCAGATTTGGATAATCCAGATACATCATATTGTCCGGATTTTCCTGTAAAAATATAACCGGCATATTCCACGAATCTCCATCATTACAGTATTGGAGTAGCAGCAAAACATCCTTTTTCCCATCCATATTCACATCTGAAAACTTTACACCACTGATCTGTTTAAATGAATCCGAAGCGTCTGCCTTTATTTCCGGAAACTCATATATAACTTTATCATTCTTCACTAATAAGAATTCTGGATTATTCGAATTCTCTTCAGGTGCAACTGATGTAAATGTTACCATTCCCCAGTCATCCAGCTGAATTTCAAATGTCTGATTCTCAATCACTCTTCCCTTAAAACTTTGTGTATTCTGTCCCGGTGTCTCTGTATGTTCCGGTGTCTCTGTAACTTCTTCCTGCCCGCCGGACAGTTCTTTTGTTACTTCTGTTGATGCTTCTTTTTCTTCTTTTACATCCTGCTTACAGCCTGCAAGAACAAATGATAATATTATAAGTCCGAATAGGATGTTCTTTTTCATCTGACTGCCCCACCTTCTATCGTTTCTCGGTATCTATAACGTCATCTGACTTCTCTTCTCTTATTTTATCATACCTAATTCTTCTATGCATCTTTTTCTGCTTTTTCATCGTTATGGATCCTGTCGGCAGGTTCTTTGATTTCTTTATCTGTAAGTTACGTACGGTTTCCCCAAAAACACATTAGCCTGCGGTACTGTATGATAATATTCTTTTTGTATCTGATGCGAAAACCTACACACATTCTGCGTAGTATGATAAACTATCACCATAAAAAACCATTCGGTGAAGCATACGCTCCGCCTTGGATGGTATACAAATTTTAATGAGGGGGCATCCATGCAAAAAGAGAACAGAAAATATTATGAAGCCTATGAAGATCGATATAAAACCGCTCATGAAAAGGGTGTCAGTTGGACACAGATGAAAAATACTCCAATTGTTATGGATATTATTAAGAGATATCACCTTCATCCCGAGCAGTCGTTACTGGAAATCGGGTGTGGTGAAGGCAGAGACTCCGCCACCGTTTTAGAAAATGGCTTTCACCTTATAGCAACCGATATATCGCCTGAAGCAATAAACTATTGCAAGAAAAAAATGCCTGATTTTGAATCAAAATTCATGGTTTTGGATTGTTTATCAAGTGATTTGGATGAGAAATTTGATTTCATTTATTCGGTTGCAGTTGTTCATATGTTAGTTTTAGATGAAGACAGAAACGGGTTTTATCAATTCATACATCGTCATTTGAAATCAGATGGAATTGCACTTATTTGTTCAATGGGAGACGGAAATTATGAAATGCAAAGTGATATAAGCAACGCTTTTGAGCTTCAGGAAAGAGAACATGAAACCGGAAAAATGATGGTTGCTGGAACTTCTTGCAGGATGGTTTCATTCAGTACTTTTGAGAATGAGTTGCTGCGAAATGGGCTGAAAATCATTGAAAAAGGCATCACAAGTGCGATGCCAAATTTCAATAGTTTGATGTATGCTATAGTTCAGTAGAGAGCCAAGTAAAAAGCATTGTGCTGTCAATAGGGCAAATTTAATCTTTCCTATTCACGATCTTGTAGTATTCTCTCGAAGTGATCTTGTATACAATCGTATAGATCACAAGGAAGATCATGCTCACGATTGCGATCGCCATGTCAAAGGTAAAGGCATCCACGATCAGTATCATCCGTAAAAACAGTCTAACCACGCTGCTTGCCACGATCATATGCATAATCGCTACTGCGACCGGAAGGTAAAATAATAACATAACCTGCGTCCGGATGGATTCTTTTGCTTCTTTTTCAGTCAGACCGACATTGGAAAGGATCTGGAATCGCTTCTGGTCTTCGTACCCTTCCGACATCTGTTTGTAGTAAATGATCATAACCGTTGCCATGAGAAAGAGTGCTGCCAGAAACATTCCTACAAAAAAGATTCCACCATAGATACTATAAAAAGCGCTCATCTCCTCTGATTTAAAACGAATTGCTTCACGGTTTAATCCCCCCAGTTCCATCAAAGCTCTGACCGTTTCCATCTGTTCTTCTGTCAGAGCTTTTTCTAACTGGTATCCGATGAAAACTTCATACTCATCCGGATTCACTCTCTGTCCGGCTTCCGTCATCAGGTCACAGATCTGCTCATCATCCGGAAAGACAAGAATTTCACGTTCGAAAATTGACATGGTCGAATCAATGATATAGCGGATTGCAGAATACTCTGCCTCTCCTGCTACTGTATACTCTTTTCCCATAAAATTCAGGTTATCACCTTTTTTCCATTCTTTTCCTGAACTGTAGATGAGTATTTCGTCATCCTTAAGTGTCAGATTCATATCGGCATATTCGTTATAATCAGCAGCAGACAACAGATACGTAACTATATCGGAGGCTATGTCACTGTCGAATGTATCCGGGTCTGTGATCTTTTGTTTTCCATCTTTTTCCGTGACCATGATATTCCGGTACTGTCTGTAAATCTGGTCGGTAGTCACAATCCCATCCTGCTGCAACGCTTTATTTATAGCAGCAAAATCATCCATGCCTTTTCCTGCCTCTGACACAGTTTCTGTCACTATAATATCTGTCGGATATCTGTCATCTATATTTTTCCCGATGAGCATCATCAGTGAAAAGCCACAGGTCAGCAACAGGATCACACCTGTAGAAAGTACACAGATGGACGCCAGTCCTGCTGCATTATGTTTCATCCGGAACATCAGATTCGATACACTGATAAAATTCTTTGTTTTATAGTAAAACTTCGGATTCTTTTTCATGCACTTCAGGATAAAAATACTTCCGGCTGTAAAAAGACAATAGGTTGCGATCACAACAAGCAGAATGCTGACAAATAATATGTTGACCGCACCCCCGATTGACTTAGCAGAAAGTACCAGCTTATATCCCGCAGTCAGTGTTATAATTCCAAGAATAAATATAGGAACTTTCACTTTCGGTTCTTTTTCCCCTGTTCTGTCACTCTGCAGCAGTGCGATTGGTTTTCCAACCCGGATGGAAGCCACATTATAAATCAGACTGACTGCAAAAAGGATAACAAATAAAACCAATGTACTTTTCAGTGCTTCCACTGAGAAAAACAGTCCGTTTACCGGTGGCTGATTGATAATCTTATAGAGAATGAGAAGCATCAATTTGTTCAGAAAAGTTCCCATCATAATTCCTGTAATAATGCTGGTCAAAGCATGAATCAGGCTCTCCGCAGCTAAAATATAGGTAATATTCTTTTTGGACATTCCAAGAACTCCATAAAGCCCCATCTCCTTTTTTCTCGCCCTTATCATAAACTGATTCGTATAAAAAAGAAAAACTGCCGCAAAGACTGCTACGATCTGACCGCTGATTTCCAGTAAAATCGAGATAATCTGTGCACCATAAAACGCTTCCACTCCATCTTTATAAATGTATGGACAATGCGCAAGTGACTGCAAAATATAATAAATCATGACAGTCATCGTTCCTGCAAGCAGATATGGGATCAGTGTCTTTTTATTTTTCTGCATTCCACTGAACACAAATTTTGTAAGAAGCTTATGATTCACTGTCCTCTCCTCCTCTCATCAGAACGGTCACTGCGTCACAGATCTTATCTAACAGTGCACTTCTTGTCATATCACCGCGGTAAATCTGATGGAATACTTCACCATCCTTAATGAACATGACACGGTCGGCATAGCTTGCCGCCACATTGCTGTGTGTTACCATAAGAATCGTCTGACCTGTCTGGTTAATCTCACGAAGCTGCTTTAACAGGTTGGTCGCCGCCTTGGAATCTAATGCCCCGGTCGGTTCATCTGCCAGAAGGATCCTTGGATTTGTGATCAAAGCCCTTGCGATCGCAGTTCTCTGTTTCTGCCCACCGGACACCTCATAAGGATATTTCTTCAAAAGCCCCACAATTCCAAGCTGCCCGGCAGCCTTTTCCACTTTTGCATCCATTTTCTTGTAATCCTCTCCTGCCAGCACCAGCGGCAGTTTGATATTATCTTCGATGGAAAAATTATCCAGGAGATTAAAATCCTGAAAGATGAATCCGAGATTGCTTCTTCTGAAAATCGCACGCTCATTGTCCTTTAATGTGGTGAAATCTTTTCCATCCACCAGCACTTTTCCGGCGGTCGGTGTATCAAGGCTTGCAAGGATGTTCAGAAGCGTTGTCTTGCCACTTCCTGATTCTCCCATGATCGCCACAAATTCTCCCGGTTCCACACTGAAATGCACATCTCTTAATGCGGTGACTTCGTCCCCGCCCATACGTGTTTTATATACTTTTTTGATATGATTGACTTCTAAGATTGACATATATTTTCCTCCTTGTTTGTAAGACTATCATAGCAAAAAAGGAAATGTAGTGCCCTTTCTTTGGCTTACATTTCCTTGTCATAATCTTACATTTTTGTAAGAAAAGTATGTTACTCTTTTCAAGATCTACATATTCACAAGATCTCCCTGCTGCACTTTTTCGCACTGAAGAGTAATCATCACAGTCGTTCCATCTCCCTCTTTCGAAGCCACAGAAATCCCATGTCCAAGCTTCTCACACACACCTTTGCACAGATAAAGTCCAAGACCGCTCGCCTTCTTATCCATCCTGCCGTTATATCCGGTAAAACCTTTTTCAAAAATCCTCGGCAGGTCCTCACTCCGAATGCCGATGCCGGTGTCCTTTACCAAAACTCTCAAACCATTTGCAGATTCTTCCGCCGAAATCTTCACACTTCCCTGCTTTGTGTATTTTAACGCATTCGATAAAATCTGTTCCAATGCAAAACAAAACCATTTCTCATCTGTAAGCACTGTATAGTCCAAATGTTCCAGCTGAATGGAAATATGATTGTAGATAAAAATTGCTGCATATTTTTTTACTACCTGCCGGACTAATTGTTCCAGTGAATTTCGCTCAAGCACAAGATCATTGCTCATCTCTTCAAAGCGGAGATAATTCAATGCCATCTCCACGTAACTCTCTATTTTAAATAATTCCTGTCGGCATACTGCCGCATCCTGCTTTTCTCCCTGCAAAAGAAGATTCAAAGCCGCGATTGGTGTCTTGATCTGATGTGCCCACAATGCAAAAAAGTCCTGCTTTTCCTGTAATTCTTCCCATTGTCTGCTCTCTTTTGAATTGCTTTCCTGCTTTTCTTTGCTTTCTTTTTCATATTGCTCTGTTCTCTTCCGGAATCCCCGGTACTGCATACACAAAGTGGTCACCCAGAGTATCAGAAATATACTTGTTAAATAAAAGGCATATTCTGCCGGAAGCTGATATAAATTGGATACTATAAACATTAGGAGCAGGAAAACAGGAGCCATCAATAATAAGCCTATATTTTCTGACAAAAATTTTCTATGTAAAATTTTTCCTGTTTCTTTTTGCATCTGCATATTATGGTTCATCATCTAACTCCTGTATTTTTATACTCCAACCAGATATCCAAGCCCACGCTTTGTTGTGATGAAATCATCCACTCCAGCGGCTTCCAGCTTTTTCCGTATCCTTGTGATGTTGACCGTCAGCGTATTATCATCCACAAATTCATCATTGCCCCAGAGACGTTCCATGATTTCTTCGCGGCTTACCACTTTTCCCTGTTTTTCCATTAACGTCTTTAAGATCAGAAATTCATTTTTTGTGAGGTCGATCTTCTCTCCACAGACTGCGACAGAAGTATCATTCAGATTCAGTACAACTTCTCCACATTCGATCGAGTGGCTTGTGAGTTTGCTTCCATAGCTTCTTCGAAGTACAGCCTGTAATTTTGCGGTCAGCACCTGTAAGTCAAATGGTTTTGCGATAAAATCGTCGCCGCCCATGTTCATTGCCATCACAATATTCATGTTATCGTCCGCAGAAGATAAGAAAACGATCGGTACTTTGGACGTTTTACGGATTTCCGCACACCAGTAAAATCCATTATAATACGGAAGTTTGATATCCATGATAATAATGTCCGGTTGAAAATCCTCCACTTCTTCTGTTATTTTTTCAAAATTGCCGGCACACTGTACCTGCATCTGCCATGTTGTAAGATGTGCCGCCACTGCCCTGGCAATGACAGCATCATCCTCCACAATAAATACTTTATTCATTTTCACCTGTCGCTTTCCTACTAATCTGCACCAGTGCATTCACTAAGGTTGACTTTCCAACACCTCAGTATCTCCTCAATATGTTTCGGATTCTTGCTTCCAACAATAACGTGATTCATCTTTTTCAACACAAAATCCAACATGTCACTAAGTGCATATTTCTTAAATCCATCTCCCATAGCAAATGGCATGCTGGCAACCGTCTCTAATTCCAATGCCTTACAAGCTTCTATCATCGTCATCTTCACACCATCTATCATCTGGGATTTCACTGTGTCAGCCCAATCACACATGATATTATATTCAAACAAAATATATTTAAAATGATTCTTTTCTCCGGACACTTTTCTTGCTATATTCTTTATTCTTTCAATCTCAATATGCCACTTATTTTCGAAAGGTTCTTCTACCATAAATTCAAATGCTATGCCATAATATCTAATCTTTCCTTCAAAACACTTTGTCTCATACCATCTTATAAGCATTTCCATTTTCTCATAGAATTCGTCTTCCGTTAACTTTAATTTTGTTATCTCGGGAATATGAATGTAATAAACATCTATCATTTCAAGACCTAAATTTTCCAATGACTTATTAAGAGCTATTTCATAAAAAGCAGGATTGAGAGTCTGGAATAAACCTTCATATTCTGAAAAATCTTCTATTGATATTCCTTTATTTTCCAGTTTTTCCGACAAGTATTTCATTGGTGGAAGCTTTGCTGAAATATCTCCATATAATAATCCTGCCTTAGATGATATAAATACCTCTTCTCTGGTAATAATGCCAGAATTCATTAATTCAGCTAATGCAACTCCTTCATCTCGTTCTGAACACATTCCTCTATAATTTATAGCTCCATCAATAGAGTATATCCCATTTCGAACTGCATACTTTATTGCTTCTACATATTTCAAAGAATCTTCTTTTGAAAAATTACCCAAGTGAGTTCCTAATGCAACAGTTCCCATAGGCTTGTGCGAATACCCTTTTATCATTTCCATTCCTCTTTTCCATATTGATAACGTACATTATAGAAGTAATGCTGCTTAATTTGCAGTCTTGTATTATAAAAACATAAATGCTATATTAAAAAATGAAGAGAGGTCGTCCTCTCTTCATTCTTTAATATAGAAATGCTTTTCCGGGCTTCTAAGATTGACATTGTTCCTTGTTGTTTGTAAGAAAAGTGTTATTTTCCCTGCTCTTCGTAATATCTGTCAGCTATATATTCCGCTGACTCAGCCCATAAACCGTTTTCTGTCTCCTGCAATGTCTTATATGTCTCCGATTTATAAAAAAGCACTACAGCCTCTTCAAAAGCAATATGAAAACGTTCCTGTAGCAATTTTACCACAGCTCTAATCTGTATACATACATTCATAGTAATATCTTTTCCATTAAAACTATATATCTTTTCTGGCATAAGAAACCCTCCTAACTAATTGCACATATTGCAATGCCTTTTCTGTATGAAACAATACCTGCTTCCATCACTTCAATAGAAAGCATCTCACAATCTGTCTGCGCACTCATTTGAAATCCCCCATTTTTACTTGCTTTCTTTTAGTATAACATACCCTAATATTAAATTTCCATATTGATTCAATCATCATTTGTGTAACTACTGTGTTTTCCGGTTATTTTTCCGTCATTTTTCTCCCAGCTCCACTTTATCCCCGACATACCAGATGTCCTTTGCTTCCAGACCGCTCTTTACGATTCCTGCCTGAAAAATATAGTGATTTGGCTTCATCACTCCGTAATCACTCGATGCGATCATAAATTCAAACTGATTCTCCGGATATATTTCTTTCAATTTCTCTTTCAACAAGGTTCCACTGTAATCAATGTTGGAAATCACTGCTGTTTTAATTTTTTTCTCAATAAGCCAGCGCAGTAATTCTGCTGCATGGTTCACTGCCTCTATAACAGGATCCTCTTCCCATTCTATCTTTGCTACTTCATCTAAAGATATGGAAAGTTGGATTTCCAACAGATCGAATAATAACCTTAATTTATTCTTCACGGGTATTTCAAACCGGTTTTCACGACATAAATCAAATATTCCAAATATTTCATCGTCCTGTTTTTCTATCTCTTCTATGGAATAGTTATGCGGATTACTGATGATGTACGGAAAATATGCCTCTATTCCTTTTCGAATGTTGATTTCCTTGTAATTCATCAGTGTTCTTCCTGCATCAAAAATGACCATTTTCGGTTTTGTTAACTGCATAAGTTGTGTTCCTTTCTATTCTCTCCCATTCTCCCGCTCCCCGACTTTTTTCAACTCGTCATAATAAACCTTATACCGGTATGCCGTCCTCCGGCTGATTACCCCCTCATTCTCTGTCTCTAATTCCTTTATGCGCTCTAACACTTCCGCTAATGTCTGAATCATAATATCCTACATAATACTTCCCATCAACGTGGACATCACGATCATCACCAACGAAAATGTAAAAGAATTTACCGAAATAAGCGTAGCTCTCTGCTCCGATGGAATCATATCATTTAACAGGATGTCTGTGCGCACTTCCAGAAAATCATCTGCAAAAGAACCAGCAAATCCGCCAAGAACCATCAGATATGGATTGCCCGAAAACGTCATTCCAAACGCAAATAAAGTACCGATTCCGCTTAAAATAATATACTTTTTGTATTTCCATTTTGGAAAATATCCCACCACTTTGGCGCCGAGTGCGGCTCCTAGTCCCATGACAAAAAGAGCCGGACCAAGCAGTGCCTCGTTCATTCCCGCCAGTGGCAGCTTTGCCTGCAGGAAAAACAGGATAAGTGTTGACACTGCACCGATCAATGCATTTACGATCATAATGCTTCTGGCTTTTCGATTGTTTTTCATGAAATGCCAGCTCTCTGTGATGACGTTTTGAAGTCTCTCTGAAATGCGGATGTTCTGAATGTTTTTCTGATCAGTTTCCTCTTCATTCATCCGTTCCTGCTTTTCTTCACTCATCTGCTCTTTGTTATGCTCATCCGTCTGTGAATTTATCAGTTTATCGTCAGCACCAGTGAAACCGGAAATTTCTCTTAAACTGCATACAATTCCAAGTGCGATCATCCCAAAGAAAATATCAATCGCATATGCCTTTTTGTACCCAAGCCACAATGCAAACCCTGCACAAAGTGTTGCTGTAGAACTTGTGATCCGATATAACATCATTTCCGTGGAAGCATATTGGTTGTATTTCTCTTCCTGCTTTACCGACTTTAAGCTGTCATACGCCAAAGCTTCTATGGTTCCCGATTCCAGATTGTAACTGAGCGCGCTGAATGCAATCGCAAATGCCACCGTTCCAAAATTGTCAGATAAAATCATAGCCAGACAAGACAGCACACTGACCAGCTTCGAAAGAGCCAGCGTCCTTTTCCTTCCAAAGACATCTGCCACAACACCTGATGGAATCTCAAAACAACTGCTTGCGATATGAAAAATACTCTCCAGTATTCCAACCTGTAACAATGAAAACCCTCTGAGTGCAAGAAGCGCCACCCACGATGCTCCCGCAATCCGAAAATAGCTTACCGCAGTAAGTGTATACAATTTATTGATCTGTCTTTTTATATTAAAATTACACATAAAAAAATCTCCTTTTCAAAATAATATCTTTTCAATATTTTTGAACAGGAGATAGTGTTTTTTTCATATTTACATTCTTGATTTTAGAAACTGTTTACCTGAAAAAGAGCGCACTATCCCTGTAAACAGCTAATTTGTTGCCTTTTTGCAGGTGAAGATTCGTTGTTTTCCAGCGCATAGTCTGCTCTCCTTTCCTAGTATTTTTGTTTTCCTCTGATATTTACATCTTTTGTATTATATACATGAATGGATGGACTTGTCAACTTCATGCAATATGCAAAGACTTCGTCAAAAAATCTACAATCCTTTTTTCATATTCATCTTTAATGATATTTTCTTTACTCTCTTCCATACTTCCATCAACAAAATATTGTCCGGTTTCTTTATTCATGGACAGCGAATCAAGCGGCCATCCTTCAAATCTTTTTGACGAGGCTTTATCGATCATCTCTTCATCTGACAATCTGTCCATCTGCATTGGAGTTCTGACATTTAATCCCGGCTGGCGCACATCATCCAATGCCAGCTCTTCAAAATAGAGTCCTGAATCATTGCAGATCACAACCTCAAAATACTGTCCATAAAACTTTGCTTTTGCAATCGCATTTTCTTCCGGTGTTGTTCCATTTTCTTCAGGTTCATCTGTAATTGCAAGATCCTTTAGAGTAACAAACTCTACATCATATCCTTTTAACAGATCCGAAAATCGTTTCACTTTTGAAGGATTTGTTGTGCCTAATAAAATTCTTATACTATTCATGCTCCTATATCCAAAGTATCTTCCATATACTTTCTAAAAGAATCGTTTCCGTCCCAAAAACCAAGTCGAATTCCATCAATCCCCCGTGTTAACAAGACATAATACTGATTTAAAATGTATAGCGTAAATTCGAATTGATTCATAGGATCTGTCATTTCTTCAACAGAAAACTTATTATTTGTATTATTATGGTTATCTGGAACTGCCTCAAGTTTTCCATCTTCATTCACTCTTATATCAGGTCCTATCATAACCCCAACCTTATTTAAGTCGATTCCCTGCACAGCAAATACCGAACCTATCTGATCCTCGGCATCTTCATCGCCAATATTAATCCAGTTCTCCTGCGTAGAGTTCCATCTTCTATTCAAGCCATCCTCATGGAAATGTGTGATTGATGGATCTTTGCCATGTGTACTACTCCATTTATCAGCCGTAGAACAACAAAACATTCCGGACAGTACTCTGTTAATATGTTCCGCATGGAAGTTTCTATCTTCCTCGATCCAATCAATCAGCTGATGCATAGGTTTTCCTGTAAAATATCCAAAATAAGCATCTTCGGATTTGTCCCTGAAAACATCTCTGTTAAAATCCTGATTATAATTAGTTAAGTCAGAAGCAAGCAGCCCTGTATCTTTATAAAGCAGATACTTGATACCATTTACATAATCATCAGAAGTATAACTTTTTCCTTTCGGTGCCTGAATTCTAAACTGCGTATGTAAAAACTTTTTCTCATAACCGGCCGTCAGCTGCTGAAACATCTCTCTTGTAATGTTTGCAGGTCTGATAGCCTGCAATACATCATACATGAGAATGATCTGCTTTCCCATCTTCTGAAGTATTTCAAGATGAGAATTGCAATCCTCAAAGCCCGGAATTTTATATACCTGTCCAAATGAAGGATGCTGCTTTCCATACTTTCTGGAAAGCTTATGCGCCTCATCTACAATAATGACATCATATCTTTCATTCCCGGTAATGATCTTTGTCGCAGTAGTAACAGAAAGATATCTGCTATTCATTCCATATATTTTAAAGATATTTTCTCCCAGTTTGGCTGTACAACAACACCTATCTTTGCCTCCGGTCTTTCTTTAAGTATACTGGCAACAAGATGTGTTAATAATACAGTCTTTCCAGTCCCGGCATCCCCGTTGATCACATAATTCCTGTCCGGATTATGAATGATTTCTGTTATCAGTTGTCCCTGTTCAGGCGTCAATTGCTTGATAGGACTATATTTCACCAACTCTTTTGTCCTTAATTTCTCAAGTGTAGATGAACTCACCCAGCCTCTTGGCCATAACTCTTTCTCCCATAACGGAAGAATTACATCTGAAGCAACATTTTCTCTGCCAACATATTCATTTACACTGTTACCACCAGTTCTATTAATTACATCATCATGATCAAATGATACTGCTCCAGCCTTCTTTGAGTTATCGGCCATAAAATATGTGATCAGCTGGCTCTCCACATCATCCAGGGCAGAACGATTAAAATACACCGAAAAGATTACTATCACTTTATTAAAATCAGCAGTACTAAACTTTTCTTCCGTTCCATTGTAATGCTGCTTATGGCGTTCAATAAAGTGCATAGTCTGACCAATATATACTTTCTTTGACCTTGTTCCTCTGTATATATAAATAGCATTATTTAATTCTAATGCTCTCTTTTGATTATTGCTTAATTGGTCAACACCAACCAAATTACCATTGCTGACTGCCAACTCTACTATAGAGTATTTTGCCATTCGTACCTCTCCTTATAACTTATCGTATTTTGTCGAAACTCCTTTGGCTTTTTCAACAGGATATTTCTTTTCTGTAATATCCATTTTCTTATTCACTACATCAATGATATCAACACCAAGAACCTGCGCCATCTGCAGGCAATAATTTGTTACATCTGCAAGTTCCTCAAGAACATTATCCATATTATAATTAGTATCATTCCATTGGAAACATTCCAACAATTCACCTGCTTCAATCGAAATAGACTTTGCCAAATTAGATGGTGTATGGAACTGATCCCAATCCCTGTCTTCATTAAATTTCTTTATTCGTGCCGATAATTCTTCTAATCTTTCCATCGCTATTCCTCCAACAGACACACCTCTTTGAAATGTTTTTTTGTTTCTGCATCTTCAAACCATATGCACAAACCTTTTTTTGCTCTCGTAAGCATTACTCGATAAATGTTCAACAATAACTCCTGAGCATTTGTGTTATTGGTAATAGAATCCCTCAATTGCTCATCGTATCGGGTAACCTTATCAATATGACCCTCCCAATGATCTGTTCTCCATACAAGATCATCCCACCAAATAAATCCAACATAATCAAATCCCAACCCCTGTGCCGTATAAATACACCCAACTTTATCAATTGAATCCAAATACCAATCATACTGATTATACATCGGATTCCATTGCTTTTGAAATACTGGATTAATTTTGGGTATTTTAATATCTATTTCTGTAGGTTTCTTTTTACTTTTCCACTCCCAGCAATAAGAAGCATAATATTTTATACTTGTTGTTGTATTATGACAATTGTTCATCCATAACTCCATATCCTGAATATTGTCACACACAGTAACTTCAATCCCTAATCCAACATCATTTAGATATTCTTTCCCATAAAGTAGTCTATCTAATCTATCGACATAGCTTCCTAATCCAGATCGCTTTTGATACTCTAATGAAAATGCAGTAAATGTATAACCATTTCTCCTCGCAAAAGTTTTGAAATTATCCTTTGTACCAATTTCATTACCTCTTACCCGCTGCCTGTCATCTTGAAGAACAATTACAATCTGGGCAGAACTAATCGAATTATTAAATTTAGTTATTCTGTGTGCCTCATCAATTACCAATAAATCATATCTGTACTCCCCACTATCGTGGTAAAATCAAAGTCGGCTTTTTCAACAGTGTAGCAATCACCGGGGCATATTTAGATATTCCATAATCCAACACTATAAATCGATCATGAAATATCCCACCAGTTTTCTGCATGGAAATTTTTACATTGGGATACTCTTTGCAGAAATCAGTAAATTCTATATTATGAAGCTTATTATTTCCAACATTGTCACTAAAAAGAATAATAGATACTCCTGACTGAGAATTCTTTAGATGAACCAGTGTTCTTAATCCAATATAATTATCAACGACATATATCGAGACCTTTGCCTGTCTATAAATTGACGCATATACTTCATCAGCGCTACTAAACTTCGCATTATACATGAGCCACTTTTCATCATCATCTGAAATGAAGCTATTCATCATATCAGCAAGCTCAGATTTTGTTACAACATCCTTCAATCCCTCCACAACATCGGAGATTTGCTTTTCAATGGATATCATATCTGAATTTATCTTGCTTATTTCAATTCTGTTATTGGTAGTCTCCATACTTAGCTGAAGTAGTTTGCGCTGCCCTATCAATTCTCTGTTTTCTAATATGTAATCTTTCATTTTTTTGAATGTTCTCACGAGGTCAATACTCTGCTTAACTGCAAGGTCACCTTTAAGTATCGTCATAAGCATGTATATACCTTGTTCAGTAAAAGCATTAGGCAAATATCTTGAACCGCCCCAACTTGAGGTCAAATTTTTTGACCTCAAGTTGTTAACCTCTTCCTTGGTAAGTTTAAATGCAAAATCTGATGCGAAACGCTCACTGTTATTTTTGACCTGTTGATTAAAAGCTTTGGTTGAATAACCATATATTTTAGCCAAATCAAAATCAAGCATTACCTTATAACCTCTTACTTCATAGGTTTTGGCCTTAATTAATTCCTCTGTTACTTTGACAATTTCTATTTCTTCTTTTTTATCTTCTTCCATGTATATTCCTTTCACTGACATTGTTTCTATAGTTTATTTTAGTGAAGTAGCAAATGGCAGCCACATTATTATAAGTACATTCAATCCTACTTAGCTTCTAAACAGGTCGGATTCGATACGTTTAAATTCATATATCCTACGCAAACACTCTCATATCACTTACATCTGTTATCCAGACTAATTTCTCCAAATCAATAATCTGATCTGTAAAAATAGTATCAATTGCATCCGGGACTATCATTTTTACAAGTAAATCTGTATGAATTCTTAAGTCTATAGCATCTGAATGATAACCTAAAACATCAAATTCATAATCTTCTATCCCCTTCATATTCAAGTTTTGTATGCACCACTGAATATTTTCTACCGTGTTATATCTTGAAAAATCTCTATCCACCTCAGTATGTGAGAGATTAATTATACGTTCTTCTACTCGATCTGAATAATAAGAAAAGTAAGGAAGCTTTATATTTCCCATCTCATCAATATGGATTTCGTTCCATTGCTCACCCTCATCATCTTCAAGGACACTATAAAATATTCCTTTTCCAACTACAAATACTTCCAAAGTCATGGATCCATCGGATGTTATCGATGACAAATACTGAATATCCAATCCTAATTCCCGAATTTTATCTAAATCGAAACATTCTTTATTCTTAAGATAGTTAATCATTGACTTATAGTAACTATTATCATGATGACTATTCATAAAACGCTGTAATGCTTCATCAAATTCTTTCGGGATTTCATATTTCTCCACATATTGTTGCTCGGATTTGCATCCAGTTTTTATCTTCATCATATTCAAATATTCTTTTGCCATCATGAATTTAAGTAGCTGAAAGCTTATGATACTCGCAATCTCACTTCTCAGTGTTTCAACCTTTGTTACTTCTAACATACCCATTTTCTTGAAAAGTTCTTTGTCATCTGAAATCAATAAATTAAAATCAGTTTCTGCGATACATTTCCTACAACCAGGGATCTCAACAATCTTATCAGAATATTTCTTGCAAAATGCTTTCTCCGATATCTCCATCAACTTTGTAACATCCGATACAAGAAGATACATTTTCCCCTCATGAAATATTTTTGTCTTAAACATAATACTTTTCATTGCATCCCCCTATTCTGGCTTATCATCCTATTAGTATTAACTACTAGTTCTGTTCCTCCACAATACTCTCCATTGTTTCCAGTTTCTTCAATGCCTTCATATATGCCAACAATCTTTTATACTGTTCGTCCCCAAGGCTGTGAATCTGCTTCAATATCTTAATGTCCGACCTAGTGACTTCATAATCCATATCTGTATCTTTATATTCCGGATCAATTCCTTTTCCCGTTAAAAGCTGTTCCGGTGTAATATCCAATGCGTCACATATGGATAACAGACAATCTGCTTTGGGATTCGTCTTTTTCTTTTTCCAGTCACTGATGTTGCTTGTTGCAATCCCGGTTCTTCTCGACAGTTCCAACTGGCTCATGTTCTTCTGCTCCATTATGTAAAAAATTCTTTCACTGATAATCATGTGTGTTCCTCCGCTATGCTATATCCGTATTTATAGATTTTATTTCCGTCTATACGGTCATTCTATCATGCCCCAGCATTTCTTTCAATAGGAATGATCATAACAGTTTTGTGAATAATTCTATCTATTTCCATTACAAAATGATAATTAACTTTTTAGAAATAGTTGTTCTCAGATTTTCTACAAAATCAGAAAAAGCCCAAACCGCAAGGGTTTGAGCTCCATTTGTACATTCGTATTTTCTGCTTTTGGGTATAAA